>NZ_KB905812.1 GCF_000381045.1 Thermus scotoductus DSM 8553 | reverse complement strand
AACAATTCTTATCTCTTTTCAATAGCTATAAATTATTTAATAAGTAAGTTAAGGGATGCATAAACTGCATCCCTTAACTTGTTTTTCGTGTGCCTATTTTTTGTGAATCGATTATGTCTTTTGCGCAGTCGGCTTAAACCAGTTTTCGCTGGTGCGAAAAAAGAGTGTCTTGTGACACTCTTAAATTCAAAATCTATCGGTCAGATTTATACCGATTTGATTTTATATATTCTTGAATAACATACGCCGAGTTATCACATAAAAGCGGGAACCAATCATCAAATTTAAACTTCATTGCATAATCCATTAAACTCTTAAATTCTACGATTACATCTACACCGCCATAAACTATCATATCTTCTTTTTGATATTTAAATTTATTAGGATCGTCCATGTGAAGCATATATCTCACAAGACCTTTCACACTTCCTGCAATCTGCGGAATAGTCGCATTCAATTCTTCTGTAATTATTTTTATCTGTTCATAAGATTTATTACCCTCATACATCACTAGAATATGATAATGCTCTTTTTTCATCCTACCTTCTGTATCAGTATCCCTATCATGTAATGGAGACACTACAAATTGAATGTGTAACTCTTTTAAATACTCTAACCACTCGGCTTTTGCTGATTCTGGATATAAAACAAATGTCCAATTACGTCCTCTTGAATTTTTCTTGTTTTCAGTTTCTTTTATTACATTTTCGCTCATGATATAATAACGGTGCTAATACACTTAACAAAATTTAGTCATAGATAGGCAGCATGCCAGTGCTGTCTATCTTTTTTTGTTTAAAATGCACCGTATTCCTCCTTTGCATATTTTTTTATTAGAATACCGGTTGCATCTGATTTGCTAATATTATATTTTTCTTTGATTCTATTTAATATCTCATTTTCTTCTGTTGTAAGTCTTAAAGTAACAGCAACTTTTTTCTCTTCTTTTCTATCTACAACCATCACTGTACCTCCCAACATCTGTTTTTTTCACTTTAACATAAAAAACAACCTTTTAACATTAAAAACCCAATATTTATTTATTTGTTTGGACAATGGACAATGGACACCTAGGGGGGAGGTCGTAGTACCCCCCTATGTTTTCTCCCCTAAATAACCCCAAAAATCT
>NZ_KB905811.1 GCF_000381045.1 Thermus scotoductus DSM 8553 | reverse complement strand
GCTTCCCTTAGCATCACCTGCAAGGTATCCTGGTCCACGGGGTACCTCCTTCCTAATCCTGGTACCCCCCTTTTATACACAAACTCCTACACATACCTTCGTGTGCTACCTCATATCTCCACCCCAGCCATCTTGAGAAGCACCCGGCTCCGAATCAGGTTGTGCACCAGCAGGATGAGATGGACCCGCGCCACCAAACCCCAATACGACCGCACCTCCATCCGGTGAAGCCCCAAAGACCTCACCATCACGCTAAACCGCGTCTCAATCCAGTTGCGCACCCTCCCCATCCAGGCTCGCCACCCCGTCTCCACCACCTTCCCTCCCCTGAGCCGGTAGGGCGGCGTCTTCACTCCCTGGACCCAGCGAAAACCCCGGTCCCCAAGAACCGCAGGCAAACCCTCAAGGACCTCCCTCCCCCAGGTCTCCCGGGCATTCCCGGGCAGAAGAACCCAGCGGAAAAAGAGGCCCCGCTCGTTCATCACCGGCATGAGGGCGTATCCGCCAAAAGCCCCCAGGGGTCCTTTCCCCACCGCGGCCTCAGGGAGGGAGAGGCTGTGGATGCGCTGTCCGTGGGCCAGGGGAATGGGCTTCAGGTCCACCACCTGTAGCAAGCCTTCTCCTCCGGAGAGCCTGAGGGCGAGGTGGGCCAGGAGCCCATGAGCCTTTTGAAGGACCCGGTAGAAGCGGGAGAGGTGGGGGAGGGAGGGGAAGTAAGGCTTCAGGGTAGTTTTGGCGGCGAGGTAGCCTTTGGCGAGGTCCTGGCCCTGGCTGCTTCCCCGTAGGGGAACATCTTGCGGAGGAGGAAGATGGCGAGGGCCAGGAGTTCGGCCAGGGTGGCCTTTTGGTGCTTTTGCTTTTTTGGGAGCTTGTGACCTTGGGCGACGAGGGCCTTGAGTTCGTCATCTACCCAGACGTAGGTGGCTACGAGAAGGGTTTCTGCGTCAAGATAGTAGAGGGGGTGCTCACGGTTTGGATGCATAGCACCCCCTTTTCTTTCACACCCTAGGGGTCCAGATCAAGTAGCACACGAAGGCATAATTCCTTACACGACCCCCACGTCCACCACAGGTGGACACGGATTTGGTACA
>NZ_KB905810.1 GCF_000381045.1 Thermus scotoductus DSM 8553 | reverse complement strand
ATACCCCGTCCCTTGACGCGGGCGGAGTTCGGGAGTACTTTGGAGAAAGAAAGGGGGAGAGATGAGCTGGATTGTGGCCATTCTGGTAGGCGCCATTGTGGGGTGGATCGCCAGCATGATCATGGGAGACCGCGAGGGGCTTCTCGGCAAGATCCTCATCGGCATCGTGGGTTCCGCGCTGGCGAAGTGGCTCTTCGCTGACCTTTTGGGCATCGGCGGGGCCTCCTCCGCAGGCAGCCTCAGCCTGGGCGGGATCCTCTGGGGGGTGGTGGGGGCCGTGGTCCTTATCTGGCTGCTCCGGGCGGTGGGCTTCATGCGCAAGGCGGGCTAGGGGACCCCCCCACCCTTGCGCCCCCCTGGCGCAGGCCAGGGGGCCTTAGCCCTTTTTTGGCGCTTGGTCCGGTACATCCTCCGGTCGGCCAGCTCCAGAAGGGCCTGGCCTTGGCCCTCCTCGGCCCGTACCACCCCCAGGCTCACGGGGAAAGCCCCCAGGGCCCGCCGGGCCTCCTCGAGGGCCCTTTCGGGCAGGATCAGGGCGAACTCGTCCCCCCCGAGGCGGAACCCCTGCCCCCCGTGGGAGCGGGCCATGGCCTTGGGGGCCATTCTGGGAGGGCTTGCCATCCCCTATCTCCTAAGGCGCCTTCCCAGGGAGAGGCTCTTCCTGTTGGCGCTTTTTCTCTTCGGCCTCTTTGAAGCCTCCATCGGAGCCTTTCCCCTTTTCGCCTGGGTGCTCCTGGCCTTTTTCATAAGCGGCTTCCTCAACATGGCCTTCATCGTCCCCGCCCGCTCCATCCTGCAGCTCAACACCCCCCAGGAGATGCGGGGACGGATTTTCGCCGCCTTCAGCGCGGTGATGAACGCCGCCGTTCTCCTGGGCACCCTGTGGGGCGGAGCCTTGGAGGGATGGATGGGGGCCCCCCGGGTCTTCCTGCTGGCAGGGGCCATGGTGAGCCTGGCGGCAGGCTATACCCTCCTCACCGGGGGCATCCCCGCACCCCAGGAAACCCGCCAGACCCAGGAAGCTTGACCTAGGCTTCCTTCAGCCAGCGGGCCGCTTCCAAGGCGTAGTAGGTGAGGATCCCCTGGGCCCCGGCCCGCCTTAGGGCGTAAAGGCTTTCCAGAACCGCCCTCCTTTCGTCCAGCCAGCCCCTTTGGC
>NZ_KB905809.1 GCF_000381045.1 Thermus scotoductus DSM 8553 | reverse complement strand
TAATTCTCATCAATCGTTTCATCAATTTTATCTTTATACTTTATATTTTGTGCGTTAATCAAATCATAATTTTTATATGTTTCCTCATGATTTATGTCTTTATTATTATAGTTTTTATTCTCTCTTTGATTATGTCTTTGTATCCCGTTTGTATTACTTGATCCTTTAACTCTGGCAACCCTCAAAATTGAATGAGACATGCTACACCTCCGGATAATAAATATATATAAACGTATATAGATTTCATAAAGTCTAACACACTAGACTTATTTACTTCGTAATTAAGTCGTTAAACCGTGTGCTCTACGACCAAAACTATAAAACCTTTAAGAACTTTCTTTTTTTACAAGAAAAAAGAAATTAGATAAATCTCTCATATCTTTTATTCAATAATCGCATCCGATTGCAGTATAAATTTAACGATCACTCATCATGTTCATATTTATCAGAGCTCGTGCTATAATTATACTAATTTTATAAGGAGGAAAAAATATGGGCATTTTTAGTATTTTTGTAATCAGCACAGTTCATTATCAACCAAACAAAAAATAAGTGGTTATAATGAATCGTTAATAAGCAAAATTCATATAACCAAATTAAAGAGGGGTATAATGAACGAGAAAAATATAAAACACAGTCAAAACTTTATTACTTCAAAACATAATATAGATAAAATAATGACAAATATAAGATTAAATGAACATGATAATATCTTTGAAATCGGCTCAGGAAAAGGCCATTTTACCCTTGAATTAGTAAAGAGGTGTAATTTCGTAACTGCCATTGAAATAGACCATAAATTATGCAAAACTACAGAAAATAAACTTGTTGATCACGATAATTTCCAAGTTTTAAACAAGGATATATTGCAGTTTAAATTTCCTAAAAACCAATCCTATAAAATATATGGTAATATACCTTATAACATAAGTACGGATATAATACGCAAAATTGTTTTTGATAGTATAGCTAATGAGATTTATTTAATCGTGGAATACGGGTTTGCTAAAAGATTATTAAATACAAAACGCTCATTGGCATTACTTTTAATGGCAGAAGTTGATATTTCTATATTAAGTATGGTTCCAAGAGAATATTTTCATCCTAAACCTAAAGTGAATAGCTCACTTATCAGATTAAGTAGAAAAAAATCAAGAATATCACACAAAGATAAACAAAAGTATAATTATTTCGTTATGAAATGGGTTAACAAAGAATACAAGAAAATATTTACAAAAAA
>NZ_KB905808.1 GCF_000381045.1 Thermus scotoductus DSM 8553 | reverse complement strand
AATAAACCTCATTCTGCTGGTTCACAACCTCATTCGGAGTCGGGTCTTGCTCAGGATGGCCGGGGTGGAGCTATGAGGTAGCACACGAAGGAATCTGGTGAACGCGCTGGTAGGCTTCCTCAGGAGGTTTGCTGTTTTTTATGAAGTGCTCTTGAATGGATCTGTCCTCTGGATCGTAAATCAGTACAGCGTAAGCAGGCAGACCATCGCGACCGGCCCGGCCGATCTCTTGGTAATAGGCCAGAAGTGACCCTGGAACCTCGGCGTGCACGATAAAGCGGAGATCGAGCTTGTTAATCCCCATTCCTAGGGCATTTGTGGAAACAACAGCCTTCACTTCGTTGTTGAGGAGAGCCTCTTCTATGGCCTTTCGCTCTTCTAAAGGCAAATCCGCATGGTAATAGCGGGCGTCCACGCCATTCTCCTGGAGGAAAGCGGCGATTGCTTCTGCGGAGGCTTTAGTGGCGGTATAAACAATCCCAGTCCCCTCTAAGAAGCTCACCCAGCGGTACACTTCTGCGAACTTTTCTGCTTCATCTCCCACACGGACGACATGAAGGCTAAGATTGGGGCGGGTCAAGCTTCCGCGGATGACGTGCAACGATCCTCCCAACTGCGCTTCGATATCTTCCTGAACCCGCCGTGTTGCTGTCGCGGTGACCGCAATCACCGGTGTTTGCGGGGGCAATAACCGCACGAACTCTATGATCCGCCGGTAATCGGGGCGAAAATCATGGCCCCACTGGGAAATACAGTGGGCCTCGTCCACCACCAAGGCCCGGATAGGAAGAAGGCCGTACCATTCCCTCCACAGACCATTGTGGCGCCGCTCTGGGGCAATGTAGAGGAGATCCACTCCCCCTTCGCTCGCTTCCTTGAGGATGGCTTCTTGTTCTTCCGGCTCCATGTCCGAGTTAAGAACCCGAGCTTTCAACCCATACTTTTCGGCTTCCCGCACCTGATCTCGCATGAGGGCCTTGAGCGGACTGAAAACCAAGGTCAAACCCCTTTCAGCGGCCACCATCTGGTAGACCAGGCTCTTTCCCCAACCCGTGGGTTGGATCAACAAAAGCCGCTTCCCCGAAAGGGCCGCCTCTACGGCTTCCAGCTGTCCCGGACGGAACTCCTCTAGGCCAAACCGATCCCTTAAGGTCCGATACAGACGCTCCCTAACGCTCATAGCCTCCCCCCTTTCGGATATTCACCTGCATATGCATTGACACGCCAATAAGGAAGGGGCTTGGATAAATGTGTGGGAACACCCAAGCCCCCTCCCAGC
>NZ_KB905807.1 GCF_000381045.1 Thermus scotoductus DSM 8553 | reverse complement strand
GGACGAGGGATTTTCCAGGGTGAGGTAGTAGGTGAGAAGATCGCCCACCACGGCTTCCTTCGGACTCACTTCCTTGCGAAGGAGAAGGTTCACACCTCAGTACACGTCAAAACGTGGGACCACCCCTTTAGGATGGACCTGCGCCCACGTGGATGGGCAGGTACCCATAGGAGGTGGTCCCCATGGAACAGCTTACCCCACTCATCAACGCCTTGAAGCGATACTGGAAGGCCGACCTCAGGCGCCTCACCTTCCTGGCCGCCCTGGTGATGGCTCTGGTCACCGCCCGCACCACAAGCGGCCCCAGACTCGCTCTTTCCCTCGGCTCCATAGCCAGCCCTGACCCCCGCTCCGCCTACCGAAGGTTCCAGCGGTTCTTGGCCTGGCCGGGGCTGGACGGGGAGGGCTATGCCCGCTTCATCTTCGCCCTCCTCCGACCCCAAGGGCTCCTCCTGGTCATGGACCGGACCGAGTGGGAGCTGGGGAAGAGCAAGGTCAACCTCCTGATGCTGGCCTTCCTGTACCAAGGCCTGGCCGTCCCCCTGTTCTGGAGCTTCCTTCCCCACGACGGCAACTCCTCCACCCCCGAACGCATCGCCCTGATGGAGAGGGCCTTGGCTTTCCTGAGGGCCCACTTCCCCCACCTCCGGGTGGAGGGGTTCCTGGCGGATCGGGAGTTCATAGGGGAGGCGTGGTTCCGGTACCTGGAGGAGAAGGGCATCCCCCGGTGCATCCGAATCAAGGCCAACACCCGGATGTGGCGGTTGGGCTCGGGCCCTCGGGCCTGGGAGCTCTTTGCCTCCCTGAAGGTGGGAGAGAGCCGGGTGCCCAGGCGGCGGTACTGGGTCTACGGGCGGCGCATGTGGGTGGTGGGGTTGCGCCTTGGGGTCCGGGAGTGGCTGATTGTGGCTACGGACCTGGACCCTCACCGGGTGCTGGAGGTGTACGGGCTCAGGTGGGGGATAGAGCGGCTCTTTGGGGCCCTGAAGGGGCGGGGATTTGACCTGGAGGCCACGCACGTGACGCGGGGGGAGAGGCTTTCGCGGCTTTTGGTCCCCTTGAGCCTGGCCTTCGTGTGGGCGTTTCGGACGGGGCTTGTGCTGCACCGGGTGCGTCCGGTGAGGCCCAAGAAGCACGGGAGGCTGGGACAGAGCCTCTTCCGGGCGGGGCTGGACCTGCTCACCCTTTGGGCGCTTGCCCTCTGGGGTGCAGGGGGAGGAAGGCGCGGAAGTCCCTTGGGGTTATGCCCTATGGAGGTTTTGACGTGTACATAGGGTTCACACTAAAGACCGGATGGGTTACCGGGTTGGAGGTGAGGGGATTGGGGGTTTCCTGGGACCTAAGCAGGAAGGTGTTTGCCACCAGGCTA
>NZ_KB905806.1 GCF_000381045.1 Thermus scotoductus DSM 8553 | reverse complement strand
CCATGTATCCCCGGTTTAAAAACCGGGGGATTATAGCTCCCCCACACCCCCTCTTTTCTCTAAGGCTCAACGCCCGCCCTCCTGGCCCCGATCCCAAACCGGACTGAGCCTTCCCTTCCCCCTCCCTAGCCCTCAGCGGGCATAGGCCCCGTTGGCCAAAAAGGTGAGGATGCCTGAAAGAAGCCCCTGGGCCACCTTCTCCCGGTAGGTGGGGTCGGCAAGCCTTCGCCCCTCTGCCGGATGGTCCCCAAAGCCCATCTCCACCAAGACCGCCGGTACCTTGGCGTAGCGAAGCACGAAGAAGTCGCCGGGAAAGGTCCCCCGGAAGGGGCTCCCTGTGGTCTGGGAAAGCTTCCTCCCTAAGGTTTCCGCAAGGCGCTGGCTGTAGCGCTGGTTGGCCTGGGCCACAATGTCAAAGAGAATCCTCTCCGCCACGGTGCGGGCTTCCTGGGTCAGGCGTTGCCCCAGCTCCCCCCCACCGTTTTCCCGGATCACTTGGGTCAAAACCCGGGCATCCTGGGCCCGGCCAAAGTAAAACACCTCCACCCCTTGGGCGGTGCGGGTGGGCGTGGCGTTCACGTGGAGGGAGATAAAAAGGTTCACCTGGGAGCTATCCGCCAGGGCCGCCCGCCGGGAAAGGTCCTCCCGCTTGTCCGGGGACAGGTGCATATCCCGGTCCCGGGTGAGGCGCACCTCTATTCCCTCCCTTTCCAGCAGGCGCTTGAGGCGAAGGGCCACATCCAGTACCACCTCTTTTTCCACCACGTACCCCACCATCCCCGGGTCCATCCCCCCGTGGCCGGGGTCCAGGAGGACCACGGGCTTGGGAGGCTTGGGTGGACGGCTGCGGGGCGGGTCAGGAAGGGCCTTGGCCGGAGTGGAGGCCTCCTTTTTCAAGCTCAGGTCCACCACCAACCGCTCCGGGTCGGAATAGCGGCGCACCGTGGCCTCCACTGCCCCCTTCAAGCGCACCACCACCCGCACCTGCCCCCCCTCGGGTAGGGTCTGCACCGAGGCCACCTCGGAAGAGTTCACCACCTGATCCATGGGGGCTGCCTTAACCCCTTTCAGGATCAGGACCAGAAGGCCATTCTCCTGGGAAAGCGTGTGCTGGACCTCTTTGGAGGGCAGATCAAAGACCAAGCGGGTGAAGCCCTCGTGCACCCCTATGCGGGGAAAGGCTAAAGCCAGGCTCCATAACCAGACGCCAACCAAAAGAAATACCCGCATCTACGCCCATTCTAGCGGGAAAGGTTAAAGCCTGATAAACAGGACTTTACCCACATCTCCGTTTCGTGGTAAATCTCCCCTTGCGGGCGCAGCCCGTATCTGGTACCGGGGGTGATCCATGGACATGCT
>NZ_KB905805.1 GCF_000381045.1 Thermus scotoductus DSM 8553 | reverse complement strand
CCTTCTCTGGCGCTGCTTCCCAACAGCTTCGGCTAGAGTCGGGGATTCGGTATCCGAGGGCCCCACTACCCCGCCCGGACAAGCCAGACGGTTTAGGCTCTTCCCCTTTCGCTCGCCGCTACTCAGGGAGTCGCTTTCGCTTTCCTCTCCTCTGGGTACTGAGATGTTTCAGTTCCCCAGGTTCCCCCCGCCAATCGGCGGTGACCCGTGTTCCCACGGGCCGGGTTCCCCCATTCGGACATCCAGGGATCCACGCCCGCTACCGGCTCCCCCTGGCTTATCGCAGGTAGCCACGTCCTTCATCGGCTCGGGTGCCAAGGCATCCACCGTGGGCCCTTAGCATCTTGACCCTCAAAGGCCGCTCATCACGGCCTCTAACTACCTATCCTCCACCCCAGCTTTCAAGATCCCCCGCCGCCCCTTCAGGCAGCGCAAAGAAAAAACTACCAGACCAACACAAGACTGTCAAGGGGGGTGGAGGCTTTTCGGGTAAGCTAAGGGCATGCGCGGCCTGCTGGTACGGCTTCTCCTCAACACCCTGGCCCTTTGGGTGGTGAGCCTGGTGTACCCGGGGGTTTCCTTCGCCCGGGAGGCAGGGCTTTTGGACTACTTGGTGGCGGGTGCGGTATGGGGGCTGGCCAATGCCTTACTGCGGCCCCTTCTCCTTTTCCTGACCCTGCCCTTAAACCTCATGACCCTGGGGCTCTTCACCCTGGTGGTCAACGGCATCGTGCTTTACCTGGTGGCCGAGGTCACGGCCCTTCAGGTGCCGGGCTTTGCTGAAGCCCTCATCGGGGCCTTGATCCTTTCCCTGGTAAGCCTTCTTCTCAGCTGGCTTTTCCGCGACTAGCGGTTTTCCATCACGTAGCGGGAAAGCTCCTCGATCAGGACCTCCTGCTCGGTGATGATGGCCTTGACCGCATCCCCGATGGAAACTACCCCGACCACCCTGCCTTCCTCCAAGACAGGAAGATGCCGCACCCGGTGCTCGGTCATCAGGCGCATGGCCTCTTGCAAGGTGGTTTCGGGAGTCACCGTGATCACCTCGCGGGTCATGACCTCCTCCACCCGGGTGCCCTTGGAAAACCGGCCCAGGAGGACCAGTTTCCGGGCATAGTCCCGCTCGGAGAAAATCCCGAGAAGCCTCTCCCCCTCCATGACCAGGAGGGCCCCGATGTCGTGCTCCGCCAGCTTGCGCAAAGCCTCCAGCACCGTGGCCTGGGGGTGAACGCTATAGCCCACATTCCGCACCCCCTTCACTCCAGCAGGTAATATCGCCCGGCCCCCAGAAGGCGCACCGCGGTCTCGTGATGGGGAGCCAGGTTGAGGACGAGCAACTTGCCCCCCAGCTCCACCAGGCGGACCCACATAAAGAGTTGAAACACCCAGCGCAAGGTGGGCTTGGCTGTGGGTCTCCCCTTTTGATCCGGCAGGCTGGACCCCGTCCCCTCCAGCCTCCGCCTCAGCTCCCACTCCCCCAGGGCGTACACCAGAAGGGCCAGGGCCATCACCATCCCCAGGG
>NZ_KB905804.1 GCF_000381045.1 Thermus scotoductus DSM 8553 | reverse complement strand
AGGGAGAGTTCCAGCAGGAGCCGGTCCTCCTCAGGGGTCAGCTGGATCTGAAGAGGGGCTGCCATGTTGACATGATAAGGGGTTGGCACTTAGCACACGAAGGTATTCTGAGTTTAAACAGATGGACGCGGCCCGTGATCTTGATCGTTTACAAGCTAGTAAAGGCTGGTAGAATTGGGGCGGGAATGGGAGAGGAGAAGAGCACGAACCACCCCTTGACTCCGGGTGAGCCTCGCCAGGACCCCAGGGAATCCCCCCTTTACACCCTAAAGGAGGCGGCCTGGTACCTGGGCGTACCGGAGGCCACCCTGCGAACGTGGGTGCGGGGGCGCAACTATCCGGTCCAAGGGGGGGCCAAGCGCGAGTGGTCACCGCCCTTGATTCAAACCCCTGGGGGCGGGCCGCTCCTCTCCTTCCACAACTTGGTGGAAGCCAACGTGCTGGCGGCCCTGCGCCGGGAGCACCGCATTTCCATGCAACGGGTGCGCCAGGCGGTGGAGGTGGCCAAGAGTTGGTTGGGAGAAGAGCGCCCCTTGCTCCTAGACCTCAAGGCAGGCCTGGGAGAGGTCTTTGTGGATCGGGGCAGAGAGCTTCTCTCCCTGACCCGGAGCGGCCAGGTGGCCTTGCGCGAGGTTTTGGAGTCGTTCCTTAAGCGTGTAGAGCGTGACGAGAAGGGCCTGCCTCTTCGCTTCCGCCCCCCGGTAGGCGAGAAGGTCCGCGCGGAGTGGATTGCTTTGGACCCCCGAGTGGCTTTTGGGGCCCCTATGGTGGAAAGGGTCCAAACCCGAGTCCTGGCCTTTCGGTACAACGCTGGGGAAGAGCTAGAGGAGATCGCCGAGGACTACGGCCTTCCCCCCGAGGCCGTTCGGGAAGCCCTGGTTTTTGAGGGCACGGCCGCGTGAGCCCGGTCTTCTTCTGCGACCGCAACCTGGGGAAGGGCTTTGGGCAGAAGCTTCGGGAACTTGGCCTTGCGGTGGAACTTCACGACGACCACTTCGCCCCGGATGTATCCGATGAGGACCTATTGCGCGTGGTGGCTTCGCGGGGTTGGGTGGTCTTGACCCTGGATAAAAGGATGCGTTACCGGCAGGAGGAAAAGGCCGCCATTTTGCGCTACAGGGCCGGGGTCATCTTGTTCCCTTTCCCCAAGAACCCCCAAAAGGGCTGGCTGTTGGTTCTGGCTTCGGAGTTTTATCAGGCCCAACCCCAAGTTCAGGATTTCCTCCAGAAGACCCCGCCGCCCTTTGTGGCTCGCCTTCGTGTGGATCAAAGCAAAAGCGGTCGGAAGCGCTATCGCATGGAGGCAATCCCTCTCAGATAGGTACCCTTGCCCGGCCAGGTCAATCCCTAGAGAAAAGCCTCTCCCACGCTTCCAGCACCAGCCTTCTCGTCCGGTACTCCCCAAAGCGCTTGAGCTCCTTCTCCTTCAGGACCCGGAAGGTTTCCCCGGGTCGTGTCAAGATTTATGTGTAAGCGTCTGTGTACGGGGGGCATACCTCTCCAGAAGCATCTTCTCCAGCACTTCCCGCACCTCAGCAAAGC
>NZ_KB905803.1 GCF_000381045.1 Thermus scotoductus DSM 8553 | reverse complement strand
GGGCAAGAGGTGGGGGTTGGCGCGGGCGAAGCGTTCCACGCCCCTCAGGGAGTCCACGCGGGAAAGAAAAGCCACCAGAGGGTCATGCCTCTTATTAACCCCAAAGGCCGCATAGCGGTCAAGTCTGTGGAAAGAACTTCTCATCAAACTATAACGTCTGGACGGTACAGTTTGATGAGGGAGGTATGCATGCCAAAAATCGAAAACTCCAGTTTGATAGTCAAGGCGCGGATATTGCAGGCTGCTACGGAGGTGATACGGCGGGAAGGCGCGGTGGCCCTGACGCTGGAGACGGTAGCTAGGGAAGCTGGGGTCAGCAAAGGGGGGCTGCTATACCATTTCCCTGGCAAAGATGCTCTGCTAAAGGAACTCCTAGAATACCAGCTAAATGTGTTTGAACAGCGCCTCCAAGCCAGCGGTCTGCCTTTCGCTCAGGCCTATGTCAAACTGGGCGCCCAAGATGACTCGCAAGGGCTGTTCTTGGGGATGATGGCAGCGCTAGCCCTGAACCCCAGTTTGCTGGAAGTCGTGCGTGAACGCTGGCAGCGCTGGTATGCCCAAATTCCCCAGAACCCCGACGTGATGGTAGCGATGCTAGCCACCGACGGCATCTTCATAGCCGATATCCTCCAATTGGGTGTGCCAGAGGGCGAATACAAGCGAAAAGTTTTGCGGCGAATGCTGGAACTGGCAGGTGGCTGATGGCTATGGGCACCGCCTACGCTGTCTGGACGGGTATCGGGGCTTTCGGCACCGCGCTGGTGGGGATTCTCTTTTTGGGCGACCCCGCTACCGTGGGCCGCATCGCCTTCCTGGTGCTGCTGATTGGTTCGGTAATCGGCCTCAAACTGGTCTCACCGAACGACAGGAAACCCGCACAGGTCAAGGAGGTTTCGTGAACGGCTGGGTTTTGCTGTTGCTGGCAGTTGTGTTCGAGGTGATCGGTTCGACGGGTCTCAAAGCCTCGCAGGGCTTTAGTAAGCTGGGGCCCTCTGTGCTGGTGGTGGTGGGCTATGCCAGCGCCTTCTACTTTCTGAGCCTGGCGCTCAAAACCATTCCGCTCAACACCGCCTATGCGGTCTGGTCGGGGCTGGGCACAGCCCTCATTGCGGTATGGGGCTGGCTGGTGCTCAAAGAGCCCATGAACGGGGCAATTGCCCTGGGCATTGCACTCATTATTGTGGGTGTGGTGGTTTTGAACCTGGCCTTGAATACAGCTCACTGAGAGGGACAGTATTGCATACCGATTTCCTTGCTAGCAGACCACCAAGAGCTTTTTCAGCAGGTTAGGGCTCGAGGCCGATTTATACCGTGCGCTGGCTATGAACCAACGGTTCTATGCCATCCGCCAGACTTGACCGCTATACTGCATAGAGCCCCAGGAAGCGCAGGGCGGAGAGGGGGTTGAAGGAGAAGATTTCCAGGGCGGCTTTCTTCTCCCTCACCCCCTCCCGGTGAAGCTTGGAAACCAGGAAGGCCCGCAGCACCGCCAGCACCCACGCCCCCACCCCCCGCACCTGGCAGGCATCCTCGTGGAGGAGAACGTCCCGTACCCAAAAGGACCGGTTCTCTACCTCCCACCGGTAAAGGAGAAG
>NZ_KB905802.1 GCF_000381045.1 Thermus scotoductus DSM 8553 | reverse complement strand
GAATAAACCTCATTCTGCTGGTTCACAACCTCATTCGGAGTCGGGTCTTGCTCAGGATGGCCGGGGTGGAGCTATGAGGTAGCACACGAAGGAATGTTGTGTAAAGGGCAGGGGTTAGCCCCCTGCCCTCTTAAGCCTCCAGACCGGTCCTCAGGTAGAGGGCCTTGTCTAGGCGGTTGAGGTAGACCTGCCTGCCCGGCAGGAGGGCTAGGTAGAGGCCCCTGCGGGTTTCCGCGAGGAAGTAAAGGCCCTCCTCCGATACCTCCAAGAAGGCCTCCTTCCAGCGAAGGAGGCTAGCCTCGGGTACGGGCACCTCCACCTCCCGCAGCAGGTTCCGCTCTGGGACGAGCAGGGGGCCTAGGGGGGAGTGCAGCTCCTTGAGGGCATCGAGGAGGAGGCTTTGAGGAAGCTTGTGCTTGAGGGCCCGGTGCTTGGCCCCAAGGTACTCGTCCCCAGGATGGGTGAGGAGGGCGGCAAGAAGGGCTTGACTCCGGAGAAAGTCCCTGAGGCTCGGGATCTCCCCTTCCAGGATGGCCTGGGCGGTGAAGGGGGCCCGGCCCTTCCAGGCCTCGAGGGAGGAGCGGTGGACCACCTCAGGGCCCCCTTTTTGGGGTTCCAAGGGGTAGGCGGTGGCCTTGGTGCCCTGGAGGAGGAAGAGGCTGTCCTCCTCCTTGGCCTGCTCGAGGAAGGAGGGTAGGGCCTTCTCAAAGGCCTGGAGAAAGGCCTGGGCCCTTGGGGAAAGCCTGGGCATGTTCCGGAAAACCGGGAGATGGGCCAAGGCCCTCCGGGCTAGGGTCTCGTTGGAGGTGGGGTCACCCCGGTAGAGGGCCAGGGCCAGAACCAGGGCCTTGGGGTTTTCCTCTAGCCCAAGCTCCCGCAGGAGGGCAAGCTCAGCCCGGTAGGGAGGGGTAAAGCAGAGAAGGGGGTCCACCTCCACCTCGGCCTCCTCCATCTGGAAGGGGGGGAGGATGCGGACCATGGGGGCCTTGGGGGAGACGATCTCCTGGGGAAAGCGGTAGGGTTCTTCTCCCAGGTCCGCAAGGAGCTCCTTTTTCCGGGGAAAGGCGAAGGGGGTGAGGACCAGCTTCTCGGGGTCGCTCACGAAGAAGACCCCGGTCTTTCCCTCCTTAAGGGCCCTTTCCAGGGCTTCCTTGTGGGCCTCGAGCATGGGAGCGAACCAGCCCGCAAGGCCCTGGCGCTTCAGGGAAACCTCCACCTGGTCCTTGAGGAGGAAGCCCGTGACGGGTACCCCCCTCCAGGGGAGGGCATGGGCCTGGTGCTCAAGGAGCAAGGCCCTTAGGGTCCTTAAACCTATGGACTTTTCCGGCTTAAGTCCCTGAAGGATATCCTTCATCTAACCTCCTTGGCTATGCATTCCGGGCCTGCCAAGCCTTTTTGGCAAGGCCCGGCCTAAAGCCAAAAGCCTTTTCAGGCGCAGGTTTTCAAGATCCCCGGGCCCGAACACCTAGAGCCCCATACCCCTCCCGGGCCCGCCTACGGGCGGATCCCCGGTGCCCTCAGTGCCTGCCTGCCTCCTCCTTTGACCTGGGGATTGATTGTCGTCGGGCTATGTACACGTCAAAACCTCCATAGGGCATAACCCCAAGGGACTTCCGCGCCTTCCTCCCCCTGCACCCCAGAGGGCAAGCGCCCAAAGGGTG
>NZ_KB905801.1 GCF_000381045.1 Thermus scotoductus DSM 8553 | reverse complement strand
TGGGCCCGGACGGGGCCTTCGGGGGAGACCCCGCGTGCTTTCCCGCAGGGAAACACCCCGAGAAGCCCCGGACTTTAGTCCGGGGAGTCGTCACCGGGAGTAGTTGGGGGCCTCCTTGATGACCACCACGTCGTGGGGGTGGCTTTCGATGAGGCCCGCCATGGTCATGCGCACGAAGCGGGCTTTTTGCCGGAAGGTTTCTATATCCGGGGCCCCCACGTAACCCATGGCGCTCCTCAGGCCGCCCACGATCTGGTAGAGGACATCGGCCACGGGGCCCTTATAGGGCACCATGCCCTCGATGCCTTCGGGTACCAGCTTCTTGGCCTCGGTCTCCCCTCCCCTTCCGGGTTCCTGGAAGTAGCGGTCAGCGGAGCCCTGCTTCATGGCCCCCAAGGAGCCCATCCCCCGGTAGAGCTTGTAGCGGCGCCCATCCTTAAGGACCTCCTCCCCCGGGGCCTCGTCGGTGCCCGCCAGCATGCTCCCCAGCATCACCGAATGGGCCCCCGCCGCCAGGGCCTTGGCCACATCGCCGGTGTACTTGATGCCTCCATCGGCGATGATGGGCACATCCAGGTCCATTACCCCCGCCACCGCCTCGAGGATGGCGGAGATCTGCGGCACCCCCACCCCGGTCACCACCCGGGTGGTGCAGATGGAGCCGGGGCCGATGCCCACCTTCACCGCATCCGCCCCCCGTTCCGCCAGGGCCCTTGCCCCTTCCCGGGTGGCCACGTTGCCGGCAATGACCTCCACCTTGTCGCCGAAAGTTTCCTTCAGGTAGGTGAGGGCCTTGAGGATCCCCTTGGAGTGCCCGTGGGCCGAGTCCAGGACCAAGACGTCCACCCCGGCTTCCACCAAGGCGGCGGCCCTTTCCGGAAGGTCCCGGCTCGCCCCCACCGCCGCCCCCACCAAAAGCCGGCCCAGGCGGTCCTTGGCGGCGTTGGGGTACTGCTTGCGCTTCACGATATCCTTCAGGGTAAGAAGCCCCCTAAGCCTTCCCGTTTCGTCCACCAAAGGCAGCTTCTCCACCTTGTGCTTGCGCAAAATCTCCTCCGCCTCCTCCAGGGTGGTGCCGGGAGGAGCGGTGATGAGGCGCTCCAAGGGGGTCATGACCTCGGTGACGGGCCGCTTCAGGTTGCGCTCAAAGCGCAGGTCGCGGTTGGTCACCAGGCCTAGAAGCTTCCCGTAAAGGTCCACCACGGGAAGCCCCCCGATGCGGTACTCCCGCATGAGGCGTTCGGCGTCCTCGAGGGTGGCGGTGGGAGGCAGGGTGACGGGATCCTGGATCATCCCCGCCTCCGAGCGCTTCACCCTGCGCACCATGCTGGCCTGGGCCTCGATGCTGAGGTTCTTGTGGATCACCCCAAGCCCCCCTTCCCGGGCCATGGCGATGGCCATCTCCGCCTCGGTCACCGTGTCCATGGCCGCGGAAAGGATGGGGATGTTGAGGTGAAGCTTCTTGGTGAGCCGCGTCCTCACCGAAACCTCCCGGGGTAGCACTTCCGAGTACCCGGGGAGGAGGAGAACGTCGTCAAAGGTGAGGCCTTCGTAGAGGATCTTACCCTCGTACATGTTCTTCAGGCTATATGCCCCCCTGACCTCCCGTCTAGGGCCAAGACCCCGAAGTCCACCCCACGCAAAAGTCCCACTCCTTGGGGGTCCGCTTTATCCGTTTATCCGGATACCCCCCTTTCGGATATTCACCTGCATATGCATTGACACGCCAATAAGGAAGGGGGCTTGGATAAATGTGTGGGAACACCCAAGCCCCCTCCCAGC
>NZ_KB905800.1 GCF_000381045.1 Thermus scotoductus DSM 8553 | reverse complement strand
CGTGGTAAGCTGCATCCGTGGGGACCCCCTCTCTTCTGGAGTGGTCCCCACATTTTTACTCGTCCAGTCTCACATGTGTCTGTCCGGGTTCAGGGGGGCCGTGGGGGTAGGCCTCTGGTATCTTGACGGAAAGACTTCCCCTCGTTAAGCTAGTTTTTGCGTGCGGGGGCGATTAGCTCAGCTGGTCAGAGCGCACGCCTGATAAGCGTGAGGTCGGTGGTTCAAGTCCACCATCGCCCACCACAGCAGGTCCCCCGGGGAGATTCCCGGGGGGTTCTTGTTGGAAGTGCTCGCTGGGCGGTTTTCCCAAGCGCCCATGACCAAAGCAGCCAAGGTAGCCCCGATGCCAAAGGCAGCCATGGTCCAGCCGTATTCCAACTCGCCTAGCCCTAACCTTCCCCGGACCAAGCCCACGGTGCCCACCAATACCAGGGCCCCGGACACCGCGGCCGAAAGCCCTAGGAGCAGGGCGTAGCGCAGGGGGCCATCCCGCCACAACCAGAGGGTTCCCTCCCGAATATCGCCCAGGGGTCTGGTGGGAGTGTTTTCCCGTTCCACCCGGAGGCTTGCCGGCAGGGTAAGGATGAGTAGGGCGGAGAACAAGAAGGTTATCCCGTTTAGCGGAAAGCGACCAGGCTATAAGGAACCTTTCTGAGGCCTCCCTGAAGGGGTTGCGGAAAAGGGGGAGGGACCTCAGGCGGCCAGGAAAGGGGAAAAGGTCTCCTGGGGTCCTGGGAAGGGGGATCCTGGAAAAGAAGCCAAGCTGAAGGCAGAGCTTGGAAGCCGCTCATCTACAGCTACTGTTAGAGCTGGAGCGCCTATCGCTATAATACCTAAGGTCTTGCCACTGATAGTAGTAACCTGCCCAGGCATAGCTTTGGCAATTTGTGTTGCCATAAGCTACGCTCATGCATTGGGAGAAGGGCCATCCGGAATCGGAACAGGGTGGGGGCCAATCATTACCAGCCCTCGCCGAGGTCCTTGTCTCCACAGACCCCCAGATGATTGAGTTTGTGCTACAGCTCGCTGTGGCATAGGCCTTGGCTCCAGGTGAGGCGGTAGTAGGCATAGCAGAGGCCGCCAGGCTACATGCGGGGAAAAAACTTTGTGGCTCAAGGTTTGAAACAAGAATGTGGAAATTTTCTGGGCCGACCATCATTCCCCCACCTGGAGCCCTAAGCTGCGCAGGCAATTCCTGCTCCGGAAGGCTTCCGGGATTAACGCCCTGCTTCATTTGCTTTACTATCTCCTTCAATTTTACTCGAAGCGCCTGACGATCGCCTTCAGTCAAGGGGAGGGGGAAGCGGCTCAACAGGGCGTACTCTAAGATTTTGACTACTCGATCTTCGTCGGCCCAATTGGTATACTGCTCCTTCACAAAAGCTATCTGTTCATTCCAAAACTCCTTTTCTTCCTCACTTGCAGCTCTAGCCGCCTGATCTCGGGTAAAGGTCTCAAATCGCTTCACACCTTCTTCTGTAAAGAGGGGCGGGGTGTATTCTAGGTTAACTCCCCCCTCTTTTATCTGGTAACGCATTCCAGGAGCAAGCTCCACCCAATCTCCCTTGTCTTGCGGACCGCCAGGCGTCCCACTAGACATGGAGTTTGCACACCCGTACAACAGCATGGAAAGCGTCATGACCAGCAGAGCCAGAACCCTCGTCATATCTGAACCTCCTTATTTAATGATACCCCCCCTTTCGGTTATTCACTCCGAGGCCCTTCACGCTGCCACCCTGGCCACCCAGGTGGGAGGCAAGCCCTCCCGGGCTAGAACTTGGGCCACA
>NZ_KB905799.1 GCF_000381045.1 Thermus scotoductus DSM 8553 | reverse complement strand
AACCTGGCTCCCCATCACGAGACCGCGGTGCGCCTTCTGGGGGCCGGGCGATATTACCTGCTGGAGTGAAGGGGGTGCGGAATGTGGGCTTAAGGGCCAAGTTCCGGAATGCCGGGGAGTCCTGCGTGGCAGCAAACCGGGTCTTTGTGGAGGCCCCCATCGCCGAGGCCTTCGCCGAGGCCTACGCCAGGAGGGCTTCCGCCCTTAAGGTGGGCGATCCCCTTTCCGAGGAGACGGACATCGGCCCCCTGGTGAACGAGGCGGCCCTAAGGAAGGTCCACGCCCACGTGGAGGACGCCCTCTCCCGGGGAGCGAGGCTCGTGGCGGGAGGGGAGGCCAGGGGGCTCTTCTTCGCCCCCACGGTGCTTTTAGATGTAAAGCCGGAAAGCCTCCTTTTCCGGGAGGAGACCTTCGGCCCGGTGGCGCCCCTCACCGTGTTCCAGGAGGAGGCGGAGGCGGTGCGGTGGGCCAACGGCTTCCCGGTGGGGCTTGCCGCCTACGTCTTCACCCGGGACCTCTCCCGGGCCTTCCGGGTGGCGGAGGCCCTGGAGTACGGGATCGTGGGGGTGAACGACGGGGTACCCTCCACGCCCCAGGCCCCCTTCGGGGGGAGGAAGCAATCGGGGCTAGGGCGGGAAGGGGGGAAGTGGGGTCTAGAGGAGTACTTGGAGGTCAAGTACATCTCCCTGGGGCTTTAGGGCACCACCCCCCGCCAAGAACCCAAGGTGGGCCTTATACCACCCCATGCAGCTGGGGCCAGAACGTAGCATGGGGGCCCCGGTAGGGAGTCCCCGTAAAGTTTTTGGGAACCTGGAAGCGCAGGAAGCAAAAGTAAAGGGTATAAACCCCTCCCGGAAAAGAGGAGGGCGGGCCCGGCCAGGTAGTGTAAGGAATTATGTGTAAGGGTCTGTGTTTAATAGGGGGGCACACCTTAGACGGAGGAGGTGCCCCTTGGATCAGGATACCCTGCGGATCTTGCTGAGGGAAGCGGTGCGGGAAACAGTAAGCGAGGTTTTGCAGATCCTACTGGGTCAGCCCGATAGGGCTAGCTTGGGGCCGACCGGGAAGCCTTCTTAAGGGAGCACGGCGGGAAAAAGAACGGCCACTACCCTAGGAAGCTGGAAACCGCTTTCGGCCAAGTCCATCTGAAGGTCCCCAGGGACCGAGGCTGCTTTCCCGTCAGGGAAACACGGAGAGGCCGCTACTACCCTGCCTTCCTCCACCCCTACGCCCGCCGCCTGGTGGACGTGGGAGAAGTGGCCGTGGCCCTTTACGCTGCCGGGGTCAGCCAGCGCAGGGCGGCCGAGGTGATGAGCCTCCTTTTGGGCCACCGGTACTCCCACGAGACCTTGGTCAGCCCAAAGGGCTACCTTGGGGGCCTTGACGGACGAGGTCTTGGGGGCGGCGGAAGCCTTCCGTAAGCGGCCTTTGCCTGCAGAGATGGCCTTTGTCTACCTGGATGGGCTTTCCCTAAAGGTCTTTAGGGAAGGAGAAGGGATCGTACGGGAGACGGTGTACGTGGCTTTGGGCCTTGCCCCGGATGGGGAGAGGCGGGTCTTGGGATTCTGGCTCTTGCCCACGGAGAACGCCACCGCCTGGGAAGAGGTCTTGGTCAGCCCGATAGGGCTAGCTTGAGGGAACTATGGCAAAGGGGCTTGCGGCGGGTTTTGCTCTTCATCACCGATGGCCTACCCGGGATGGAAGAGGCGATCCGCCGGGTGTATCCCCTGGCCCAGTGGCAGGTGTGCGTGGTGCATAGGGTGCGCTCTAGCCTGGGGCAGGTGCGTTCCCGGGACAGGGCTCTTTTGGCCCAAGACCTGAAGGGGGTGTACATGGCGGGGAGCCGACAGGAAG
>NZ_KB905798.1 GCF_000381045.1 Thermus scotoductus DSM 8553 | reverse complement strand
GAATAAACCTCATTCTGCTGGTTCACAACCTCATTCGGAGTCGGGTCTTGCTCAGGATGGCCGGGGTGGAGCTATGAGGTAGCACACGAAGGAATATGACCACGGCCCAGAACCCCGCCCCTCGAGGGCCGCGTGTCCCGTCTCCCCGCCTTGGATGGGCATATCGGGAAGACCACTCCGAAACGCCATGCCCGGTGTCATTCCGTTAATCTCGTCGACCCCAGGGATGCTTTCGGTGCCTACGCTCCCTTTTGGCTCCCGGCCCGTATAATGCTCAGGAAGGCCCGGGTGAGGCGCTATGGCCACCAGAAAGAAGCCGGGAACCAAACGAGAAGCCACACGCCGAAGCGAAAGGGGCCACCCGGCAGTAGGGAAGTCCCAGGCCTCGACCGGCCTTACCCTGGCCACGGCCCTTGGCCTTGCGCCGGGATCCTCCTCGGACACCCTGGCGGTTCCAGGGCAGGGGCCCAGGCACCTGGACGAGGCCAACGTGGCCCGGCTTGGGCTCATCTCCATCCAGGAGCGCATCCCCCCCGGCTACTCCTCCTGGGAAGAGGAGTACAACTTCCTGGGCAAACCGGTGAAGCTGGCCTGCTACGCCAACGAGAAGGTGGGCGGCGTGCCCCACGGCCTGGACAACGAGGTTTCCCTGGCCCTGATCGCCACCTACCTGAACGCGGGAAGCCCCGACGACGGCACCTTCACCACCACCCCTTACCAGCTTCTGAAGCTCATGGGCCTGGACACCTCCGGCTACTACTACCAAGCCCTTAAGGAAAGCCTCATGCGGCTCACCACCGCCACCTACGTGCTCTCCGAGGCGTGGCGGGCGGATGGAAGGTGGCAGAGCGTGACCTTCCGCTTCATCGATAAACTCGAGTACACCTCCTCCCGGGACGAGCGCCTGGACCGCTCCAGCGTGCTCCGCATCACCCTGGCCAAGGAGATCGTGCGCTCCTTGAAAAACCGCTACGTGAAGCCCATCGACATCGAGTTCATGGCGAGCCTCCACCGTCCCCTGAGCCGGGCCCTGTACCGCCTTTTAGATGCCCAGCGCTTCTCCCCGGAGCACCCCGCGCCCCTAACCCGCTTCGAGGTGCCCCTAATGGAGTGGGCGGCTGCCTGTAAGATCGTTCACAAGCGCCCGGACAAGATCCGGCGAACCCTCGAGCCCGCCCACGAGGAGCTCATCGCCCGTCGGTACCTGCGGTCCGTGGAGTACCGGGGAAGGGGGCAGAACCAGATCATCGTGTACGTCTTCGGTGAGGAGGCGGGCCAGCCCGCGGACCCTGCGGCCCTGGAGCTTTTGATCGCCGAGGGGCTTTCCTTTACTTCTGCCTACTCCCTGGCCCGCCGGTACCCCCTTTCCCGGATCCAGGAGCGGATCCAGCGCTTCCAGGCCATCCTGGCCACGGGTTACCGGCCGAAGAACAAACTGGGATTCCTGGTGGACGTGATCCGGGACGACACCGGAAAGTACACCCAGGCTCTGCCGGCCACCTCGCGCTCCTCCCTGGCGCGCCTCGAGGTCAAGGAGGCCAAGCGCATCGAGGAGGAGGCGGACGAGGAGTGGAAAAGCCTCCCCAAGGAGGTGCAGGTGCGGAGGACCCTTCAGGCAGCCCAGCTCATGCTCCGCACCCGCATCAGCGTGGGCGAGCTCGAGGACCTCTCCCGCCTCATGACCGAGGGCAGGATGGACCCCAAGGAAGTGATGGACAGCCTTACCAAGGCCTTCACCTCCGGCCACATCGAGGAATGGCTCCAAGAGATGCGGGAGCGCTTCGCCGAATGAGGCATCGGAAGACTTGGGGAGTTTGCCGGAGTAGCTCCGCCTCCGAGCCGCCCCTTTTGGCGTGCAGGACGCCGCTTTCGTCCGTTCATACCCCCTATCGGAAGACTTGGGGAGTTTGGAGGGTGAAGTATCGGAAGACTTGGGGAGTTGGTATCGGAAGACTTGGGGAGTT
>NZ_KB905797.1 GCF_000381045.1 Thermus scotoductus DSM 8553 | reverse complement strand
TGGGACAAGCTGGCGAAGGAAACCCTCCACCGCCCCGAGCTGGCCTTGGGCCTGGACAAGGAGGCCTTTAGCCTCTTCATCCTGGGGGTGCTCCTCCTGGGAAGCCTCTGGGCCCTGCGCAAGCCAGCGGCCCAGCCCTCCTGACCCATGCCCACCACCGCCTACCTGGCCCCAGCCTTCATCCTTTTCCTCGAGGTGGGCCTTCCCTTTGGCCTTTTCGTCCCCGGTGGGGACACCTTGCTCCTGGCCCTGGGGGCCCTGGCGGGGGAGGGACAGCTCGGCCTTTTCCCCCTCCTGCCCCTCCTCTTCCTGGGAAGCTACCTGGGGCACGGGCTGGGCTACGCCCTGGGCCGGGCCCTGGGGCCCAAGGTGAAGGTCCGCTTTCCCCAGGGGCTTTGGCGACGGGCGGAGCGGTTTCTCCTCCGCTTTGGCCCCTCCACCCTCCTTGTGGCCCCCTTCGTGCCAGGGCTCCGCACGGTGGTCCCCTTCCTGATGGGGGCCCTGGGCTTTCCCCTCCTCGCCTACCTCGTTCTCTCGGCCCTGGGGAGCCTCCTCTGGACCCATGGCCTGGTGCTTTTGGCCTACTTCCTGGGGCAACGGGTATCCCCCTGGCTCCTCTGGCCCGCCCTGTTCCTCCTGGCCCTCTCGCCTCTCCTGCGCCGGAAGGCCCGGGCACCTGGGGGCTAAGGGCCGATCCGGGGCCTAGACGTACTTCTCCCCCCGGACCACCCAGACGTTCTCCACGTAGGCGATCACCGCGTAATGGGGAAAGTAGGCCTCCTGGAGCCGGGCCAGGATCCGAAAGGCCACCTCCTCGGGGACAATGGTCTCCAGGCGGATGTTCTGCCCCTCCCAGTCCACGCTGCGCATCCCCCGGGAGCCCTCCCCCCGGGCGGCCACAATGGTGTAGCCCTTGGCCCCCAGGCGCTTCACCTCCTCCACCAGCTTCTTCTCCAGAAGGCTCTCCGCCACAATGGTCACCAGCTTCAACGGCACCAGGTCCATGCTTCACCCCCCTATCCACGTGGCCAGGGCGTGGTACACGGGTATGCCCAGAACCAGGTTAAAGGGAAAGGTCACCGCCAGGCTGGCCGCCAGGTAGAGGCTGGGGTTGGCCTCGGGCAGGGCGATGCGCACGGCGGCGGGGGCGGCGATGTAGCTAGCGCTGGCCGACATGGCCCCCAAGACCGTGGCCCCGCCCACGGAAAGCCCCACCAGGTGGCCCAGGTAGACCCCAAGGGCCCCGTGGAGGAGGGGCAGAAGGGTGCCAAATGGGAAGGCGCATCACCGCCATTTCCGCATCTGCCTTCACCATGTCCTGGGCGGGGCAACCGATGGCGGTGAGGGTCATGGTGAGGTCCACCACCCCGTTCTCGTGGATCTCCACGTCGTAGACCAAGCCCAGGTCCACGATGTTCACGGGGATTTCCGGGTCGTAGACCACCTTCAAGGCCTCGAGGACCTGCTCCTTGGTGGGCAGACCCTCTTTGCCCCCCGCCTGGTTCGCATTCCCTTCCTGCAAGCCAGCCTGCCCCTCCGGCAAACCCTCGCGGTGCCTCTCGTCCATGCTTTACAGGATACCCCTTCCCCCAGCACCCCGCCCACCCGGCCTCACCATTTCCCCAAAAGGCTTCCTGGTCCTGGCCAAACCGCCACGGGTGTGGCACAATGTATTCCGGTTGGGGAGTAGCCCCATGGCCAGCCTCCCGTCAGGACGGGCCTAAGCCCCGGGGGCTGGGGGCAGAAAGCCCGGGCGAGACCACCGCACGATGCGGTGGTCTATTTTCTTTGGAGGTGGTGGGATGGAAACCGGCGTACTTTCAACGATCCTGATCCTCATGGTCCTCGAGGTGATTCTTTCCGCCGATAACGCCCTCATCCTAGGGGTCATCGTTCAAAAACTGCCCGTTCACCTGAGGCGTAAAGCCCTTTTCTACGGCATCCTAGGGGCTTACGTGTTGCGAGGGCTGGCCCTTCTCTTCGCCGCCCTGGTCATCAAGCTCTGGTGGGTCCAGGTCCTGGGAGCCGCCTACCTCCTCTACATCGCCTTAAAGCATTTCCTGAAACCTGA
>NZ_KB905796.1 GCF_000381045.1 Thermus scotoductus DSM 8553 | reverse complement strand
AGGGGCCTGGTTCGCCTGCTCAACTATGAAGTCACCCAAGAACTCTTGAAGCAGGCTAAGGGAGGGCGAGGAAGGAGTTTTGGGTAAAGCCCTGAAAAGGGAATCTTGACAGATTTTTGGGGGGGTGCTACGTTGGTTTGGGGGAAACCCCAGAAGGAGGTGAGGCAAATGAAGAAGCTCCTATCTTTGGCCCTGGCCATCCTCCTGGTCGGGGGGACCGCAGCCCCGGCCCTGGCCTACGGGCCCGGGGTAGCGGCGGCGGCCTTGGTGAATCCGCAACCTGTGGGAACCGCCCTGAGCGAGGAGGCCCTGGCCGAGTACGAGGGGAAGGGGCTGCCGCCCGTGTTGGTTTACTATGGCGGGAGAGCATTAGTGGGGGCAGTCACAGGTGCAGTTGTTGAGTACGTGACTACAGGCCAGGTTACTTGGCAAGGCGTTGTTGGAGGAGCGCTAGGAGGTATTGGTTCCGCTTTCGCCGGCCAATACTTCCCCACACCTCGTCGCTAACGGTACCCTCCTCGCCCCGGCGGGATGAGCCCACGTCTGAAAGGCCAAAACCCCCGCCCATGGGCGGGATTTTTCAGCCTACCTACCCTCGTTGGGCATCTCCTCAGCCTCTCGGGCCTGGCCATCGGGGTATACTTTCTCACCTCAGGACACCACCTCCCCCTGGCCGCCTCCCTGGCCACCTACCTCGCCGCCACCCTTCTGGACGACCTTTCCACCTTCATTGCCCTGTCCAAGCTCTGCTTTGGGGAGGGGAACCCTCTCGTGAACTTCGCCCTCTCCCGCTTTGGGCTAGGAGTCAAGGGCTTCCTCGTGGCCGAGGTTCTGCTCCTCCTACCCCTCGCCATCCTGTTCCTCATCAGTTCGGGTAGCCCCGAAGAGCGGCTGGCCATAGCCCTGACCGCCGCAACCTTCTACCGCCTCGGGGGTTTCCTCAACAACGCCTGGCTGGCGGTGTGGTTCTGGAGGAAGGGGTGCTGAGGGCCCGGCCCATGGCCCCGTCCCCTCTGGCCCCGCTCCTGGTGGCCATTGGCATGGCCCTCCCGGCCGTCCTCGCCTCCTCTCCCACCCCCCTCAAGGCCCTCCGGGCCGAGGGGGTGGTCCTGCAGACCGACTGGTGGACCTGCGGGGCCGCGGCCCTGGCCACTCTGCACCGCCTGCTCGGCCTGGAGGCCACGGAGGGGGAGATGCTGGAGAGGGCCCTGCGCCACCAGGAGGGGCTGAAGGGGGGCCTCAACGCCCTGTGAGCCTGGTGCGGGCCTCCGGGGAGCGGGGCCTGCCCCTGCGAGGCTACCGCATGGACTCCGAGGCCCTGCGGGCCTACTTCGCCCGCGGGGGGCTGCCCGTCATCCTCCACGTGACCCGGCCCGAGCTCCACTGGGTGGTGGGGGTGGCCCTGGTGGGGGAGCACCTGGTCCTGGCGGACCCCTCCTGGGGGCGGCGCATCCTGCCCCTCCCGGCCCTGGCGGGGGAGAAGGGGTGGAGCGGGGTGACCCTGGTCCCGGAACCTCCTCTGCTCCTGGTGCCTCGGGGGCGGGCGGCCCAGGGGGAGTGGGCGGCCTGGGCCCAGGCCCGGCTGCGGCGGCTGGAGGCCCTGGGGGGTAGGCTGCCGTGAGGACCCTTCTCCTCCTGGCCTTCCTCCTCCTGCCCGCCTGGGGGCAGATCGACCCCCTGCGCCCGGCGGAGGAGCCCACCCTGGGCTTCCGGGTGGGGCTGGGGTACGGCCCCTTTGGGGGGCGGGGGATTGGGGTGGACGAGGGGGGGCCCTACGCCTTCACCCGGGCGGGGCACGACCTGCGCCTGGAGGTGGGGCTCAGCTGGCGGGCCACCCAGGAGGTGAGCCTGGAGGGGGCGGTGGGCCTCTCCCTCCTCCTCCTGGGGGAGGAGCGGGTGCGGGAGGGGAGGCGGGAGGCCTCCTGGTGGGGGGAAGGGGGCTGGGGGCTCCAGGTGGGGGCGGCCTACCGGCTGCGGGAGCTGCCGGGACGGCCCCGGGTCTACCTGGGGGCCCGGTACCCGTGGGGGCTGGAGGGGGGCGTGTCCCTGGCCTTCCTGCGGGACCCGGTGGTGGCCACCCTGGGGGGTAGCCTGGACTGGAGCCCTGGGGAGCCCCCCGTCTTGGGGGTGGGCCTGGGGCTGGGCCTGGTGGCCAACGAGGTGTGGAGCCTGGGGGTGGGGGCCTCCCTGCGGGTGCCCCTGGGAGTGGAGCCTCCTGGGGGAGCCCTCTTCCTGCGGGCGGGGTACAGCCTGGACCCGGAGGGGAAGGGGGAGGTGGCGGTGCGGGGTAGCCTTGGGGACGGGGGCTTCCGGCTGCGGGTGGAGTGGGCGGGGGGGCTATAGGCACGAAAGCCACCTTTCGCGCACAAAACTCGCCCCGCAGGGACAAAGCCTGCGGGGTTTATGCGACTTGAGGGGGGTAAAGGTGCATAAAGGCGGCAGAAGGAGGGGGCGAGAGAGGCCCACTTCGGGGGTGCATAAACAGGACTTTACCCACATCTCCGTTTCGTGGTAAATCTCCCCTTGCGGGCGCAGCCCGTATCTGGTACCGGGGGTGATCCATGGACATGCT
>NZ_KB905795.1 GCF_000381045.1 Thermus scotoductus DSM 8553 | reverse complement strand
CCAGGTGGCCGAGGTCGTACACCTGTAGGTCGGGTGTGGCTGCCATCCCAAAATCCTAACGCGGAGGGAGGAGGGGTGCGGAATGTGGGCTAAAGCGCCTCTTCCCGGGGAAGGTGGACCTCTCGGAAAGCGAGCGCCTGCGCCACGGGAAGGACGAGGGCTACCCCGAGGCGAGGCCCGTTCTGGCCGTGGTCTACCCCGAGGGGGTAGAGGACGTGCAGAAGGCCCTCCAGTGGGCCCGGGCGTGGGGCGTGGCCGTGATCCCCTTCGGGGCGGGGACGAGCCTCGAGGGCCACCTCTACCCCGTCAGGGAGGCCATCAGCCTGGACCTGAGCCGGATGAACCGGGTCCTGGAGGTGAGGCCCCAGGACTTCCTTTGCGTGGTAGAGCCCGGCCTCACCCGCAAGGCGCTAAACGAAGCCCTAAAGGGTACAGGGCTCTTCTTCCCCGTGGACCCCGGGGCGGACGCCACCCTAGGCGGTATGGCCGCCACCAACGCCAGCGGCACCACCACGGTGCGCTACGGAGGGATGCGGGCCAATGTCCTGGCCCTCCAGGTGGTCTTGGCCAACGGGGAGGTCCTGGAGCTCGGCCGGGGGGTACGCAAAACCAGCGCCGGTTATGACCTGAAAGACCTCTTCATCGGCTCGGAGGGCACCTTGGGGATCATCACCCGCCTCACCTTAAGGCTCCACCCCTTGCCCGAGCACATCCACACCCTGAGGGTCTTCTTCCCCCGGGTGGAAGAGGCCGCGGAGGCCAGCTACAAGGTAATGGCCAGCGGGCTTCCCGTGGCCCGGCTGGAGCTACTGGATGAACTAGCCCTAAGGGCCCTAAACCGCTACCTTCAGGCGGGCTTCCCGGAGCGCCCGGCCCTCTTTCTGGAGTTCCACTCCTCCACCCGGGAGGCCCTGGAGGCGGAAAGCGCCCTGGCCCTGGAGATCATGCGGGAGGCAGGGGCCTTGAAGGTGGAGGCCGCCAAGACCGAAGAGGAGCGCAGGCGCCAGTGGGAAGCCCGCCACCAGGCCTACTGGGCCCTGGTGCACCTCTTCCCCGGCCATCGCTTCGTGATCACCGACGTGGCCGTCCCCCTTTCCCGTCTACCGGAGATGGTGCGCTACGCCCAAGGGCTTCTTGAGGAAATGGGCCTTACCGGAAACATCCTGGGCCACGTGGGGGATGGGAACTTCCACACCCTGGTCCCCATCCTGCCCCAGGACTACCCCAAGGCGGAGGCCTACGCCGAGGCCCTGGTGCGAAAAGCCTTGGAGTTGGGAGGCACCTGCACCGCTGAGCACGGGGTAGGCCTGAGGAAGAAGAAGTATCTACCCTTAGAACACGGGGCTGCTCTGGAATTGATGCGAAAACTAAAGAACCTCCTTGACCCCGAGGGGCTCCTGAACCCGGGCAAGGTGCTTGACACACCCCCTTCTTCCCGCTATAGTTAAGGATGGCGACGCGGGGTGGAGCAGCCTGGTAGCTCGTCGGGCTCATAACCCGAAGGTCGCGGGTTCAAATCCCGCCCCCGCAACCAAACCAAACCCCGGGCACACGGGTGCCCGGGGTTTTCCCTTACCCTTAAGGCATGGACTGGGAAACCCGGCAAAACCCCGAGCGCCTGGTCAAAACCTTCCGCTTTGCCAACTTCCAGGAGGCGATGGTCTTCGCCAACAAGGTGGCCGAGTTGGCCGAGGCCAAGGGCCACCACCCCCGCCTCACCGTGGAGTGGGGACGGGTCACGGTGGAGTGGTGGACCCATAGCGCCGGTGGCATCACCGAGAAAGACCGGGAGATGGCCCGCCTCACCGACCTTCTCCTGGGGTAGCCTGGGAAAGGTATGGAGGCACGCACCTTAGAGCTCGTCTTCCCCGAGCACACCAATCCCCTGGGGGCTGCCTTTGGCGGCTTCGTGCTGGGCCTTATGGACAAGGTGGGTTCCTACGCCGCCGCCCGCAGGGCAAGAAAGCCCGTGGTAACCGTGGCGGTGAGCAGCGTGGAGTTCAAGGTACCCATCCGCACCGGGGACCTCCTGGAGGTGGTGGCCCGGGTGGTGCGGGTGGGAAGGACCTCCCTCACGGTAGAGGTGGAGGTCTACAAGGAGCGCTTCGGGGAAGAGGACGGCCGGATGCTGGCCACCACGGGGGTGCTCACCTACGTGGCGGTGAACGAGAAGGGCCAGCCCGTGCCCGTGGACTAGACCCCATGCCCGAGCTACCGGAGGTGGAAACCACGAGGAGGAAGCTTCTTCCCCTCTTTGTGGGCAAGAGGCTTCTCCAACTGGAACACCGGGATCCCAGGCGCTACCGCCACACGGAACGGGCGGAAGGCCAAAGGGTAGAGGGAATCCGGCGCCGGGGGAAGTTCCTCCTCTTCGCCCTCACGGAAGGGTGGGAGATGGTGGTCCACCTGGGGATGACGGGGGGCTTTCGCCTGGAAAGGAGCCCCCACACCCGGGTGGCCTTCCAGCTGGAGGACCGTGAGATCTTCTTCCACGACCCCCGGCGCTTTGGCCGCATCTGGGTGGTGAGGAAGGGGGATTCCTTCGTGTGCTACCTCATAGCTCCACCCCGGCCATCCTGAGCAAGACCCGACTCCGAATGAGGTTGTGAACCAGCAGAATGAGGTTTATT
>NZ_KB905794.1 GCF_000381045.1 Thermus scotoductus DSM 8553 | reverse complement strand
GGGGCCTGGTTCGCCTGCTCAACTATGAAGTCACCCAAGAACTCTTGAAGCAGGCTAAGGGAGGGCGAGGAAGGAGTTTTGGGTAAAGCCCTGCTAGATTGAAAAAGGTGCGCTGGCTTCTCATGGCCCTCCTCCTCACCCCGGCCTTAGCCCAACCAGGTTACGACTGGATCGTGGTCCTGGGGGCGGCCCAGTACGGGGGAAGACCCTCCCCTGCCTTGGAAAGGCGCCTCGAGGCTGCCCTTCACCTCTACCAAAGGGGCCTGGCCTCGAGGGTAGCGGTAGCGGGAGGCAAGGCCAAAGGGGACCGGTACAGCGAAGGGGAGGTGGGCTGCCGCTACCTAAGGCAAAGGGGCCTGCCCAAGGCTGCCCTCCTCTGCGAGGGGGAAAGCCAAAACACCTACGAGAACCTCCTCTTTTTGAAGCCCCACCTATCGGGACGGATCCTCCTGGTCACCGATGCCCCCCACCTGCCCCGGGCCCTTTTCCTGGCCCGTCTCTTGGGCCTGGAAGCCGAGGGCTACCCGGTGCCCGGGGAATACCCCCTCTCCTACTGGCTCCGGGAAACCCTGTACCGCATCTGGCTTTACCTGGGCCTAAGGCCCTTCCCCGGCAGCTTTTCCCAACACGGCCTCAAGAGCCTTCCTCCAGATGCTTTAGGGAATCCAGGTACCCCTGCAAAAGGGCCTTGAGCTGCGCCACAAAGAGGGTCTTTTCCTGCTTAACCCGCTCCACCTCCCCCTTTAGGCGCCTGAGTTCCTCCGCCGCCTCCCTAAGCACCTGGTCCTTAGCCGCCAGGGCCTCCTTCCTGATGAGGTCCGCTTCCTTTTCCGCCTGGGCCTTGAGCTCGCGGGCGATGCGCTCCGCCGCCACCACCGCCCGCTTAAGCTCCCCTTCCGCCTCCTTAAGGCGGGCCACCTCCTCCTCGAGGGCCCGAACCCTGTTCCTTAGGTCCTCGTTCTCCTGGATCAGGCCCTCCAAAACCTCGGCCACCCGGGCCAGGTAGGCCCTGACCGCTTCCCTCTGGTACCCCCGAAGCCCCGTGGGAAACTCCTGGTAGCGCACGTCCAAGGGAGTTAGGTCCATGTGCACCTCAGTCTACAAAAAGGGCCCGGCCCACCCGCACCAGGGTGGCCCCCTCCTCGATGGCGATGGGAAAGTCGTCGGACATGCCCATGGAGCGCTCAGGAAGGCCGTAGCGGTCGGCAAGCTCCGAAAGCCTGCGGAAGATGGGGCGGACCACGGCCTCAGGGCCTATGGGGGGCACGGTCATGAGGCCCAGGACCGAAAGATGCTCCATCTCCCGTATGCGGGCCAAGGCCTCAGGGAGCTCCTCCTCCAAAAACCCGTGCTTCCTTGGCTCCCGGCCCAGGTTCACCTCCACCAGAACCTTAAGCCTCATCCCCGCCTTCTCCCCCACCCGGTCCAAGGCCTCCGCCAGACGCAAGGAGTCCAGGGAGTGGATGAGGGCAAACCGGGGGGCGAACTTGGCCTTGTTGCGCTGCAAGGGGCCGATGAGGTGCCACTCGGCCTTCAAGACCTCCATCTTCTTTAAGGCCTCCTGTACCCGGCTTTCCCCCAGGGGGAAGGAACCGTAGCGGAGTACCTTCTCCCGGATCTCCTCCACGCTCCTCCCCTTGGTCACCGCCACCAGGCGCACCCCTTTAGGGTCCCGCCCGGCGCGACGGCAGGCGGCCTCCATGGCCTCGAGGACCTCGGGAAGCCCCATGGCCTAAAGCTCGGCCAGGATGCCCCGCACGAAGCGGCGGAAGATGGGCCCGGTCCTGGCGGCCACCTCCAGGACCTCCGCCTCGGTGGCGTGGTGCTCCCTCTCCGGCACCGCCATGTCCGTGATGGTGGAAAGGCCCAGGACCCTGGCCCCCAGGTGCCTTAAGGCGATGACCTCGGGAACCGTGGACATGCCGATGGCATCCGCCCCAAGATCCCTGAGCACCTTCAGCTCGGCCCGGCTGGCGAAGCTGGGCCCCAGGAACCAGGCGTAGACCCCCTCAAAGAGGTGGAGGTCCTGCTTCCTGGCCACCTTGCGGGCCAGCTCTATGAGGCTCGGATCGTAGGCCTCAAACATCACGGGGAAGCGGGGGCCTAAGCGCTCGTCGTTTTTCCCCCTAAGGGGGTTGGTCCCGGCGAAGTTGATGTAGTCCAGGTGGAGCATGATCCCCCCCGCCCGGAACCTGGGGTTTAACCCCCCGGCCGCCGAGGTGAGGATAAAGGTCTTGGCCCCCAGGAAATACCCCACCCGCACGGGGAACACCACCTCCTCGGCGCTGTAGCCCTCGTAGTAGTGGACCCGGCCTTGGTACACCAGAACCCGCTTGCCTTCCAGCTCCCCCAGGATCAGCCTCCCCGCATGCCCCGGGGCGGTGGAAAGGGGAAAGTGGGGGATCTCCCCGTAGGGGATCTCCGCCTCCTTGGCCACCTCCTCCGCCAGGGGGCCAAGCCCCGAGCCCAGGACGATCCCCACCTCTGGCACAAACCCGGTCTTGGAGCGAATGTAGGCCACGGCCTCCTGGATCTTGTCGTAGACTTCCATGGCGAACATTCTACAGAAAAGGGGATGGTGTGGAAGGGGCTATAGTGCCCCGCATCTTCAATGCGGGGGTACATGGACCCCTTTCCACCAACCCCGCAGGGGT
>NZ_KB905793.1 GCF_000381045.1 Thermus scotoductus DSM 8553 | reverse complement strand
TCAGGAGGGGAGGTGGTCTGAGCGGCGATTGAAGGGCTTTGCTGAGGTGCGGGAAGTGCTGGAGAAGATGCTTCTGGAGAGGTATGCCCCCCGTATACAGACGCTTACACATAAATCTTGACACGACCTTTCCTCCAGGTGGGGTTCGTAGAAAGGAGGCTTGCCCCGGTTTAAGGCCGCCACCTTTTCCTCGTCCACATCCACCCCCACCACCCGGTTCCCCAGATAAGCCAGGCTTGCTGCCGTGACCAGGCCGACATATCCGCTTCCAAGGACAGTTACCCTCACAGGCTTCACTGTACTTCCTCACCCTTAACGGAGCTTGAACGAAGCCTGGTCCACTTTCCGTCCGAGTGGGCCTTCCTTGCAATTTGATGCGATAAACTGAAAGGTAAGACGGGCCACCACGCCTAGAAAAAGCCATAAGGATCCAAAGGCTACACCCCTAATCTCGTACACCTCTAGCCTCTTCATTGTATGTGGGCTCCAAGGTAACGCCACTCAACCGTCAACCGTCGGCTCTCCCAGCTTTTCCAGTTCCCTAAGAAGAGCCTTCAAGTCCTGTATCCGCTCTTTGTGGGCAATTAGGGTAACCCGTCCTTCCCTGACGATAAGAAGGTTTTCCAAACCTAACGTAACAACAAGCTCGTCACCGCTGGCATAAACGATCACCCCCTTGGTGTCCATACCCACATGCCGGGCCAAAGCCAGGTTCTGGCCCTCCCCCTTCAAATGCCGCTCCAGGGCCAACCAATCCCCAAGGTCATCCCAGGGGAAAGAAGCCGGAATCATGTATACGCGCTGGCTTTTCTCCATCAACGCATGATCCACGCTGGCCTTCGGCACCTCCCCCTTCAGGATATCCGGAGCATGGCGCGCAAACTCCTCTATCCACACCTCTTTCCCCCCAAAGAAGATACCTGCGTTCCAGTAATGGCGACCTGAGCGATAAAGTTGCATGGCCTTTTCTCTCGGTGGCTTTTCCACAAAGCGCCGCACCCGGAACACTCGCTGACGGACCTCCTCGCCTTGTTCCAGGTAGCCGTAGCCAGTAGCCGGATACGAGGGCAGAACTCCTAAAGCCACTAGGCCTTCTCTTTCCTCGGCCACCTCCAGGGCTAAGTTCACATCTTCCCTAAAAGCCTCCTCGTTGCCCACAAAGTGATCGGCAGGAAAGAAAGCAACGATTCCCTCGCCCAAATGCTGAAGGGCAAATAAAACAGCGTAGGCAGTATCCCTGGGTTCCGGCTCAACCAGTACATTTTCTGGGGGTAGCTCCGGAAGCTCAGTCCGTACCAAGGCCACCAAGGGTGGAGGAACCACCACGAATATGCGCTCCGGAGTAAAGATAGACCGAAGCCGCGCAAAAGTCGCCTCTAGAAGAGTCTGATTGCCAAAAAGGCGCAGAAATGGCTTGGGTCGTTCCGGCCTAGAAAGGGGCCAGAACCTCTCTCCACGCCCTCCTGCGAGAATAACCGCATACCTCCTCATACTCCCTCCACAAAGGCTCGGCTCTCCCGCAACAAAGCGCGCACCAGATCGGGGCTACGGGCCTCCACGTAGATCCTAACCACCGGCTCCGTACCCGAGGCCCGGAAAAGAACCCACCCGTCGGAATAGAGCCACTTTACCCCATCCAAGGTATCCACGCCAACAGGGACAAGGCCCGCCAGGGGCCTGGGCTCTAGAAGGCGAGAAAGGTCTAGAGGCCTTTCTAACGGAAGATCTAGGCGGTCATATGCGTGCGTGAATCCCACAAGCTTTTCCACTTCCTTAAACTGCTCAGCTGGACCACTGGCCGTGGCCCCTATACTCTCCAGAAGCAGCAGCGAAGCCAGAATGCCATCTCGTTCTGGGAGGTGCTCAGGAAAGCCTATACCCCCCGACTCCTCTCCTCCCAACGAAACATCTCCCTTGAGAAACTCCCCCTTAATCCACTTAAATCCTATTGGAGTAGTCGTCACCCGGAAACCCAAACGTTCACCCAAGCGGTCCAGGAGCCAGGTTACAGCAAAGTTCTTCACCACCCGCCCTTTCAACCCCTTACTGTGGCGATAGAAAGCAAGGACGCACAACACCTGGTGGGGATTGAAAAAGCGCCCCCCTGGCAGTACAACTCCCACCCGGTCGGCATCTCCGTCGGTAGCCACGGCCACGGACGGCGGCTCCACACTGGCCATAATCTCTTGGGTAACACCAAGATTGCTGGGGATAGGTTCGGGGTTCACGCCGTGGAAAAGAGGGTGGGGTTCTTCTCGGATCGGTCTTACCTCAATAGGAAGGTCCACATAGCGAAAAAACTCCCGCAAAAATCCGCCTCCGGCACCACCCATACTATCGTGATAAAGAACGCCGTGAAAGCGAGCTACTCGTTCTAGATCCACCACACTAGCTAGGGCACGGAAATACTCTTCCTTCAGTTCTAGAAGCTTGTAGGGTCGCTCCTTGAAAGGTCCCTTTTTCAAGAGGAGGGTCTCCAAAACCTTATAGGACTCTGGAGCTAAAGGCCCACCAGTAGAATCTTTGAACTTCACACCTAAATACTCAGGGGGGTTATGGCTGGCCGTAACCATGACCCCTCCCCCAGCTTCCAAATGCCGAACAGCAAAGGAAAGAAGAGGTGTGGGCACGGGCCCTTTGAGCAGAAAAACCTCGAGGCCCATTCCCGAGAGGTGAGCTGCAAAGGCCCTTCCAAAGGTTTCGGCCATGAATCGGGTATCGTGCCCAACTACAACGCGAGTCTCCCCTCTCTCTTGCAAAAAAAGGCCATATGCACCCGCCAGGTGTCTTATCACATCAAAGGTAAACTCTTTACCGATAACCCCCCGAAAACCTTCTGTTCCAAAGCGTATTCTCATAGCTACCCCGTGTAGTTCTTGAATCCTTTATTCTTCGCCCTCAAAGTTCCCCCAGCTTGCGAACCAGGTCGCGTCAGGGTTCGTGACGACTCCCCAGACTAAAGTCCGGGGCTTCCCAGGGTGTTTCCCTGCGGGAAAGCACGCGGGGTCTCCCCCGAAGGCCCCGTCCGGGCCCAGAAAGACCTTGACTCCGTATCGGCAGG
>NZ_KB905792.1 GCF_000381045.1 Thermus scotoductus DSM 8553 | reverse complement strand
CCGGTTGCGGGCCCGGGGGTCGGGGATCTGGGACAGGGCTTCGCGCAGGGTCATGCCCCCTCTTTACTCCAGGAGCCGCATATAGGTCAAGTCTGAGAGCATACCCCAGCGATTTGACGGACGAGGAGTGGGCCATCCTGGAGCCCTTGATCCCCGCCCCCAAGCCCGGCGGCCGACCCGCCAAGGTGCCGCTACCTCCCCGTTAGGGGAACACCTTTCGGAAACGATGGGGCGAAAGGGGTCAAAGGAAGGGTCAGTTTGCAAGGGCTAATCTTGCAGCAGCAGATCTTAGCGGACACAGGCTGCTTTCCCACCAGGGAAACACCCTGAGGCCGTCTCCGAAGGCTTTTGTCCATCCGGAGGGCGGGCACGACAAGTGGGGTACGGGTAAGTAGCCCTGGGGTTTGAGCTTTAGGGGGTGGCCCGTCCCCCTTCGGGGGTGTAGGAGGGGGCGGTCAATGCGGAGGTGTCGTAGATTCCCCGGGAGGGTGGGTTCAAGCCTTTGCCTGGCTGGGGCGGAACCGACTTGAGGAATATCATGAGCCAGAGAGGGGTTAAGGAGGAGGCTACGTGGCACGTGGGAAGAAAAGAGCGCATGCGATGTGAGGAGGTCATCTGGGGTGGGGAAGGGGGTCGGCAATGGCGGAGCGCCGAACTCGTAGGCCGCGAAAGGACCACGATACGGCCGCCAACCTAGGCTTCGAGGCCCAGCTGTGGGCGGCCGCCAACTGCGGGTCAAAGACGCAGAAAAGTTCTTAGAGAGGGCCGGTTTATGAGAAAGAACGCGGGGTTCTCGGTGCGAATCTTCCTGCCCACGGGCGAGCCCGAGGGCCTACACATCGTTGAGAAGTCCAACTGGACGGGTGTAGGCATCGTCTTCCCGCGCGTACGCTTCGCTGAGGCGCGACAGCGGGAGGAGCTCAAGCGTCCCGGGGTCTACGTACTGTGGGGCCCGGGCGAGTCCGGCCAGCTTCCCCGCGTGTATGTGGGCGAAGGGGATACGGTCTTACCTCGCCTGGAGCAGCATGCCAAGCAGAAGGACTTCTGGATGCACGCCGCGGTCTTCACCTGCAAGGACACAAGCCTGAATAAGGCGCATGTGAAGTACCTCGAGGCGCGGCTCGTAGCCCTGGCCGCAGAAGCCAAACGGGCCGAACTGGACAACGGCAGCATCCCCCAACTTCCTACACTCTCCGAGGCCGACCAGGCGGATGCGGAGGCCTTTCTCGCCGATCTACTCCTTTGTCTGCCAGTCGTTGGCGTGAGCTTTTTCGAGAAACCCAAAATCGGGGGCGAGAAACGCCACGAACTCTACTTAAGAGCGAAGGGTATCGAGGCCCGGGCTCAGGAGACGGCCGAAGGCTTTGTGGTAAGGGCCAGCTCCCAGGCAGTCAAGCGCGAGGTGCCCTCAATTCCCCGACATCTGAGCGAACTGCGCCGCTCACTCCTGAAGCAGGGCGTGCTCGAGGATGCCGGGGAGGTCTACCGATTTACCCAGGATTACATACTCGATTCGCCCTCGACCGCGGCCGGGATAATCCTTGGCAGGTCGGCAAACGGAAGAATCGAATGGAAAGATAGGCATGGGCGGACCCTGAGGGAGCTGCAGGAAGAGGGAGTAAGCGGTCATGAGTGAGCATTTCACAGAATCCACTGTCGAATCCGCAAGCGGCTCTCCGACGTCTTTGAGGATGAGCTCTCCCATCTCGCACGGTTATGACCCCGAGGGCTGCAGGAAGTGCTGAGCATCCTGGGGCTTCAAGGCAAGGGAACATAGCGCATGGGGAAGGCTGAGGCGAGGGAAGGCCAAACCCTGGAGTTCAAAAGGCAGTGGACCGAGCGGGCTCTGGAGGATCTAGCGGCCTTCGCCAACACGGAAGGCGGCAGGCTTCTCCTTGGCGTCCGAGACGATGGGGAAATTGTTGGTACTCGAGCGGATGACCGTGAGCTCCAGCGCATCGCCAACCTCATCGCCGCCCATCTGGGCATCACGCCGTCGGTTCGCGTGGTGGAGATGCAGGGCCTGCCGGTGGTGGAAATTCGGGTAGACCCGGCCCCGGGGTTGGTGCCCTACAAGGGGCGGTATCTCCGCCGCGTGGGCAGCACAAACCGCGATTTCTCCCCCGAGGAACTGGCCCGCCATATCCTCACGCGTTCCGGGAGGAGTTGGGATGGGCTCCCCAGCGATTGGACGCTGAAGGAGGTGGATCCGGAAGCCCTGAAGGCCTTTGCCCGCCTGGCTCGAGAGAGGCTTCCCCATGTAGATCTCTCCGATCCCGAAGGGACGCTGCGCAACCTCAACCTCGTAGAGGGGGAGCGGCTGAAGAACGCAGGGGTGCTGCTCTTTGGCAAGCGGCCCCAGCGCCTCTTTCCCCAGGCGCAGGTACGCATCGGCATCTTCCGGGGGGACGAGATCTTGGATAGCCACGATTTCACCGGGACCTTGTGGGAGCAGTTAGACGGGGCGATGGCACGCTTTCGCCAGGTGCTCAAGGTGCGCTTTGATGTCCGGGTGGAAGAGCCCTCTTTAGAGGGGTTAAAGCGCGAAGAGACATGGGAATATCCCTTGGAGGCCCTGCGGGAGGCGGTGGCGAACGCCCTCGTCCACCGGGATTACACCTATCCGGCGGACATCCAGATCCGCCTGGAAGAAGACCGCCTGGAGGTTTGGAGTCCGGGGGAGTTGCCGCCACCCCTGACGCCTGACCAGCTCTATCAACCCCACTCGTCGGTGCTTCGCAATCCCCTAATCGCCCAGGCCTTCTACTTTGCCGGCATCATCGAACGCTGGGGCACGGGCACCACGCGCATCGTCCGCCTCTGCCGGGAGCAAGGGCTTCCGGAGCCCGAGTTTGCGAACTGGCAGGGCGGCTTTCGGGTGACCTTCCTGAAGGACCCCTACACCCCGGAGCGGCTGCGCAAGTGGGGCCTGAACGAGCGGCAGATCAAGGCGGTGCTGTATGTTAAAGAGCATGGCGCTATTGGGAACAAAGAGTATCAGATGCTCACGGGTATCACAAAGGCCACAGCGTCTCGCGACTTAGACGATCTGGTCAAAAGGGGGATCTTTGTTAAGATCGGCGCAACGGGACGAGGCACACACTATGCGTTAAAGGGCTCACAAGCGGCTCAAAGGGCTCAGAAAGGGCTCAAAAAGGACTCAAAGGGGTCAAAAACGGGTCAAAGGAGCAACAAGTAACCCGATGGAGGAAAAGCATGATGCCTGAGCGTCCAGATATGTCCCCCGGCTACCGTATGATCGAACTGAGGCCTTTGCCCGAAGAGCAGCGGGTGGCTAAGGGTATCTGGATAGGGAAGCTGACTATGATCCAAGAGGCTGTCGTAAAACCCTCCCACCCCACCTCAGGCGGCCCTGGCCAGCCGCTTCACCAGTAAGCGTATCATGCCCAAGTACATCCAGGCCTCCGTTACCTCGGGATGGTACTCGTAATCCTTCCCCAACCTCCGGTTCCGCCCCATCCAGGCAAAGGTGCGCTCCACCACCCACCGCTTCGGCAAGGGCTTGAACCCCTTCACCCGCTCTGTCTCCGGAAGGGGATTGATCCGGCCCCTTGAACTTAGACACTTTCATCCTGCCTCCCGTGTGATGCCCTTAGCGCTCTGCCCTAGAACCTCATCCATCACCTCCTTTGGCGTCCGGTAGCCCAGCC
>NZ_KB905791.1 GCF_000381045.1 Thermus scotoductus DSM 8553 | reverse complement strand
CTTGGGGAGCTTCTCCTTTACCGGTGGGAGGTAGAGAACCGGTCCTTTTGGGTACGGGACGTTCTCCTCCACGAGGATGCCTGCCAGGTGCGGGGGGTGGGGGCACAGGTCTTGGCGGCCCTCCGGGCCTTTCTGGTCTCCATGCTTCACCGCCAAGGGGTCAGGGAGAAGAAGGCGGCCTTGGAGGCCTTCTCCTTCAACCCCCTCTCCGCCCTGCGCTTCCTGAGGCTCTATGCGGTATAGCGGTCAAGTCTGCCCCCTACCCTTAGGGCTTCTTAGGCTGGCCCTTCCCCTTTTCCCGGACACCAGCCCGGTCACCTACTTCACCGACCGGAAGGCTTTCAAAGAGAAGTTTGACCTCCTAAGCTTCTATGACCAGCTGAGCCACCCGGATGCCTTCCTCTTCAACCCGGCCCGAAGCCCCGACGAGGTGGTCTTCACCGTGAGAGGGGATGGGATCACCCTCACGGATGGCCAGGGAAAGCCCCTGGTGCTGGATTTTCGGGCCGGGACGGGGGGAAAGACCTCTTCCCTTTTGCCTTCCCCACTTCTGCGGCTCCCCTTGGCCTCGGAGGCCGGCTTTCGGCTCGGCCTAGGGTACCTCCAGGGGGTAGATGGGGTGGCGGTGGAAACAAGCCCCGAGCTCCAAGAAGCCCTAAAGGGCAACCCCAGCGTCTGCCAGCAAAACCCCTCCCCTTGCGCCCTCCGCGGCCGGGGCAGCTTCACGGCCGGCCTGGCCCTGGACCTGGCCTACGCCACCCCCTTGCCGGAAATCCCCGGGGCGGGCCGGTTGCACCTGGGGGTTAGGGGGCTCGGCTTCTACGGCCTGGCCCACCTCGAGGCCCAGGCCGAGGCCCGGCCCGTCTACCAGGGGGACCAGATTTCCGGAACCGAGTACGAGGTAAAGAGCTTTCTAAGCTACCCCGGCCAGGGCCAGGGCTATGGGGCCATGGCCGACCTGGGCCTGGCCTGGACGTACGAGAACCTCACCCTGGGCCTGGGGGTGCGGAACCTCCTGGGCTTTGTGCGCTGGTCCGGCCAGGAGGAGGTCTACCAAAACGGCCAGCTTATAAGTTCCACCCCGGCGGTGCGGGAAAGGGCCGGCCTCGCCCCCGCGGCTTTCCTAAACGGCGCCTACCGGCTTCCCCTCGAGGAGGGAAGCCTTCTCCTGGCCGGGGACTGGGCCTTGGCCGAGGGGAGCTTCCACCTGGGTGCGGAGTACGCTTGGTCCGCCTTCCGGTTGAGGGCCGGGTTTGGGCGCGAGGGGGGGTGGCGCCTGGGCCTGGGAGGGGGACTTAGGCTTCCCGGCCTCCAGTTGGACGCGGCCCTGACCACCCATGAGGCACCCTTGGTGGGGGGCCTGGTGTACGGTTTGGCTTTGAGCCTGGGATTCTGAGGAGGTGAGCATGAAACGGTTGGCCTGGCTTGGCCTGCTTTTCCTCCTGGCCGCCTGCAGCGGCTATACGGTGACCACCCTTCGGCTGGAACTCCACACCTTCGTGCCCGAGGCAAACCGGAGCGGTTCCCTAGACGTGATAAGCGGGACCCTCCGTTTTCCCGACGACGATGGGGACAACACTTTTGGCAACGATCCAGATGGGTATTGGTTGTCGCTGACGGATACCCGGGACGTGTTGGAGCGCGCAGAATTCTTGGCCCGGGTCCGCCTGGTCCACCAGAGCGGCGGTCCGGTGAACGTAGGCCTCGAGGTCCACGTGGCCCCGGAAGGGGACAGCAACATCTACGACGGGAACGGGGACTACAGGGTTCTGAACGACAGCAAGTCCCTCAACCCGGGAGAGACGGCCGAGCTTGCCCCTTCGGCCACCCTGGCCCCCGGGGACCCGGCCTTTGACCTCCTGCGGGGCGGACGCTTCCGGGTAGGGGTCTTGCTTTCCGTCACCGGTTCGGGAACCATCCAGTACTCTCTGGAAGAGGCCACCCTGGTCCTTTCCGGTAAGGTATTCGGGTTGATCCCGAACAATTAGGCCCCTTGGCCCTATGCGACCCCCGACGCCATCATCGCCGTCTATGCAATTGAAGGGATAGGGTTACCCCTAACCGGGCGCGTATTTTTCACCATCTGCACCCCTCGGCGGGCCCCTTTGGGGGAGAATGTAGTGGAGGGGAAGATGTGAATGAAGGCCATGGGGGAAATCAGGTGCATGGAATGGTTCAAAATAGCCTAGTTGTGGCCGTGTGGAATCGTGTATAAGGAGGAGCTCGAGGTTATGCCTAACCGTCCATGGCCTCATTTGGATTATGCGGTAAGGCGGTGCGCCGCTCGTACAGCACCCGAGAACCAGAGGGAGGTGGGTCGTGAACCCCCTGCTCTTCCGTAAGGTGGACTACACGGTCAGCAAATTGCTCTCCGATATCGAGATCGGCGAAATCGGCCTACCCGACATCCAGCGGCCTTTCGTGTGGGATACGACCCGTGTGCGCGACCTCTTCGACTCCATGTACCGCGGCTATCCTGTGGGCACCCTCCTCTTTTGGGAGAACGGGTTTCCAGGGGAATATCGCCTCATCGGCACCGGCGGGAAACAAAAGCCCCCGCGTCTCCTTATTGTGGACGGTCAACAACGTTTGACCGCTCTGTACGCTGTAATGAAGGGAAGGCCTATTGTCGATAAGAACTTTGAGGAGCGGCGCTTGCGCATCGCGTTTCACCCCCTAGAGGAGCGCTTCGAGGTAACCAATACTCCCATCGAGCGGGATAGCTCCTGGATTTCGGATATCAGCGTATTGTGGCGGTCGGACACGAATCTCTATGAGCTCATTCGGGAATTCCTGGAGCGGATGAGACAGCGCCAGGCGTTGGCTCCGGATGGCGAGAAGCGTATTCCTGAGGCCATCCATAGGCTATTCAACTTGGCAAACTACCCCCTGAGCGCGCTGGAGATCTCGGCGCAGGCCAGTGAGGAGGAAGTATCCAAGATCTTCGTCCGCATCAACAGCCAGGGGCGCACGCTGAATCAAGCCGACTTCGTCCTTACCCTGATGTCGGTATTTTGGGACGAGGGGCGCAAGGAACTGGAGGATTTCTGCCGGCTTGCCAAGCAGCCCTCGGGCGATTCCAAACCCTCGCCCTATAACCCCTATTTTCATCCGTCCCCGGATCAGTTGCTACGGGTAGACGTAGCCCTGGCCTTTCGCCGAGCCCGTCTGGAACACGTCTATTCCATTTTGCGCGGGAAGGATTTGCAAACCGGTGAGTTCTCGGCCGAGCGGCGGGATGCGCAGTTTGCCAGACTCAAGGAAGCCCAGAATGCCGTGCTTAACCTGCAACACTGGCATGACTTCTTTGGCGTGCTGAAACGGGCAGGGTACATCCATCCCAAGATGGTCACCTCTGAGACCGCGGTCGTCTACACCTATGCCCTTTGGCTCATTGGGAAGCGGGAATTTGGCCTGTCAGGCCATCCCCTGCGCGATATCATGGCCCGCTGGTTCTTCATGAGTTCCCTAACAGGCCGTTATACCGGTTCTCCAGAGGCCCGTATGGAGCAGGATTTGGCCTTGCTTCGGGGCTGCAGAGACGGCGAGGACTTCATCCAGGTATTGGAACAGGAGATAAGGGCTGTTCTTACAGACGACTATTGGGAGATCACCCTCCCCAACGAACTGGCCACGGCTTCACCGCGCAACACGGCCCAATTCGCCTATTTTGCGGCGCTATGCCTTCTCGATGCCCCCGTACTTTACTCCCGCATGAAAGTACGGGACTTGCTTGATCCCATGGTTCAGGGAACGCGGGAAAGCCTTGAACGCCACCACCTCTTTCCAAGACGCTACCTGGAAAAGCTGAATCGGGACTGGCGCGACATCAATCAGGTGGCCAACTATGCGCTGGTAGAATGGCGAGACAACCTGGATATCAGCGATCGGCCGCCGGAAAAGTATGCTCCGGAATATGAGGCGCGGTTCGCACCGGAGGAGCTAGCGCAAATGTACTGGTTTCACGCCCTTCCAGAAAAATGGTATACCATGGAATACGAAAGTTTCTTGGAAGAGCGACGCAAAAGAATGGCCGCCGTCATTCAGGAGGGCTTCATGAGAATCTGAGCCTGGAAAAGCCATAGCCAGGCCGGCCCCCGGAGTGCGGCGGAATTTCAACCACTATATGGTGAACCCGGCCAGACACATGTGAGACTGGACGAGTAAAAATGTGGGGACCACTCCAAGAGAGAGGGGGTCCCCACGGATGCAGCTTACCACGGTTGGCAAAGAGGTTTTGCGGGGAGCGCGGGTCAGCCCGAAGGGCTACCTTGAAGGCCCGGGAACTCCAAGGTCAGCCCGAAGGGCTACCTTGCGGCCGGGGCCGGCGATCCCACGGTTCAGGACCGCTTACGGAAGCTCAAACAGGTGGAGGCGCTCAGGAAATACCGGGTGGGCTGGCCCGAGATCCAGGAGCTTTTGGGGATCAGCCGGGCCACCTATTACCGCTGGCGGAAACGCCTCAAGGAAGAGGGCCTTGCCGGT
>NZ_KB905790.1 GCF_000381045.1 Thermus scotoductus DSM 8553 | reverse complement strand
TGTACTCGGTCAAACGGATCCTGGCTTTATACCGTTTGCGATGAACCGGACCAATACTTACCCAATCGATACCATTCCTTTGCGGCGTGTCAAGTGGGCTTCCAAAGGTGAATAGGTCACTTTAGGTAATAGGGCGTGTAGGGTTCCCTCTTGACTATGGCCGCCTTGAGCCTTGCCGCCTGGGTGTCCAGGAGCTCGGCGTAGGTCTTTCGGAAGCGCAGGGGGTGGGTGGCTTCCTGGTGGAAGCGCTCCTCAAGAAGGGGGATAAGTGCCCGCTTTCCCTCCTCGGTTAGGTACACTCCCCCGTTCCGTGGTTCGCCATGTTCAGGTTTAAGCTGGCCCCGCCGGAGGGCGGTTATGACCACCTGGTCCACCACCGGGATACGAAACTCCTCCATCAGATCCAGGGCCAAGGCGGGGTTGCGGCGTCCCTCTGCGTGGAGGAAGCCCACTTCCGGGTGTAGCCCCGCTAGCCGAACGGCCAGGAGGGCCCGGCCCAGGAGCAGGGCGTAGCCATAGGAGAGGGCGGCGTTAACCAGGTCCTTGGGGGGCCTTCGGCTCCGCCCCTGGAAGCCCCATGGTCTGAGGAGCTGGCTCAGGCCGCCGAAGTAGGCCCGGCTGCCAAAGCCTTCCGCACCCCGGAGGGCATCCAGATGGGAAGCCGTTTGCGCCTGGGCCAGGGCTTCCTCCACCGCTTCCAAACCGGGCAGGCCGAGGCGCTCCAGCATTGCCCTGGCGGTACGGAGCTTGCCCAGCACGAAGGCCCGGGCCAGGGGCAGGGGGTCCTGGGCGAACTGGGCCCGGAGGTGCTCGGGGTGCGGATCGGGGAAGGAGGCGGCCACCCCGTAAAGGAAGCCCTCAGTGGACAGGAAGAGCACGGGAATCCCCTGTCTGAGGAGAAAGGTGAGGGCCGGGGTGGAAAGGCGCACGTTTCCCCAAGCCGCCACCTGTCGCACCTGGCGGGCAGGGTAGGAGTTTAGGAGGGCTCCCTCCATCTCCAGGAGCAACCGGCCCTGGCGGAGGCGCAAGGTAGCGCCCTGGGTGAGCAGGTGCAGCACCATCAGAACCTGGGCCAGGGGGAAAGGGGCGTAAGGCGGGGGTCCAGGCCCCGGAGGAAGTCCAGAAGGCGCCGGTAGTCCTCCTCTCCTACCGGGCGGGTGCCGTGGGCCAGGATGCTCTCGTGCCGGCGGGCTAGGAGGGCCTGGAGGCGGTTTTTCTCCCCGTAAAGCCTCTGGGCCAGGGTGCCGTGTTGCCCGAAGGCCAGGTCCAGCTCGAAGGCTGCCTCGAGGAGCTCCATGAGCCCTCTTGGCCGCAGGATCCGGTCCCGGAGGGTTTCGGGGAACCCTTCCGGCCAGGTTTTGGGGTCCTTCAGGAGGAAGCCCAGCCGCTCGTGGATGTCCGCCTCCGCGGCCAGCTCCAGGGCCCGGTAGAGCCGGCCCAGGGCGTCGTCGTACCGACCCAGGGCCGCCCTCCTTTCGGCGTTGGCCAGGAGGTCCTGGAGAAGGGGGAAGGTGGGCCTGTTGCCTGCCTCCACAATGGCCTCGAGGGCCCCCATCCCCTCCTCCAGACCCTTAAGGACCCGCACCTTGGCCCCATGTCCCCAGGCCTCGGCCACCGCCAGGGCCACGGGGAGATGCTCCTTGAGGAGATCCAGGGCCTCCCGGTGCCGGAACCGGTCCCATTCCATGAGGGCCTTCACCACCCCCCGCAGGGCCCGGTAGAACCTTTCCTCCGAGGGGGATAGGGGTTTTTGCAAAAGGGCGTCCAGCTCCTCCAGGGCCATGCCCAGGTTGAGCCCATTCCAGGCCCGCACGAAGCCCGCCCATTCCCGAAGCCCCAGGCGGGCGGTGGGGTCCTCGAGGAGGCGGAGCCTCTCGGCCCCGGGCAGGACCCGGCCCGTTTCCGAGTCCCGCCGCTCCCCGCCCACGTAGCTGAAGACCACACCCCGGCCCGTGAGGGCCAGGACCAGGCCCGCCGCCATGGGCTTCGTGCCCCCGGTGAGGTCGGCCACAATGGCGCTCGCCTCCCAGTCCAGGGCCTTCCGCAAGGCCTTCACGGCTACCTGGTAGGCCTCGAGGAGGCTCTCCGCATCCTCCATCAGGAGGGTGTGGTGGCGGAAGGAGCCCCCGTAGTCCCGGATGAGCTCGGCGGCCACGGGATGGGTCTGCTGGCTGGCCAGGAAGATCACCCCCTCGGGGGCATGGTGGGCCAGGGCCTCCTCCAGGGGAGCCCGGGTGGTGCCCACGCTAAGGATGAGGACCTTCATGCACCCATTATCCGGCCGGCCCTGGGGTGAGGGAAACCTTACCCCTCCTCCTTCCTGGGCGAAAAGACCTTTACCCGTCCAAGGCCCAGGGAGGTTTTGGCTCCCACCCCCGCGTAAAACGCAAATCGGCCCAGGGCCCAGAGCCAGGCCAGCTCCTCCTCCGTGGCCCTGGGGAGGTGGTAGACCACCCGGCCCACGAAGCCTACCGCCTCCACGTCCGCCTCTGCCCGCACGGTCTTCCCCTCGAACCAGCGCACCCCCGTCCTCTCCAGGAGGGCCTCCCGCACCCCCTCGGGGGCGGGCAGGGAGGCCAGGACCTCGAGGCGCCTCAGGAGGCTTTCCAGCACCAAACGGGGCTCCGGCATGGGGTAGTGGACGCCCTTGCGCCGGAAGAAGGTGGGGCTATAGAAGCGCAGGGGCAGGTCGGGCCCCTCGGGGGCCTGGAAGAGGCGGGGGTAGGTGGTGAGGCCCGCCCAGGGATGCCCCTCCTGGAGCACCGCCCTTACCCGGAAGGGCTTGCCCAGGCGGATGGTCTGGCCCTCGAGGGCAAAGATCCTGGGGGAAAGCCTTCCATAGAACTCCTCCCGCAGTAGCCCAATCCGGGCCCAGTACCCCCCCCTCTCCCCTCCCCCAAACCCCAGGCTGAAGGGGTTTTCCCCCTGGTCGTGCACCTCGGGGGCGAGTTCCCTCAGGAGGCCGTAGAAGAATCCCCTGAGCCCCGCGGGCTCCGGGGGAGCCTCTCCTTCCAAAACCAGGACCAAGGAGGCCAGCACCATGCCCACGTTTTACCCGGTTCGCGCCTGCTTGCCTAGTCCGGCTGCCGCAGGGGCCTCGAGGCCGAAGACTGATGGAACGCTGTAGGCGCCCGGGGTCAGAAAACAAAAACCCCGGGGATGTTTGCGGCCCGGTTGTGTAGGCCGCAGGGGGAATCCGCAGAAACCCCATTGGGCCTTGGCCGGACTTATAAGGTCCGAAGTAGCCGGGCCGGCTCGCCGCCGGGTGATTACGTTCTATCACAACCTGGGCTTCACGCCGAGGAGTAGCGCGATGTGTAGCTAAGAAGGGTACTGGCCTCGAGGGCTAGGGAGGAGCCTCCCTAGTTCGCGCGCGTGGTTCGTCGGAGGAGGCGTCCGGGCCCATGAGCTCCTTCAGGTACTCCGCATAGCGGAACAGGATGGGCACATCAGGAAGGGCCCTAAGCCTTTTGGGAAAAACGGCCACCACCTTCACCTCCCCTCCCTCCTGGTAGCCCACCCACCACTCTTCCCCCGGGTAAGGGAAAAGCCACCTGGGCTGGGGAAAAGGGACGGCCTCACCCATCTTTTCCTTTCTGGCCCATCCCCTGGCCTCCCCCAGGGCGGGGAACGGGACGTAATCCACGGATCCCCCCTGGGTCGTCCGGATGACCACACCGATCCACTTCATCGCCCGAGCCACGGCAGGCACCCTCGAGGAAATTTTTCCATACTGTTTGCCAGGACCCGTCCATATTGCCAAACCCGGGGTCGCAATCCCCTTTCGGGGAAGCATCTCTTGCAACTGATCCCTACACACCTCGATTCATGATCTCTCCCGTGATTTAGTCGCAATCCCCTTTCGGGGAAGCATCTCTTGCAACATTATCGGGTACGCATTGGCGCTAATCACGGCCCTCGTGTCGCAATCCCCTTTCGGGGAAGCATCTCTTGCAACCTGAATGATCCACACGCCGTTGCCGGTCCTCACTTCAGGGTGTCGCAATCCCCTTTCGGGGAAGCATCTCTTGCAACACCGTGAGGGGCGTACTGAGCGACCCAAACGCCACCGGGGTCGCAATCCCCTTTCGGGGAAGCATCTCTTGCAACATGTTCCCAGCAACATCAACGAGTTGGCCTTTAAACCCCGTCGCAATCCCCTTTCGGGGAAGCATCTCTTGCAACTGGACGTGGAAATTACCACGTTCAGGACTGAAACTTACGAGGGTCGCAATCCCCTTTCGGGGAAGCATCTCTTGCAACCCCTGTACGGGGCCATCCAGGGCCTCCCGGACCCCCAGGAGTCGCAATCCCCTTTCGGGGAAGCATCTCTTGCAACAACCCATCTTGACGGTGGATAGCGTGTACCGTCCAAAAGCATGTCGCAATCCCCTTTCGGGGAAGCATCTCTTGCAACTCGTACTTGCCCACTGTGCAGTAAACAGTGGCAGCGAACGGGGTCGCAATCCCCTTTCGGGGAAGCATCTCTTGCAACTTGCTCCGTAGGATTAAGCTCTCAAGCCGGTACGGGTTGTCGCAATCCCCTTTCGGGGAAGCATCTCTTGCAACGGGACAAGGGGATGCTGGCTCTGGTGGTCCTCTCCTTCTTGTCGCAATCCCCTTTCGGGGAAGCATCTCTTGCAACAAGACATCCCCCTGGAAGCGTTAGCGGCGTTCTAGTCTGGGTGTCGCAATCCCCTTTCGGGGAAGCATCTCTTGCAACGGTGGCTGTACGCCCGCCCCTATGGGGAACGGCTCCCGCTGTCGCAATCCCCTTTCGGGGAAGCATCTCTTGCAACTGATTCGGAAGGAATTTGGGTTCATGAATCCGATTACCAAGTCGCAATCCCCTTTCGGGGAAGCATCTCTTGCAACGGTACCCCCCTTAGAACACTGTCCTGGACGGTGCTCCTGGAGGGGGGGTTTGTGAGAATCATGAAGGCTGGAATATACACATGGCGAATAAAGGGGGTTTTGCAGGGTTTAGCTCGTTGCAAAGCCACTGCAGGAGCGGTCGATAAGCAGGTGAAAACGCATATTGCCCTTGCGCAAGAGGAAAATCGGCTTTCAAGAT
>NZ_KB905789.1 GCF_000381045.1 Thermus scotoductus DSM 8553 | reverse complement strand
GGTACAATGTTCTTGGGGACAAAGTTCCCCGTGGACCTTGAAACTTGGAGTAGGGGGTTCCATCGGGTAGTCCGATGGGTAAAACTCCAAACGAACACCCGTGGCAGAGCCAGAAGCATTGCGCTCGCCTGCCGATACGGAGTCAAGGTCTTTCTGGGCCTGGACGGGGCCTTCGGGGGAGACCCCGCGTGCTTTCCCGCAGGGAAACACCCCGAGAAGCCCCGGACTTTAGTCCGGGGAGTCGTCACACTTCCTCCTTTTCGGAGAAGGGGATGTACCCACCCTTACCCATGAGATCCTGCGCCGCACCGAACCCGATCGGAGCCAACGCCCCTTCGTGCACGTGGGGGGCTAGCGCCGCCAGTGCTTCAGAATTCCCGCCCCCAGGATGGTCATGGGTACCGCCAGGAATATACCCAGAAAACCGAAGAGCTTACCGAAGGCGAAGATGGCGAGGAGCAGCCCATGCGCTTCCAGGTATCCTCCAACACCTCGGTCCAGCCGCTCCCCGGGAGATAGGGGGCAACCCTGGCCACCAAATGGGGCTCGAGGGCAATCATCACCGCCAGGACCAAGGCCAAAACCAGCTGGGAAACCGTTTCCCCCACCCTCAGGAGGAGATCCCCGGCCACGTGGGCGGAGGTGAAAAGCGAAGAGGCCAGGTCGGGAAGGGTAAGCCCCAGGTTGTCCTCCAGCCACCTCAGGACCTGGGGCAAAACCTCACCCAGATGGTGGAACTGGAGGACAAGGAGGGGTGCGGCCAGGTAAAACCCCAGGCCCATGGCGCCCAAAACCAAGAGGTAGGCCAGGAAAACCGCGGAAGGCCGGGGGAACCTTCGCGCAAAGAGCCCCACCAGGGGATCCAAAGCCCCGGCCAGGGTAAAGGCCAGGAAGACCCAAAGAAGAAGGCTATAGAGGTGGGAAAGGGCCCAAAGGAAAAGGAGGAAAAGGGCCAGGCTCAAAAAAAGCGGCGTACGGGAGGCGTTTCCATCCGGTCTAACCCTCCTCAGGATAATACCCCTACTTCATGAGGGGCCACACAAGTCCCTTGGTTAAGGCACAACCGGGCCCCCAGCCCGCCTGGCGGCGGGCTGGGGGTGGTTTACCGGGACCCCGCGTGGGGTGGCATAAGGCCCTTGACCGGTTGCGGGCCAGGGTATCCTGCAGGGCTTGGGGGGCCTTCCACTCCCCGACAGGGCCCGGGATCATCCCGGAACCCCCGCTGGCCAAAAGCCCCCTCGGGACCTAGCGACCCAGGTGGAGTAAATACCGGAAGCCAAGGGGCGGTACGGCCACTTCCTTGCGGTAGGTCCGCCCCTCCAGGGGGTCCCGCCAGCCACCTGGGGGCAGGGGTAGGGTGGCGGCCTCGAGGCCACTATTAAACGCTGCCAGCACCTCCCCTTCCCCCGGCTCCCCCCGGAGGAAAGCCAGCAGGTAACCCTCGCCATAGTAACTGCGAAAAACCGCGCTCCGAAGGGCGGGAAGCTCCCGGCGTAGCCCGGCCAAGGTCTGGTAGAAGACCAGGGTTTCCCCGTGGCACTTCTCCCACTGGAAAGGATACCGGTTGAGCTCGTGGGGGGGGTCGGCTGGCCTTTCCCCGGTGAAACCGCACTCATCCCCCTGGAAGGTTACGGGGAGACCGGGAAGGGCGTAGAGCATGGCCGCCGCAAGCCGCTGCCGGGCCCTGGCTTCCGGGCTGGGAACGTCCTTCAGGCCCCCGCCCCCAAGCTCGGTAAGGAGGCGGGCCGTGTCGTGGGAGGTGATCAAGTTGAAGCCCATCCCGGCCACCGCCTCGGGGTAAAGGGCGTAAACCCGGGCCAGGTCCGCCAAGGCCCGGCGGGCGTTGTACAGGGCCAGGCTTCCCCCCTTGGCAAAGCGAAGGAGGATATCCCGGCCGATGGCGTAGTTCATCAGGGAGTCAAACTCATCCCCCCGGAGCCAGCTAGGATCCCTCTGCCAGATCTCCGCCACCAGGTAGGCATCGGGCTTGATGGCCTTCAGTTCGGCCCGCATTTCCTTAAAGAAAGCGTGAGGATTTAGCACATCCCCGGGCACATCCACCCGCACCCCGTCAAAGCCGAAGCGGATCCAGTACTTGGCCACCTCCATCAGGTAGCGCTTCACTCCCGGGTCGGCGGTATTCAGTTTGGGGAGGCTACCCAGGCCCCACCATCCCTCGTAGGCGGAACCATCGCCGGGCAGGAAGGGCCAGCGCTTGATGAAGTACCAGTTCCAGTAAGGGGACCTAGGCCCCCGCCGCACCACATCCTGGAAGGCCCAGAAGCCCAAGCCGGTGTGGTTGGGCACAAAGTCAAAGATCACCCGCATGCCGAGGCGGTGGGCCTCGTCCAGCAGCTTGCGCAAGAGGGATTTGTCGCCGAACTTGGGGGAAACCTTGAGGTAGTCGTGGGTGTCGTAGCCGTGGGCCGACCCGGAATCAAAGATGGGATTCAGGTAGAGGACGCTAACCCCCAGCGCCTTTAGGTAAGGAAGCTTGGCCAGCACCCCGGCAAGATCCCCCCCGAAGTACTGGTGGCAGCAGTGCAGGGGCGAGGGGGGATCGCTCCAGTGGGAGAGATGGGGCTTGGGCCCGGAGGAGCGCTGCCACACCTGGTTAAAGCGGTACTCGTCGGTTTCCAGGGCCAGGGCGTCGTTGCCGGGATCCCCGTTGTAGAAGCGCTCGGGGAAGATCTGGTAACCCACCCCCTCGCCTACCCAGGCCACCTCGGCAAAGGGCCTTTCGGGAGGGTTAAAGGGACCGAACACCTCCTCCTTCCCATCCTGGGTCCGCACCAGGATGCGGTAGGCTCCCACGCCCCCAGGTAAGGTCCCACGCCAAACCTCGCTTCCCGGAAAACTCAGTTGCAGGTGCATGGGGACCCTCTTTCCTTCCACCTCTACCCAGGCGGCCGCCACCGCCCCCTCCCCCGCCCGGAAGCGCACGGAAAGCTTGCCGTCGGCATGGGAGACAAACTGGGCGTCCAACGGATCATGGGTGAAGTCCAGGGCCACGGGCCCCGCAGGAGGGGTGGGGGCTACCGGAGCCTGGACCACGATCACGGCGTTCTGACCCCCAAAGCCATCGTCCACACACCCTGCCGCCTTCGGGTCCACCATGGGCGTGCCGAAGGTGGGATCGTTGCACATGTCCCTGGGCCACTGGCCGTTGATGAAGAACTTGTACTGGTGCTCCCCTGGATCCAGGTCCACGGTTACCGCCCAGGACCCGTCCTCCTTCTGCATGGGGGTTTCCCCCCAGCCGTTGAAGGAGCCCCGGAGGCTTACCGAGCGCACCTCGAGGCCCGAAGGGGGTGTGTAGCGGAAGGTCACCGGGACCGCCAGGGCCAGGCTAAGCCATACCCACACCGCCAGGATTCTTCCCATATCCCCTCCTTTTCCTATCCACATAGAAGCGCTTCCATCATACTTCCTTCGCCTCTTTCGGCAACCGCAAACCGGACTTGCGTCCTAAATCCCCCATCCGCCAGTGTATTCCTCTTCACTTCGGAGGAAGCCATATCCGGCCCCGGCAAGGCCCTCCGGAATACCATGGATGCATGCACCTGAGCGGTATCCCCACCCAGCACTGCTCCTCCGGGTGTTCCGGGCCATTTGCTGCCCCGGCACCCAGGTGAACGTGCTGAGCCGGGCAACGGGTGGAACCCGGATAAGGAGGCGGTTGTGCTAGCAGGCTCCATCCTGACTCCCCAAGGCTTCGTACAGGGCAGGCTTCACTTCAGCGAGCGCATAGAGGCCATAGAGGAGGCTCCCGTGAAGGGCCCTTACATCCTCCCGGGCTTCCTGGACCTCCACGTGCACGGGGGAGGCGGAAGGGAGGTGATGGAGGGCCAGGAGGGAGTAGAAGCCACCTTGCGCTTCCACCTCCAGCACGGCACCACAGGCCTCCTCGCCACCACCGTCACTGCTCCCCTGGCCGATCTGGAAAGAACTCTCAAAGGAGCGCAGGCGGCCATGGAAGGCCCTTGGGGAAAGGCCCTTCTGGGCGTTCACCTGGAGGGTCCTTTCATCAGCCCAAACCGCCTGGGAGCCCAGCCCCCCTTCCCCCTTCCCCCTTCCCCCGGACCGGGAAATAGCCAGCCATCTTCTCTCCCTGGCTCCCGTGCGGGTGGTGACCCTAGCCCCCGAGCTTCTCGGGGCCTTAGAACTCATCCGCTTCCTGGCGGAAAAGGGCATTCGGGTCCAGCTCGGGCACACGGGAGCCCGCTACGAGGAGGCCCTATCCGCCCTGGAGGCAGGGGCGGTGGGCTTCACCCACCTCTATAACGCCATGACCGGCCTGCACCACCGGGCCCCGGGAGTGGTGGGCCTGGCCCTGGAACGGGGGAAATGGGCCGAGATCATCCCCGATGGCCTGCATGTGCACCCGGCCGCCATCCGGCTGGCTTTGAAGACCATTCCCGGGCTGTACTTTGTGAGCGACGCTGTGGCCGCGGCGGGGATGCCGGAGGGCACCTATCCCCTGGGGGCCCATCGGGTGGAAAAGCGGAAGGAGGGAGTGTGGCTGGGAGAGTCCTTGGCGGGGAGCACCCTTACCCTGGACCAGGCCTTAAGGAACCTGGTGGCCTTTCGCGTGCCCTTGGAGGAGGCGGCCAAGCGGCTATCCCTGTACCCGGCCCGATACCTGCGCCTTTCGGACCGGGGGGAGATCGCCTTGGGGAAGCGGGCGGATCTCGTGGTGCTGGACGAGGCCCTAAGGGTGCTGGAGGTGTACCTGGAAGGGGAACAGCTGGCGTGGGAAGGCTCCACTCGGAACTAGGGTACAGAACGCCTCGGGAAACCCTAGGGGAGGCCCGTGAGATTTTACATGCCTTCGTGTGCTACCTCATAGCTCCACCCCGGCCATCCTGAGCAAGACCCGACTCCGAATGAGGTTGTGAACCAGCAGAATGAGGTTTATTCGGGCTACCAGGCCCCAGTAGGACCGAGCCTCTATCCGATGAAGGCCCAAAGACCGCACCATCACGCTGAACCGGACCTCAATCCAGTTCCTGACCCTCCCCATCCAACCTCTCCACCCCGTCTCCACCACCTTCCCCCCACGAACCCGGTAGGGCGGGGTCTTGACGCCTTGGACCCAACGGAATCCCCGGTCCCCC
>NZ_KB905788.1 GCF_000381045.1 Thermus scotoductus DSM 8553 | reverse complement strand
TAGCGGCCAGGTAGCCCTTGGCCAGGTCCTGGCCCTGCAGCAGGAGAAAGATGGCCAGGGCCAGGAGTTCAGCCAAGGTGGCTTTCTGGTGCCTTTGCTTTCTGGGGAGCTTGAACCCTTGGGCCTGAAGGGCCTTGAGCTCGTCGTCCACCCAGATGTAGATGGCCACGAGGAGGGTTTCTGCGTCAAGATAGTAGAGGGGGTGCTCTCGGTTTGGAAGCATAGCACCCCCTCTTTTTTCACATCCCAGGGGTTGGGGTCAAGTAGCACACGAAGGGATTTTGCAGACGGAGGTTCTATCCATACGGGATCTTTCGCTAAAAACTGGCCTTTCGCAAACGGCCTTGAGGAATATCCTGGCTGACCTCGAGGACCAGGGTATCGTGGCGAAAGTCGCTACGGACTACCGGGCCATTTCCTCAGAAATGCCCGATCTTTCCCGTTACGAGCCTATTCGGGAACAAAACAGGCGAGACCTGGAGGAGATGGTCCGCTATGTGGAAACTAGCTTGTGCAGGATGGAGCATATCTGCCATTACCTGGGGGACCCAACTGCTTCCTCCTGCGGGGTGTGCGATAACTGCACACCGCGGAACTGGCCGCCAGTGAGTGAGGATGTTTTGGCTTCTGCCAGGGCTTTTGTCAGTCACCCTAGGATTCACCTTAAATCCAAACTGAAAGGGACTAAGGTTTACCAGGATGCTCGGGCCTTGAGCTACTATAATGGGACGCGCGTAGGGGAAACCATTTCCCACCACAAGTACGAGACCCGCCAACCCTTTCCCGAGTGGTTGGTTGACGAAGGAGCTCAGGTCGTCAAGAAATACTGGGGTGATGTTGCGTTTGCCGGCGTGGTGGCCGTACCTTCCACAAAGAGTGGGGATTTGGTGAGGGACCTAGCGGAAAGATTGGCCAGCAAGCTGGGACTTAGCTTCTTGGATGTGCTGGTCAAGATCAGGCACACGCGTCCGCAGAAAGAACTTACAAACCGCGCTCAGAAACGGCAGAACCTTCAGAAGGCGTTTGCTGTTAAGGCCCCTTTAAGGGGTACGCTATTGGTTGTGGACGACGTGGCCGACTCGGGTGTCACCTTTGAGGAAGTGGGAAAGGTGCTGAAGGGAGCAGGAGCGGAGCACTTGTACGCCTTGGCCCTTGCCAAAACGCGGCATTCGGACGACTTATGAACCCGCTTTACTGGATGCTTCTTGCTCATAGCCCGCTCAAGCCTCAGGAGCGCTTAGAAGTCATTAAGCATGCCAAGAAAACATCGGGCTCCCTGGAAGCTTTTGTTGAGCAGGACCTTCCCAATCTGGAGGGGGAACTTGCCCTTAAGCTGCGGGATGCCTTAGCACAAGCTTCCACCATAGCGCTTTTGCTAGAGGAACTGCGGAGTCAGGGTATCCAGGTTCTGGCCGTGACCGACCCTTCTTACCCTCGCCTCCTCAAAGACAGCCTCAAAGGCAAGACGCCCTTGGTTTTGTACGTGCTTGGGGAGCCCAAGGTTCTTGGCCTGGCCTCCGGTCTGAGTCTAGCGATCATCGGGTCTCGCCAAGCTTCTGCGGAGGCTCTCAAATGGGCACGAAGGGCCGGCGCCCACTTTGGACTGGAGGGCTACACCGTGGTAACAGGGATGGCTAGGGGCATAGACCTGGAGGCGGTAGAGGGCGCTTTGGAAGCGGGAGGTCGTGTCGTGGGGGTGCTCCCTTATGGCTTGCTCATGAGTAAGGAAGTTCGCCCTTTAGTTAAGAGGTACCAGGAGTACATCTTTGGCGGGAGGCTGACTCTCGTTTCCGATCTTTTTCCTAAAGCGCAGTGGAAGGCTGCTTGGGCCATGGCAAGAAATCGTATTGTGGTGGGACTTGCCCATGGCATCTTGGTAGTGGAAAGCGGCCTTAAGGAAACTGGAGGCAAGAACGGAAAAAAGCGGCTGAGCGGCACCTGGAACGCAGTAGAGAGAGCCAAAGAGCTGGGGAAGCCTGTGTTTGTTCTGAACCTTCCTGCGCCTGGTAATCGGAGCCTTGTTGAGGAAGGGCTTGGTTTGGCTGTGGCCTTGAAGGAGCCTTGGGAGACTTTCGCCTTTATAGAGGATGAGCTTTATGCCCGGACCCAGGGAAGTCATGCAGGGGAGGTCCCTGGGAGCGGTGTTGAAGGCGGTAAGGGCGAGGGTCAAAAAGGCTCCGTAGTGCAACCAAAGCTATTTGATTAGCTTGACCCATTCCTAGTTCTGGCCCCTTAGAAGTCGGAGGAGGGCATGGGGGAGATGGTCCTCAAAGAAGAAGAAAAGGTCCTCTTGGCCCGGGAGCGTTATCTGTCGGCCTTTTCCGAGGAGCAGCGGGGGATAGCGGGAGGGCTTTTGTTTGAAGCCTATAGACAGCTGATTAAGGAGCGAGGGCCGCAGATCAAAGTCATTCCCCCCGACAGCCTTCTGGTAAAGGCCAGACAGATGGCTCAGGAGGCTTTAGAGGACCCATCGCGTGAACAGGTTTTTAAGAAGGCGGCTCGGCGCTTTCTGGAGCTACCCCGGGAGGTGCTGGACGCAGGACTGGCTTGGGTCCTCTCCTGGGTTCACCTGCCACAGGAGTCCCGCAATCGCCTGCGGCGGCGCATAATAGTGAAAGAGAAGAGGCCGTGGCTGGATAAACCGAAAAAAGCGGGCTTTGAGAGGATCCTTCAGGCAGCTTACCAGGAGTTGGTCTCTGAGGGTAGCGAGCCCCAAAACGTTGAGACCCTATTGCAGCGCGCTAAGCTGATAGCAGCCGAACGAGACCAAAAGCAGTTCATCCTAGCGGCTCAGGCTCAGGACTCTGACCTTCTCATTCCCTTGGCGGAGTGGGTTTTGGCCCAGAACCGGAGGGCGAGGCTGGCTCCGGTCTCGCCCCCACCGACCAAAGCGGAGGCCAGGAGCCTGAAGCCCACCCCTGAGCCAGAAGCCGTTAAGCGTTACCCCGAGGAAGGGCCAAGACTTGAGGTGAAGCCCACCCCTGAGCAAGGGGAAGCCGTTAAGCGCTACCTCGAGGGCCAAGACTTGAAGCTGGTGGCCGTGGCGGGAAGCGGGAAGACCACCACTTTGCGCTTTATGGCCGAGGCCGAGCGAAAGAAAAAGGTGCTTTACCTGGCCTTCAACCGCGCGATCAAAGAGGAGGGCGAAAGGGTATTCCCTGAGAACACCGCGGTGCGGACCCTCCACGGCTTTGCCCACAGCCAGGTGGTCAACCGGGACTACCAGAAAAAGCTGGACAAGGGCAAGGATAACCTGCCTCCTAGGGCCATCGCCGAGGTCTTAGAGTTGCCCCGGGAAAGGTATCTCTTGGCCTATGTGATTCGCGACACCTTGAATGCCTTTTTGACTTCTGCAGCGGATACGCCAACGCTGGCCCACCTCCCCGCAAGCTACCGCCTTCTCCGGGAACAGAAGAAGGGCTGGGACCTCGAGGCCGAGTACGTCCTCAAAAGCGTCCGGCTCTTATGGAAGTTGATGCAAGACTCCCACGATCCTTTCCCCTTAACCCACGACGGTTACGTGAAAATGTGGTCCCAAGGGAACCCCGTCATCCGCGGGTATGACGCCGTCCTGGTAGATGAGGCCCAGGACTTATCCCCGGTTTTTCTCAATGTCCTCGAGGCCCACCGGGGCAAGCTTCAGCGGGTCTACGTGGGCGACCCGAGGCAGCAGATTTACGCTTGGCGCGGTGCGGTGAACGCCATGGCCCGTCTGGATGCTCCCGAGGCCTGGCTTACCTGGAGCTTTCGCTTTGGTCTGGAGTTGGCCGAGGCGGTGCGGGCGTACTTTGACTACCTTGGAGATCCTCTACCCGTGACGGGTAAGGCGCCCTGGTCCACACAGATCTCCATGGAGGCTCCGGAAGAACCCTTCACGGTGCTAGCCAGAACCAACGCTGGGGTGGTGGAGGCCGTGGCCCAACTGGCCTTGGGGCGCTCTGATAAGAAGGTTCACGTGGTGGGCGGAGTGGAGGAGCTGGCACGCCTTCTCCTGGACGCAGACGATCTGAAGCACGGGCGGCCCCGTTCTTCGCCCCATCCCGAGCTTTCCATGGTCTGGACCTGGGAAGAGTTGGAGATGCTGGCCCAGGAGCTCCACCACCCCACGGCCAAGACGCTCCTCCGCCTCGCTCAGCGGTACGATTTGGCAAAACTGGCCTCCGCGCTTCGTGGGGTGCATGTAGACGAAGAAGGCGCCGCCACCTATATCCTTTCTACCGCTCACAAGGCCAAGGGGCGGGAGTGGGATAAGGTCTTCCTCTGGGATGATTACCTGGAGGTTTGGGAGCCCAAGGTGCGCCAGACTTACCAGGAGAAGGGGGATGAGGAGGAGCTGAGGGAGGCGGAGAACCTCCTTTATGTGGCCATGACCAGGGCCCGTAAGTACCTGCGGGTGATGCCTTCGCTTCTCAAGGTGCTCCGCCGGGAGCTTCCCCCTCTAAGGGAGACCCAAGCCCCTGAGGGCGGCAAAGGAGGTGGGCAGGTCATTGAGGTAAAGGTTGTTCAAGAAGAGCCCGTAACCCTAGAGCCTCAGGGCCGGGGGATTCTGGGGTTGGCCGCTTTCCTGGCCAAGATTGCCTCGGACCCTAGGATTCCAGAAGGGAGTCTTCCACCTCTTCGTAGTCGGAGAGGATGTCCTCCAGTTCCCTGGGCGTGAGGTCCTGGGGATCCAGGATGTAGCGGAGCTGCTTGCGGTTCAGGCCGTAGAGGCGGGCGTAGTAGGCATCCAGCTCCGCCCGAAGGAGGGCCCTTCGCTCCTCGTCCCACAGGAAGGGCGGGAAGGGATAGGGGGTCTCTACCCACTCGGGGGGCGCGTCCGGGTGGAGCCTGGCCCCGGCCACCCAGGCCCGGATGGCCTCCCTTAGCCCCTCGTCCGCCTCTTCCCACACGTCTTGGGCCAGGGGAGCCAGGTCCCAGGCGGTGTAGGCGAGCTCCAGGACCCGGGGGACGATGAAGCGGAGGTCTTTCGGGGTGTATCTGTCGGGGGGGAGGATGGGGAGTTGCTTGGTGACGTGAAACTTGAGGTGTGTTCCTCCGATTTTCTGGCGGGTTACGAAGTCAAAGGGCAAAGAGTTGAGGTTGGCGAGGAGGGTGAGGATTCTTGGGGCAGAAGCCTCGGGTAGCATCTGCAGGAAGGTATCGCCTGCGCCCACGCGGGGATAGAAGGACGCCTATGTACACGTCAAAACCTCCATAGGGCATAACCCCAAGGGACTTCCGCGCCTTCCTCCCCCTGCACCCCAGAGGGCAAGCGCCCAAAGGGTGAGCAGGTCCAGCCCCGCCCGGAAGAGGCTCTGTCCCAGCCTCCCGTGCTTCTTGGGCCTCACCGGACGCACCCGGTGCAGCACAAGCCCCGTCCGAAACGCCCACACGAAGGCCAGGCTCAAGGGGACCA
>NZ_KB905787.1 GCF_000381045.1 Thermus scotoductus DSM 8553 | reverse complement strand
GGGACGTGGCGGCAGCGCAGAACATCCTGGCTAGGGCCTGGACGGGGCCTTCGGGGGTAGCAATACCATGCCCGAGAAGCCCTGGACTTTAGTCCGGGGAGTCGTCACAGTGGGTTCGGGATCCCAGGCCACAGGTTTAAAGGGCGGAGCCCAGAAGGGTGGAGAGGATCCAGCAGGAAGCCATTTCAAGGGAAGGGAAACCCCTCGAGGGCCTCCTTTGCCGAGGGGAAGCGTTCCTTGGGGGATTTGGCCAGGAGGCGCTCCAAATAGGCCTGCTGCGGAGGGGCCAGGCCGGGGACAGGGGGAACGGGTTCCTGGAGGTGGCCGAGGAGGACCTCCTCCGGCCCACCCACAAAGGGATGTTCCCCGGAGAGAATCCAGTATAGGATGATGCCCGCCGCGTACACATCGGCTTCGGGGCCGGGGCTTTGCCCCAGGACCTGCTCGGGGGCCAGGTAGGGAAGGGTCCCCACCCTTAAGGGTTTCTTGAAGGCCTCGAGGGCCGGCCCTGAGAGGTCAAAGTCCACCAGCTTGGCCTCGTCCGTTCCCGCCACGATGAAGTTTTCCGGCTTCACGTCCCGGTGCACCAGGCCCTTGCCATGCAGGTGGGCCAAGGCCATGAGGAGCTGGCGGAAGACGTATAAGGCCCGAGGGCGCTCGGGGCGGCGCCCCATCCAGCGCCCCATCTCCTCCCCAGGGGCGTAGGCCAGGAGGAGGGCGGGGCCTTCCTCGAGGTCCAGGCTCTCCAGAACCGGGTTCAGGTTGGGGTGGGAAAGCTGCTTCCCTACCCAGAACTCCCGGTTGCGCCTGGCCTCGGCCCCCTTGGGGAAGACCTTGAGGGCGTAAGGGGTGCCGAAGCGGTCAAAGGCCAGGTAGACGGTGGCCAGGGCGCCCTGGCCCAAGGGGCGCACCACCCGGTATCGGTTCAGGAGGACTTTCCCCGCCAGGCTCACCGCCTCCACTATATCCAAGCCTTCACCTCTTTCACTAAAGAAGCCGTTAGGATTTTGGCGTGCGTGGCCTGGCACTTTCCGGTGGAGGGGCTAGGGGGCTTGCCCATATCGGGGCCCTCGAGGTCTTCCTGGAGGCGGGTTTGGACTTCCAGGTGGTGGCGGGAACCAGCATGGGGGCCATCGTGGGGGCCCTTTACGCCGCGGGCAAGACCCCGGAGGAGATGCTGGCCCTAGCCCGCCGGACCCCCTGGCTTGGCCTTTTGGGCTTCTCCCCCCGGGAGGGAATATTTTCGCGGCGAAAGCTTCTGGACTTCCTAGCGGAACACCTGCCCAAGCGCTTTGAGGACCTTAGGAGGCCCCTGGCGGTCACCACCGTGGACGTGGTTTCGGGGAGGCTTCTTTTTCTCACCCAGGGGGACCTGCCAAGCGCCGTCCTGGCCTCCGCCGCTTATCCCGGGCTTCTTGCCCCGGTGGAGCGGGAGGGGCAAATCCTCTTTGATGGGGGGGTCCTGGACAACCTGCCGGTGGACGCCGCCCGCCTTTTGGGGGCCACAGAGGTCTGGGCCGTGGATGTCACGCCGGAGCGGGAGGTGGCAGGGGCTCCCAGGGGCCTTCTGGCCCTGGCCCGGCGGGCGGTGGACCTCATGCAGCTCCACCTCACCTCGGTCCGCCTCACCCTGTATGCCCCCGAGGTGTATGTGCGGCCCCACCTGGCTGGGGTGGGTATAGAGGATTTTCGTCGCTTGGAGGAAATAGTGCAGGCTGGGCGCGAGGCGGCGAAAAAGGCGATTGCCGGTAAAGTAGGAGGGGTATGAAGGCGTTTTGGGAGTATCTTTTCAAGGAGTGGTTCCGCCAGGTGGGGGAAGCCCTCCTGGTGGCGTTTTTGGTCACCACCTTTGTCTTCACCACCGTGGGGGTGGTGGGGCAGAGCATGTTTCCCACGCTGAAAAACGGGGAGCGGGTTTTGGTGCCCAAGTGGGAAACCTGGCTGGTACGCTTTGGCCTGATGGAGTGGAAAAGGGGAGAGATCGCCATCCTTAAGCCTCCGGAAGGAACCCCCAACGCCACTGCCCGCTTTCCCGTACTGGGTTTTAGCTTCAGGGCCTTCTTCATCAAGCGCATCGTGGCGGTACCCGGGGATGAAGTTTACGTGGAGCGGGGGGTGGTCTACGTCAACGGGAAGCCCCTGGACGAAAGGCACATCACCGACCACATCGCCCCTTGGCCCGACTCCTTTCCCGGGGTTTGCTACAAGGACGGGCGCATGACCCGAATCCTCACCCAGCAAGGGGATTTCCCCGTGGAGCTTCTTCCCGCCTACTTGAAACCCCTAAGGGAGATGCTTCTGCCCCCTTCGCAGGAGGTCCTTTCCCGAAGCCGCCTCACCGAGGCCTGTGAGGTGGGGAAAATCCGCCTCAAGAAGGGGTACTACTTCGTCATGGGGGATAACCGCACCCTGGGGGGCTCGGAGGACTCCCGCACCTTTGGTCCGGTACCCTTGGAGGCCATCGCCGGCAGGGCCAGCTTCGTGTGGTGGCCCATCTTCGTGCGGGAAGAGGGGAAGATTCGCCTGAACCTGAGGAGGCTTTCCCCACCCCCCGCCTACCAGGTGCCCTGAAGCACGGCCACCACCAACCGGCCGGGGCCGTGCACCCCTTTGACCATCACCTGGCCAATGTCGGCGCTTTTGGAGGGGCCGGAGTGAAGGCCTATGGCGCTGGGAAGGGATTTCAGGTCCAAAAAGGCCTCGAGGAGGCTGGGATAAAGCCGCTCTTCCTCCACCAGGACCAGGTGAACGGGGGGCAAGAGCTGGGCCTTCCTGCCATCCTCCGAGGAGAGGGCCACGGTACCCGTTTCCGCCACGGCGAAAAGGGCCCGGGAAACCCCTAAGGGGGCCTCTTCGGGAGGAAGCTCCGGCAGGAGGCGGAGGGCGTCGGGTACCCCTTTGCCGTAAGCGGCTCCGGAAAGCCCCTGGGCCAGGTCGGCAAGAAGCTTCCTGGCTCCTTCCTTATCCACAAGGTGGCCTTCAGCCCCATTCTCCGCCAGGCGTTTCAGGAAAAGCTCCAGGGGATCTTGGGAAAAAGCCGGGTGGGGATGCTCGGGGAGAAGGGCCTTGGGCCTTTCCTTAAGGGCATGCCGTATGCGGCTTAGGATGCGGGATTTGGCGTCCATGGCCTTACTCCTTGAGTTCCTGCCAAAGCTCGTGGAAGGGCTTGGGGCTGGGCCGTAAGGGACCCCGTCCCTCGGTCCAGGCCTTAAGAAGGGGAAGGAGGTCCTGGGGCAGGGGGAGGCCCCTTAGGGCCTTGGAGAAAAGCCGGTAGAGGCTTGGGCTTTGCATCACCTTGGAAAAGGCCTGCATGGCACCTTTTTCCCAGGTGGGGGCGAGGCCCCGCTCCACCGCTCTCTGCCGCCAGGTGAGGAGAAGCTTGGGGATAGGAATCTTTACCGGGCAGGCTTCGTAGCAGGCTCCGCAGAGGGTGGAGGCGTAGGGAAGGGGGTAGGTGTCCTCGAGGCCCAAAAGCCCGGGGTCCAGAACCGCCCCGATGGGCCCCGAGTAGACGTAGCCGTAGGGGTGCCCCCCAGTCTGGCGGTAGACGGGACAGGCGTTCAGGCAGGCTCCGCAGCGGAGGCACCGCAAGACCTCCCAGGCCTCGGAGTCGTGGAGAAGGGTGGTGCGGCCGTGGTCCACCAGGACCACGTGGACCTCCTTAGGCCCCTCCTCTCCCTCCTTCGCCGGGCCCTGGATGAGGGAAACGTAGGTGGAAAGCCGCTGCCCTGTGGCGGCCCGGGCGGTGAGGGGGAGGAAGAGGGCCAGGTCGGCGAAGCGGGGGAGAAGCTTTTCGATCCCCACGAAGGCCACGTGCACCCTGGGGAGGCTGGTGGAAAGGCGGATGTTCCCCTCATTCTCCATGAGGGCCAGGGTGCCGGTTTCCGCCACCAGGAAGTTGGCCCCGCTGATGCCCAGGTCGGCGGTGAGGAAGGCTTCCCGCAGGACCTTCCTGGCCACGGCGGCCAGGGCCTCGGGGGAGGCGTCCACGGGGGTACCGAAGCGCTGGTGGAAAAGCCTTTGGATGTCGGGAAGAGCCAGGTGGATGGCCGGGCCTACGATGTGGCTTGGAGGTTCCCCCAGGAGCTGGATCAGGTATTCCCCGAGGTCGGTTTCGTACACCTCCACCCCCAGGGACTCGAGGAGGGGGTTCACCCCCAGCTCCTCCGTGAGCATGCTCTTGGCCTTCACCACCCGCTTCACCCCGTGGCGGGCCACGATCTCCCTCAGGATGCGGTGGGCTTCCTCGGGGCCTTCCGCCCAGTGCACCCGGACGCCCTTTTCCTGTAGCCGCTTTTCCGCCAGCTCCAGGTAATGGTCCAGGTGGGTGAGGAGGTGGTCCTTGACCCTCCTGGCCCTTTCCCGCCAGGCCTCGGCATCGATCTCCTGGTAAGCTCTCTTGCGACCTTCCTCGAAGTGCAGGGTGGCTCCGGTGACCGCCTCCCGCACCCCGGGGTGTTCCCTTAAGAGCCTGGCGGCTTCCTTGGGGTAGAGTTTGGCCTTAACCTGCATACGCCTCCCATAGAAGGGTGGCCAGGGGAACCACCCGCATGTTCCTTCCCTGCGTGCCCATGCGCCCGGTTAAGTGGAGGAGGCACCCGGCGTCCGTGGAGGTGAGGGCATCCGCCTTGGGCAGGGTGGAGATCTTGCGGTCGGCCATGGCCAGGGAGACCTCGGGGAGCTTCACCGAGAAGAGCCCGCCAAAGCCGCAGCACTCCTCCGCCGCCTCCCAGGGGAGGATCTCCGCCCCGCTGTTTTTCAGGAGCAAAAGGGGTTCCTCCTTGACCCCAAGCTCCCTTAAGGCGTGGCAGCCGTGGTGGTAGGCTATGGTTTTCCCCTGAAGCCCCTTCCCCAGCTCGGTCACGCCCAGCACCCGCACCAGGAACTGGGATAGCTCGTAGGTCTTCTCCGAAAGCCTAAGGGCTTCCCCGTCCCCGGGAAGAAGCTCGAGGTAGTGGTTTTTCACCATGCTGGCGCAGCTTCCCGAGGGCAGGACCACGTACTCGGCATCCTGGAAGATGCCTACGGTCCGCTGGGCCAGGGACCGGGCTTCCTTCCAGTGGCCGGCGTTGAAGGCAGGCTGGCCGCAGCAGGTCTGCTCCTTGGGGAAGTCCACCTCCACCCCTAAGGCCCTCAGGAGGCGTACCGTGGCCACCCCCGCTTCCGCGTAGAACTGATCGGCCAGGCAGGTGATGAAGAGGGCTACCCGCATTTGCCCCTATACTAACCCAGACCAAGGGGGCTTGACTGCTCGCGGGGGTTGGAACAAACCAGGACTTTACCCACATCTCCGTTTCGTGGTAAATCTCCCCTTGCGGGCGCAGCCCGTATCTGGTACCGGGGGTGATCCATGGACATGCTCAAGGTGGCCGAGGCCAGGCTCCAGGAGTTCACGGGCCGTTTTGCGAGCGTTTTCCCCCGATAAGCGCCTCCACCGACGGTTTGAAGAGGTGGTGCGGGGCGCCTTGGCCGCAGGCTCAGCCCGGGTGAGCGAGATGGTGGCCTCGCTCCCTTCTCCCCTCCAGAACCGCTTCCACCAGGCC
>NZ_KB905786.1 GCF_000381045.1 Thermus scotoductus DSM 8553 | reverse complement strand
GGGCTTTGGCCTGGTGGAAGCGGTTCTGGAGGGGAGAAGGGAGCGAGGCCACCATCTCGCTCACCCGGGCTGAGCCTGCGGCCAAGGCGCCCCGCACCACCTCTTCAAACCGTCGGTGGAGGCGCTTATCGGGGGAAAACGCTCGCAAAACGGCCCGTGAACTCCTGGAGCCTGGCCTCGGCCACCTTGAGCATGTCCATGGATCACCCCCGGTACCAGATACGGGCTGCGCCCGCAAGGGGAGATTTACCACGAAACGGAGATGTGGGTAAAGTCCTGCTATGCTAGCCTGAAGGCAGATGACCACCGAGGAGCGGCTTTACAAGCTGGAAGGCATCGTGGAAGGGGTGATGGCCACCCTTCCGGAGCGCATAACTTCCCTGGAAAACCGCATGGACCTCCTCCGCCAAGAGCTGAAAGGCGACATAGCGGGCCTGCGCCAGGAGTTTAAGGGCGAGATGGCTTCCCTGCGCCAGGAGTTCAAGGCGGAGATGGGGTCTTTGGAGGGGAGGCTTGGGGAGCAGATGGCTTCCCTGCGCCAGGAGCTCAAGGCGGAGATGGGGTCTTTGGAGGGGAGGCTTGGGGAGCAGATGGCCTCCTTGCGCCAGGAGCTCAAAGGGGACATGGCCTCCCTGCGCCAAGAGTTAAAGGCGGACATCAACACCGCCCTGAACCGCCTCATGCTCTACTTCAGCGCCCTGGCGGTGCTCCTGGCCCTCCTCACCCTTTGGCGGTAGGGCTTGACGGGAAAAGGGCCCTTCCGTACAATGACCCTTGCGTCTGCCGGGGTGGCGGAATTGGTAGACGCGCACGATTCAGGGTCGTGTGTCCTCGCGGACGTGCGGGTTCAAGTCCCGCCCCCGGCACCAGAAGGCCCCGCTTATGCGGGGTTTTTGCTATTCTTAAGGGCATGACGCGGGTTCTTTCCGGCATCCAGCCCTCGGGGGAGATCCACATCGGCAACTACCTGGGGGCCATCAAGCAGTGGGTGGAGCTGGGGGAAAAGCTGGGGCGGGAAGCTTTTTTTTGCATTGTGGACTACCACGCCCTCACCAACCCCCTGGCCTACGATCCCGCCACCTTAGCCCAGCGCACCTTTGAGGCGGCTTTGGTGAACATGGCCGCAGGGCTTGACCCCGAGAAGGTGACCCTCTTCGTGCAGTCCCATGTGCCCGAGCACACGGAGCTTTCCTGGGTCTTCACCACCATCACCCCCCTGGGGGACCTCACCCGCATGACCCAGTTCAAGGACAAGGCCGCCAAGCAGGAGGCGGTCTGGAGCGGGCTTCTCATGTACCCGGTGTTGCAGGCGGCGGACATCCTCATCTACAAGGCGGATACCGTCCCTGTGGGGGAGGACCAGGTGCAGCACATCGAGCTCACCCGGGAGATCGCCCGCCGCTTCAACGCCCTTTTCGGGGAAACCTTCCCCGAGCCCGAGGCCCTTCTGAATCCCGAGGCCCCGAGGGTTCCGGGCATAGACGGCAAGGCCAAGATGAGCAAGTCCTTAGGGAACACCATCGGCCTCCTGGAGCCGGAGGAGAGCATCTGGAGGAAAATCCAGCACCTCCCCGATGATCCCCAGCGCATCCGCCTCTCGGACCCCGGGGAGCCGGGGCGCACCATCGTCTTCACCTACCTCTCCTACTTCGCCCCCAAGGAGCTGGTGGAGGCCTTGAAGGAGGAGTACCGGAAGGCGGGGATCGGTACCCTCACGGTGAAGAGGATCCTCTTTGAGGAGATGATGAAGGTCCTCCGCCCCATCCGGGAGCGGGCCGAGGAGCTGAAAAAGGACCCCGACTACGTGATGGATGCCCTTTTGGAAGGGGCCAGGCGGGCCCGGGCGGTGGCCCAGGCCACCATGGAGGAGGTGCGCGAGAAGGTGGGGCTTCTTCTGCCCAGTAAGCGCCCGGTGCGTTCGTGATCCGCCTCGAGCTTCCCGGCTTTTCCGGCACGCCCCTGGAGCTCAAGGAGGCCTTGCGGCGGGGGCGCCTATCCCCAAGGGCCGTACCCCTCCTCCTGGTGGTGGACCAGGCCCTGGCCCAGGTGCCTGAGGACCTGAGGCAAAGAAGCGAGCTTCTCCCCATCCTGGCAGAGCTCTTGCTTCTCAAGCTCTCCCCGGAAAAGGCCCTGACCCCAAGGGAGGAAGGGGAGGAAGCCCCCCTGGTGCAGGTACTTCTGGATCTTTCGGAAACGGTGGCCTTTTTGGAGGAGCGCCTTAAGAAACGCTCCCGGCTTGTACCCGTTTCCCCGCCTCCCTTGCCCAAGCCGGCCTTACGCCTTCCCCCTAGGGCCTTGGTGGAGGCGGCGAGGCCCTTTAGGAAGGCGGTCTTGGCCGTGAGCCGGGAGCGCTTTGGCCTCCTCGAGGCCTGGGAGCGGCTCAAGGGGCTCCTGCGGGGGAAGGTAGCCTTCCAGGGCCTTCCCTTCGCCTCCTGGGGGGAGAAGGCGGTGGCCTTCGCGGCCCTCCTCGAGGCCGCCCGCCTGGGCCGGGTGCGCCTCTACCAGGAAGCCCCCTTCGCCCCCCTCTACGTGGAGGCGGCGGCGCCCTTGGAAGGGGACCTGGAGCGCACCGCCTAGGGGTACAATGGTCCCATGGGCGAGGCAGCAAGGCCCCTAAAGCTTCTGGAGGCCGAGGCCTACCTGGCCATGGAAGAGCGGTCCCCCGTGCGCCACGAACTCGTGGAGGGCGTGCCCTACGCCATGGCGGGGGCCACGGAGGCCCATAACCTCATCGCGGGCAACCTCTTCTACCATCTCCGCCCTCACGCCCAGGCTAAGGGGTGCAGGCTCTTCGTTTCGGACATGAAGCTTAAGGTCTCCTCCCGCACCTTTTACTACCCCGACCTCATGGTGGTGTGCGCAGAAGACCCCCACCCCCTTTACAAGGAGCGCCCCTGCCTGGTGGTGGAAGTCCTTTCCGAGCACACCGAGGCCATAGACCGAAGGGAGAAGCTTTGGCGCTACCGGGAAATGCCAAGCCTCCAAGGCTACCTCCTGGTGGACTCCCGGGAAAGGCGGGTGGAAGGCTACTTCCGCCAAGGGGAAGGCTGGCTCTACCGCCTTTGGGAGGGAGAGGGGGTGGCGGAGGTGCCCTGCCTCGGAACGGGGCTAAGCCTGGAAGCCATTTACGAGGGGGTGGAGGTCTAGGCGCTGCCGCACACCCACCGGCAGCCCGCATGGGGTGGTGCTAGCGGAGGAAGGTGAGGATGGCCAGGGCCGCCGCCAGGGCGGTGAAGTAAAGCATGAGCTTGTTGAAGGCAGGGTTGATCTCCGCCTTCACTTCCTGGCGCAGGCCCACCATCTCCTGGCGCAAGCCCCCGATCTCCGCCTTCACCTCCTGGCGGAAGAGTTCCATGCGCCCCTCCAGGGAGGTGATCTGGCCCGGGAGGGTGGCCATGACCCCCTCCACGATCCCCTCCAGCTTGTAAAGGCGCGCCTCCGTGGTCATTGCCCTCAAGGTAGCACAGGTGGAGGGCGCGGGATGGGAAAGGGCAGCGCCCCCCTTCCGGGCCCTAAGGGCCTAGCTTCACCACCCCCCGGTGGTGCCGCCTTGGCCGCGTCCATAGACTGTACGGCTTTCCTCTAGGGGCATGCGGCCCCACGCGATAGAATGCCCCCATGAATTTTCTGCGCCGATGGTGGTGGCCCCTCTTCACCTTCCTCTATCCTTTCCTCTTTTATCCCACCCTGAACCGGGACCTACAATGGGACTACGCCGTGCACGCGGCCTTCACGGCCTTCTTCCTCGTGGTGGGGGCCTTCCTCGAGGCCCTGGCCCATCCCCAGACCCGGCTTCACCACCTTCCCCGGCTTGGGGGTTGGCTATGGCGAAGGCCGGTCCTCCTCCTCGCCTGGCTTTACGCCCTGTGGGCCTTGATCTCCACCCGCTTCGCCGTAAGCCCGGGCTTTGCCTTGACGGGGAGCCCAGAGGGCCTCGGGGACGGGGCCTTGTGGGTTTTAGCCCTGGTGGGGGTGGCCACCCTGGTCGCCCTTAGGGCCGAGGAGGACCCGGCCGTCCTCCCCCTGGTCTTGCGGGCCCTTCTCCTTGCCGGGGGGCTTTTGACCCTCTTGGCCTTTTTTGAGGTCGCCACCCATAAGCGCGTGGCCGGTACCCTCACCGGAGTCCTTGACCCTTCCGTCCTCCCCCAGGTGAACTTTGGCTCCAAGGGGCATCTTGGGGGGTTTTTGGGCCTGGCCTTGGGGGTGGCCCTGGGGTCCGCCTGGGGGGTTTTGGCCCTCCTTCTGGGTTTTGGGGTGGGTCTCACCTACAACCGGGCCTCCCTGGTAGGCCTTCTTTTGGCCTTGGGGTCGGCCTGGGCGGGAAAGGGGACGAGGGCCCTTAGGGTCTTTTTCCTGGCCTTCTTGGGCCTTCTTCTGGGGCTTGGGGCCACCCGCCTTTGGCTGCCCTCCGGGGCCAAGGCCCTGGCCAGCCCCTCCAGCCTGGAGCAGCGCTACTACGGCTGGAAGGCCACCCTTAGGGGGATCGCCGCAAGGCCCCTCTTTGGCTTTGGGGCCGCGGGGTTCCACTTCCAATGGCCCCTCTACCTTGAGGAGGAAGAGCTTAGGCATTTCCTTAGGATCATGTGGGGGGCGGAGGAGGTGCTTAGCCGTGGGACGAACGGCCAAGGCATGCCCGTCTTCCTCATCCGCGACCAGGAGGGCCAGGTTAGGCTCTTGGCGGTCCAGGGTTTCAAGGCCCACAACGAGTTTTTGGACCAAGCCCTTCTCTTTGGGCTGCCCGGGGCCTTCCTCTGGCTTCTCCTCTACCTTCTGGCCCTGAGGCAAACCTGGGCCACCCCCTTAGGGGGCGGGCTTTTGGCCTATTTCGGTTTCCTCCTCTTCTGGTACGCCGTCTTTTACGCCCTGGGGGTGCTTTGGGTCCTTTTGGGCCTTGCGGCCACGCAAAAGACCCCCTTAAGGCGGATCCCCACCCCCTAGGGGGTGGGGAGGGGGGAACCCGAGCCTAGGGAAGGGTGGAAAGCAGGCCCGTGGCGCCCTCGTAGATCACGGTGGAGTGGGTGGCGCCCTTGAGGCTGAGGGTGATTTTGGGGTCCAGGCCCTGCCACTCCACGGTGCAACCCGTAACCGCAGCCGGCCTGGCGTCAAAGCCCGTCATGCAGTCAGAGGTCACGCGAAGCGTACCTTGAGGGAGGTGGGCGGGGCCCCGTTCCTGGGGTCCCGTAGGGCTTCAAGATGCGCTGACGCGTGACCCAGGCTTGTAGCCACGCTCCTTGCGTAGCTCAGGCCCGCGACCAGGTTGGCACTTTGCCTTAAGCCCACATTCCGCACCCCCTTCACTCCAGCAGGTAATATCGCCCGGCCCCCAGAAGGCGCACCGCGGTCTCGTGATGGGGAGCCAGGTTGAGGACGAGCAACTTGCCCCCCAGCTCCACCAGGCGGACCCACATAAAGAGTTGAAACACCCAGCGCAAGGTGGGCTTGGCTGTGGGTCTCCCCTTTTGATCCGGCAGGCTGGACCCCGTCCCCTCCAGCCTCCGCCTCAGCTCCCACTCCCCCAGGGCGTACACCAGAAGGGCCAGGGCCATCACCATCCCCAGG
>NZ_KB905785.1 GCF_000381045.1 Thermus scotoductus DSM 8553 | reverse complement strand
CTACGCTCCTGCAAGGCCGCGTTGTACAACTGGCGGCACAGCATCAGCGTCTTGTCCAAGTCCCGCCGTTGGGGCTGGGTGGGGTACAGGCGGTACTTGAAGGCTTTACGCATGACTGGCTTCTTCTACACTGTACCAAATCCGTGTCCACCTGTGGTGGACGTGGGGGAGCCCATGTATCCCCGGTTTAAAAACCGGGGGATTATAGCTCCCCCACACCCCCTCTTTTCTCTAAGCCCTTGAGGGATAACTGAGGGAGGACTAAAGGGAGCTAAGCATTTTCTCATGCTTCTTCTTGCCAGAGCGTCCCTTAGAGTGGGGAAATCTGAGTTTTTGTAAACGTTCTAATAGGCTTGGGGGGTAGCCAGGATGAGGCTACCCCCTCATCCTTCTCAGGAAGCTCCAGGATTGACCCGCATACTCAGGGGCGCTATGCGGGGTTTGCTGATCTTGCTCTTCTCTGCCCTAGCCGTTGCCGGGGCCTGGGCCCAGATGGCGGGCCAGAAGACCATGGTCCTCGAGGCCACCGCCTACACCTCCAGCGTGCGGGAGACCGACTCCACCCCCTTCATCACCGCCACGGGGATGCGCACCCGCCTGGGGGTCCTGGCGGTGAGCCCGGACCTCCTCAAGGTACTGCCCTACGGCACCAAGGTGCGCCTTAAGGACCTGGGCTCGGTGTACGGCCGGGGCCGCGGGCAGTTTGACTACCTTTTCCGGGACCGCATCTTCGTGGTGGCCGACGTGATGCACCCTAGAATGCGGAAAAAGGTGGACGTCTGGCTTCCCGACCGGGCCACTGCCTTGCGCTTTGGCCGCAGGGTGGTGAGCCTCGAGGTGGTGGAGTACCCCAGGCGCTAAAGGCCAAGAGTTTCCTTATCCTTAGGGCGTGCGCTTCGCCCTCTTCCTAGCCCTGGCCCACCTCAAGCGAAGACCTTTGCAGACGGGTTTGGCTCTCCTGGGGGTGGGGGTGGGGGTGGCGGTCCTCCTCACCGCCCTTTCCCTCACCAATGGCTTTGTAAGCGGCCTGGTGCGGGCCACCTTGAAGGCCTATCCCCATTTGGTCCTCTTCAGCTTGAGCGAGGAGCTTCCCCCCTTTCCCACACGGGAACACCCGGAGGTGGAAGCCTACGCTCCCTTCGCCGCCACCAAGGCCCTTTTAACCCGCCCGGCGGAGGGCGCCAGGGGCCCGGGGGTGGATTTTGCCACCCTGGTGGGCCTGGGGGAAGGCGGGGAAGCCCTTTACCCGGATCTCGGGCTGAGGCTGGAACCCGGGGGCATCTACCTGGGCTCGGCCTTGCAGCAATCCTTAGGGGCCTTTGTGGGGGATCGGCTTTACGCTCTGTCCGCTACCCAGGAGCGGGTGGAGCTTAAGGTCTTGGGCACCTTTCGCACGGGCAACTACCTCCTGGACTCCGCCTATGCCTTCGTGGATCTGAAAACGGTGGAGAGGCTTTCCGGCATACGGGCCCAGGGGTACCAGGTGCACCTTAAGGACCCCTGGCGGGCCAAGGAGATAGGGGTGGCCCTTGCCGGCACCCGTTTTTTCCCCCAGGCCTGGCAGGACACCCAGCGCACCCTTTTGGAGCAGCTTTCCCTGCAGAAGCGGGTCCTGGGCATCCTGATCTTCCTGATTGTGGCGGTGGCCGCCCTGGGGGTGGCCAACCTTCTGGTGTTCAAGGTGGTGGAGAAGACCCCGGAGATCGCCCTTCTTCGGGCCATGGGCGCCTCGAGGCTCACCGTAGGGATGGTCTTCGCCCTGGAAGGGATTTTTCTGGGAATCGGGGGGGTTCTTCTGGGCAATCTCTTGGGGTATCTTCTTTGCCTCTACCTTTCCCTCCGCCCGCTGGACCTTCCCGGGGAGCTTTACTTCCTCACCCACCTGCCCGTGGAGATGCGCCTTTCCGACTTCCTTCTGGTGAGCGGCGCAAGCCTGGTCGCCACCTTCCTTTCCGCCCTTTTGCCCCTCTTCCGGGCCCTAAGGGTCCAGCCCGGGGTGGTGCTCAGGTAGTTGCCAAAAAGAGCCTCCTGCCCTAGACTCTTTAGGGCGGGCCGGTGTAGCTCAGCGGTAGAGCAACCGCCTCGTAAGCGGTAGGCCGCCGGTTCGAATCCGGCCACCGGCTCCAGGCCAAGCCCATCCCTTTAAGCCCCGCCGGCTGGCGGGGTTTTCCTTTGCCTCGCTTGCCAAAATGTCTCTTGCCCTGTACACTAGACAAGTTGAGGGCCCTCAGGGCCAGCCCCCTGGTCCTGAGGGTGCTGCCCTGTGTGGGCGAACGTCGGGGGAAGGTGCTTCCCCCGGGTGGATCTTGAGAACACGGGGGCAAGTCCAAGAAGAAGGGAGTGGTGGCACTGCCGACGATCAACCAGCTGGTCAGAAAGGGCCGCGAGAAGGTCCAGAAGAAGAGCAAGGTTCCGGCCTTGAAGGGCTCGCCCTTCCGCCGGGGGGTGTGCACCGTGGTGCGCACCGTAACCCCCAAGAAGCCCAACTCCGCCTTGCGTAAGGTGGCCAAGGTGCGCCTTACCTCCGGGTACGAGGTGACCGCCTACATTCCCGGCGAGGGGCACAACCTGCAGGAGCACTCCGTGGTCCTCATCCGGGGTGGCCGTGTGAAGGACCTGCCGGGTGTGCGCTACCACATCGTGCGCGGGGTCTACGACACCCAGGGCGTGAAGGACCGCAAGAAGAGCCGCTCCAAGTACGGAACCAAGAAGCCTAAGGAGACCAAGGGCGCGGCTCCGGCCAAGAAGAAGTAGGTGAGCTATGGCACGGAGAAGAAGAGCAGAGGTACGCCAACTCCAGCCCGACCTGGTCTACGGGGATGTGGTGGTGTCGGCCTTCATCAACAAGATCATGCGGGATGGCAAGAAGAACCTGGCCGCCCGCATCTTCTACGATGCCTGCCGCATCATCCAGGAGAAGACCGGGCAGGAGCCTTTGAAGGTCTTTAAGCAGGCGGTGGAGAACGTGAAGCCCCGGATGGAGGTGCGTTCCCGCCGCGTGGGTGGGGCCAACTACCAGGTGCCCATGGAGGTCTCCCCCAGGAGGCAGCAGTCCTTGGCCCTGCGCTGGCTGGTCCAGGCGGCCAACGCCCGTTCCGAGCGGGGGGCGGCCGTGCGCATCGCCCATGAACTCATGGATGCGGCCGAGGGCAAGGGCGGAGCGGTCAAGAAGAAGGAGGACGTGGAGCGCATGGCCGAGGCCAACCGCGCCTACGCCCACTACCGGTGGTAAGCCATGGCGGTTAAGGTAGAGTACGACCTAAAGAGGCTCCGCAACATCGGCATCGCCGCGCACATTGATGCCGGTAAGACCACCACCACGGAGCGCATCCTTTACTACACCGGCAAGATCCACAAGATCGGTGAGGTGCACGAGGGTGCGGCCACCATGGACTTCATGGAGCAGGAGCGGGAGCGGGGCATCACCATCACCGCTGCCGTGACCACCTGCTTCTGGAAGGACCACCGCATCAACATCATCGATACCCCGGGCCACGTGGACTTCACCATCGAGGTGGAGCGCTCCATGCGGGTTCTGGACGGGGCCATCGTGGTCTTCGACTCCAGCCAGGGGGTGGAGCCCCAGTCGGAAACCGTCTGGCGCCAGGCAGAGAAGTACAAGGTTCCCCGCATCGCCTTCGCCAACAAGATGGACAAGACGGGGGCCGACCTCTGGCTGGTGATCCGCACCATGCAGGAGCGCCTGGGGGCGAGGCCCGTGGTCATGCAGCTCCCCATCGGCCGTGAGGATACCTTCTCCGGGATCATCGACGTCCTAAGGATGAAGGCCTATACCTACGGCAACGACCTGGGCACGGATATCCGCGAGGTTCCCATCCCCGAGGAGTACCTGCCCCAGGCCCGGGAGTACCACGAGAAGTTGATCGAAGCTGCCGCCGACTTTGACGAAAACGTCATGCTGAAGTACTTGGAGGGCGAGGAGCCCACCGAGGAGGAGCTGGTGGCGGCCATCCGCAAGGGCACCATCGACATCCAGATCACCCCCGTGTTCCTGGGATCCGCCTTGAAGAACAAAGGGGTCCAGCTTCTCCTGGATGCGGTGGTGGATTACCTGCCCTCCCCCTTGGACATCCCCCCCATCAAGGGCACCACGCCCGAGGGGAACGAGGTGGAGATCTACCCCGACCCCGACGGCCCCCTGGCGGCCTTGGCCTTCAAGATCATGGCCGACCCCTACGTGGGCCGCCTCACCTTCATCCGCGTCTACTCCGGCACCCTCACCTCGGGCTCCTATGTCTACAACACCACCAAAGGCCGCAAGGAGCGGGTGGCCCGGCTTCTCAGGATGCACGCCAACCACCGCGAGGAGGTGGAGGAGCTCAAAGCCGGCGACCTTGGGGCGGTGGTGGGCCTTAAGGAAACCATCACCGGGGACACCCTGGTGGGGGAGGATGCCCCGCGCATCGTCCTGGAGTCCATTGAGGTGCCCGAGCCCGTCATCGACGTGGCCATTGAGCCCAAGACCAAGGCGGACCAGGACAAGCTTTCCCAGGCCCTGGCCCGTCTGGCGGAGGAGGACCCCACTTTCCGGGTTTCCACCCACCCCGAAACCGGCCAGACCATCATCAGCGGGATGGGGGAGCTCCACCTGGAGATCATCGTGGACCGCCTGAAGCGGGAGTTCAAGGTGGACGCCCACGTGGGCAAGCCCCAGGTGGCCTACCGCGAGACCATCACCCGCCCGGTGGATGTGGAGGGCAAGTTCATCCGCCAGACGGGTGGCCGCGGCCAGTACGGCCACGTGAAGATCAAGGCCGAGCCTTTGCCTCGAGGCTCGGGCTTTGAGTTTGTCAACGCCATCGTGGGCGGGGTGATCCCCAAGGAGTACATCCCTGCGGTGCAGAAGGGCATCGAGGAGGCCATGCAGTCGGGTCCCCTGATCGGCTTCCCCGTGGTGGACGTGAAGGTGACCCTCTACGACGGCTCCTACCACGAGGTGGACTCCAGCGAGATGGCCTTCAAGATCGCGGGCTCCATGGCCATCAAGGAGGCGGTGCAGAAGGGGGATCCCGTGATCCTCGAGCCCATCATGCGGGTGGAGGTCACCACCCCCGAGGAGTACATGGGGGACGTGATCGGCGACCTGAACTCCCGCCGGGGCCAGATCCTGGGCATGGAGCCCAGGGGGAACGCCCAGGTGATCCGGGCCTATGTGCCTTTGGCGGAGATGTTCGGCTACGCCACCGATTTGCGTTCCAAGACGCAGGGTAGGGGCTCCTTCGTCATGTTCTTCGACCACTACCAGGAAGTCCCCAAGCAGGTGCAGGAGAAGCTCATCAAGGGTCAGTAGGAATGCCTGGGGGTGGGCCTTCGGGCCTGCCCCGCATACGGAAAGGAGAGCGAAGATGGCCAAGGGCGAGTTTATCCGTACGAAGCCTCACGTGAACGTGGGGACGATTGGGCACGTGGACCACGGGAAGACGACGCTGACTGCGGCTTTGACCTTTGTGGCGGCGGCGGAGAACCCCAATGTGGAGGTGAAGGACTACGGGGAGATTGACAAGGCGCCGGAGGAGCGGGCCCGTGGGATTACCATCAACACGGCGCATGTGGAATACGAGACGGCCAAGCGGCACTATTCGCACGTGGATTGCCCCGGGCACGCGGACTACATCAAGAACATGATCACGGGTG
>NZ_KB905784.1 GCF_000381045.1 Thermus scotoductus DSM 8553 | reverse complement strand
CCTGGTGGCGGGAGAAAGGGCCGACCTCCGGGCCTCCTTGCTCAAGCGGAGGGAACCCGAACCCTTTGAGCTCCTGTACACCGACTTCACCCTCCTGCCCTACCGGGGTGGGAAGGCCTGGTTCCTGCCCATCCTGGACCACGTCACGGGCGCAAGCCCGTAGCTTGGGGACGCGGACGGTGGTGGCCTGGGGTTTAGGGCCATCTCCTTCGGCGGAGCTGGCCCTTGGGGCGTGGGCGGAGGCCAAGGTCTTTCTCCAGGCCCAGATGGGGAGGCTTCCCGAGGCCCTGGTACACCACGATCAGGGGGGTTCTTTTTTGAGCCACGAGTGGGTGGGGACGCTTTTGCTGAGGGACGGGCAGAGGCTTTCCTACAGTCTGATGGGGGCCAAGGGTGTCACGCGAAGCGTACATTTTCTCCGGTGGTGGAGAGTTTTTTTGCTCGGTTCAAGTGGGAGGGACGGGACCAGTTTTTGGAGGCCAAGAGTCTTGAGGAGCTAAGGGGGGTGGTGGAGGAGCGGCTACGCTACTACCACGGTCACGGGCGTAGCCCGTACCTTGGGGGTCGGTTGCACTCGGGGCTGGGCTACCGGACGCCAAAGGAGGTGATGGATGAGGTTCTAGGGCAGAGCGCTAAGGGCATCACACGGGAGGCAGGATGAAAGTGTCTAAGTCCAAGGGGCCGGATCACTCCTCCTAGGGGTGAGGGTGAAGGGGGAGGGGGAGGTGGCGAGGGGGTGGCGGTGCAGGTGATGCCGGGGGCTAAGAAGGAGGTCCTGGGCCGCCTCGAGGCCAACCTCAAGGCCCTCCCCGGGATCACGCCCCTTCTCAGGGAAAGGGGCCTGGAGGGGGCTTTGGAGGCCCTTATGGAGGGCCTCGACTTCCAGCGCACCGACCTTAGCGCCCTGGGCTACCCCCAAAACGAGATCCCGGCCCGCTTCCGGTGCCGCTGCACCCGGGAGAAGGCCCTCGAGGCCCTGGTCTTCTTCACCCCAGAGGAGCGGGAGGAGATGATCGTGAAGGACGGGGGGGCAGAGGTGGTCTGCCACTGGTGCGGCGAGGTCTACCGCTTCTCCCCAGAGGAGATCCGCACCCTGGTGGCCTAGGTGCGCTGCCCGGACTGCGGGGCCCTCTGGCTCTACCCCAAGGCGGACGGCACCCTGATCCGCATGGAGGGGGAGACCTGCCGCTGCGGGCGGCGGGTGGAGCTTCCTGGGGGGCGGAGGGAGGCGTGATCCCACCCCCTTTTGGCCCAAGCCTCCATGGGGTGGGATCAGGCTTGGCTCTCCGCCCTGCCCCGGGGCCGCCAGCGGAGGAGGTGGCGCTCGAGGCGGTCAAAGAGGAAGAAAAGGAGGAGGACAAAGAGAACGATGAGGGTGATCAGGGCCAGGGAGAGCTTGGCGTTATAGGTGCTCTGGGCGAAGGAGAGGAGGTAGCCGAGCCCCCGGCTTGCGGCCACGAACTCCCCCACCACCGCCCCCGTGAAGGCGAAGCCCACCGCCACCTTCAAGGAGGAGAGCACCCAGGCGGCGAGGGAGGGGAGGTAGACCTCCTTGAGGAGCCAGAGCCTTCCTCCCCCCAGGGTCTCTACCCGCTCCACCAGCCTCGGGTCCACGTTCCGCACCCCCCCGTAGACGGCGAAGAAGAGGAGGACCGAGACCAGAACCAGGCTTAGGGCCACCTTGGAGGCCAGACCTATGCCCAGCCAGATGACGAAGAGAGGAGCTAGGATCACCCGGGGGATGGCGTTCAGGAGAAGCATTATGGGCTCCAGCATGTCGGCGAAAAGGGGGCTGAAGGCGGCGAGGAGGCCTAAGCTTCCCCCCAGGAGGACCCCCCAGAAAAGCCCCAGCAGGGCCGCGGTGAAGGTGGCCTGGAGGTGGGGGAGGATCTCCCCGCTTTGGAAGAGCCCATAGAGGGTGAGGAGGACCTGGTGGGGGGGCGGGGCGTAGAGGGGGTTCAGGAGGCCCCAGGCGGCCAGGCCCTCCCAGAGGAGGAGAAGGCCTACGACCCCTAGGACGCGGCGCACAGGGCCACCTCCTCCAGGTCCTGCCATAGCCTCCTAAGGAGCGGGCCGAAGCGGGGATCACTCCGTACCCCCACGGGGTCGCGGGGCCGGGAAAAGGGGACGGCGTACTCCTTGGCGATCCGGGCCCTGGGCCCTTGGGAAAGGAGGTAGACCCGGTCGGAGAGGGCCAGGGCTTCCTCGAGGTCGTGGGTCACCAGGAGGACGGCGATGCCTTCTCCCTCCACCAGCCGGAGGAGGTCCCGGGTAACCCCTGTGCGCAGGATGGCGTCCAGGCTGGAGAAGGGCTCGTCCATGAGGAGGAGCCGGGGCCTTAAGGCCAGCACCTGGGCCAGGGCCACCCGCTTCCTTTGCCCTCCGGAGAGCTCATGGGGGTAGCGGTCCCCAAGCCCCTGGAGCCCCAGGCGCAAAAGCCATGCCTCGGCCTCCTCCAAGGCCTTCGCCTTAGGCCAGCCGCGGATCCTGAGGCCCAAGGCGGCGTTTTCCCGTGCGGTCCGCCAGGGGAGGAGGGCGTCCTCCTGGAAGAGAAAGCCCAAGGCCTCCGGGGGAAAGGCCCGGTGGATCGCCCCGGCCCGCGGCCGCACCAGCCCGGCCACGGCCCGGAGTAGGGTGCTCTTACCGCTTCCCGAGGGCCCCACCAGGCTTACAAACTCCCCTTCCCCCACGCCGAGGCTCACCCCCTCCAGGACGGGCACCCCCCCGTAGCCCAGGGTGAGGTTCTCAACCCGAAGCACCCAGCACCTCCAGGTCCAGGAGGCCCTCAACCCGGAAGGAAGGGGGGAGGAGGCCCGCCTCCATCTGGCTTTCCGCCACCCGGCGGGCCGCCTCCAGGTCAATCCGCACCCTTGTGGGGTAGAGGTCCTTGCGGTAGCGCTCAATCACCGCCCTGAGCCTCTCCTCATCCCCCCCGGCGATCAGGGCCTTGGGCAGGGTGTCGGCGATGAGGTGGGCGTTGGCGGCGTGGATAAAGCGGAGGGCCTTTTCCAGGGCCCTGGAGAGGGCCCGCATCTCCTCCAGCCTTCCCTGGCGCTCCTCCCGCCGCACCGCCACCCCCATGAACTCGTAGGGGCCTCCCAGATAGGTCCGGGCCTGCCTAAGGTCCATCAGGTTCACAAGCTCCCGTCCACCCGCCTCCTTGAGAAGGGTGAGGGCGGGTTCCTGGACCATCCCCACCTCCACGTGCCCGGCCCTCAGGGCCTCGTAAAGGTTGGGGCCTAGGGTGGCGTACTGCACCCGCTTGGGGTCCACCCCAGCCTTCCTCAGGAGGTAGACCAAAAGGACGTGGTCGGCGTTGCCCAGGGCGGAGACGCCCACGGTCTTCCCCTCCAGGTCCTTGAGGCCCTTGACGGCGCTCTTGGGGGCGGCGGCCAGGGCGAAGAGGGGAAGGCGGCCTGTGGAGCAGAAGCGGAGGATGGGGGCTCCCTGCCGGTAGGCCTGGAGGGCGGCGTCCAGGCTGGTGGCGGCGTAGTCCACCGCCCGCCCTACCAGAAACTGCAGGGCCTGACTTCCCCCCCGGGCGTAGACCAGCTCCACCTCGAGGCCCTCCTCGGCGAAGTAGCCCCGCCTCAGGGCCACCTCGTAGGGGATGATGCAGAGGAGCTGGGAGCAGAAGGCGAGGCGCAGGCGTCTTCTTCCCCGTTGCGCCCACCCCAGGCCTCCCAGGGCCAGCCCTGAGAGCCCCTGCACCACCCTTCTCCGGTCCACGCAGCAGTCCATACCGCCATGGTGGTCTATGAGCCTCATCTTGTCAAGGGTATAAAGCCCAGAGGGGTCCTGCGGACCTCCCAGTCACCGGGGTATACTCTTAAGCCGTGCTCGCCCTCTACCACGGGGCCCGGACCCTGGGGATGCGGCCTGCCCTATTGGAGTCCCTGGGCCCAAAGACCCCCTTTGCCCGCCTTTCCCTCCTTGGCGTCCGGCCCCGCCACCGCCTCGAGGTCCTGGAGGGCAGGCTCTACCTGGACGGCAAAAGGGTGGGGGAGGCCTTGGAGATCTTCCGCTATCTGGAAAGGGGGCTTGGCCGGGGCTTCTTCCCTGCCTGGATCGGGTTTTTCGCCTACGAGTTTGCCCGGCACCTGGGGCTTCCCACCCATAGGCCCCTTCCCGGCCTCCCTGAGGCCTTTTTCTTCTATTACCCCCCCTTTCGGATATTCACCTGCATATGCATTGACACGCCAATAAGGAAGGGGGCTTGGATAAATGTGTGGGAACACCCAAGCCCCCTCCCAGCTTACCAGAACTCCCCGAGTGGCAACTGCGCACACTGATCCGCTCCCTCCAGGTCCCAGAACCTGGCCCCAAACCCGGTCGCCCCAGAACCTACACGCTCCCAGATACCCCTCGACGAGATAACGAGAGAGGCCATGGCTCTGGCCGCGGGTGACGGCGTGACCATGGTGGCTGCGGCGGGGAACGAGAACTGCCCCTTCGCTTTCTACCCCGCCGCCGAGCCCACCGCTATCGCTGTGGCCGCCACCGGCCCCGAAAACGTCAAGGCTCCCTACTCCAACTACGGGAGCGAGATATGGGTGGCGGCCCCAGGGGGTGATCTAGCCAACTACGGTACCAGCGGCGGTGTCCTTTCAACGGTGCCGGGCGGTGGTTACGCGTACTACCAAGGCACCTCCATGGCCTCCCCCCACGTGGCCGGGGTCGTAGCCCTGATGCTTGCCGCAAACCCAGACCTGACCCCAAGCCAGATCAGGCTCATTCTGAGGGGTACCGCCTCCGACCTAGGTGCGGCAGGCTGGGACCCGTACTACGGTTACGGCCTGGTCAACGCCGAGGCCGCGGTGAGGGTTGCCCGGGACCTGCTGAGCGCTCGTTTCTCCGAGTTCTGGGTGCGCCTACGCCAGGGGAGCACGGTGGTGGCCGAGGTGCAGGCGGACCAGGGCGGAAACTTCACCCTGGAGAACGTCTCCGCGGGCAGCTACACCCTCGAGGCGGGCAACGACCGCGACGGCGACGGTGTGCTGGGAGAGCCGGGTGAGTTCTACGGTAGCAGCACGATCAACGTGGCCTACACCGGTGATCTCAGCGGGATTGGGCTAAACGTGCAGCCTCGCTAGACCTACCCGCCCATACCAGGAGGCATAAAGGTCCCCTTCCCCTTGTGCCCATCCTAAGCCCCTCAAGGGGCCTGGTGGTGTGGGGTTGGCTTTGTTCTGGCTGGACGGCCTGGGTTCTCTTTCCGGGCCGTATCTCTTCCCTCGTGGGTCTTAACCCAAGGCGGTTCAAGGTAGCATGTTCCCTGGAGGGGCCGTTCGCGCAGTAAACGGAAAGTACAGGTCAGGGAGCACCCCCCCTTGCAGAAAATAGGAGGTTCGGGCATCATTGGGTTTTGTGAGGCCAGAACCCCTTTAGAGGCCAAAGGCGGTTTAAGCGAACCCTATAACCCGACGACCTCAGTACACGTCAAAACGTGGGACCACCCCTTTAGGATGGACCTGCGCCCACGTGGATGGGCAGGTACCCATAGGAGGTGGTCCCCATGGAACAGCTTACCCCACTCATCAACGCCTTGAAGCGATACTGGAAGGCCGACCTCAGGCGCCTCACCTTCCTGGCCGCCCTGGTGATGGCTCTGGTCACCGCCCGCACCACAAGCGGCCCCAGACTCGCTCTTTCCCTCGGCTCCATAGCCAGCCCTGACCCCCGCTCCGCCTACCGAAGGTTCCAGCGGTTCTTGGCCTGG
>NZ_KB905783.1 GCF_000381045.1 Thermus scotoductus DSM 8553 | reverse complement strand
ACCCCGCGTGCTTTCCCGCAGGGAAACACCCCGAGAAGCCCCGGACTTTAGTCCGGGGAGTCGTCACGGTGAGAACATGCAGCACCGCATACCCGTGGAAACCCTGGGCAAGGAAGGGGAGGTGATGGCCCACGCCATCGAGGCCTGCGTCCATTGTGGCTTCTGCCTTCCCACCTGCCCCACCTACCTGGTCCTGCAGGAGGAGATGGACTCCCCCCGGGGTCGGATCTTCCTGATGAAGGAGGTCCTCGAAGGGAACCTCTCCCTGGAGGAAGCCCTTCCCTATCTGGATCGTTGCCTGGCCTGCCAAGCCTGCGTTACCGCCTGCCCAAGCGGCGTCCCCTACGGCGAGCTCATCGCCACCTTCCGCCTGCACACCGAGAGCAAGCGTCACCGCTACCCCCTGGAACAGGTCTTTCGCCAGTCCCTCCTCCGCATCCTCCCCTACCCCGAGCGCTTTCGGCCCCTGGCCGAGCTGGGAAGCCGGCTAAAACCCCTCCTCAAGCCCCTTCCCCTGCCCAAGGCTCTTAAGGCTCCCATCGCCCTGCTCCCGGACCGCCTGCCGGACAGGGAATCCTACCAGGAGGTCTACCCCGCCAAGGGCCAAAGGCGGGCCAGGGTGGGCATCCTCCTGGGCTGCGCCCAGCAGGTCCTGAGGCCTTCCATCAACCGGGCCACCATCCGGGTCCTCCAGGAAAACGGGGTGGAGGTGATAGCCGCCAAGGAACAGGTCTGCTGCGGGGCCTTAAACCTCCACGCCGGGGACAAGGAGGGAGCCAGGGCCTTGGCCCGCATCAACCTGAGGGCTTTCCGGGAGGTGGACTACGTGGTCACCAACGCCGCCGGTTGCGGCTCGGGGATGAGGGAATACCCCCTTCTCTTCCTGGGGGAACCCGAGGAGGAGGAGGCGAGGGCCCTGGCCGCCAAGGTGAAGGACCTCACCGTCATCCTGGGCGAGCTGGGCTTCATCCCCCCTCCCCCGCCCCCAAGGCCCCTCAGGGCGGCCTACCACGACGCCTGCCACCTGGCCCACGCCCAGGGGGTGCGGGAAGCCCCAAGGAGGATCCTTAAGGCCTCTGGGGTGGAGGTGCTGGAGCCCAAGGAGTGGGAAATCTGCTGCGGCAGCGCCGGCACCTACAACCTCTTCCAGCCCGAGATCGCCGAGGTTTTGGGCAGGAGAAAGGCGGAAAACCTTCAGGCCATCCAGCCCGAACTGGTGGTCACGGGCAACATCGGCTGCCTCACCCAGATCCAGGCCTATTTGGACAAGGGCATCCCCATCCTGCACACGGCGGAACTCTTAGACTTACTCTACGAAGGAAGGTCCCCCCTCGACTAGAATGAAAGACCTCCTTTTAACCACCATCCGCCAGGCCCTCGAGGAAGCCCACCCCTACCGCCTCACCCTTAGGGCCCTTCCCAAGGCCAGGCCCCACCTCATCCTGGCGGTGGGCAAGGGAGCGGCCTGGATGCTAAAGGCTGCCTTGGATCGCTACGGGGAGGTACCCTACCACCTCACCCTGCCCAAGGGGCAGGATGCCCTGGGGCTACGAGCGGTCTTCGCCGGCCATCCCTTGCCCGATGGGGAAAGCCTAAGGGCGGCCCAGGAGGTCCTGGAACTCCTCAAGGGGCTTTCCCCCAAGGCGCGGGTTTTAGCCCTGGTTTCGGGCGGGGGAAGCGCCCTTTGGTGCCTGCCCCTGGGGATCTCCCTGGAGGCGAAGCGGGCCCTCACGGAGGCCCTCCTGAAAAGCGGGGCCAGCATTAGGGAAATCAACGCCGTGCGCAAGCATCTCTCCCAGGTGAAGGGGGGAAGGCTTCTAAAGGCCACCCAAGCGCGGCTTCACGTGCTTCTTCTCTCCGACGTGCCAGGGGATGACCCCGGGGTTATCGCCTCGGGACCCTTCCATCCGGATTCCAGCACCTACCTCGAGGCCCTGGCCGTCCTGGACCGGTATGGCCTGGCCTTTCCCGAAGCCAGGCGGGTGTTGGAAGAAGGACTAAGGGGCCGGTTCCCCGAAACCCTGAAGCCCCAAGACCCCGCCCTAAAACGGCTGTCCTACCGGATCGTCGGGCGCAACCTGGACCTCCTAAAGGCCGCCCAAGGGTTCTTAAGGCGGCAAGGCTACCGGGCGGTGATCCTCTCGGACCGCTTCGGCGGCGAGGCCCGGGCCCTGGCCCGCTTCCATGCGGAGCTGGTGGAAACCCTCCGCGCCCATGGCCTTCCCTTCAAAAAGCCCCTTTTCCTCCTCTCCGGGGGGGAAGCCCAGGTACAGGTGAGGGGGAAGGGTAGGGGGGGCCGGAACCTGGAGTTCCTCCTCGCCCTCTACGCCCACCTCCAAGCCCCCCTTTACGCCTTGGTCGCGGATTCCGACGGGCTGGATGGACCCTCAGAAGCGGCGGGAGCCCTCCTCACTCCGGAGGTCTGGAACCTGGGGCTGGACCCAAGGCCCTTCCTGGAAGCCAACGACAGCTACGGCTTCTTTGAACAGGCGGGAACCCTCCTAAAAACCGGGCCTACCGGCACCAACCTCAACGACTTCCGCCTCCTCTTTGTAGACTGAAAAGGTGGAGTACCCGGAGCTGGCTCCGGTCCTTTCGGCCATCCTCAAAACCGTCCCGGCGAAAAAGATCATCCTCTTTGGCAGCCGGGCCCGGGGGGAGGCCCGCCCAGAAAGCGATTACGACCTCCTCGTGGTGGTGCCACCGGAGTACAAGACCATGCGGGTTTGGAAAGACCTCTATCAGGCTGCCAGCAAGGTCCAGCAAGGCTTCAGTCTGGACCTCCTCCTGGCCACCGAAGAGGACTTGACCCGGTACCGGGAAACCTGGACAACGGTTTATCCCCATGTCCTCCGGGAAGGGCGGGTGCTCTATGCCGCATGACGCCTCAGACCCAGGAGTCTGGCTGGCCCGCGCCAAGAGCAACCTGGCCCGGGCCCGCGTAGGAAGGACCAGCCCCGAGGTGGTCTGGGATGACCCTTGCTTTGACGCCCAGCAGGCTGCGGAAAAGGCCCTCAAGGCCCTCCTCATCGCCCTTGGCATCCCTTTTCCCAAAACCCACGACCTGGCACGCCTTCTGGAGCTGATCCGCCCCCACCTCCCCGTGCCTCCAGGGCTAGAAGACCTGGTTCGGCTTAACCCCTTCGCCGTGGCGGGCCGCTACCCGGGGGACCTCCCCGAGGCCACAGAAGAGGACTGGAAAGAGGCTCTTCTGCTGGCCGAGCAAGCCGTGGCCTGGGCAGAAAGGGTCTTAACGCAGGATTGAATGGCCAGCCTCTACCTCCACGTCCCCTTCTGCCCCACCCTCTGCCCCTACTGCGACTTCCACGTGGTGCGCCGGGGCCCGGGGTGGGTGGAAGCCTACCTGAAACGCCTTAAGGAGGAAGCCCAGAGGCTTTACGAGATCCACCCTGAGCCCCTAAAGACCCTCTACCTGGGCGGGGGTACCCCGAGCTTTCTCCGGGACCGGGAACTCATCGCCCTCTTCCAGGCCCTTCCCTGGAGGCTGGAAGCGGATGCGGAGGTGACCCTCGAGGCCAACCCCGGCACCTTGAACCGGGAACGGATGGCCCTTCTCAAGGACCTCGGGGTGAACCGCCTCTCCTTAGGGGTCCAGAGCTTCCAGGAAGCGGTGCTGCGGTTCCTGGGCCGGGCCCATGGACGAAGGGGCGCCTTGAAGGCCGTGGAGATGGCCTTGGAAGGGGGCTTCCGGGTTTCCCTGGATCTCATCCTGGGCCTGCCCATGCAGGAGGTGGAGAAGGATCTAAAGGAGGCCGCCTCCCTAGGAGTGGGGCACGTATCCGCCTACACCCTGCAGGTGGAAAAGGGTACCCCCTTCGCCCTCCTGGGCCTGAAGGAGGACCCGGAGCGGGAGGCCTGGGCCATGGAAAAGGCCGAGGAGATCCTGGGGGAGGCCGGGCTTTGGCGTTACGAGGTTTCCAACTTCGCCAAACCCGGGGAGGAAGCCCAGCACAACCTGGCCTACTGGCGGAATGGTTTTTGGCTGGCCCTGGGTCCCAGTGCCGCAGGCCAGTACCCGGGCACGGGGCCGGTTTACGCCTTCCGCCGTACCAACCCTCCCCTTCCCCGCTGGCTCCTGGGGGAACCCCCTCAGGAGGAGGCCATCTCCCCCTTAGAACACGCCAAGGAAAGCCTGATGCTGGGCCTGCGCCTGAAGGAGGGGGTGGATGTGGAGGCCGTGGAGAGGAGAACGGGCCTAAGCCTTTGGCCTAGCCTAAAGCCTGCCGCTATATCCCTGGCGAAAGCGGGCTTTTTGGAAGTGGAAGGCCTCCGCCTCAAGCCCACCCGCCAGGCTTTTCCCCTCCTCCATCCGGTGGTCCTGAAGTTATGGGAGGCCCTCGAGGGCTAGGCGAAGGCCAAGGCCTCCCGCGCCCGGTCGGCCAGAGCGAAGAAGCGCTCCTTGGTAAGGGGGATTTTCCCCGTCACCAAGCCCTTCCCTGGCTCGTAGTGGGCGTGCAGGTGGATGTGGGCCCGGGGAAGGCGGATGCCGATGCGTTTCAACTTGGCGTGCCGGGGAGAGACGTCCGCAAGAAGGAAGGGCTCCCCCAAGGCATCGGAAAGGGAAGCGGTCATGATGGTGGTAGGAAGGTCATAAGGGCGCTCCATGCGGTAGATGAAATCGGGGAAGTCCGCCTCCTTCTCGAACCGGACCCCCTTCTCTCTGGCGTATTCCCGCATCCAGGAAAGGAGCTCCACCCAGGCCTCATAGAGTTCCCGTTCATGCGAGGCGCTCATGGCCCGAGTATACCAAGAGGCCAGGGTGCGCTGGCCCTAATAGAGGAACTCCCGGATGTCGTACCGGGCCACCCGCAGGCCCAAGCGGCGGAGTTCCCTGGCCCAAGCAGCAAGCTCCGCCTCCACATCGGGAAGAGGCTTTAGGCCCAGGAGGGCGTAGGGGGTACCCGGCTCCTCCTGGAAAGGGGATAGGTAAACCACATCCTCTTTCCCCAAGGGGAGCTCGGCCAAAAGGGCCAGGCTCTCCCGGCGGTGGGCCTCAGCGTAGGCTAGGCCCCCAGCCCCCACCATGAGGATTACCCCCAAGGAAAGCCCCGCTTCCTTCAAAGCGTTCACCAGGGGTAAGGCCTCCCGGGGGTGCCCGGGCTTGTTTAGGAGGGCAAGCAACGGGGGATGCCCGGTCTCGAGGCCAATGTAAACCCGTCTAAGCCCCAAGGCCCTAAGCCTTTCCCACCAAGTAGCCTCCTTCTTCAACCCGGTAAAGAGGTCCAAAAAGCCCAGGATGGGCTCCCCGGGAAAGGCCCGCCGAACCTCTTCCAGTAGGGGAAGAAGGGGCTCGCCCAGGGCCAAGGCGTTGCCATCTCCCAGAAAAACCCCCCTCCTTAAAAGCCTTCCCCTTCCCAAAAGCTCCAAAACCCGTTCCACATGCTCCCGGAAGGCATCGGGACTGCGCTTCTGAAAGGGGCGGTCCTGGTAGAAGGAGCAGAAGGCGCACCGGTTCCAGGTGCATCCCGTGGTGGCCTGAAGGACCACGGAAAGGTAGGCATCCGGAGGGAGAATGCTCACGGGCCAGGCGTAGGCCCGGCGATAAGGAGTGGGGTCGGAAAGGGCCTCCGGGGTCCAGCGAAGCACCTCTTCCCGGCGTCCGGGATCCTTGAGATGGGCCTCCGCTATGCCCAGGATCTCGCGGTAGACCTCCAGGGCCTCCGCCTTCTCTAGGCGTCGCCTCCTCCTCTCCCCCTCCCGGTAGCGCAGGCGCAGGCTTCCGTCCAAGGCCCTCTTGTAGGTGAGCCCCTGGCGGAAGTAGTGGTAAGGCCGTCCCTCCCGGTCGAAGGAGAGGACCCTGTCCCCCAGGGAGAGAACCGTGGCCTCCGGCCGCAAAAGCTCCACGCCCTTAGGTTACGCGCTTCCGGGGATGGGGTTGAGGACGACCTATGCAAAGCCATACTCAACGGGGCATTTCATCCCCCCTCGAGGCCCTTAGAGAAAAGAGGGGGTGTGGGGGAGCTATAATCCCCCGGTTTCCAAGATAGCCCTCAAGATACGCTACCGCGTGACACAGGCTGACCAAACCG
>NZ_KB905782.1 GCF_000381045.1 Thermus scotoductus DSM 8553 | reverse complement strand
AGGTGGGGCAAGAGGTGGGGGTTGGCGCGGGCGAAGCGTTCCACGCCCCTCAGGGAGTCCACGCGGGAAAGAAAAGCCACCAGGATGAGGGCCAGGAGGCCCCAAAGGGGGTACTGCCGGTTGCGGGCCCGGGGGTCGGGGATCTGGGACAGGGCTTCGCGCAGGGTCATGCCCCCTCTTTACTCCAGGAGCCGCATATAGGTCAAGTCTGCATGCTGGACCTCTTGGTGGTGGTCCCCCATCCCGACGACGAAAGCTTTGGTGCCGGTGGGGCGCTCCTCCTCGCCAAAAGGGCCGGGCTCAGGACGGGCATCCTCACCCTCACCCGAGGGGAGGCGGGGAGAACCCTGGGGCTTTGCCCCCCTGAGGAACTGCCCAGGGTGCGGACCCAAGAGCTTGAGCGGGCAGCGGAGATCCTGGAGGTGGACTTCCTCGAGGTCCTTTCCTTCCCCAACGCCCTACCCCAGGCGGTTCACCTGGAGTCCAGGGGCCCCAAAGAGGCGGCGGAGGGCCCCCGCGGCCTGGCCTCGGGAAAAGGCCTCCTCCACCACCCCGAGGCGGAAGCAGCCATCCAGGAAAGGCTTCTTGCCCAAGGGCCCCGCTATGTCCTCACCTTTCCCCCAGACGGCATCAACGGCCACCCCGACCACGTGGCCACAAGCCGCTACGCCACCAGGGCGGCGGAGGGCCTGGCCCGGGTGGTGTACTTCGTGCGGCCCGAAGGCCCCTGGCCCGTCACCCACCGCCTACACCTACCCGAATGGGCCCTGGCCCGGAAGCTCAAGGCCCTGGCCCAGCACCGGACCCAGGCCCTGTCCCTGCTGGATTTCATGGAAAGGTATCCGGAAAGGCTCTGGACGGAAACCTTCCACCTCCCCGGAACGGAGGGCACCCAGGAGGGGCCATGGTGGTGAAGCCCCTGGACCACACCGCCGACGTGGGGTTCCTCCTGGAGGCGGAAAGCCTCGAGGGCCTCTTTGAGGCCGCCCTTAAAGGGCTTCTCCAGGTGATGTTCCTCTTTCCCCCAGAAGGGGGAAGCCGGCGCAGGCGCCTTTCCCTGGAGGCGGAGGACCTGGAAACCCTCCTGGTCCGTTTCCTCAACGAGCTCATCTACCTGATCCAGACCAAGGGCTTCGTGCCCGGAAGGGCCCGGGTACAGGTAAACAAGGAAGCCGGGGGCTACCGCCTCACCGCCACCCTCTGGGGTGAGCCCTTCCAGGAGAGCTTTGGCTTCCAGGGAGAAGTGAAAAGCGCCACCTTCCACGGCCTGCAGGTGAGCCGGGAAAATGGGGCATGGAAAGCCCAGGTGATCCTAGACGTGTAGGGCGGAAAGACCCGCCCGCACCCGGTCCAAAAGCCCTGCCGCCACCAGGCTCCTGGCCCGAAGAAGGGCGTTTTTCACCGCCAGGGCATCGGCGGAGCCATGGCCGATGAAGACCGCTCCCTCCACCCCCAAAAGGGGCATGGCCCCATACTGGGAAGGATCCACCTTCTCCTTCACCTTCCGCAAAGCCCCCCGGGCCAAAAGAGCCCCCAGCCGGGCCAAGGGGCTTCCGGTAAGGGCTTCCTTGACCCAGCCCAAAAGCACCTTGGCCTCCCCTTCCGAAAGCTTCAGCACCACATTCCCGGTGAAGCCATCGGTGACCACCACCTCCGCGGTGCCCAAGAAGACATCCCGCCCCTCCACGTTGCCGAAAAACCGCTCTCCCAGGGCATCCTTCAGGAGGGGGTAGGTTTCCAGCACCAGGGCGTTGCCCTTCCCCTCCTCCTCGCCGATGGAAAGAAGGCCCACCTTGGGGTCCTTAAGGCCGCTGGCCTCGGCGTAGGCCAGGCCCATGGCGGCAAACTGAACGAGAAAGGAGGGGCGGCAGTCGGCGTTGGCTCCCCCGTCCAGGAGGAAGGTGCGTCCCCTTTGGCTGGGGAACTCCACCAAGAGGGCAGGCCTTTCCACCCCCTTGACCCGCCCCAGGGTGAAGAGGGCTGCGGCCATGGTGGCCCCGGTGTGGCCCATGGACACCACCGCCTGGACCTCGCCCCGCTTTAGAAGGTCCATGGCCACCATGATGGAGCTTTCCCGGCGCTTCCTCACCTCGGTGGCATGCTCCTCCATGGGAATCCAGTCTGGAGCATGGTGGATGGGCAAGGAAGTCCCCAGGCGGGCAAGCTCGGCCCGCAGGCGGGCCTCCTCCCCCACCAAAAGGACCTCCACCCCTTCCTTGGCGGCCAGGAAGGCTCCCTGGACCGTAACCCCGGGGGCCCGGTCCCCCCCCATGGCGTCCAGGGCGATCCTAATGCTCACGCGCTGGCAGGGAGGTGCTTCTGGATTTTGGCCTCAAAGTTGCGCTTGGGCTGGGCCCCCACCAGGACCTCCACCGGCTGGCCGTTTTTGAAGAGGATCACCGTGGGGATGCTCATGACCCTAAAGCGCATGGCCGTCTTGGGGTTCTCGTCCACGTCCAGCTTGGCCACCAAGAGCTTCCCCTCGTACTCCCTGGCCAGCTCCTCCAGGATGGGAGCGATCATGCGGCAGGGAGCGCACCACTCCGCCCAGAAGTCCACCAGGACCAGGGGGTGTCCGCCTAAGGTCTGGTCAAAGTTGGCGTCGGTAACCTCTATGGGCTTCACCATACCCCATCACTTTAAAGCAAAACCCCGGGGGCATACACCCCCGGGGGGAACCCTTTGGGGTTAACGCTTTTTCTTGCCGCCCTTCTTGCCCCCCTTGCCGCCAAAGCCCCCGGTGCCCCGGAGGAAGCTTTTGAGCTTGTTCTCAAACTCGGGGGACTGCTTGGGCAGGCGCCTGGGCCTGGGGGGCGGAGCCCCTTCCGGGGCGGGGGTGAGGTCCTTGATGGAAAGGTCCAGACGCCCCTTGGCGTCCCGGCCCTTCACCATCACCTGGACGATGTCCCCCTCGTTGAGGAAGTCCCGCACGTTCCTCACGAACTCGTGGGCGATCTGGGAGATGTGCACCAGGCCCTGCTCGCCCCCGGGGAGCTCCACAAAGGCGCCAAAATCCGTAACCCGCACCACGCGGCCCTCTACAACGCTTCCAGCTTCTAGCTCCACTTTCCTTCTCCCTTTGCGCGGCTAGGATCCGCGATGCCCCCACTATAGCACAAAGGGCCGCACCCCCTTTCGGTCCAGGGGGGCGAGGAGTTCGGCAAAGGTGCGCCCGAGCACCGGGTGGCGCCCCTCCGGGACGAGGTCGGCCAGGGGCACCAGGACGAAGGCCCGCTGGTGGAGCCTGGGATGGGGCACCTCGAGGCCCACCTCCCTCAGGACCAGGTCCCCGTAGAGGAGAAGGTCCAGATCAATGGTCCTCGGCCCCCAGCGCTCCTTCCGCTCCCGCCCAAGGCTTTGCTCTATCCCCAGGAGGCCCTCCAGGAAAGCCCGTGGGGAAAGCCCCGTGTCCACCTCCGCCACCAGGTTCAGGTAGGGGGGCTGGGGTGGGCCCACGGGCTCGGTTTCGTACACGGGGGAAAGGCGCAAAAACCGGGTTTCAGGAAGCCGGGAAAGGAGGGAAAGGGCCTGCAAAAGGTAGCCCGCCCGGTCCCCCAGGTTGGAACCCAAGCCCACATAGGCCAGCACCTCCCCAGTCTATCCGTTGACAAGGTGGTCCCGCCCCCCTACCCTGAAGGGGAGATGGCCGCCCGGGGCAAAACCTGATGGGGCCTGGGAAGCCTGGCTTCCCGGGCCCGCCCGGGGGCTTTTCTTTTGGAGGTGAGGATGGTTGGGGTAAACGGGGTAAATGTGGAATGGCGGACCCTTCTGGAAGCGGAGAAGAGCCTGGATACTGGCGTCTACACCAAGCACGACCTCCTTTTGGTACGGGGGCAGGGAGCCCGGGTCTGGGATGCCGAGGGCCACGAGTACATCGACTGCGTGGGGGGCTACGGGGTAGCCAACCTGGGCCATGCCAACCCCGAGGTGGTGGAGGCCATCAAGAAGCAGGCGGAAACCCTCCTCTCCATGCCCCAGACCCTGCCCACCCCCATGCGGGGGGAGTTCTACCGCACCCTGGTAAGCCTCCTTCCCCCCGAGCTCAACCGGGTCTTCCCCACCAACTCCGGCACCGAGGCCAACGAGGCCGCCATCAAGTTCGCCTGGGCCCACACCAAGAAGCGGAAGCTGGTGGCCGCCATGCGGGGCTTCTCCGGGCGCACCCTGGGAAGCCTTTCCGTCACCTGGGAGCCCAAGTACCGGGAACCCTTCATGCCCCTCTTGGGCCCCGTGGAGTTCATCCCCTTTAACGATGTGGAGGCCCTGAGGAAGGCGGTGGACGAGGAGACCGCGGCGGTGATCCTCGAGCCCGTGCAAGGGGAGGGGGGAGTGCGCCCGGCCACCCGGGAGTTCCTGGAGGCCGCCCGGGAGGTGACCCGGGAAAAGGGGGCCCTCCTCATCCTGGACGAGATCCAGACCGGCATGGGGCGCACGGGAAGGCGCTTCGCCTTTGAGCACTATGGGGTGGTACCCGACATCCTCACCCTGGCCAAGGCCCTTGGGGGCGGGGTACCCATCGGGGTAGCGGTGATGCGGGAGGAGGTGGCGAAAAGCATGCCCAAGGGGGGCCACGGCACCACCTTCGGGGGGAATCCCCTGGCCATGGCCGCCGGGGTAGCCGCCCTGCGCTATCTGGAGCGCACCCGGCTATGGGAGAGGGCCGCCGAACTCGGGCCCTGGTTCATGGAAAAGCTGAGGGAGATCCCCTCCCCCAAGATCCGCGAGGTGCGGGGGCTTGGGCTCATGGTGGGCCTCGAGCTCAAGGAAAAGGCTGCCCCCTACATCGAGCGCCTGGAAAAGGAGCACCGGGTGCTGACCTTACAAGCCGGCCCCACGGTGATCCGCTTCCTTCCCCCTTTGGTCATCGAAAAGGCGGATCTGGAGCGGGTGGTGGAGGCGGTGCGGGCTGTGCTAAGCTAACGGGATGAGGCAGCGCTTCCACGTGGAAGTGGAACGGGACGAGGAAGGCTACCTGGTGGCCCATGTCCCGGAACTTAGAGCCCACACCCAGGCCAAGAGTTTCGCCGAGCTGTTAGAACGCCTCCAGGAAGCCATAGCCGTATCCTTGGACACGGAGGAAGAAGTCGTCGTGCGGGGATTTTCCGGGGATTTGGAGATCGAAGCCGCGTGAGCCCCCGCCTAACCCCCATCGCCGGGAAGGAGCTGGTCCGCCTCCTACAGGAAGAAGGCTTCCAGGTGGTGCGCGTACGGGGAAGCCACGTGCGCCTTAAATACCCAGACGGCCGAGCCACCACGGTGCCGGTACACGCAGGAGAACTCCTTCACCCGGGAACGCTTCTAGGGATCCTCCGGGACGTGGGATGGAGCAAGGAGGAGTATGAGCACAAGCGCCTTGGACCCCGTTGAGTTCCTCAAAGGGGCCCTGGAGATCCCCTCCCCTTCAGGGCAGGAGCGCCTGGTGGCGGAGTACCTGGCGGAGGGAATGGAAAAGCTGGGCCTCAAGGCCTTCGTGGACGAGGCGGACAACGCCCGGGGCCAGGTGGGCCATGGCCCCATCCAGGTGGTCCTCCTGGGGCACATCGACACCGTGCCCGGAGTGGTGCCGGTACGCCTGGAGGGCAACAAGCTCTTCGGCCGGGGAGCGGTGGACGCCAAGGGCCCCTTCGTGACCATGATCTTCGCCGCCGCCGGGCTTTCCGAGGAAGCAAGGAAACACCTTACCGTTCACCTGGTGGGGGCCACGGAGGAGGAGGCCCCCAGTTCCAAGGGAGCCCGCTTCGTGGCCCCAAGGCTCAAGCCCCACTACGTCATCATCGGGGAGCCCTCGGGCTGGGAGGGCATCACCCTGGGGTACAAGGGAAGGCTTCTGGTGAAGGCCAGGCGGGAAAAGGACAACTTCCACTCTGCCCACCACGAGCCCAACGCCGCCGAGGAGCTCATCAGCTACTTCGTGGCCATCAAGGCCTGGGCGGAGGCCATGAACGTGGGGCAAAAGGCCTTTGACCAGGTGCAGTACACCCTAAGGGATTTCCGCATCCAGCCTGCAGAGCTCAAGCAGGTGGCGGAGATGTTCTTTGACCTGCGCCTTCCCCCGAGACTCCCCCCGGAGGAGGCCATCCACCACCTCACCGCCTACGCTCCCCCGACCATAGAGCTGGAGTTCTTCGGCCGGGAAGTACCCTACCTGGGTCCCAAGGACACCCCCCTCACCCGGGCCCTCAGGCAAGGAATCCGCAAGGCTGGGGGAAAACCCGTCTTCAAGCTGAAGACCGGGACCAGCGACATGAACGTCCTGGCCCCCCACTGGAAGGTGCCCATGGTGGCCTACGGCCCCGGGGATTCCACCCTGGACCACACCCCTCACGAGCACATAGAGGTGGAAGAGTTCCTGAAAGGGATAGAGGCGCTTAGGGAAGCCCTCGAGGCCCTGGCCAAAGCGCACCCACCGGAGCCAGCCTTGGGGTGACGACTCCCCGGACTAAAGTCCGGGGCTTCTCGGGGTGTTTCCCTGCGGGAAAGCACGCGGGGTCTCCCCCGAAGGCCCCGTCCAGGCCCTAGCCAGGATGTTTTGGGCTGCGGCCACGTCCCGGTGGAGAAGCGCCCCACACTGGGGACAGGTGTACGCCCGCACCCAGAGAGGCTTCTTCTCCCTATGGCCGCACACCGGGCAGTCCTGGCTGGTGTACTTGGGGTCTACCTTGATGACTCGCCTACCAGCTTCTTCCGCTTTGTAGGCGAGGATTGCGAGA
>NZ_KB905781.1 GCF_000381045.1 Thermus scotoductus DSM 8553 | reverse complement strand
TCACAGAACCCCTTTCGCAGATGCCCCGCATTTCAATGCGGGGAGGAAGCGGAAGCCGGGCGAAGCCCGGTACATGGCCGACGACTTTGTGGTATAACCAGTCAAGGCATGTCCCTCCTGTCCGTCAAGTGCAAGCTGATACCCGATGCGAGTACAGCCGAGAAGCTTTCCCGCACGGTGGAACAGTTTGCCAACGCTTGTAACTACGCCTTGCAGGTGGCGCGTCAGGAGAACGCTTGGAACAAGTTCGCCCTGCAAAGACTGGTCTACCGGGAACTTCGGGAACGCTTCGGTCTCAGCGCCAACCTGGCGGTGCGAGTTATTGCCCGCGTGGGCAAGCGCAAAGGTCATAAGGCAGGCGGTTTCAAGGCCACCTCGGTGGACTACGACCAGCGCATCTTGTCGGTCAACGTGGACACCGAGACCGTCAGCCTCTCCACCGTGGATGGGCGGGCGAGGGTGCCCATGCGCATCGCCGGGTATCAGCGCCACCTGCTGCGAACCGCCAAAAGCATCCAGGGCGGGACTCTGGTCAGGGGGCGGGACTCCTGGTACGTCCACCTGTGGTGCGAGTACGACGACCCGCCCGCCATGGCCCCAAACGGCTTTCTCGGGGTTGACCTCGGCATCGTCAACATCGCCACCGATTCGGACGGGGAGGCCTACTCGGGCAAGCACCTCAACTCGGTCAGACACCGCTACCGAAGGCTCAGGAGGAAGTTGCAGAAGAAAGGCACCAAGTCGGCCAAGCGTCTTTTGAAAAAGCTCTCGGGCAAAGAGAAACGCTTTGCCAACGACCTCAACCACCGCATCAGCAAACGCATCGTAGCCAAGGCTCAACGCACCGGGCGCGGCATCGCCCTGGAAGACCTCCGGGGCATCCGCGAGCGGGTACGGCTTCGCAAGCCCCAGAGGGCTACGCTGCATAGCTGGGCGTTCCATGACCTGGGCCAAAAACTGCGGTACAAAGCTGAACGGAGCGGAGTAGCTTTGGTTTGGGTTGACCCAGCGAACACTTCTCGGCAATGTCCAGCCTGCGGACATACCGAGAAGGCGAACCGTCCAACGCAGGCACTCTTTCGCTGTGTGGTCTGCGGCTACTCTGGGGCTGCGGACTACGTCGCGGCTTGCAATATTGCAAGCCGGGCTGCCGTCATCCAGCCGAACGCGGGGGTACGAGATGCCATGCATGGCTATCGTGCCACCTGCAAGCCTCGGAGTTCAGTCCGGGGTAGATGACTAGGGACGTGCGCTCCTCAGGGTGTGCTTTTTGGGCTTTCCCTGCACGGGATACCCGCAGGCCCCCGCTAGCGCTTTCCATGGGGCTTGATGTATGTCGCTCACCATGCGACAATAGGCCTATGCTTCTCTCGCAAGATCCCGTTGCCCGGGCCTTGGCCCTGGAGGAGGGTCTTCCCAGGCAGGTCCTGTTAGAGCTTCAGGAAAGCCTCGGCGTCACCCAGGGGGAGCTGGCCCGGCTTTTGCGGACCACTCCCCGGACGTTACAGCGGCAGGGAGAGCGGCTTAGTCCCGAGCTGTCCGACCGCCTTTACCGCCTCTATCGCCTGTTTGAGCGGGCAGTGCTCTTCCACGGGGATGCCTCCAGGGCTCGCCGCTTTCTAAGGACGCCCAATCCGGCCCTAGGAGGTAAGAGCCCGCTGGAGCTCTCGGTGAACGAGGCGGGGCTAGAAGCGGTCTTTGACCTGTTGGACAACCTGGAGGAAGGGGTTTACCTCTGAAGAGGGGAAAGAGACGGCCTTGCGGGCATACCGTCTGGTGAAGGGTACCTACGCTCAGGCGGCTTTTACGGGGAGGGGGGCTGCCCTGCGGGGTGGACGATGGAACCCCAAGGGCTATCCCGCCGTTTACGCCAGCGAGCACCTCGCCCTGGCGGTCTTGGAGTGGTTGGCCTATGCCTTAGAGCTTCCTTCCCTTGAGGGCTATGTCTACTTCCGCCTGCAGGTGCCGGATGATTTGATCGCTGAGGTTGAAGCCCTGCCTGTGGACTGGCGGGCACTGCCTCATCCATCCTCTACCCAGGACGTCGGGCGGGCTTTCCTTGAGGGGAAAAAGGCCCTGGCGCTCATAGTCCCCTCTGTTCTGGTCCCCGAGGGCTGGAACTTAGTCCTCAATCCTCGGCATCCGGCTTTCCCTGAGGTGATGGTGGAGGGTCCATTTCCCTTGGAACCGGACCCAAGGTTGAGGGCCCTCTGGCAGAGGACCGTGGGGTAGCCAGCTTTGGTTTTGTGGGATCCACGTTTCCCGTCTGTAGGGTAAACGACTATCTTAAGCGGCATATAGGAGCTACCCTACGAAGTCCCGCACGCTCGTCAGCGGCGGCTACAGGTTTTTGGAGGGGGTTAGCATGGGGTTGTGATGTGTGAAAATGGGGTTGAGGTGAGGAGCTGTTAGTGGTTGGTTCTGTTGGGGGGGCTTGATTATGCCGAGGAAGTTGGTAGTTGGTTTACCGCTAGAGGCCTGGGACATCCCGGAAGAACGGAAGCGCATGGTGGGAGAGGCCCTGGCCACCTGGAACGAGCGGGTCCTGGCGGAAGGGGTCTGGGCCTACCTGGTCCGCCACCGGAGGAGGCCGGATACCGTGGTGCCCCACATGGTGGAAAGGTTCGTCCTCTGGCTGGCCCTGAAGGGGCGGAAGTGGCCGGCCCTCGAGGCGGGCGACATCCTGGCCTACCTCCTGGAGATCAAGGAGAAGGGCTTCCCCGGGGGGCCTCCGGGTCCCCTGGCCCCCGCCACGGTGGAACGGGCCCGGGGGGCTTTGGGCTACCTCTGGCCCTTCCTGGAGTGGGCCGGGCATCCCATGCCGCCCCATGTGGAGTACCCGCCCCGGCAGTATCCCCTCCTCTCCGGTAGGGTCCCCATCCCCGAGGAGGTCTGGGAGCGGGTGTGGCAGGCCACCGACCACTTCACCCCCGCCTACTGGCGTCCTATGCTCAAGGTGGTCCTGGTGATGCTGGGGGAGGTGGGGTTAAACCTGAGAGAGGCCCTGGACCTGTGGCGGGACGACGTGCGGGGGGAGGTGCTCTTGGTGCGGGGCCGGAGGCTCAGGGAGATCCCCCTCTCCCCCCTGGCCCAGGGGGTTCTGAGGGAGTGGCTTCCCGTGAGGGACTACCTGGCCAGCCACCAGCCCCTGCCCTTTCCCCACCTCCTCCTGAGCCCGGCCCCCACCAAGAACCGGGGGAAGCCCCTGACCCATCCCACGGTGGTGGTCCTTTTGAAGGACCTGCTGCGCTATGCGGGGTACAAGGAGGAGGACCGGGCCCGGGCCAGCTTCGCCAAGCGCCTGCGCTGGCGGGCCATCCGCAACTACCTCAAGGCGGGCTACCCAAAGGACAAGGTGGCCTACTGGACGGGGATGCGGAGCCTCCTCATGCCGGGGTGGGAGAAGGAGGCGGGGTGGGAGTAGCCGCTTTGGGAACTGGATCCCTCGCTGAGAGCCAAGCTGATCCGTGAGGCCCTTGGTCCCTTACCTGGGATCCAGGAGGCTGGTGCGAGGGGGTAGCGATCTGCCTCGAAGGTAGAAGGCCACAGGTGAGCCAGGGAGGTAGGGACGTGGACCCGGCGCTTTTGGTAGACCATCTCCAGCGGCTCAGCTTGGCCGAAGGCAACGGCTGGCACGTTTCCACGGTCCAGGCGATCGCGGGCCTCACCCCAAGAGGCCCTGTGGCGGCTTTACCTGGATGGCCCTGCATTTGGGAGCTCGCCGCCCACATCCGCTACTGGGTTGCGCGGATGACCGTGGTTCTGGAGGCGCTCTGCCGAGGAGGGGCGCCGCCTCCCCGGTCGGGAACGGATTGGCCCCAAGTCCCGGACGCCCCAGATCCCGCCGCCTGGGCGTGCCTCCAAGCGGAACTGGCCCGAGCGTTGGAAGGGTTGCCGGGGGTAGTGAGCACCCTAAAACCGGTGCACCTCCTTACGCCCTCTGCGGGGATGGGTAGCCCGTCCGCCCTCTATGAGATCCATGGCCTCCTCGCCCACACCAGCGACCACACGGGCCAGATCCTCTTGCTCCGCCGTCTACGATGTGTCTGGCCGCAATGAATCGGTTCCACCGGTAATGTGGTCCTGTCATTTGAGCCCCGTTGTCCCAAGGGCCATGGAATTCGGTAGCCGATTTCCTAACATATGAAATGGCCTTCACCGCCCCGACCCGGGAAAGGATTCTGCTTCTAGAGCCCGGGTGTTGGGCAGGTTTACCTCCTCCCCCAGGGCCATCTTTTCCGGACGGCCTTTGGCCAGAGTGGAGGCCAGGCTGGCTAGGCGGATGAGGTCATCGGCGGTGGCCCGGGAGCTTCCCGGCCGCTTCTTGCGCCGCCTCCCCCCGGCCACCCCCAGGGACAAGCCCAACCTCTTTTCCCCCACCCTAAGGGGAAGCTTCAGGAGCTCGGGAAGGTGAGGGAGAGCCCGGGCGCGGGGTCGGGGGAAAACCAGGGCAAACTCGTCCCCGGCATACCGGAAGGCTTCTCCCCTGTGTTTACGGGCGAAGGCTGAGAGCCGGCTGGCCACCTCCTTCAGGGCCTGGTCGCCTGCGGTGTGGCCCAGCTGCTTGTTGAGGAGGCCGAAATCGTCCAGATCCACGAAGACCAGGGTGGGATCGATTCCCTTGTCCATGAGACGCTCCAGGTGGCTCCGCAGAAAGTCGGCCCGGGGCAGGCCCGTGAGGGGGTCAAAGCCCTGGCCCAGGGCGAAGGCCAGGGCGCGCTTGGTAAGGATTCCGAGAAGGCGCCCCTCCTCCACCACCAAAAGCCTTTCCACACCTTTCTCCTGCATCAGGGCCTGGGCCTCGAGGAGGCTGGCTTTCGGGGAAATGAAGATGGGAGGGCCTCGGAGGACATCCATGACCACCCGGTTGGGGTGAACCCCCCTGAGGTCCCGGCTGATGATCACGCCCACCAGGGTGCCATCCTCGAGAACCGGAAGGCTTCCGATCCTATGCTGGGCCATGAGGTTGGCCGCTTCCCGTACGCTGGCCCACGGCCTTATTGTCACCGGAGCAGAGGTCATCACCTCCTTAACCTGGACCATGGCTAAGGATCATTCTAGCCGAACCGTGCGCGCCGTATGCAATACAACCTCCACTTGAACCCGCACCACCTGGTCCTCGTTGATAAGGGGAGCCAGCTCTTCCAGGAGAAGCTCCGGTAAGGCCTCCGGGGTCAAGACTCTTAGCAGGAAAGCGATATGTCAGCTATACTGAAAATATGAAGTTTGTCCTCCAAGTTTCCCCCAGAGGCCAGATTACGCTACCCGCCCCCCTCCGCAAGGCTCTCTCCCTTAAGCCGGGCGATCCCCTGCTGGTGCGCCTGGAAGAGGGACGTTTGGTGTTGGAGCCTGTGTACCTCCTTCCGGTGGAGGCCTACACGGAAGAGCGCATACGGGAGTTTCTCCAGGCTTCCCAGGCTGATGACGAGGAGGTCGCCGCCTTCCGCAGGGCTTGGGGGCTGGAGTGAGGGTGTTTTTGGATGCCAATGTGCTCTTTTCTGCCGCCTTAGGAGGTACGGTTTTTGCCGCTATATGGGCCCTGGCCGAAGCAGAAAAGATCCAGCTTCTCACCAGCCCCTTGTGCCTGGTGGAAGCCCAGTACAACCTGGAGCGGAAGCGGCCTGAAGCCCTACCTCAACTCGGGGCCCTGATGAGGCGTGTGGTCTTGATCCAGGAGCCAGGGGAAGGCGGTTTTCGCCACGAGGGGCCCATGGCAGCCCTGGCGGCGGAACTTCCGGAGAAGGACCAACCGGTGCTTCGGGCGGCCTTATTGGCCCGGGCCCAGGTCCTGCTAACGGGTGACGTCAGGCACTTTGGTCGCTTCATGTCCAGGGAAGACCTGCCCCTTAGGATCATGACCCCAGGGGACTTTATTCGGAAGGTCCGGCCTCCAGGTTGAGCCCAACCGTCGTGCTTCGTCATCCCGGAAAAGGGACGCATCCCTCGCCTTCGTGCGCAAGTCCCTTAGCCTGAAGCCTAGGGAGATCCTAGCTGTGCGCCTCGAGGAGGACAGGGTGGTGCTGGAACCCGTCCCTGTGGAGGTGTACACCGAGGAACGGATGGGGGAGTTCCCGGAGGCCTCTCCCGCCACCCTGGAGGAGATATCTACCTTCCGCAAGGGCTGTGGGCTGGAATGAGTCCGCTCCTAGACCCTTGGATGCTCGGTCATAAGTACCTGGTGATACTCGTTAAGCAGTCAGGTGATCGACGAGTCTTTGTGGAAAAGCCTCCCATCGAGGGCCTTGGCACCGGATGGCTTACCCCTCCGGCCTGAGAAGGACCACCCTGAGCGTCCCCTCATACCGGGCCAGGTCGGCGTCCGCGGTCCAAATCTCCTTCGCCCCCCCTTCCAGGGCCGTGGCCAGGATCAGGGCGTCCACCAAGGGGAGGTGAAGCCCGTAGGAGAGCCGGACCGTCCTCTCCCAGCGCCACGAGCGCCTATGTCCAGGCGGGGCAGGTGGCCCAGGTGACCATCAGCTACACCGTCCGAGTACCCCCCACCGCCGCTGGCATGCGCCTCACCGTGGATTGCCCCACCTGCGATTCCTACCAAAGGAGCAACATCAGGGGTCGTGTAAGGAATTATGTGTAGGGGTTTGTGTATAAAAGGGGGGTACCAGGATTAGGAAGGAGGTACCCCGTGGACCAGGATACCTTGCAGGTGATGCTAAGGGAAGCGGTGAGGCAGACGGTGACCGAGGTCTTGCAGATTCTCCTGGACGCCGACCGGGAAGCCTTCTTGCGCCAGCACGGGGGACGCAAGAACGGCTACTACCCCCGCAAGCTGGAGACCGCCTTTGGCCAGGTGAAGCTGGCCATCCCCCGGGATCGGGAAGGGAAATACTATCCCAGCCTCCTTCAA
>NZ_KB905780.1 GCF_000381045.1 Thermus scotoductus DSM 8553 | reverse complement strand
GTAGACGGTGGAGCGGTCTTTGTGGAAGTGGCGGGCGATTCTTGGGGCGGTCCAGCCCTCGGCGGCCAGGCGGACCATGGCGGCCCAGAGGCGGGTTTTCTTGTGGGTCTTCGGGTCCAGGGAGAGTTCCAGCAGGAGCCGGTCCTCCTCAGGGGTCAGCTGGATCTGAAGAGGGGCTGCCATGTTGACATGATAAGGGGTTGGCACTTAGCGCAAAGGGTGGCCACCCAGGTCTGGCTGCGTGGGGATGAGCATTTGGAAACCCTAGCCTACACGCGTGGCCAGGGCTGGAAGGTGCGCAAGGCCTTGAAGAAGGCGGTGGCCGAGCGCCTGAACCGCATGAGCCCCCAGGCATTGCTGAAGTACCGAGCTGAAGGCAGGCATTTCCGACAAAGGGATGCCCTAATCCTTGCTCACCCCAAGGCGCCCGATAGGGAGCATGCCTGGGTATACGACTACCTCATCCGAGGGAAGAAGGCGTCGCCTGAGGCCCTGGCCTTTGTGCAAAGGGTGAGGGAGGAGGATCCCCTGTGGGAGAGGGTGATCTCTAAGGAGGGCAGTACTCCTGAGGCCTGGCGTAAGGTCCTGCCTCACCTCGAGGGCCTCGCCCTTATCCGCAACCTGCGCAACCTTCAGGAACATGGCCTCCTGGACCGGAGGGAAGTGCAGGACCTCCTCCTGGCCAAGCTGGCGGATCCCGAGAGGGTGCGAGGCTGGCGTATCTTTCCCCACCAGTGGCTTCAGGCTCTATACCAGCTTCGCCCTGGAGATGGGGTGGCCCAGGGTGGGATGAGACCCCACCCCGTGTACCACGCCCTGGAGGGTGCCCTCGAGGCTTCGGTGCCCAGGCTTGACCTGGAAGGGGAAACCCTGATCCTGGTGGACGTGTCGGGCTCCATGTACCAGCGCATGTCCAGGAAGGGGGAGAGCACCTACGCCCTGGCGGCGGCCACCCTGGGGGCGGTTTTGTACCGCCAGGCCGGGGGGAGGCTCTTCGGCTTCAGCGACGACCTGATCCCCGTGCCCTTCTCCCCCGGGGACCCCCTGGTGGCCATGGTGGAACACCTCTTGACCTCCGGAGGGTACGGCACCTACCTGGAGAGGGCCCTGGGCAAGGCCCTCAGGAGTTTTGGGGGGCGCAGGGTGGTGATCCTCACAGACGAGCAGGTGGCGGACGACGCCTACCGCCCCTTGAGGCCCTGGCTTCTCGGGGATGACCGCCGCCGCGTGCACGTGATCAACCTGGCGGGGTATGCGCCCCTGGCCTTTCCTCAGAACGGCATCAGCCGCATCGGAGGCTTTAGCGACAGGCTGTTGGAGCTCCTGCCCCTCCTGGAGGCCCAGGACCCCATCGGCTGGATGAAGGCCTTCGGGAGGGAGCATGGCCTGGAGGTGGGCTAAGGCCCCCCGGGGAGGTGGAAGGTGAAGGTGTTGGCCCTAGATCCCGGAACGGTCCACAACGCCTGGTCGGTGGTGGAGGAATCGGAAGGAAGGCTTTTCGTGGTGGAGCATGGTTCCCTTTCGGCCTCGAGGAGAGGCAGGCAGGAGGTGGTGGGTGCGGTGGAGGCCCTGGTGATCCAGGCCGTGGAACGCCACGGCCCCGATCTCCTCCTGGTGGAGCTCCCCAAGGGCCGAAAGCCCTCGGTGCCCCGCGAGGTGTGGAGGGAGCTCCAGGGGATCGCCCACTCCCTGGCGTCCAGGCTTTCCTCCACTCTTCCCGTTTGCACCGCCTTTGCCTCCACCCCTCGAGGCTTCCACGATCCTTTCCAGCCCCCAGGCTGGCGCCAGCGCCTCACCGGGCTCAACCGGCCTTCCGACCTGGATGTGAGGCGTAGCCTCGAGGGGCTTGGGCTCGGCCCTCTTCCCAGAAATAGCCACGAGCTGGACGCCGTGGGTCTTGGGGTAGCCTACTTTCACTTCCCGGAGCTGTTCCAATGGGTGGAGGAACCCTCTTCCAGGGATCCCGGACCCAGGTGGGATGCCCTCACGGAGGAGTTGCGTAGGCTTTGGGCGGCCTGACCGCCTTAGAGGAGGACTGCCATGGAGGAGAGGATGTGGATTGCAGAAGAAAAGGTGAGCGGGGCCAGGCTGGAGGAGATCTGCCGTATGGCAGGGTACACCACCGTGGATCAAGACGGGGTTCTGGTGGTGCGTGGAGATCATGGAGATGCCCTAAAGACCCTCGTGGTTGTTAACCGAGAGAAGAGCATCATTCACTTCGCCTGTGTCTTTAGGTTTAAGCCATGGGTGCCCGAGCAGGACAGGCTTCTCTTCGTCAACAGGCTCAACGACACCACCCATGCGCTACGGTTCTCCATGAAAGTCCAGTCGCCGGACATCCTGGTGGTGGACTACGACCTTCCCTTCCAGGGAGGGGTCCTGGAGTCCCAGATTCGCTTTGTTCTGCGCCTCTTTCATCAGGGCCTTCCCCTGCTCATCGCCCTCCACGGGGGTGCAGGCCTTCTTCGCTAGGGTTTTGAAGGCGTGGACCGGGGCTGGGTGGGGGGCGCCTGGCCCCTCGGCAACCCCGAACCCCCACGGCAAGCTGGATAGAATGAAAGTGGAAAACGTATGAAGACCTCCTTACGGCTTTTGCACACGGCGGACTGGCACCTGGGGAAGACCTTGAAGGGGGTGGACCGCACCCCGGAGGTGGCCTCGGCCCTCGAGGAGGTCCTCAGATTGGTGCGCTCCGAGAAGGTGGATCTCGTCCTGGTCAGCGGGGATCTCATGGACCACCCCCAACCCTCCACGGAGGCGGAAGCCCTCCTGGTGGAGTTCTTCCTGCGTTTGGCAGAAGCGAAGGTTTCGGCCATGGCCATCGCCGGGAACCACGACTCTGGGGAGAGGATGGAGCGGGTTTATCGTCAGCTCTTGGGTCGCTTCGGGGTGGAGCTGCGGGGCCAGCTGGCTTTCGCCCACGAGGGCGGGGTGGTGGATCGGGGAGGCCTCAGGGTGGCCCTGGTGCCCTTCCTTTCCGAAAGACGCCTGGCCAAGACCCTGGAACTTCCCCCTGAGGAACGCCACCTGGCCTATGCGGAGGGGATGCGCCGCCTTTTGGCCCACCTGGCCCAGGAGGGCACTCCGGACGTGTACCTGGCCCACTTCACCGTGGCGGGGGCCAGGGTGGGGGGTGGGGAGTATGTGCTGCACCTGGCCGAGCACTACGCCGTGCCTCCTGGAGCCCTGCCGGGGGCCCGCTACATCGCTTTGGGCCACCTTCACGCCCTGCAGCAGGTGGCGGAAAACGCCTGGTACCCGGGAAGCCTGATCCCCCTGGACTTCGGGGCCAGCGAGCGGGCGGAGAGGGGGGTGGTGCTGGTGGAGCTCCCTCTGGACCGCCATCTTCCCGCCCGGGTCCACCCCATGCCGACAAACTGGGGAAAGCCCCTCCGCACCTTCCGGGTCAGGGTTTCCCAGGTGCAGGAAAGCCCCGGGGAGCGGGCCCGAATCCTGGGGGAGATCGAGGCCTTCCCGGGCTGGGCCCGGGTGGTGGTGCAGGGGCCCATGCACCTGGAGCTGAGGGACACGCTTAAGGAAATGGAGAGGGTCCTCGAGGTGGCGTGGGAAGAGGAGAGGAAAGGAGACGGGGGCGAGGCGCACCCCCCACCCTCCGCCCTCGAGGAGGCCTACCGGCAGTACCTGATGGAGGCAGGCCGCTGGGAAGGGGACCCCCCGGGGGAGGAGCTGGTCCATAGCTTTGCCGAGTTGCGGCAGGAGGTGGAAGAACATGAGGCCGGTGAGGATTGAACTGGAGGGTTTTGGCCCTTACCGGAAACGCCAGGTGGTGGACCTGGAGGGTGCGGATCTTTTCGTCATCACGGGTCCCACGGGAAGCGGTAAGACCACTCTGTTGGATGCCATTACCTTCGCCCTTTACGGAAGGGTTCACCGCCTGGGCAGCCGCAGGATCGAGGAGATGCGCCATCCCGAGGCGGAGAGGATGTGGGTGAGCCTCACCTTCCAGGTGGACGGCCGGGTCTACCGGGTGGAACGGGAGGTGGGCAGGAGGCGGGAGGTCCGGGTGGCCGAGCACCTGGGGGAGCGCTGGCAGATCTGGGATGTCAGGGGCCGGAATCTGGAGGGTAGTTTGGAGAGGATCCTGGGCATGGACTACGACACCTTTGTCCGGACCGTGCTCCTGCCCCAGGGTGAGTTCGACCGCTTCCTGCGCCGGGACAAAGGGAGCGAGCGGCGGAAGATTCTGGACCACCTCTTCGGCCTGGATGTCCTTCAGGACATGAGGACCAAAGCCAGTGAGCGCAAGGGGAACCTGGAAAGCAGGATCGCCGCCCTCGAGGCCGAGCTGGAGTCCTTGAAGGAGGCCACCCCGGAGGCCCTGGAGCAGGTCCGGAACAGGATGGGGCAGGTGAAAAAGGCCCTGGAGGCGAAGACGAGCGAGCTAAAAAAGGTTCAGGATGTCCGGGACCACTTCAGGGCCCTCCTCGCCCTATACGGGGAAAAAGCCCGTTTGCAAGAGGAGCTTTCCCGGCTCATGGAGGCGGAGCCTGCGCTTCTGGGGGACAAGGAACGGGCGGAGCTTTCCCAAAGGGCGAGGGAGCTCGTGGATCTGCTAGCGGAAAAGGAGAAGGCGGAAGCCCTTCTGAAGGAACTCAAGGAAGCGGACGCCCAGTTGGAGGAGGAGCGTGACGCCTTGGCTCGGGAACTGGACCTGGCCGAGCTCGAGCGGCTGGAAGGGCTTTGGGCCCAACGCGCCTATCTCCGGTCCCTCCACGACCTCCTGGGGAAGGCGGGAGAGAAACCTGCCCTCCATCCGGAGGCTTCCCCGTGGGAGGAGGAGGACGAGGCCGCCTTAAGGGAGGTCCTCGAGGAGCTTCCCCGCATGGAAAAGGCCAGGGAGCTGAAGGAGAAGCTCGTCCGCCAAGAGAAGGAGCTATCGTAGGTGGAGGCCGGGCTTCAGCAGACTCGCATGGCCCTGGTCCAAACCCTCCAGGCGGAGGTGGAGGAGCTGGAGGAGAGGCTTGGCCACCTGGAACGCCATCTGGGCGAGCTTGGGGTGGCCCGCTTCCGCCACCTCCTGCGGCCGGGAGAACCCTGTCCCCTTTGTCTCACCCCCGTCCAGGCCCTGCCGCCGGCCCTGGAGGAGGGGAAGGAGAAGGAGCTGGAAGGGGAGAGGAAGCAGGTGGAAACGCAGCTGGCCAGGAAGCGGGTGGAGCTTGAGCGCCTGCTGACGCTTGTCGGGCAGGAGGTTCCCCCGGCGAAGGTGGGGGTGGTGGCTGCCCTGGAAAAGGAGGAAACCCGGTTGGCCCGGCAGGCGGATGAGCTACGGGTTGCCGTAGGGTCTCTGAAAAAAGCCCTTGCGGACCTCGAGGTGGAGGACCTGGACCTGGAGGAGGAGTTTCGGCGCCTTGGCCAGGAGAAGCACCGCCTGGCCCTCTCCCTGGCGCACCACCTGGCGCAGGTGCTGGGGGGAAAGAACCTGAAGGACTTCATGACCTGGCTGGAGGAGCGCCTCCGGCACCTGCGGGGGCAGAAGAAGAGGCTGGAGGAGCTGGAGGAAGGGAGAAGGGAGCTCAGGGAAGAGCTTGGGCTCGTCCTGGCCCGGCTTGAGGAGAAGGTACGGGCCTTGGAGCAAGCCTGGAAGGATAACCCCGACCTTCCCCGGGACGGGAAGGCCCTACGGGCCCTTCTCCTGGATGAGGCAGAGGAGAAGAGGGCCCTTGAGGATTGGGAGAAACACCGGGACCATGTCCTAAGGGTCGAGGGAGCCCTGGAGTCCCTGGAGGCCAGGCTTCAGGAGCTGGCTCCGTTGCCCGAGACGCCGCCCACGCAGGAGGACCTGGAGGCGCTGGAGAAGCGCCTGGAGGATCTCAGCCAGGAGATCGGGGAGCTCAGCCAGGAACTGGGTGAGCTTCGTGGGGAGCTAGTGAACCTGGAGGGAGAGGTGAAACGCCGCGTGGGCCTGGAGGAGGATCTCCGGGAAAGGCGGCGGCAGTTCCGCATCTGGGAGGCCCTTACCAGCGACCTGCAGCAGCGGGCTTTCCCCGAATGGCTGCACCGCCGCCTGCAGCGGGCCCTCCTGGTCAGGGCCAACGAGATCCTGCACCAGCTCTCCTCCGGACGGTACAGCCTTAGGGTCAGGGAGGAAAGCGGCCTGGAGTACGAGGTGTACGACGCCTGGACGGGGGTCCACCGGTCTGCGCACACCCTCTCGGGGGGCGAGTCGTTTCTGGCGAGCCTGGCCCTGGCCCTTGCCCTTTCAGAAGAACTTGCCCGCAGGAAGCTGGAGGCCTTTTTCCTGGACGAGGGGTTCGGCACCCTGGACGGGGAGACCCTCGAGGTGGTGGCGCAGGCCCTCGAGGGGCTGGGACGGCAGAACCGGATGATCGGCGTCATCACCCACGTGGAAAGCCTGGCCCAGCGTTTCCCCATGAGGCTTCGGGTTCGGAAGGGGAGGGGGGAAAGCGTGGTGGAGTGGGTGGACTGAGGGCAGGTTACTCCTTGGGGCCAAACTCGTAGCGCTGGGTGTACGGGTTGTAGCGGATCTCCCAGTCACAGGGTACCAGCTCGTAGCTCCCGGTATACGGGTTATACTTTTCGCACAGGTCCTTGGCCTTACGGGCTTCGTACCTGCCTGTGAAGCGGTTGACCTCGGCATCATTGTCGGTCCCCACGCCGTATTTGCCCGTGAAGGGATTCAGGACTTCCTTGTGCTCTTTTCCCTCATCGTAGTACTCGTATTTACCCGTGAAGGGGTTGTACTTGATGGCCATGACTCCAGTATAGGATGCGTGACGACTCCCCGCTCTGAAGAGCGGGGCTTCTCGGTTCTCACGGGACGGCCCATGCCGTACCCATCCCCGAAGGCTCCGTCCGAGCCCTAGCCAGGATGTTCTGCGCCGCCGCTATGTCCCGGTGTAGGTGAGCCCCGCACTGGGGGCAGGTATACTCCCGCACCCACAAGGGTTTCTTCTCCCGGTACCCGCACACCGGGCAGTCCTGGCTTGTGTACTTTGGATCTACCTTTATCACCTGCCTACCAGCCTCTGCCGCTTTGTAGGCAAGGATTCTTAAAAACTGTCCCCAACCCGCATCCATTACTCCTTTCGCAACATAGGAGCGGGCCAGGTCGTGTAAGGACCCCCCTTTCGGTTATTCACTCCGAGGCCCTTCACGCTGCCACCCTGGCCACCCAGGTGGGAGGCAAGCCCTCCCGGGCTAGAACTTGGGCCACAAAGGAAAAGGCCGTCACCACCGCCGTCACCTGCCGACTAACCGCCTTAAGGCCCCGCACCCGTC
>NZ_KB905779.1 GCF_000381045.1 Thermus scotoductus DSM 8553 | reverse complement strand
TTAGCGTGATGGTACGCTCTTTGGGGCTTCACCGGATAGAGGTTCGGTCCTACTGGGGTCTAGTGGCCCGGGTGAACCTCATCCTGCTGGTCCACAACCTCATCCGTAGCCGGGTGCTCTTGAAAATGGCTAGGGGGGAGCTATGAGGTAGCACACGAAGGTATTTGATTACCGCACAGCTCCCGCCGGCCCGCCCCACTTTGGGCACGTGGGTTTTTGCCCTCTTGAGCCTGCCCTTTCTCTACACCTTCTGGGTGCCCAATGTGCCAGGGGTGGAAATCTCGCCCCTGGGGCGGGCCATGGGTACGCTGGCCTGGGCCCTGGCGGTGCTGCCAGGCCTCTGGCCTAGGGTTCGGCGCTACGCTGACCTGGCTGCAGCTTTGTTGGCTGTTCTGCCCTGGGTCTACCAGGTGCGCTACTACGAGGAGCTGGTGAACCGGGCGGTTATTCCCACCGACTGGGACATGAGCATGTCCTTCACCGTTATGATTCTGGTGCTGGGGTTGGTCTCGAGGTTGCTGGGCCCCATCATGCCCTCGTTGGTGTTGGTTTTTCTCACCTACAACATGTACGGCCATCTGGTGCCCGGCCCCTTCCAGGGCGCTAAAAACGGCATCGACCTGATCCTGGGCAAGTCCTACAACGAGACCGAGGCCGGCATCTATGGCCTCATCACCGGGGTTTCGGCAAAGTACATCGTCTATTTCACCATTCTCTCGGGTTTGATTGGCACGCTGGGCCTGGGCAAGGTGGTGGCCAATATCGCGCTGTCCATGGTGGGCCGTACCCCCCAGACCCCGGGCCGGGTGACCGGTATCGCCTCGGTCTTTATGGGCATGTTCAGCGGCTCGGGGGCTGCCGATACCCAGTTTGTGGCTGCGCTGACCAAGCCTTTATACGAGCGGGCCAACTACGACCGCATGACCGCTGCGGGTTTGGTGGCCACTGCCGGCACCATTGCCCTGATTACCCCACCGGTGCTGGGCTCCATCGCGTTTGTGATGGTTGAGATTCTGCAGATCAGCTACCTGTGGGTGGTGATTATGGCTCTGGGGCCCATGTTGCTCTATTTGATGGGTATCCTGGCCTACAACGAGTTTTATACCCGCAAGGCCAAGCTGCCGCCGGTAGGGGCCGAAGGGCATCTGGGCCGTAACTATGCTCTACGCTACAGCACCATTTTTCTGCCGATTCTGCTCATCGTGGTCATGTTGTTTTTGGGAACCGAGGTGGCCACTGCGGTCTATCTGGCCTTGCTGGCTTTTGTGCTCATTGCCTACCTCGACCCTACCCTGAGGCCTGCGGCCTTGCAGGAGGCCATGCAAAGCCCGGCCTACCGGGTGGGCCTGCCTTTGGGGATCGGGTTGATGCTCCTGGGGGCCTTCCTGCCCGTGCTTTTGGGCTGGAACCTGGGCAAGATACCTGTGCTGCCGGTAACGTTGGCGGTGGTGGGGTTGTGGGTGGGTACCTTTTTCTATCCCGCGGCGGCCAGTGGGCAGCTACGGGGGGTGTTGCGGCCCATTGCCCAGGGCTTGGTGGAAGGTTTTCGCCAGCTTATTCCCATTGGCTCGGCCATTGTGGCCGCCAACATGATCTTCGGCATGATGGTGATTACCGGGCTACCGGCCAAGTTCTCTATCTTTTTAGGCCAGGTCTCGGGGGAGAGCCTACTCTTGGCCACCTTGGTTACCGCAGTGTTTAGCCTGATTCTGGGGATGGGGGTTCCGCCTACCGCCACCTATGTGCTCACCGCATCCCTCACCGCCCCGGCCATTATCAAGATTGCTGCGGCCAACTTCCAGGGCTATGGCCTCGAGCCCCAGCAGGCCCTGTTGGCGGCTACCCTGGCTACCCATATGTTCCTCTTCTACTATGCGGTGCTGGCCGATGTGACGCCCCCGGTGGCCCTTTCTGGCTATGCCGCAGCCTCGGTTTTCAAGACCAACCCCATCCTGACCGGTGTCTATGCCGCACGGGTGGCCTTGGCCAAGTACATCATTGGCTTTTTCTTCCTACTCTCCTTCACCGGAACAGGGCTTTTGATTTTGCCGGTGCTGCAGAGCCTGCCGGGCCTCGAGGGCTGGCTCATCATCCTAGAGCGCTTCTTCTTCACAGGGGTGGCCATCCTTTTCCTGGCTGCGGCCACAGTGGGCTATACCCGCCGGCCTTTGAGGCGCTGGGAGAGCTGGGTGATGGGCCTACTGGCTTTGGCCCTGTTTTACCCCTATCCCAACCTGTGGATGGCCTTCATTCCCTTTGGTCTGGGCTTGCTTTTCTTCCTGCGCAAAGAAAAGGACTCGGCCCCCCAGGCGGCGGACTGAGGGTCAGAAGCACTACCATAGGCCAGCCGGGCGATTAGACTTAAGGCATGTTGACCCTAATGCGCCGTGCCGGCTTCCGCTTTTACGTCAAATCGGGGAGTGCCCAGGAAAAGCCGCACATCTACGTGACTCGCGACGGCCAGTCTTGGGCCAAGTTCAGCCTGAACCCAGTGAGCGTGGAGATGAACAACGGCTTTAGCCGTACCGAGCTGACCCGCCTACAGGGTATGGTGACCGACCTCGAGCCCCAGCTTTTGCAGGTATGGGGGGAGTATGCCAGGAGCCAGGGGGTTCGGCCTGAAAAAGAGGAGCGGCAAGCGCCCAAGCCCGCCCCTTCCCCCCAGGCGGCCGAGGCCAACGCAGACCCTGCGGCCTAGCCGGGTTGACCCATGATTCAGGTTTTCACCGGGGATAGCTTCCTGGCTCGCGAGGCTTTATTGCAGGAGGCCAGCTTGCAGGGGCTGCCCCCCCGCCTGATGCCTCCCGAGCCGGCTTTGCTGGTGCAGGAGGTCAGCGGTGGGCTTTTCGGCCCCAGTGGGGCTCTGGTGGATTTGCGTGACCTTGGCGAGGCCGAGTGGAAACCCCTGCGGGAGGTGTTGCAACATCTGCCGCAGGGGGCCGTAGTGCTGCTGCTCGATCCTAAGCCCAGTGCCACACGCAGCCGGTGGTATGCCGACAATGCCCAACGGCGCGATTATCCTGTGCCCAGCCCCAAGGAGATGACCCAGTGGGTACACAACCGTGCCCGCCACTACGGCCTGAAGCTCCCCGGGGCGGTGGCCGCGTATCTGGCGGGCTTGGTGGGTGCAAAAGGAAGCGCGGAGAACCCCACCGTGGGCCTCGAGGCCCTCGATCAGGAACTACAGAAGTTGCAATGGGCCACGCTCCCCCTCACCTTGGAAAAGGTTCAGGCCCTCGTTGCCTTGGAGACGCCCATTTCGGGCTTCGACCTGGTGCGCTCGATTGCCGAGGGTAAGCCTCTTCAGGCCTTCAAATACGCCAAAGAGCTTTTACAGCGCGGCGAGGACCCCTTGCGCATTTTGGGCGCGCTTTCCTGGCAGTACGTGCGGGTAGCCCGGGCCTGGGCTTTGTTGCAGCAAGACCCCTTGTTGGGTGAGGGGGCTGCGGCCAGCGCCCTGGGTATGCACCCTTATGCCGCCAAGCAGGTTTTGCTGTTGGCCAAAAGGATGCCAGGGGAGAAGGTGGTGCGGGCCTTGGAGATTCTTATGGAGGCTGAGGAGGCGGCCAAAACCGGAAGGGATATGCGCCTGGCCTTAGAGCGGGCCATGGTGGGGCTGGCAGCCCTACACGCTCCGGCCTAGCCCTGCAGCAGCCAGAAGGTATAGGCGGCGTACAGGGCTAGAAAAACCGCGCCTTCCCGCCGGCTCAGCTGGGCTCCGGTGACCAGAAAGGGCCACAGCAGCAGGCTGGCTCCCAGCATAACCGCCATGTCCCGTTGGATACTGGCCCAGGGTAGGTCAATGGGTTGTACCAGGGCGGTGAGGCCCAAAATGCCCAGGATGTTGAAGATATTGGAACCCACGATGTTGCCCAAGGCAATGTCCGGCTCACGCCGCAGGGCCGCGACCACCGAGGTGGCCAACTCGGGTAGGCTGGTGCCCAAGGCCACGACGGTCAGGCCGATCACCAGCTCGGATACGCCGAAGCCTCGAGCCAGCGCTACCGCGCCCAGGGTTAGGATGCGGGCCCCCAGCCCCAGCAGGACTAGCCCCAGAGCCAACCCGAGGTAGTTGCGCCAACTTATCTGGGCGGGCTGGCCGTACTCCTGTTCGAATTCCTGGGCTACCTCTGGGTTCTCGCCGCTGCTGCTTTTGTAAAGGAAGCCGATGTATAGCCCCAGCAAAATCAGCGAAAAAAGCCCTTCCCAGCGGCCTACCTGCTGGCCCAAGTAGAGAAAGGCCCAGAGCAGCAGGGCGGTGCCAATCATAAAGGGCACCTCGCGGCGGATGAACTGGGCCTGGGCCCGTATGGGTTGGATTAGGGCGGTCAGGCCCAGAATCAGCAAGATGTTTAGGATATTCGAGCCCACTACGTTGCCTATGGCAATGCTGGGGCTGCCGAAAAGGGCCGCAGCCAGACTGGCGGCCAGTTCGGGGCTGCTGGTACCAAAGGCCACCACGGTCAGGCCTACCACCATGGTGTTGATGCCCCAGCTACGGGCCAGAACCACCGCGTTTTTGACCAGCACCTCGCCGCCAAAGTACAAGAGCACCACACCACCTGCGATAAGCAAGAGATTCAGAAGCAGCTCCATGCCCCATAGGATAGCCGGTTATATGAAATCCTCCCGATCCATTCCCTCAGCATCCCCCCGGCCACCAGTGAAAAAGAGTGTGGCTCCGAATAAGCTCCAGCTGGGTCTGCAAGTAAGCACAGCGGGCCTCCACCCTCTCCCAAAGCTCCTCCTCCGAATCCACCCGCCCATTCGCTACCACCCCGTCCACCAAGGGCCATACCCGCTCCACAGGCTGTAGCTCAGGAGAGTAGGGGGGCAAAAAGACCAAACCTACCCCCTCCGGTACCTCCACCCGCCTGGACACGTGCCATCCCGCCCGGTCCAACACCACCAGCAACCCCTTCCTCCCCCCAGACCCCCGAAGCCGGGCAAACTGCCGAAGCACCTCCGAGAACACAGCCGCATTCACCGTGGGCAAAAGCCAAAACTCGCTCTCCCCCGTACTGGGACGCACGAAACCGTACACGTACAACCACCGGTACCGCGGCCGCACCCAGGCCAGGGGCGTCCTCCCCCGGGGCGCCCACACCCGCCGGTACACCGGCTTCAGCCCCAGGCGGTGTTCGTCCATGGCCCAGAGCTCCAACTCCAGCCAGGGAAAGAGGTACTTCAGGAGAAAGACCGTGAAGAAGAGGTTTTTTTGAAGGCCTCCCCCTCGGCCAGGTCCCGCTCCCGGTGCCGGGGACGGGGGCGGAGGGGGGCAAAGCCCAGGCGCTTCATCCAACTCCAGGCCCGCCTTGGGTCCACGGGGCGGCCCAGCCTCTCGGAGAGCCACTCGGCGGCGTTCCTTATGGTCCAAATTCCGTCCCGGGGATGGGGTTGCAGGAGGGCCTGGCGGAAGGCCTCCTGGAGTTCTGGGGGGAGCAAGGGGGGCTGGCCTGGGTTTTGGTGGCGGAGGTCGGCCATGGGCTTGCCTTGGTTGTAGCGGTGGAGGGTGTCCCGGACCCAGCGGGTGGAGTAGCCCAGGGTTTGGGCGACTTTTGGGATGGGGTGGCCGGTGGCGAGGAGCCAGAGGGCGTGCCAGCGGGAGCGTTCTATGGGGTCTTGGCTTTCCCGGTACAGGGCGTGAAGGTTATCCGGGTGATGCTGCAGCTTGAGTTGCAGCCGGGGGCGGCGTTGGTGTTTGGCGAGGTCCATGGCCCCATTCTACGGGAGAGGACTAGGGGGATTTCTTATTACTCCACAGGATGGTCGTTTTCCAGGTATTCCAGCACCCCTCGAGCAATTCCATAGGCCAGCCGGTCGAGATAGTTCGGTTGGCGCAGATTCTGCCCCTCAAGGGGGTGGCTCAGGTAGCCCATTTCCACCAAGATGGCCGGCACGCTGTTGTAGCGGATGACATAGAAATCGGCGCTGCGTACTCCCCGGTTGAAAGCCGCCGTGGCCCCCAACAGATGGGCCATAACGCGGGTGGCCAGGGTGCGGGAAAGCTCCATGCGGCGCAGTGAGTTCATAAGGGGCGTGGGGGTGGGCAGGCTCTGCGGCGGGATGGGGTTGACGTCCTCGGGGCTGGGCTGGGCCAGGTCGGGTGGGGTGGGGAGGGTTTCTAAGGGGCTGGGGGCGATGGCCAGTGGAGGGGGCTGGAGTGGGGCGGGGGCTGGGAAAAAGGGGCAGGCGTTGCCGGGGCCAAAGTAGTAGACCTCGAGGCCGCACCAGCCATCAGCCCGGGGGGGAGCAATGGCGTTGGCATGAATGGAAACGAACAGATCCTTGCCCTCGGCCAAGGCCACCCGCTGGCTTAGGTCGGTGCGCTTGTCGGGGGAAAAGGTGTTATCGTCCTCGCGGGTCAAGGTGACGGCCACCCCGGCTTCCTCCAGCAGACGGCGCACCCGCAGGGCCACCTCGAGGCCCGAGTCATCCGCCAGGGCGGGAAGGCCCGTGGCCTTGGCCACGTAGGCGGCCTTGAGGAGGGCGTTTTCCAGGAAGGTGGCGCCTTCCTCCTTGGGCATGCGCAGGGGAAAGTCGGCCAGGGAAAGAAGAGTCCAGCCCAGAGGAGCCAGGCCCTTCTTAAGCTCCCGCACCTTCCCGGGGTTGCTGGTGGCCAGGACCAGGCGCATCCCTTCTAGGATACTCCCTTAAGGGCCTGGACCACTTCCTCCGGGGAATCCAGTGGGGTAAGGAGGGCAAGGTCTTTGGGATCGATGGCCCCTTGTTCTTTCAGAGACTCCATCCAGCTCAGAAGCCCTTGCCAGTACCCCCGGTCCAAGGCGAAGACGGGGAAGGGGTGGACCTTCTCCGTCTGGATGAGGACCAGGACCTCGGAGAGCTCGTCCAGGGTGCCGAACCCCCCGGGCAGGAAGACGAAGCCCACGGCGTAGCGCACGAAAAGCACCTTGCGCACGAAGAAGTAGCGCAAGGTCAGGGCGTGGGTCTGGTAGGGGTTGGGCTTCTGCTCGTGGGGAAGCTCGATGTTCAGGCCCACGCTCACCCCGCCCGCCTCAAAGGCCCCCCGGTTCACCGCCTCCATCACCCCGGGGCCGCCTCCCGTCACCACGCCGAAGCCTGCTTCCGCTAATGCCCTTCCCAGGCGGTAGCCCAGGGTGTAGGCGGGGTGGCCCTCCCCAAAGCGGGCGGAGCCGAAGACGGAAACCAAGGGCACCTCTATCTCCGAAAGGGTTTCAAACCCCTCCACGAACTCCGCCAGGATGCGGAAAAGCCGCCAGGCGTCCTCGTGGTGAAGCTGGTCTATCAGGGGCTTTTTGGGCATCACAGCTCCTCCAGACTCACCTGCT
>NZ_KB905778.1 GCF_000381045.1 Thermus scotoductus DSM 8553 | reverse complement strand
GGGGATTTGACCTGGAGGCCACGCACGTGACGCGGGGGGAGAGGCTTTCGCGGCTTTTGGTCCCCTTGAGCCTGGCCTTCGTGTGGGCGTTTCGGACGGGGCTTGTGCTGCACCGGGTGCGTCCGGTGAGGCCCAAGAAGCACGGGAGGCTGGGACAGAGCCTCTTCCGGGCGGGGCTGGACCTGCTCACCCTTTGGGCGCTTGCCCTCTGGGGTGCAGGGGGAGGAAGGCGCGGAAGTCCCTTGGGGTTATGCCCTATGGAGGTTTTGACGTGTACATAGGGGGTTGGCACTTAATCTGGCAAAGATGAAGGGACGGACTTTTATCAAGGTCCTCTACCTGCTTCTGCTTTTCGCCCTGGTCTCTTGCCAAGAAAGAGGAGAGAGGCCGCCCCAAGCCGCCTCCCCCCAGGTGGGCACCCTCTCCTACGACTCCAAGCCCTTGCCACCTTTTAAGCCCGAGCCCTTGGCTTGGACCGCCCCGGTCTGGCAAGGGTATTCCCTTACCCTAAGGACGCTCGGGTATAGGACAGGGGCAGAGCTTACCAGCGCCCAGGGTGAGGCCACCCTTTACCTTCCCGTGAATCCCGGCCTCGAGCCCGAAGCCCTGGAGCTCAAGCTGGCCTTTTCCCCGGGGCTCCCCCAGGGTTACCTGGAGATCCTTTCCCAGGGCCAACCTGTTTTCCAGGCAGCCCTGCCCGCAGCCTCTCTCCTCATCCCCCTCAAGGGCGTGAAGGTGGAGCGGGGCCTCCTAACCCTAACGCTTCGCACCCAGTTTCCGGCTAAGGACCTTTGCGCTGCCCAAGAGCTCTTCCGCGTGCACGTCCTTCCCGAAAGCCGCCTCCTCCTCGCCGGCCGCCCCACGCCCCCCGAAACCCTGGCGTCCTTCTTCCCCCCCCATGTGGAGCGGGTGGTGGTCCACCTGCCCGACCCCCCCTCCCCCGAAGCGGCCCAAGCCGTCCTTTGGCTCGCGGGCTTCCTGGCGCGGACCTACCCGGGGCGGGTGCCGGAACTCCGCCTCGAGGCGCTCCCCAAGGCCCCCCTTGAGCCCCACCCCTTCGTCCGCCACGTGGTCTGGCAGGAAGGCGAGGGTGCGAGACTAGAGGGTTTCGCCCTCCACCTGGGCAGCCTCCGGGAGGCCGCCCGCCTCTTCCTAGCCGAGCCCGGCCTCCTGCAGGCCCCCTTCCCCGGTGAGGCCACCGAGGCCCTCTCCCTTAAGGCGCCTGAGGAGCTTGGACCCAGGGTGAGCCTGGCCGAACTTGGCTACGGTCCCCAGCGGGTGGAGGGGTTCGGGGTGCTGACCGCCTCCTATGCCTTCGCCCTGGCCGATCTTGGACCGAAGCGTCACCCGGTGGGCCTCCGGCTCCGGGCCGTCCACAGCCCCGCACTTTCGCAAAGGGGCTACGTGGAGCTCCTCCTGAACGGGGTGGCCTTCTATTCCGAGCCCCTGGAAGGGACCCTTCTGGACCTCTACGCTCCCGTGCCCGCCCGCCTCTTGGAGCGCAACAACACCCTGGAGGTGCGCTTCCGCTACGCTCCCGCCGAGGGCCAGTGCACCTATGGCGCCCTGCCCTTTACCGCCACCTTGGACCCCGCCTCCTACTTGGTCCTCGAGGGGGGCGAGGCCCTTTCGGGACTGGATGCCTTCCCCCAGGCCCTGCTCCCCAGATTCTGGGTTTACCTTGAACCCCTGGACTCCTTCAAGCTAGGGCTCGCCGCCCGCCTGGTCCAGGCCCTGCAGGAGACCACAAAAACCCCCCTTCTCCCCGAGATCTCCCCTACCCCCGACCGTGCCCCCCTCCTGGCCGTGGGTGGACCCGGTTTGCCTCAGGCCCTGGGGGCGCCCCTCCGCACCCCGGGTTTTCGCCTTGTGGACAGCCGGGGCACTCCCTGGCTGGTGGTCCAGCCGGAAGGGCCCTACGCTGCCCTTCAGGCCTTTTCCCAAAAAAAGGGCCCCCTCCTCCTCCTGAGCCACACCAGCACAACCGGGGAAATCCTCGCCCCCTTCCTGGAGGAGGCCTTAAAGGAAGGGTGGTTCGCCCTCCACGGGGAGATTGCCCTCCGCGGCCCCTCAGGGCCCTTAGTGACCTTTTCCCTTTCCAAAAGCGCCCTCCGGGTCCAGCCCTTGCCCGAAACCCCAGCAAGTTTTCTCGCCCGGTACCGCAAGGAGGTCTACCTGGTCCTAACCGCCCTCGCCCTCCTTTCCCTGGTGGCCCTTTACCCCAAGGTGGTGCGCCGTGGAAAGGCCTAAACTCGGCGAGTTTCTGGTGGCCCGGGGCCTCCTCAGCGAGGAGCAGCTTTCCCGGGCCCTGGAGCTCCAACAAAGAAGCAGGGAGAGGCTCGGCCGGATCCTCCTGGCCCTGGGCTACGTCCGGCGGCAGGAACTCTACCAGGCCCTCTCCCAGCTATGGGGCTTCCCCTTCGTTCTCCTCACCGAGGAGCGGCCCGACCCCAGGCTCCTTAGGCGCTGGCCCCTCGAGGAGGCCTTAAGGCACCGGGCCATCCCCTTGCGGCTTCGCCAAGAGGGCACCCTTCTCGTGGCCGTAAGCGACGCCCCCTCCCCCACCCTCGAGTCCGCCCTTAAGGCCCACCTGGGCGTGGTGAACCCCCTCTACCTGGTCACCACCGAATGGGATGTGGACTGGGCCATCCGGGAGTTCTACCGAAAGCCCCTCTTAGACCAATCGGTCTATGCCCTCTACTACCGGAGCCCAGAGGAGTCGGCCTACACCGTCTTCACCCCGGGCCAGTACCTGGCCTTGGCCGCGGGCCTACTCGGAACCCTCCTCGGCCTCTACCTTTGGCCCAGGGAGACCCTGATCCTTCTTAACCTCCTGGTCAACGCCTTTTTCTTTGCCAGCGTGGCCTTCAAGTTCGCCGTGAGCCTTGCCGGGGCCCTGGCCGAGCGCCACACCCCCGTGACCGAGGAGGAGGTCCGGGCCCTAAAGGAGGAGGAGCTCCCCACCTACACCGTCCTGGTTCCCGTGTACCGGGAGGCCAACGTGGTGGGCCTCCTGATGCGGAACCTGGCAGGGCTGGACTACCCCAAGGAGAAGCTGGAGATCCTGGTCCTCATTGAGGAGGACGACCCGGAAACCCTCGAGGCTGCCAAGGCGGCCCGCCCCCCGGCCAATGTCCAGTTCGTGATCATCCCCAACGGCCAGCCCAAAACCAAGCCCAAGGCCTGCAATGTGGGCCTCCTCTTTGCTCGAGGGGAGTACTTGGTCATCTACGATGCGGAGGACCAGCCGGAGCCGGACCAGCTTAAAAAGGCGCTGGTGGCCTTCCGGAAAGGCCCAGAGCACAGGGTATGCGTCCAGGCCGCCCTGAACTACTTCAACTGGAAGGAGAACTTCCTCACCCGGATGTTCACCCTGGAGTACTCCTACTGGTTTGACTACCTTCTCCCGGGCCTGGACCGCCTCGGCCTCCCCATCCCCCTCGGGGGGACCAGCAACCACTTCAAAACGGAGAAGCTGCGCGAGCTTGGCGGCTGGGACCCCTTCAACGTGACCGAGGACGCCGATCTCGGCATCCGGGCGGCCATGCGGGGCTACACCGTGGGCGTGGTGAACTCTACCACCTACGAGGAGGCCAACAACCACGTGGGCAACTGGATCCGCCAGCGCTCCCGCTGGATTAAGGGGTACATGCAGACCGCCCTGGTCCACAGCCGTAAGCCCCTTAGGCTCGTGAAGCAGGTGGGCATACGCCAGTTCCTGGCCTTTTTCCTCCTCATCGCCGGAACCCCCCTTACCTTTCTCCTTTCCCCCCTCCTTTGGGGGCTTTTCCTCCTTTGGCTCCTCACGGGAACGCAGGCCCTGGAACCCTACTTTCCCCCCTTTGTCCTCTACCTTTCCTTGTTTAACCTCCTCCTGGGGAACGCCTTGGCCATCTACCTCAACATGCTGGCGGCCTTTAAGCGCAGGCTCTACGCCCTGGCGCCCTTCGCCCTCTTAAACCCCGTCTACTGGATCCTCCACAGCGTGGCCGCCTATAAAGCCCTATTCCAGCTCTTTACCAAGCCCTTCTATTGGGAGAAAACCCTCCATGGCCTCAGCAAGCAGGAAGCGCCTCACCTGGAGCCTACCCCTTGAGCTGGGGTTAGGCCTACTCCTGGCCCTGCCCGCCGGCATGGCCGCCCTGGGGCTAACCCAAGAGGGCTACCTCAGCGACCTCCACGCCGCTTACCTGGCCAAGGTGTACCTGGCCCTAGACCGCGGCCGGTTGGAGTTTCTAGGCTTCAGTTACCCCCCCTTGCCCCTTCTCCTGCTTTTCCCCTGGCCCTCCCCTTGGGCGCCCCCCGTCCTGGGCACCGTCCTTTTGGGCTTGGGCTTCGCCCTCGTCCTGGCCGAGGCCAAAAGGCGGGCTGGGATCCTGCCTTTGGTTTTGCTCGGGGGCTTCCTCCTTTCCCCTTGGCCCATCCACCTTCTCGCCCAGGACTTCGCCCAGGTCCTGGGCCTCGTCCTTTTGTGGTGGGCCTGGACCCTCTACCTGCGCTGGCTGGAAGAGGGCCTGTCCTTTTTTCTCTTCGCCTCGGGCCTTGTGCTGAGCCTCGCCGTCTACGCCACCCCTTTTGCCCTTCCTTTGGGGGTGCTCTTCGCCCTGGGGATCGGCCTCCTCCGACGGGTGGAGCCTCGAGCCTGGGCCGCGGCCAGCCTGGTCCTCCTCTTCCCCCTCCTCTTCACCACCCTGGCCTGGGCCTACCTGGGCTGGCTCTTCACGGGTGGGGGAATCTTCCTCTATAGGGCGCTCCCCCAGGAAACCCCTCCCTTGGGAGAGGTCTTCCTGGCAAGCCCCGCCTATCTGGCTGGGGGCCTCTTCCTTTTGGCCCGTTTACGGCCAGGCCTCCTTCTTTACCTAGCCCCCCTTCTCGTCCTCCTCGCCCTGCCACCCCTGGGCTTTGGCTATACCCTCCCCATGGCCACCGCCCTCCTCCTCCTCTTCGCCTTAGGGGGTTTGCCCCCCCTTGCCCCGAAACCGCACCTTCTGGGGGCGGCCCTGCTGGTTGCCCTTCTCCAGGCCCTGGCGGGTTGGGCCCTTCTAAAGCCCCTCAACCCCCCTCCGGACCCCATGGAGCGGGCCATCGGCCAGACCCTGGCCCAGGCCCCACCCCGATCCACCCTGGCCGACGACCGGGAGAGCTATCGCCTCCTCGCCTGGGCAGGGACGGCCCGGCCCTTCGTGCTTCCCGCCGACGCCGGCTTCCTCCTGGCCCTTTCTGCCCCCCAGGCCTACGTAAGCCGCCTTCTGGTCTGCCAGGGCAGCGGAGCCCTCCAGCCCCGCTACGGCCAAGGAACCCCCCCTGGGTTTAGGGAGGAGTGGCGGTACAAGGGCTGCCGCCTGCTGAGGAGGCCGGGAGAACCCCCCTAATGCCGGCCCCGTGAAGCTCTTTTGGAAGCTAAAAGCGCAGGAAGCAAAAGGGGGTCCGGCCCGGTGTGAAGGGGGGCGCCCGCCCGTCCCAGACCCCTCGGAGGGCGCCAATTTGCCCCTCCGGACCCTTATACACTTTACTCTTGGTTCCTGCGCCAAAAAACTCCACTGGGACTTTATCTCGGGGCCCCCAGGCGGGCTTTAGGCCCGCATGGGGTGGTATTACAGGACAAGCCCGGCCGGAAAGCAAGGCCTCTGGGCCGCGCCTGGGCCAGGGCTTGGGGCCGATGGGCCTAGGCTAGAGGGTCACCACCTGGTCCACCCTCCCCTCGAGGGCCCGGTAGAGGTCGGGGAAGCAGCCCACCTGCACCCCTTCCACCACGTGGGGAGCCACGCGGCACTCCCCGGGAGTGGTGCGCCCTTCCCCTTGCGGCGTGCACCAGCGGGGCTCCCCCTGGGCCAGGCCCCTCTCCAGGGCACAGAGGTCGCACATCATGAGGAGGATTCCCTTCTCCCTCGCCACCCGGGCAAGCCTCTCCCCGATGGGGTTTCCCTTTTGCAGGACCATGACGTTGTCGTCAAAGAAGAAGATCCCCACCACCTCCGCCCCGTGGACCCCCGCCTCCAACTGCGGCAGGATCATCTGGGCGAGCTTGTGGCTTGCGGCCCTGGGGCTTGAAAGCACGTAGGCTACCCTCATCCTTCACCTCCTAGAAAGGCGGCCTAGTAGGCCGCTCTCCTAGCTTACCCACCCCAGGGTCCTTCCGGACCGCCTCTCTCCTGAGGCATTCTCCCCTCCTCCGCGAAAAGGGCTTCGGGCTTTCGGACCACCTCCCGCCGCACCGCCGGCGCCACCTCGATGGCCCGCAGCATCTTCGATTTCCCCTTGAACCTCAATCGTACGCGCCAGGGCAGTGACCATGCCGCAAGGGGTGTGGCGGTAACCGCTCAGGATCGGTACGCCTCCCACAAGGCCTCCATGGTGCTCCTGCGGTCCTGGGGCAGGGGTTCATAGGGGGTGAGGTTGTGGAGCCGGAGGAGGGCCCCCTCCTCCCCCAGGTCCAAAACGGAGAGGCCGCAGGGGTGGACCTCCAGGGGCAGGAAACCCGGCCTCCCGGTAAGGGCATGGGTGAGGAGGGCCCGGATCACCCCCCCGTGGGCCACGAGGAGGAGGGTGTCCCAGGCCCGCTCCAGGAGGCGCCGGTAGGCGGCAAGGACGCGCTCCAGAAAGTCTTGGTACCGCTCCCCCCCCAGGAAGCGCTCCTCCAGGCTTTGGGGCCGGAAGGCCTCCAGGAAGGCCCGCCTGGGGTCGGGGAGGTCCTTTAGCCTCCCCGGCCGGATCTCCTGAAACTCGGGCCAGGCCTCCACGGGCACGGACCGGCCTCCAAGCACCAGGGCCAGGGTCTCCTCCGTGCGGGGCAGGCCCGAGTGGAGGGCGAGGTCCAGGGGAACCTCCCGGAGGAGGGCCCCCACCGCCCGGGCCTGGGCCCTTCCCCGTTCCGTGAGCCCCACGCCCTCGGGGGGCACGGGCCGCCCTTGGGGGAAGTAGTCCACCTCCCCGTGCCGCAGGAGAAGAAGCCTCCTTCTCACGGGTAGCGCTCCAGGTACCTGGGGCTTGCGATCCTAAGCTTCCGCCCCACATGGGCCTTGAGGAAGGCCAGGGTTCCCGGGGGCGCTTGCCCATGCCGGATCCGGGCCGCCAGGGTTCGCAAGAGCTCCCCTAAAGGCCCCTCCCGCCCCAGGAGGGCGGCAAGCTCCCTCCCCTCCTCCCCCTCCAGGGCCTCCCCCAGGGCCAGCTCCCTCCGGGCGATCCCCAAAGCGTTCAGGGCCACCAGGGTCTGGAAGCGGAGCCTGGGGTCCTCCAAAGCCGGCAGGAGTTCCCTCTCCAGAAACTCCCCCACCGCCTGCAAAAGCTCCGCCGCGGTAGGCCGGTCCCGCATTCAATACCCCCCCTTTTCTATAAGGTGGAGGATCTCGTATTCCATCTCCGAGGCCAGCCGCCCCAAAACCGCAAACTCCACACTCCTCTATATAGCCCACATTCCGCACCCCTCCTCCCTCCGCGTTAGGATTTTGGGATGGCAGCCACACCCGACCTACAGGTGTACGACCTCGGCCACCTGGGCCTGGTGGCCAGCATCGTGGACCGTATCGGGCTGGTCCCCCTGGTGGACGAACGGGTGGGCCCCCGCCCGGGGGAAAAGGTGAGCACGGGGGTGGCCCTGAAAGCGGCCATTCTGAACGCCCTGGGCTTCGTGACCTCCCCCCTCTACCTCTTCGGCCACTACTGGGAGGGCAAGCCCACGGAGTGGCTCCTGG
>NZ_KB905777.1 GCF_000381045.1 Thermus scotoductus DSM 8553 | reverse complement strand
GTACCAAATCCGTGTCCACCTGTGGTGGACGTGGGGGAGTCCATGTATCCCCGGTTTAAAAACCGGGGGATTATAGCTCCCCCACACCCCCTCTTTTCTCTAAAAGGTGGACCCCAGGGCTACAGGATGCAGGGAGACCCTGAGGCCCGCACGCTCCCTCAGGTCCGCAAGCAGGGGTTGGAGGAGGTTGCGGATCTGTTTGAGTTCCTTTTCCGAGGGCACGGCGAATCCGTGGATGAGGAGGGCATCGTTCCGGGCCTTGAGGACCCCGGCCAAGCCTTGAAGCGCCTCCACCTTCTGGCTGGCCAGGACCGGGTCCCCCAGGATCCGCAAAAAGGCCACCAGGTCCAACAGGCCCAGCTTGGCACCCAGGCGCACGGCCTCCTCGTGCACCCGGAGGAGCCGGGCGAGCTCCTGCCGGAGGGCCCCTTCCTCAGGGGGGGTGAGGGCGGGGCTGTCCGCGCGGCGCCCGTGGAGGAAAAGCCTCTCCTGCAGGAGGAGCTCCAGGGCGCGGTAGGCGTAGAGGGCCGCCAGGACCAAGGAGGTCTTCTCCGACCGCTCGGAGAGGCGCAGGAGGGTCTCCACCACCCCCAGGACCCCAAGGGTATTCCCCAGGTCTTGCCCCACCAGGAAATCCCGGGCCGCTCTGAGGAGGGAAAGCTGCCCCTCGAGGATGCCCCGACGGTTGTTGAGGGGGTGCTGGCGCAGGGCGTCCGCCTCGAGGCGGCCAAGGAGGGCCTCTCCCTTTCTCACCGCCTCCGCAAAGTCCAGGGCGTACCACGCCTGGTACATGCCCGCAAGGAGGCCGAACACCTCAAAGCGCCGCTCCAAGGTCTTCTGCACCATGGCCCCGAAGAGGTCGGCGGCCTTGGCGTACTCCCCCCTCTCGTAGAACTCCCGGGCGAAGAGGGCGTCCACGTCCGCCAGGACCTGATGGGGATTCGGCAGGATGATGAGCCTTTCCGTGCCGGCCCGCGGGCGGCGAAGCTCGGGGTCGTAGTCGTCGTTGTCCACGTAGACCACCCGCACCTCGGGATAGAACCGCTGGAAGAAGAAGCCCGCCGCCGCCAGGCCGGCGCTCATGGCCTTGGTGCCGCTGGTGAGGTCCAGGGCCACGGGTACATCGGGGAAGCGCTCGAGGAGGTACCTCACATGCCGGTAGATGGCGGCTACGTCGCTTTTGCCCACCTCGAGGGGATAGATCTCCTTACCGGTTTCCTCCCGCAGGCGGGGGACATGGGCGCGGGTGAGGTCCGTGTGGAGCACATACACCTCCCGGGCCCGGGTGCCCAGGATGGCCAGGACCGTGGCCTCGGGGCTGGTGCCCAGGGTGTGGATGGAAACCGCAAACTCCTGAGGCGAAGGGTGGACGGGGGGTTCCTGCCGCCAGCGTTCCAGCAGGGCAGGCCAGACGCGCTCCCGGTAAAGACCCACGGCATCCCCTCCTGCCCGTACCGCCTGTTTGTACTCCTCCCAAAGGGTAGCCAGGTCTTGCATGATTCTTAGGATGCCACAGAAGGAACCGGGGCCGGGCGACATCTGCACACGGCCTAGGCCAGCCCAAAGGCCTCCAGCTCGTAAACCCGCCCCACGCCCAAAATCTGGACCTCGCCCGACACGGGATAGATGCGCAGGGCATCCTGAGAGAGGTCCAGCACCTTTCTGGCTCGGGTGCGCAGGTCGTTGAGAAGCTCTTCGTCCAGGTAGCACTCAAACACGGAAAGCTGCACACGCTCCCCGTAGCTTTTCAACAGGTTAGCCATCTTGACCCTGCGGTTGTCGTCCGGGATGTCGTAGGCAATGGCATAGAGGCGCTTCATAAAAACAAAATACCCAGGCTGGTGGCCTGGGTCGCAATCCCCTTTCGGGGAAGCATCTCTTGCAACCATTGAAGGACATGCGCGTAGAGGAGTTCGCAAAGTACGGTCGCAATCCCCTTTCGGGGAAGCATCTCTTGCAACAGCAGGAGGAGCTAAGATTACGCTACTCGGGGATAGTGGAGTCGCAATCCCCTTTCGGGGAAGCATCTCTTGCAACCTGTAGTCAAGGCCCTCATGAGCCGGCCTGACCTCCCGGGTCGCAATCCCCTTTCGGGGAAGCATCTCTTGCAACGAAAGCGGTGGGCAAACGCGTCCAGCCTCGCCCTTAGCTATGGTCGCAATCCCCTTTCGGGGAAGCATCTCTTGCAACCAGACTGATTGATAGCGGTGTGGTCAAGGCCACCCTAAGGGTCGCAATCCCCTTTCGGGGAAGCATCTCTTGCAACGTCTGGCTCGGCACGATGGCCTTGGTGCTTTTCTTCTTCTGTCGCAATCCCCTTTCGGGGAAGCATCTCTTGCAACTGGTCATGTGGTTGAGAGGCATGGTAACTGGACTGGTCGCAATCCCCTTTCGGGGAAGCATCTCTTGCAACAGACCATGTTCAGAGAACAGGTCTTGGCCCTCTACACCGGTTGGGTCGCAATCCCCTTTCGGGGAAGCATCTCTTGCAACCCAGCGTGACGGTGAACTACAGGCCGGCCCTGGTGGAGGCGTCGCAATCCCCTTTCGGGGAAGCATCTCTTGCAACGGTACCCCCCTTAGAACATCGTCCTGGACGGTGCTCCTGGAGGGGGGGTTTGTGAGAATCATGAAGGCTGGAATATACACATGGCGAATAAAGGGGGTTTTGCGGGGTTTAGCTCGTTGCAAAGCCACTGCAGGAGCGGTCGATAAGCAGGTGAAAACGCATATTGCCCTTGCGCAAGAGGAAAATCGGCTTTCAAGATCCTCGTCCGGCTTTCCGGACACCCCGATTATACCACTTGAACGTAACGCTTGACTGAGTTCAATAGAGTGCAAGGAAGTCGTGTAGAGTACGCACGCTCCAATCCTTACGGGTTTAGTAGTTTCCTTTGCGGCACAAAAATGCAGCTGTGTATAGTATGATCCCCGGCCCGCCGGTTGTATGGGTCCGGTGGTAGGTCTCCGGCTTTGGGGGGCTAGGCCTCGGACTTCGGGGAGGGGTTTTGCCCCCCGAAGTCCGCTGCGCAGGTTCCAAGACATCCCGGGTATTTAGGGCCTTCGCTGGTCTTCTTCTGCCAGGTTCTCTCCCGCCGGGTTCCCCAGAAGGGGCCAGGCCTCCTCTGCCCGGATGGTCTCCCCGGAAAACTCCCCGCCACCAGGAGGAGCTTTGCATCCCGGAAGAGGGCATACCGCCTTTCCCAAAGCCCCGGGGGCACCACCACCTGCCGCCGGATGGGGCCATCCTCGAGGACCAAAAAGGCGTAGCCCTGGGCGGTGGGGGGCTTCTGCTTGGCCACCACCAGGCCGGCGGTGAGCACGGGCCCCGGCCGAAGGGCGGAAAGGGGCGTGGCCCCCACCTCCCGCATCCGGCCCCGCACCAGGTCCAGGGGGTGGAGGGGAAGCTCGGAGAAGCCCTTGGCCTCGAGGTCCAGGAGGAGCCTCTCCCCCGGGGCCAGGGGGGGAAGGGGCGGCGGGGGAAGCTCCTCCGCCAGAAGGGGCCCCCCGGGGGGCAGGCCTGCCCGGAAGAGGGCCTCCCGCCGGGGGTGGAGCTCGTCAAAGGCTCCCGCCTTGGCCAGGGCCAGGAGGAGGTCCTCTTGCTTACGCAAATCTGTTTGCCCTTCGGGCAAAGCAACTTGCTTACGCAAATCTGTTTGCCCACAAGATAGCTTCGCTGACTCGGGCAAAACAACCGGGGGATGGAGGCGGGCGCGGAAGTCCTCCAGGGAGGTGAAGGGGCCCCGAAGCCTTTCCCGGAGGATGGCCCGGGCCGCCTCCTCGGAAACCCCCTTGGCGGCGGTGAGGGGGGGGCCTCAGGGCCTTCTTCCCCCCTACCCCCTCCACCCGGTAGCGGAGGCCGGAGCGGTTGATGGAAAGGGGCAGGAAGGGGACCCCAAGGCGCCGGGCCTCCTGGCGCCAGGTGGCGGGGGGCCACATCCCCGGCATCTCCGAAAGGACCCCCGCCAGGAACTCCGCCGGGTAGCGGTGCTTGAGCCACAAGGAGGCGTAGGCGTGGCGGGCAAAGGCCTGGGCATGGCTTTCCGTGAAGCCGTACCCCCGGAAGCCCTCCACCATGCGCCACACCTCCTCCGCCCTCTCCCCCACCAGGCCCAGGGTGCCCTCGAGGCCCCTTAGGAAGCGCTCCCGTAAGGGCTCCAGGTCCTCCTCGTCCCGGGCCTTAGCCACCGCCTTGCGGAAGGCCTCCGCCTCGGCCCAGTCCATCCCTGCCCCGTGGTGCAGGAGGGAGAGGAGCTCTTCCTGGAAGAGGAGGACCCCGTGGGTCCTGGCCAGGATCCGGTCCAGCACCGGGTGCAGGGGCTTCGCCTCCTCCTGCCCCAGGCGCCGGTCCTGGGCCTGAGCCTGCGGGACATGGCCGTCTGGGCCGGGCTTTCCAGCTGGAAGACCCCCAGGGTCTCCCCCCGCCACAGGGGGCGGTAGACCCCTTCCTCCTGGGGCAGGGCCTCGAGGTCCAGCCAGACCCCTTCCGTGCGGAACACCTCCTCCCGGGCCTCCTCCAGGGCGGAGAGCATCCTCAGGCCCAGAAGGTCCAGCTTCACCAGGCCCAGGGCCTCCAGGTCGTCCTTGTCCAGGGTGAGCATCCGCACCCCCCCGGCGCTTCGCACCATCGGGGCGTAGCGGGTGAGGGGCCCGGGGGCCACCACCACCCCGCCCACATGGGGCATGAGGTGGCGCACGTGCCCCTTTTCCATGAGGGAGAGGAGGCGGAGGAGAAGCTCCTTCACCGGGGCCTCCCCCAACACCTCCCGGAAGAGGGGTTCCGCCTCCCTGGCCCGGTGGGGGCTCAGGTGGCGGAAGTCCCGGCCTAGGGTCTTGGTGAGGCGCCGCCTCAGTTCCGCCGGCAATCCCAGGGCCCGGCCCAGGTCCCGGGCGGCGGCCCAGGCCTCGGGGAAGGGGATGCGGTCTAAGGCCTCCTCCCGGGAGGGGAGGGCCAGGGCCTCGTTCCGGGGCCTCTCCAGGTGGGAAGCCTCCTGGGGGAAGGTGCCCACGCTGATCCCCAGCCGGGCGCAGGTGAGGGCGTCCAGGAGGGGGAAAAGCTCCGGGGTGGCCTGACGCACCTCCAGGGCGGCCACGTAGGGCAGGCCCCGGTCCTGGGCCAGGCTCCTCAGGATCCGCACCCGCCGGTCGTCCCCGGGAAGCCGCCCGTGGTAGAGGGAGAGGAAGAGCCGGTCCCGAAAGGCCTCCTTCAGGGCCCTCAGGAGCCGGTCCAGAGCCTCCAGGCGCCTTTGGGCCAGGAGGGCGCTGGGAAAGCCCTGCCTTCCCCCGCTGAGGTGGTAAGGAGCAGGAATATCGAAGTGCTCTTTCTCTAGGATTCCCTCGCCCTAATCCCCATGAGCCCTATGTCCGGGCCTTCATGAAGGTGTATAACGTGCACGGGCTGCCCTAGCCACCAGCCACCAGGCGACGGAGGCCTTGACCCCCTGGCTGGGGTTCCAGGCGGGCTAGGGGCCTCTGCGGTAGGTGCGGGTTCAGGGCTTCGGTGCAGGGTGCTGGGAGTTTTCAGCCCCCTCTGTATCCCTCAGCCTGTAGCCGCCACAGCTCAGCGTAGACGCCGTTGCGCTGCAACAGGACCTGATGCGAGCCTTCCTCCACCAAACGCCCCTCCTGCAGCACCAGAATTCGGTCGGCCATCTGCACAGAGGCCAGTCGGTGGGTGATGAGGAGTACAGTCTTACCTTGGGCTAGCTCGGCAAAGCGCCGGTAAAGGTGGGCCTCCTCCTTGGGGTCCAGGGAGGCCGTGGGCTCGTCCAGCACGAGAAGTTCGCCCCCCCGGAAAAAAGCCCGGGAGAGGGCCACGCGCTGCCACTCGCCTAAGGAGAGCTCCGTGCCCCCGAAGGCCTTGGAGAGCAGGGCCTCCGGCCCGAGCCGCTCCAGGAGTTCCAAGGCCCCTCCCGCCCTGGCCGCCTCCCACAGGCGTCCCTCGTCGGAAAGGGCCTCCAAGTCCCCTAGGGCGATGTTCTCCCCGAGGGTAAGGGCATAGCGGCCATAGTCCTGGAAGACCGCGGAAACCAGGCGGCGCCAGGCGCCAAGGTCCAGCTCCCTGAGGTCCACCCCGTCCACCAGGATGCGGCCCTCCGTGGGGTCATAGAAGCGGAGGAGGAGCTTGACCAAGGTGGTCTTGCCCGCACCGTTTTCCCCCACCAGCGCTAGCCGCTCGCCTCGACGCAGCCTAAAGGAGATCCCCTCCAAGGCCCGCCGGCCATTGGGGTAGCTAAAACCCACGTTTTCAAAGCGGATCTCCTCAAAGCCCTGCACCGGGTGGCCCGCGCTCGATGGAGCCAGTGCGGAAGGCCGGGCTAGGAAACCCTCCAGTCGCTCAAAATAGAGAAGGCTCTCGTACAGCATGCCGACATCCTGCACTAGGCCGTAGAGGTTCTGTTGCAAGCTGCCCACGGACTGCAGGAGAAGCACCAGGTTACCCAGCCCCCCCAAACCCAAAAGAGCCTGATGCAGACCCAGGTACAGCGCCGCCGCGGTGGCCAGAGCACTGAGGAGAACCAAGCCGCTGGCTCCTAGGGCCTGCCGCCTACGGGCGCGGCGAAGACCCTGGTGTAGCCGCCCAAAGGCATCAAGGTAGCGCCCACGGAAGAAGGGAAGGAGGTCAAAGAGGCGCACTTCCTTGGCGCCCTCGGGGTTGAGTAAGACCTCGGCGTAGTAGCGCATTCTCCGGGCTTCGGGGGCGCCAAAGAGCACTGCCTCCCACACCCCCTTTTGCAACCGGAAGGTCAGGAGCGCTTGCGGTAAGGTGGCCAGGAGCAGCAGCAAGGGGAAAATGGGGGCCAGGGTGAGGAGCAGAAGCAGCACCCCAGCCACGGCGATGCCCCCGCGGAAGGCGTTGCCAAAGAAAATCAGTAGGTTGAGCGGCTGGTATGGCGCTTGGTCGCGCAGCACCTGCAGTTCGTCGTAAAAACCGGCATCTTCAAAGGGGGTGAGGTCGGGCAATCCAGCCGCCTTTTCCATCAGCAAGAGATGCACCCGGGCTGTAAGCCGCTCGTTTACCACCCCCTGCAGGTAGGTCACCCAGGGGACCAGCACAAAGTCTAGGGCAAACAGCAGGGCCAGCCCCGCCAGCGGACCTAGGAATGCTGGAGTGAGGGAGCCCCTCTCCAAGTCCAAGACCAGACTGTCCACCAAGGCCCGCGTGGCGCTTAGTACCCCCACCGGTATCAGGCCGCTTGCGGCTAGGAGCCCTACCAGGAGGGTGGCCTCGAGGGGGGCGGCTCGGAAAACCTGGCGAAGTGCTGAGACGGTTTGGCGAGATAGTGCGTGCCTAGAAATCAACCACTACCACCTCTTTAGCCCAACGTCCAGGATTCGCAAAATTGGAAGCAATATAGGCCCAATCTTCAGGGCTGATGGGATACACTTCCTCGACAACGTACCGCTTCCACATCGGCTTTTTGGAATCGTGACGCAGGATCGCCTTGTGTCCTTCAGGAACCTCTACTATTACGAAAGATTCTCCTACTTCATCCCACTCCCAAATTGGCACGCTACCCACCAAGGCATAAAAAGCATTCCGGTTGTCATCTAGGTTTCGAGCATACATGCTCGATGGACAATACCAGCAGGAGGTGCGGTATTTTCCGCAAGCCACTATTTTAGGGGGCGAACATAAGTGCCAACCCCTTATCATGTCAACATGGCAGCCCCTCTTCAGATCCAGCTGACCCCTGAGGAGGACCGGCTCCTGCTGGAACTC
>NZ_KB905776.1 GCF_000381045.1 Thermus scotoductus DSM 8553 | reverse complement strand
CTCAGGTCCTCGTGGACGATGGTGCCATAGCGGTTTACGAGATTCCTGGCCAGCTTGTGGTGGAAGTCCCTGCGCCTGTTGGCAATCTTCTGGTGTTGCCGGGCCAGGCGCATCTTGAACTTCTTGTACCGGTTGGACCCCCGCTTCTTCCTGGAAAGGGCTTGCTGGGTGCGGGCGAGTTTGGCCTCGGCTTTGCGGTAAGCCTTGGGAGGGGCGAAGGTTTCCCCATCCGAAGTGGCCACGAAGTGGGAAAGCCCCAGGTCGATGCCCACTGCCTTGTCCGATGGGGGCAGGGGCTGAAAGGATACCTCGCAGACGTACACCGCGTACCAGCACCCCGCCGAGCGCTTGATGGTCAGGGTCTTGGGTACACCTTCCAAGGGGCGGTGCTGCTTGATGCGCACGTGGCCCACCCCCGGAATCTTGATCTTGCCGTTGCCCAGGGGCTTGCCCGGCCCGACCCATTTCCCCTCCCGCCACACCTGGGGGAAGGTGAAGCTGTCCCACCAACCCCGCCCCCGGAAGCGCGGGTATCCGGCCTTCTCCCCCCGCTTCACGCGGGAGAAGAAGCCCTGGAAAGCCCGGTCGAGCCGCTTCAGGGTTTCCTGCAAGACCTGGGCGTACACCCCTTGGTACTCCGGCCTTGCCGCCTTGACCTCGCCCAAGAGCCGCATCTGGTCGTACACCGTGACCGACTTTCCGGCCTTCCGCCAGGCATCGCGGCGCTCCTGCAAGGCGGCGTTGTACAGTTCCCGCGTCAGGTCCAGGATGCGCACCAAGGCTTCTTCCTGCGCCCGAGTGGGGTACAGGCGGTATACGAAAGCTTTCTTGTGTGTGGTATTCTCGATGTGCGTCGCCTCCTATCCAGGTGATGCCGGGCTCGGGGTGCTCCAACACCGCCGGGCCGTTTCTGTTCCCATCATACAACCCCTGCGGGGTTGGTGGAAAGGGGTCCATGTACCCCCGCATTGAAGATGCGGGGCACTATAGCCCCTTCCACACCATCCCCTTTTCTGTAGAAGCCTGGATTGGGCTATACTCTTGGTCATGAACCGCCTTTTCATGCTCCTTATCGTATCCGTAGGTTTAGCCCTATCCCAAGAAATCCAGGACCCTCCTGCCTCCCCCTGGACCCGGGAAGCAGTGGAACTTCTGGTGGCCAAGGGGGTCTTCATCGGCTACCCCGATGGTACCTTCCGCTGGCGCGAGCCCCTTACCCGGCAGGAGGCCGCCTTGGCCCTTTACCGTCTTCTAGCCGCTTACGGCCTGGACCGCCTATCCCCCGGGGAGGTGGAGAGGCTACTTTCCGCCGTGAAGGGCCTTCAGGAAGAGCTGAAGGGTCAGGAAGGGTTGGTTTCTGCCCTGCAGGATGAGCAACAGGCCCTGAAGGAGCGCCTCAAGGCCCTGGAGGGCAAGCCCCAGGCGGACACCCGTCCCCTGGAAGAGGCTCTGAAGCGGGTGGACGAACGCCTCAAGGCCCTGGAGGAGGCCCAGAAGGGCCTCGAGGCCGCCCAGAAAGCCCTGGAAGCCAGGGCCCTGGAGGAGAAGCTTAAGGGAGCCCAGGAGGGCCTTAAAGATTTAAAGAACCGGCTCAAGGCCTTGGAGGATAGGCCCTGGGTAGACCCCAGAGACGTAGAATCCCTGAAGCGGGAGCAGGAGGCCCTTAGGGCGGCCCAAAAGGGCTTAGAAGACCGCCTCGCCGCCTTGGAACGAGCCCGCACCGCCCAGCAGGAGGCCCTTAAAGGGCTGGAAGAACGCCTGAAGGACCTTCCCGAGGCCCGGAAGCTGGCGGAGGAGGCCCAGGCCCGCCTCCAGGCCCTGGAGCCCCGCCTAAAAGCCCTGGAGGAGGGGCTTAAGGAGCAAGGGGGCCGCCTCAAGGCCCTGGAGGACCGCGTCAAATCCCTGGAGGAACGCCAGGCCCGTACCGAGGACCGCCTTCGGGCCCTGGAGGAGGAGGTGGTCTCCTTGAAGCGCACCCTGACTCCCTCCCGCCAACCCCTGTACGTGGGCCTGGCCATCTACCGGGGGGACGTCACCGGGGAATGGTTCGGCCGGCTCCTCCTGGGCCACGACGCCCTCCTGGGTCCCTTGGGCCTGCGCCTGGCCTACGAGGCCCCCTTCACCAACCTGGAGCAGGGCCTTGCCAGCCTCGACCTCACCTTCCGCGCCTCCTACGGGGACCTGGACGGCTACTTTGGCGTGGGCGGAGGGCTATACCTGGAGGGAACCGCTTTTGGCCAGCTCCTCATCGGGGCCGGGGTGCGGATGGTACCTAACCTGAGCGTTTTCCTGGAAGGGCACCAGCGCTACCTCTTTGACGGCCAGATGGGCCAGCGCTCCACCCTAGCCTTCGGCGTCGCAGCCCGGTTTTGAGGACCTCCCGGACCAAAGTCCGAGGATCAAGGCGCAGGTTCGCTCCGCAACCCCTACTCTACGCAACCCCCAGCTTGGTGAGGGGCACCGCCTGTATCTTGCAAACCGGAGAACTATAGCCCTTCTCACCTATGGATATGGAGCTTCAGGACAGAGGCCGGATTCTCGCCAAGAGAACACCACATCGGGCATACCTGAGCTCCCGTCCTCGCTGAAGCCCCACGGTCCGTAAAGAATTCTTAAGGTGAGACCATGGGAAAATTCTCCTGCATCGCGCAAAGGTCCCCAAAATCCTTGGGCCTCGAGGGCCAAGGGAAGTTCTGGAATTTGGATTCGCAAGGCTGCCATCACGGCTGGCCCGTAGGTAAAGGGTTCCAGACCCAACTGGGGTCCCAAGGGAAAGATTCCTCCCAACCTGACCTCTCCCTCTTCCCAGGCCCAACCAGCCCCCACCAGAGCACGAATCCCACCTGCGCCCATAAACCGGTCCACGGAACCTGCAGGTAACCCCAAAGCCAGGAAAAGCCTACCCTTGCCTAGGTATAAGTCCAGGCGCCCATATGGGTCCCTGAGGCCTAGGGTCGGACCTTCCCAACGGCGCTCGATCCCACCCTTCCGGGCAAACAGGAGAACCTGACCCTGGACCTGATTCTTCGGCAGACCAAGGGCCTGATGTAAGGGGTCCAGTACGTAGTCTAGGAAACCACCGTAGTACAGGCTCAAAGGCCAATAAAGGGACACCTCTACGGGGCCGACCCGGTAGCCCACCCCGGGTTCCAACCGGATCTCCTCTAGGTCAAAACCCATCTCCCCCCAGGGACCCTGGGCATAGCTCAAGTGATTGGCTAAGGAGATGCCCAGGTGCCACCGGCACCCCTCCGGACTAAATTCTCGTGGGCCTTGCAAGGGAAGAAGAAAGTTTCCTGGCAGGGGCATGGCCACCTCTTGGGCCAAGGCCCCTAAGCCCAGGCTAACGAAAACTGGCCAAAGGAACCCCAAACGCATACACGCAATCCACACTTTGTTCCGTCATAAAGATGACCCGGAGTTCCCCTTGAGGGTCCACCCTCTTTCCCGCCAGGTCAAGGTAGAAAACCAAGGTGCCCGTGTACGTGCCATCTCCCGCCTTGGTCCAGTCATCCAGGTACGTGGTGCGGTAGGCCCTCACGGGCTTACCCTCCACCAGGGCGCCCAAGGTATAAGCCTCCCGTAGCTCGAGCCGCGGTAAACCCGCCACCCTGAGGTAAACCCGGAGGTGGCCATCGGGGAGAAAGCCCTTAGCCTGGGAGAGCACCTCTGCCCCCCGCACCCGCCGGAAATCGTTCCTCGCCCTCTCCGCCAGGATCTCCACCACCTCCAGTTGCCCCGCCACCCTGGCCGCCACGGGCCGGCTGCCTTGGGGAGGCATGCACTCCTGCCCCCGCTCTACCGAAAACTCCAGGGGGCTTGCCTCCCAGGCGATGGCCACCCGGGGCAAGCGGCTGTAAACCCCCTCCACCACCGCCTCGGCCTCCTCCAAGGAGGGGCTCGGGGACCACGCCCAAGCCACCACCCCAAGGCCTAAGAACGCCATAGGCCATAAAACCCTCCGCATCCATCCCACCCCCTATCCTAGCGAATAAATACCAGTTGGCACGTGGAAGGAGCCAGACGCACCTTCTCCGCTTCCTCGCGGGAAACCACCACGAGCTCAGGGAAACGGTTTTGCGGGCCTCGGGCCCGGGTGGAAAGCGCCCTCACCCGGTACACCCGGCTAAAACCCTCTTCCCTAAACTCCCCCGGTCGGAAGAAAAGGGCGATGCCACTCCGGTCCACCACCTCTGAGGGTACCCCCTGGACCCGGCCGGGCTCCGGCCAGATCTGGCGCCCCTCGGGATCCAAGATGGCCGGGGAAGGTCCTGCGGCGTAGGGGAGGCCATGGAGCTCCACCACCACTGCACACCGACCGGATTCCCTCCCCGCATCCGGCCCCGAACTGGGCCCCAGACCTTCCCGGGAAGCCGCCTTCCCCAGTTGGACACTCGTCCCTGCCGTCTCCTCCTTCCCTGCCCCCTCACCTAGGCCCATTGGGGTTTGCTGCACCTGTCCACCCCCGGAACTGGACCCTACCCCGGGGCCAAGAACCGGACCCCCTTCCTCCCTGGACCCCGCACCCCTTGGCGAAGCCCAACCCCGGCCAAGGGCCTCCCCTTGGTTCCCCCCCTGCCCTCCCCCTATCCCCAAAGGACCTGGAGTGCCTTCCTGCTCTGCCCGGGGTTTTCCCTCCTGCACCGGGACCAGGCCCTCCCTGCTGGGTTCCGTGGGCTTCCGAGGGGAGAGGCCCTCAGATTGGGAGGAGGACACCCACGTAGAGGCAGCGAACCCCTCCTGTGGTCCCTGGAAACCTCCGGCGTCCGGTGCCGGAGTCACCCCTTCCTTACTAGGTTCCGTCCCTTCCCGGGCCCCCCCTTGCGGTGGCCCTGGGGCTAGAGTTTCTCCGCCGGATTCCCCTGGCTTCCGGGACAAAAAGCCCTTGGGCTGGGAAGGGGGTGCGTTCGTCTCCTTCAGCACGGTCCCGACCATCCCTGACCTCGAAGCCTGGCCCGTAGCCTCCCTTGCCGTAGGGAGGGAGGGGGCAGGCTGTGCGGAACCCTCAGCCTGAACGGTAGGTCTGGGGGCTGGCTGGGAGGGGAGCCGGCTGGGTTCCGGCCTCGCCCTGACCGGGGGCGGCTGGGGAGGTCGGGATGCCTCCCTCACCTCCGCCCGGGAGACCCCTGGGGAAAGGACCACCGTGTAGCCCTCCATGGGCACCGGCCGAGGGGTCAGGGGCACCAGGAGGAACCCATAGAAGGCCAGGAGGTGCAAAAGAAGAGAAAGAAAAAAGGCCTGGCGCCTACTTTTTGACCGCCACTTCCAGCCTTGTCCCCCCTGCACGGCGCACCGCCTCCATCACCGCCACCACCCGCCCGTGGGCCACCTGGGCATCCGCCTCCAGGCGCACCGGCCTATCCCCAAGGGATAAGGCCCTTAAGGCCTCCTCCAGCTGGGCCAAGGAAGCCATCCTCCTCCCTTGCAAAGCCAGCCTCCCTTCGCGGTCCAGCTCCACCAGGACCACCCCCGCACCCGGAAGGCCCTCCCCCCTGGGCAGGGAGACGGAAAGGGCCCGTTCCCGGGCCACGCCCCCCGTGAGGGCCTCGGGAAAGCGGGCCAACATGAGGCCAAAGAGGGCCAAGAGCAGGAAGAGGTCAATGAGGGGGATAAGGTTGAGGGGCCTCACCGCCTACTCCCCCCGAGGAAGACCCGGCCCCCATAGGCCACCACCGCCACCAAAAGGCCCGCCCCTGTGTTCACTAGGGCCTCAGCGATACCCCGGGCCAAATCCTCTGGGGAGGCCTCCCCAGCTAGGGCCAAAAAAGCCCGGATCATTCCCCAGGTGGTGCCGAGCAGGCCAATGAGCGGGGCCAGCTGCGCCAGGCCTTCCAACCTTTCCAGCAGGGGCTCTTCCACCCTGCCTTCCCGTTTTAGGAGGAAGGTGGCATACAGAATGAGGTACACCACATACAGGGAGATTAGGGCCAAGAGGGCAAGGATAGGCCCAGCTGCCTCCAAAAACCAAGCAGGCCTCATGGTTCCATGATAAGGCAACCCGGGCTGGGGGTTTACCCCCAGCCCGGCTAAAGCCCCGCGTTGCTGTTATGGCAGCACAGCCCAGTGCCCGTACTCGTTGAGGAGGAGGGCGTTCAGGGTAGAGGTGGAGACAACGGCGTAAGGAGGAGTCTCAGTGAGCTGGACGACGCTCCTCACCGAGGGAGTCGTAGGAACCACCGCGGGCATACCCACCGGCTTCTGGGCACCGTCAAAGAGACCTTGCGCGTAGAAGGCTACGTAGAGGTGGTTGCCGTCCGAGAGAACATTCGTGAAGTCGTTGGGGTCTGCAGCGTTAGAGACAACCCTGTACTCAGTCCGGCCACCACCAAGGGGAGTGCTCTTGAGGGTAGCCCCACCACCGTTGATCCCGTTGGGTTTGTTAGCCGTGTGCCTGACCTTAAGGGTGTGGTAGAAGGCCCTGGCGTTGCCCGCACGGTCCACGGCCATGGCGATGATGTAAAGGTCGCTGTCAGTTTCGCCAGCCTCAAGGTTCTCCGGGTCAAGAACGGGGAAGACCACCTGGCTCAGAGCAGAGGTTCCGCGGCCAATCTCAAAGAGGTCGCCGTCGGTCCAAGGGGCGTTGCCGGGGGCAGCGTAGTAGAAGCGCACCTGCTTGACACCGGCAGTGGGATCGTAAGCAAGGGCAGCGTAGGTGGCCTGGCTACCCGCCGGCACCCGCAGGCTGGGGGTGGGGCTCTGGCCGTTCACCAGGAAGTTGTTCAGGGTGGGGGCGTTGTTGTCAACGGTAACCGTGACGGTGCGCTCGGACTCGTTGCCCAGCAGGTCCCGAGCACGGAGGCGGAAGGTGGTCAGGCCGTCCTGGACATCGTTAACATCGATGGTGCCAGGGGTAGGTGTGGAAGCAGGCGGAAGGCTCCGGGCACCAGCGCCCCAGTCAAGTCCAACCTGGGAAATCCCCACACCAGCATCGGTTGCTTTGTAGGTGTACCGTGCCTCCCCGGAGACAAAGCCCTGATCCGCGGGGAAGATATCAAGGCCATCGGTCACCTTCAGAGTACCACTGTCCACCACCTCAAGTTCAACAGTAGGAGCGGTGTTATCCACACCTACCACGAAGCCCGAGAAGGGCCCCTGGTTTACGTTGCCCATGGCGTCCTCAGCCACGGCGTAAACGTGGTAGCGCCCATCGGCAAACTGGGTGGTGTTCCAGGAAATCTTGTAGGGGTAAGCAGTGGCCTCGCCAATGGTGAGCTCAGGGGCATTCTGCAAGTCAACGCGGCGGGCCTTGTAGATGACCTTCTGCACCCCAGAAGCCAGGAGACCAGGGCCGAAGGGGTTATCCCGGAAGTCGGGGTTCTGCAGGGTGAGCTCAACCGTTTTGTTGACCCAACGGTTGCTGGGCTGATCCGGGTTCAGCTTGTTTACAGGACGGACATCGGGGAGCTGGGGAGCAAGGTTGTCAGCAACGATGGCCCAGTACTGGTCCCGGATGGTGTTGTTGCGCTCCACGCGGGCGATGACGTAGTGAACTTCCCCCTGCGGGATGGAAGCGGTGTTAAGGTCGTAGCTGGCACTGTCGGTGCCGCTAGCCACCACCTGGCCAGCCTGGAAGTTGTTGGTGGTGGCCAAAACAATCTTCACGGACTGGGCCCCGGGCGCGCTCACAGAGAAGCGGATGGTGCCCTTGACGAAGCAGTCCTCCCCACTCTGGTTGGTGCGCTGGATGCTCTTTATGACGCCACCCTCGCCCTTCATGGTAAAGGAGAAGGAGGTGTCCCCCTTAGGGACGCAAACACCAGGGCCAGGAGGGGTGGCCTGCGACTGGAGGCTCAGGCGGATGGAAGTGGTCTGACCAGCGGTAATGGTGGTCACCTGCTGCCCCGGATTAAAACCTTGGGCAGAGGCGCTCACCGTGTAGGTACCCGGGGTGAGCTGTGTGGATACCTTAACCCAAGTTGCTACCCAAGCATTTGTTGAGCCAAGAGATTTAGGTTGTGGGCCAAGATGAAGGAGAGCACCTTGATCACAAAACCCTCCTGGGTCACCGCATGGATGCGCCGCGGGAAGAGGGCATGGAGCATACTGCCCACCGTCTCCACCACCCTCCGCCCCACAATGGCCAGGTACTGCAACCAAGGCACATACCGCCGGCTGTTCCTTCTACGGATGACCATGGGCACAATCCCCCCCGCCTCCCGGAGGAGGTCTTCATAGAAGTGGCTTTCGTACCCCCGGTCCAGGTAGAGCTCCGCCCCCTCGGGAAGGTCCAGGGGAAGAAGGAGCAAAGAGCTCAGATCATGTAGGCTTCCCGGGGTCAGGCTCACTTCATGGATAAACTTCCCGTCGTCCACCAGGAGGTGGAGCTTGGGGCCGTGGAAGTAGACCCGTTTGCTGGGGATGAAGCCGCGGTAGGCCTTGTCTGGGAAAAGGCGGGAGCGGGGGGCGCGGATATTCTCGCAGGCGGGGAGGGGGAAGGTGTCCAAGGCGTAGGCCTGGGCCTGGTGGAGGTTTTTCCAGGCCTGGGCTAGGAGGTGGAGAAGGGGGAGGAAGAAGGGGTATAGGGCGTGGAGTCTGCGGTTGAAGCGACTTGGGGAGGGGACGTAGGTAAAGAGGCGCAGGTCTTTGGCGAGGGCCAGGGCCTTGTTGTGCTTGCCGCCCAGTTCCATGGCGGCCAGGATGGCGAGGGTCAGGATGGCGGAGGCTGGGGTCTTGGCTTGGGGGTCGTCTTTGTAGCCCAGGGCCTGGAGGGCATCGTCTATAATGCAAAAGGCCGCTATGATGCGCGACAGCATAGCGGCCACTATTTTTTCAGGCCTCGGGATAGGTAGCAACTTGGGTTA
>NZ_KB905775.1 GCF_000381045.1 Thermus scotoductus DSM 8553 | reverse complement strand
CAGGAGCCACTCCGTGGGCTTGCCCTCCCAGTAGTGGCCGAAGAGGTAGAGGGGGGAGGTCACGAAGCCCAGGGCGTTCAGAATGGCCGCTTTCAGGGCCACCCCCGTGCTCACCTTTTCCCCCGGGCGGGGGCCCACCCGTTCGTCCACCAGGGGGACCAGCCCGATACGGTCCACGATGCTGGCCACCAGGCCCAGGTGGCCGAGGTCGTACACCTGTAGGTCGGGTGTGGCTGCCATCCCAAAATCCTAACGCGGAGGGAGGAGGGGTGCGGAATGTGGGCTGGACACCTTTGACATCCTGAACCTGAAGCCCGCCCGCACCGGGGTCACCTGGACGCTGGAGATGCTGGCCTTAGCCCGGGAAGAGGGCAAAAGGGCCATGGTGGGAAGCCAGGCGCAGAGCTCCTTTGGCGCCTACCAGTCGGCGCTTCTGGCTTTCCAACAGGGGGTTACCGAACCCAACGAGCTGGCCTTCCACCTCAAGGCGGAAGGGGGGTTCCTGGACTTCCCCACCTTCCGCCAGGGGTGGCTTTACTGGGAGGACCTGGTGGAGGCGCGGTTTGACGAGGAGGCCTTTCGGCGGTATACCCTAGAGTAGCTCCATGGCCTTCCTGAAGTCCTGGAGGACCCCCCAGGCTCCCGCCTCGAGGAGGGCTTCCTCCTTGTGCCCCGTGAGCAGGGCGTAGGTGGGTATCCCCGCCCCCACGGCGCTCCTCACCCCGGAGGGCGAGTCCTCAAAGGCCAGGGCCTCCCGGGGGCTGAGGCCCAGGTGCCTTAGGGCCACCCGGTAGGGCAAGGGGTCGGGCTTGCCCCGGCCCACCTCCTCCGCCAGGACCAAAAGGGGCGGGTTCAAACCCAGGGCCTTCAACACATGGCGGGCGTTCTCCCGGGGAGCGTTGGTGACCACCCCCCAGGTGAGGCCCCTGGCCCGGGCCTTTTCCAGAAGCTCCTCAAGGCCGGGCATGGGCTTGAGGTTCAGGGCCAGCTCTCGGAAGCGGGCTTCCTTGGCCTCGATGAGCCTTCGGGCTTCCTCTCCCTCCAACCCTAAAAGGTCCTTGACGATCTCGGAGTTAGGGCGGCCGGAGATGCGCTTTCGGTAGAAGTCCTCGTTCACCTCGAGGCCATAGGGCGCCAAGACCTCCCGCCAGGCCAGAAGATGCAGGGGGTCGGTGTCGGCCAAGGTGCCGTCCAGATCGAAGAGAAGGGCCTTAAGCATGGACGGCCCTCCGCTCCAAGCTGGAAACCATCAGGAAAAGGCCCAGGGCCAGGCCGAGAAGCCCATAGGGGATGCCGGGTGTGGGCAAAAGGGCAAAGAGGGCCGGGATCAAGGTGCTTCCCGTGGCGCCCGCATAAAGCAAACCCCCCAGGGCTCGGTGGCCGAAGCGGGCCTGCACCAGGGCAAAAAGGGTGGAAAAGAGGGGACCCAGGAGAAAGCCAGCCAAGGGAAAAAGGAGGGCGGTGGGGGGCAGGAGGTTGAGAAAAAGGAGGGCGAGGACTCCGAGGAGGAGGCTCCTCAGGGCAGCCAGGGGCTTTTGCGCCACCAGTTTGGCCAGGAAAAGGCGGCCCAGGGCCAGAAAGAGCCAGTACAGGGAGAGCAGCACCCCTCCCATAGGGGTGGGGTGGCCCAGGTGTTCCAGCCAGACCCGGTTCCAGGTGGCCAGGGCTCCCTCCAGACCGGTGTAGATGGCCACGGCCAGGAGGAAGGGCCAAAGCCCCCGCCCTTGCTCCTTGGGCACCTGGGTTACCTGAGGGGCTTCCCAGAGGAGAAGGGCCCCTATCCAGGCCAGGAAACCCGCCAGAAACAACACGGCGCCGTAGGGTAACAGGGTGAGGGCGAAGGGGGTGAAGACCGCCCCTAGGCCGAAGGCCACGTTCACCCGGTTTAGGAGTTCCACCCGCCTTTTGGGGTCAAGCTCGCCTACCAGGCTGTTGCCGTGGACGTTCATCACCCCTTCCCCGAGCCCGAGGAGGAAGGCCAGGGCCACCACCAAGGGGAAGGAAGGAGCCAGGGCCACCCCCCATAGGGCCAAGCCCGCAAGCCCCATGGCGGCGGGAAAAAGGGGGTGACGTTTATCCCCCTGGGCCAGGCGCACCCCCAGGAGGAGGCCCAGGAGAAGGGCGGTGAAGAACCAGGAAACCTCCTCTCCCACCCCGTAGCGCCCCCGCCAAACGGGCAGGGCCGCCCCCGGCAGGGCCACGATCACGCCCACCAGGAAAAGCGCTACAAAGGAGCCCCAGAAGAGGCGCACGTTCGCCATTCTCCCCCTACCTGACCCTTTGGTCAATAATGGGGTCATGGATGCTTTCCCATCAGGGAAACAGCAAGGGGAGGTCCTGGCCAAAGCCCTGGCGGGCGAAGGCTATTTCGCCTTTCCTGACCTTCTTTTGGTGCGGGGGCCGGATGCCCTTTCCTTTCTCCAGGGCCAGTGCACCCGGGACCTGAGGCGGCTTTCCGGGCCTGTGGGAGCCCTGTTCCTCAACCACCGGGGGCAGATAGAGGAGGGGGCCACGGTGTTTCCCCACAAAGAGGGCTACCTTCTGGCCCCCTGGGGTACCCTGGAGGGCCTAAGGAAACGGCTGAAGCGCTACATCGTCTTTGACCAGGTGGAGCTTGTGGATCTTCCCCTTTACCGCAGGCTTTATGCCGATGGCCGGGAGGAGGTGGCGGAAAGCGGGGAGGGGGCCCATCCCGCTGGGGTTTATCCCCTTTACACCTTGCTTAAGGGCCTCCCGCTCCTTTCCGATATTGGTGGGGAGCTTCCCCAGAGCGTGGGGCTTCTCCACCTGGTGGACTACGGCAAGGGGTGTTATGTGGGCCAGGAGATCATGGCCCGCCTCGAGGGGAAGGAGGTGCACCATCACCTGGTGGGCCTAAGGGGGCTTTCCCCTGCCCAGGAAGCCCCCTTTGACCTCCTGCTGGAGGGGCGCAAGGTAGGGGAGGCCAAGCGGGTGATGGAAACGCCCTTCGGGGTTTTGGGCCTTGCCGTGATGCGTAAGGAGGTTCCCCTAGGGGCGGTGGTGGAGGGGGGTGGGGGGCGCTTTCGGGTGGAGCCCCTGCCCTTCGAGGAGGCGGCATGGAGCGGGCGGAGATCATCGGGGTAGGCACGGAGCTCATCTACGGGGAGACCCTGGACACCAACACGGCGGAGATCGCCAGGAGCCTCGAGGCCTACGCCCTCAAGGTGGAAAGGACCCTCAGGGTGGTGGACGAGCCCCTTCCCCTGGCCCGGGAGGTGGGCCAGGCCTGGGAGCGGGCGAGGCTTTTGGTGCTTTCCGGGGGCCTAGGCCCCACCCCCGACGACGTGACCCGGGAGGCGGTGGCGGAGGCCTTGGGGGAGCCCTTGGTGTTGGACGAGGAGATGCTTTCGGAGATTGAGACCCTCTTCCGGGCCCGGGGGCGGAGCATGCCCGAGGCCAACCGCAAGCAGGCCTTGAGGATCCCTTCGGCCACCTGGCTTAAAAACCCCAGGGGCACCGCCCCCGGCTGGTGGGTGCGGAAGGAGGGGAAAGACCTGATCCTCCTGCCCGGGCCTCCCCCTGAGTGGCGGCCCATGTGGGAGGAGGTGTTGCCCAAGCTGAACCTCCCCCGCCGCCCCTACGCCAAGCGGGTGCTGAAGACCTGGGGCATCGGGGAGTCGGAGATCGTGGAAAGGCTCGGGGAGCTTTTTAAGCGGGATAAGGAGGTGGAGGTGGGCACCTACCCCAAGCTCCAGGGGGTGGAGGTGGTGATCCGGGGCCGGGAGGATCGGGTGGCCGACCTTACGGAAAGGATCCGGAAGCGGCTTTTTAAGGAGATCTGGGGGGAGGGGGACCTCACCCTGGCCGAGGCGGTGAAGCGTCGCCTGGAGCTGGAAGGGGCCACCCTTGCCACCATGGAGAGCCTCACCGGGGGGCTTCTCGGGGCGGAGATCACCCGGGTGCCGGGGGCGAGCCGCTTCTATTTGGGGGGCGTGGTATCCTATTCCGTAGGGGCCAAGGCCCGCTTCGGTGTGCCGGAGGAACTCCTCGCCAAGACGGTCTCCGCCGAGACGGCCAAGGCCATGGCGGAGGCCGCCCGGGTGCTTTTCGGTTCCACCTATGCCCTTTCCACCACGGGGGTGGCGGGACCGGACCCCTTGGAGGGCGAGCCCGTGGGCACGGTCTTCGTGGCCCTGGCGGGGCCTAAGGGGACGGAGGTGCGCCGCTACCGCTTCCCCGGGGACCGAGAGGTGGTGCGGCTCCGAAGCGTTTATGCCGCCTTGGCCTTGCTCCTAACATGAGGCTCTTCTACGCAATCTTCCTTCCTGAAGAGGTGAAGCGGGCCTTGGTGGAGGCTCAGGAGCGGGTGGCCCGCTACAAGGGGTGGAAGGAGGTGGTTCCCCACCAGCTCCACCTCACGCTGCTTTTCCTGGGGGAAAGGCCGGAGGAGGACCTGGAGGACCTTTTGGCCCTGGGCCACCGGCTGGGCCGGCTCCATCCTCCCTTCACCGCCCGCATCCGGGGCACGGGTTACTTCCCCAACGAGGGCACCCCCAGGGTCTGGTTCGCCAAGGCGGAAGGGGAGGGGTTTGCCCCTTTGGCGGAAGGGCTTCGGGAAGGGGTGCGGGAACTCCTGGGGGAGGAGGCGCTTCTGGCAGGCGGGGATAAGCCCTTCAAGCCCCACATCACCCTGGCCCGGCGCAAGGCTCCTGCCCCCCGGGTGCCCCCGGTGGTCTTCGGCGTGGAGTGGCCGGTGACGGAGTTCGCCCTGGTGCGCTCGGAGCTTAAGCCCAAGGGGCCCGTCTATACCATTTTGGAAAAGTTTCCTTTGCGAGGTGACCATGGACGAGAACAAGAAGAAAGCACTGGAGAACACCCTAAAGACCATTGAAAAGGAGTTCGGCAAGGGTGCGGTGATGCGCTTGGGGGAGATGCCCAGGCTTCAGGTGGACGTGATCCCCACGGGCTCCCTGGGCTTGGACCTGGCCCTGGGGATCGGGGGGATTCCCCGGGGAAGGGTGATCGAGATCTACGGCCCCGAGTCCGGGGGGAAGACCACCTTGGCCCTCACCATCATCGCCCAGGCCCAGAAGCAGGGGGGTGTGGCGGCCTTCGTGGATGCGGAGCATGCCCTGGACCCCCTCTACGCCCAGAAGCTGGGGGTCAAGGTGGAGGACCTCCTGGTGTCCCAGCCCGACACCGGGGAGCAGGCCCTGGAGATCGTGGAGCTTCTCGCCCGCTCGGGGGCGGTGGATGTCATCGTGGTGGACTCGGTGGCCGCTTTGGTGCCCAAGGCGGAGATCGAGGGGGAGATGGGGGACCAGCACGTGGGCTTGCAGGCCAGGCTCATGAGCCAGGCCCTGCGCAAGCTCACCGCGGTCCTTTCCAAGAGCAACACCGCCGCCATCTTCATCAACCAGGTGCGGGAGAAGGTGGGGGTGATGTACGGCAACCCCGAGACCACCCCCGGCGGCCGGGCCCTTAAGTTCTACTCCAGCGTGCGCCTGGATGTGCGCAAAAGCGGCCAGCCCATCAAGGTGGGGAACGAGGCGGTGGGGATCAAGGTCAAGGTGAAGGTGGTGAAGAACAAGCTGGCCCCACCCTTCCGTGAGGCGGAGCTGGAGATCTACTTCGGCAGGGGCCTTGACCCGGTCATGGACCTGGTGAACGTGGCGGTGGCGGCGGGCGTGGTGGAGAAGGCCGGCTCCTGGTTCTCCTACGGGGAACACCGCCTGGGTCAGGGCAAGGAGAAGGCGGCGGACTACCTGCGGGAGCGGCCCGAGCTTCTGGAGGAGATCCGGGCCAAGGTGCTGGAGAGGGCCCACGAGGTGGTGCTCGCGGGAAGCGAGGAAGGGGAGGAGTAGATGGCCCTGACCCTTTTGGACCTGGGGCTTATTCTCCTGGTCATGGTCCTGGCGGGGGCCTTGCTCCTTAGGCGCAAGGGGGAGGACCGCACGGGGGAGGAGGCCAAAAGGCTTCTGGAGGCGGCCAGAGAGGAGGCCAAGGAGGCCCTCGAGGCCGCCCGGAAGGAAGCCAAGGAGATCCTCGAGGCCGCCCGGGCCGAGGCCAGGACCCTGCGCCAGGAGGCCGAGGAGCGGGCCAGGGCCTTGCGCCAGGAGCTGGAGGCGGAGCTTAAGCGCCGCTCGGAGGCCTTGGAGGCCGAGGCCAAAAAGCGCTTGCAGGAGGCGGAAGAGCGCCTGAGGAGCGAGCGGGAGGAGCTTAAGGCCGAGCGGGAGAGGCTTAGGGCCTTGCAGGAGGAGCTTAAGGCGGAGAGGGAGCGCCTTAAGGGGGAGCGGGAGGAGCTCCGGCGGGAGGCCGAAAGGCTATCCAAGAGGGGCGAGGCCTTGGACGCCCGGGTCCTCAAGCTGGATGCCCTGGAGGAGGCCCTTTCCAAGCGGGAGGAGGCGCTTAAGGCCCAGGAGGCCCTTCTGCAGGAGAAGGAACGCGAGGTGGAACGGAGGCTTCATGAGGTGGCAGGCCTCTCCCCGGAGGAAGCCCGGCGCCTCATCCTGGAGAGGCTGGACCGGGAGCTGGAGGAGGAGAAGGCCCAGAGGGTGCGGGCAGCCTTGGAAAGAGCGCGCCTCGAGGCCCGCAAGGAAGCCCAGAAGATCCTGGCCCAGGCCATGCAGCGCCAGGCCTCGGAAACCGCGGCCCAGCTGGCGGTTTCCGTGGTGCCCATCCCCTCCGATGCCATGAAGGGCAGGATCATCGGGCGGGAGGGGCGGAACATCCGCACCTTTGAGGCCTTGACGGGGGTGGACCTCATCATCGACGACACCCCGGAGGCCGTCTTGCTCTCCTCCTTCAACCCCATCCGCCGGGAGATCGCCCGCATGGCCCTGGAGGAGCTTCTCAGGGATGGGCGCATCCACCCTAGCCGCATTGAGGAGGTGGTGGAGAAGGCCAAGCAGGAGATGAAGACCTTCATCTACGAGCGGGGCGAGGAAGCTGCCCTCGAGGCTGGGGTGGTGGGGTTAAAGCCTGGCCTCATCCAGCTTCTGGGCCGGCTCCACTTCCGCTCCAGCTACGGGCAGAACGTCCTCAAGCACTCGGTGCAGGTGGCCCACCTTTCTGGGATCATGGCCGCGGAGCTGGGCCTGGATGCCGCCTTGGCCCGGCGGGCGGGGCTCCTTCACGACATCGGCAAGAGCGTGGACCGGGAGGTGGAGGGAAGCCATGTGGAGATCGGCATCGCCCTGGCCCGCCGCTTCGGGGAGCCGGCGGAGGTGATAGACGGCATCGCCCACCACCACGACCCGGAGAACGCGGAGACCGTGTATGCGGTTTTGGTGGCGGCCGCCGACGCCCTTTCCGCCGCCCGGCCCGGGGCCAGGCGGGAGAGCCTGGAGGAGTATCTGCAGCGCCTCGAGGCCCTGGAGCGCATCGCCCTTTCCTTCCCCGGCGTGGAGACGGCCTTCGCCGTCCAGGCGGGTAGGGAGGTGAGGGTTATCGTCAAACCCGACAAGATCACGGACGCCAGGGCTACCCTTCTGGCCCGGGAAATCGCTAACCGCATCGAGCGGGAGATGAACTACCCCGGCCAGGTGCAGGTGACCGTGGTGCGGGAGACCCGGGCGGTGGAGTACGCTAAGTAGGCTAGAATGGGGCGGTTATGCTGAGGGGCGAGGACATCGGGATTGACCTGGGAACGGCCAGCGTTCTCATTTACGTGCGGGGGAAGGGGATCGTTTTACGCGAGCCCTCCGTGATCGCGGTGGTCCAAGGGAAGCGGGAGGTCAAGGCGGTGGGGGCCGAGGCCTACCGCATGCTGGGGCGCACCCCGGGGAACATCGTGGCGGTGCGGCCCCTGAAGGATGGGGTTATCGCCGACTATGCCTTAACGGAGCGCATGCTCCTCCTCTTTCTGCAAAAGGTGCTCTCCCCCATGAGCCGCTTCTTCCGGCCGCGGGTCATGGTGGGGGTGCCCTCAGGGGTCACGGACGTGGAACGGCGGGCGGTGGTGCAGGCGGTGTCCGCCATGGCCCACAAGGTCTACCTCATCGAGGAACCCCTGGCGGCGGCCATCGGGGCGGGGATCAACGTGGCCGAGCCCACGGGTAGCATGGTGGTGGACATCGGGGGAGGCTCCACGGACATCGCCGTCATCTCCCTAGGGGGTATCGTGCGCTCCGAGAGCCTTCGCATCGCCGGCAACGAGATGGACCAGGCCATAATCCGTTACGTGCGCCAGAAGCATAACCTCCTCATCGGAGAGCGCACCGCCGAGGAGCTCAAAATCCAGCTGGGCAGGGCGAAAATCCTTCCCGGAGAGGAAAGGGAGGTGGCCGAGGTGCGGGGCCGGGACCTCATCACCGGCCTTCCCCGCACGGCGGGGATCCCCGCCGAGGATGTGGTGGAAGCCCTGAGGGAGCCCCTGGACAAGATCTTCCAGGGGGTGAAGGCGGTTTTGGAAACCACGCCCCCCGAGCTGGCCTCGGATATTTACGAGAGGGGCATCCTCCTTACCGGGGGTGGTGCCCTGCTAAAGAACCTGGATGTGGCCCTGCAGGAGGCCACGGGGGTGCCGGTGGTGGTGGCGGAGAACCCCATTGAGGCGGTGGCCTTGGGCACGGGTAAGGCCTTGGAGATGCTCCACGTGCTGGAGGACACCATCCTGTCTTCGGACGACGTCCTGAAGAGGTGAGCCGTGGAGATCGGGGAGATCCTGGCCCTCCTGCCCCACCGCTACCCCTTTTTGCTCATCGACCGGGTGCTTCATGCGGACGAGAAAACCTTCCGGGCCTTGAAGAACGTTACCTTCAACGAGCCCCACTTCCAGGGGCATTTTCCCGGTTACCCCATCATGCCGGGGGTGCTGATCCTCGAGGCCATGGCCCAGGCGGCGGTGGGCAGCATTGCCAAGCAGCCGGGTTTCAAGCCCGGGGGCCTGGTCTTTTTGGTGGGGGTGGAGGAGGCCCGCTTCAAAAAGCCCGTGGTGCCGGGGGATACCCTGATCCTGGAGGGGGAGCTTCTCCTTTTCCGCCGGGGCCTGGGCAAGGTGGCGGTCAGGGCCTTGGTGGAGGGGGAGGAGAGGGCCAGCGCCCGTTTAAGCTTCGTGGTTCGGGAGGGTGCGGAGTAGGGTGGCGCTGAACTCCAGGAAGTCGGGAAGCCGTTCCTCCAGGATCTGGCGCAGGATGGGGAGGGAAAGGGCTTGGTAGTCATGCACCGCCACATTGCGAATTTGTAGGAGGACCTCATCCATAGACTTTTCCCCGTTTCTGAATATCCCCGAGGATTTCCGCTCTTTCCTCGTTGAGGCGGGCGTAGGCCTTAAGGGCGAGGTCCAGGAAGCGGTCCGCCTCGAGGCTCTTTCGATACAGGGGTTCGCCAAAAGCGGCCACCTGCGCCTGTAGGGGAAGGGGGGCCTGGCGAAGGTCTATCAGGTCCACTTCCCGCCCCACAAGCAGGCTCAAGGGGGCACGCAGGGCAAAAAGGTGCTCCGGAGGGTAAGGCTTGGAGCCCAGGATGGCCAGATCCAGGTCGCTTTCTGGGGTCAAAAGGCCTTGGGCTCCGGAGCCAAAGAGGTAGATTCCGAGGGGATCCAGTTCCTCCACCAGAAGGCGGATGGCTTCTTTAAGCCTTTCCACTTCCCTTAGAGAAAAGAGGGGGTGTGGGGGAGCTATAATCCCCCGGTTTCCAAGATAGCCCTACAGGCTGACCAAACCGGGGATACATGGACTCCCCCACGTCCACCACAGGTGGACACGGATTTGGTACAATGT
>NZ_KB905774.1 GCF_000381045.1 Thermus scotoductus DSM 8553 | reverse complement strand
TCAAGATGCGCCTGGCCCGGCAACACCAGAAGATTGCCAACAGGCGCAGGGACTTCCACCACAAGCTGGCCAGGAATCTCGTAAACCGCTATGGCACCATCGTCCACGAGGACCTGAGGGTCTCGAGACTAGCCCGCTTCTCCCTTGCCAAGAGTGTGCAGGACGCGGGGTGGGCCCAATTCCTTGCTATTCTCTCCGCCAAGGCTGCGAGCGCCGGGCGGAGGGTAGTGGCGGTGCCGCCACACGGTACGAGCCAGATATGCCCCCAGTGCGGCAGGGTCCAAAAGAAGGAGCTCTCCGAGCGCATCCACGCCTGTGAATGTGGGTGCGTGCTGGATAGGGACGTAGCTGCCGCCAAGGTCATTCTGGCTCTGGGCTTGGACGGAGCCTTCGGGGGCGGAGGGCGGGTAACCGCTCCCGCATGACCCGAGAAGCCCCGGACTTCAGTCCGGGGAGTCGTCACTCTCACGCCCCCTTCACCGGCCTCTGGTAAGCTTTCCGCCATGAAACGGCTTTTTGCCCTGGTGTTCCTGGGCCTTCTGGCCCTGGCGGCCCCCATCCGGGAGGTGGTGCTGGAAGGAGGCGATCCCGTTCTCCAGGCCTTGGCCCGGGCGGCCTTGCCCTTTGGCGTGGGGGACGAGCCCGGGGACCTCGAGGAGGCCCGGAAGGCCATCCTGGCCACCGGCTACTTCCAGCAGGTGGAGGTCCGGCTGGAAGGGGATGTCCTCTGGGTCCGCCTCACCCCCTACCCCCCCATCGGCCAAGTGAGGGTGGAGGGCAAGGCCTTCCCCCAGGAGGCCCTCCTGCGCTTTCTGGAGCAGAACTTCGCCATCGGCCCGGAGGCCACCTATAACCCCATCCGGGCCGGGGAGGCCGCCAAGGCCCTGGCCGAGGCCTACCGGCAGAATGGCTTCCCCTTCTCCCCCAAGGTGGAGGTGGAGGCCAAGGAGCAGGCGGGCAAAATGGCCCTCACCTTCCGGGTGGAGGAAAGCCCGGAGGTGAAGGAGGTCCGCCTCACGGGGGCGAGCCTTCTACCCGAGGCCGAACTCCTAAAGGCCCTGGAGCCCCTCAAGGGCCCCTTTGACTTCGCCAAATACCAGGAGGCCTTAAAGGCCCTCGGCGCCCGCTACGAAAAAGCAGGCTACCGCTTTAGCGGCCCCGATCCCCAGGGAAGCCGCCTCGAGGGGGGCATCCTCACCGTGGCGGTGCGGGAGCTTAAGGTGGTGCGCATCCAAGGAGGTGGCCTGGACCTCACGGGCTTCCCCCTGAAGCCGGGGGACTACCTGCGCTACGACCTCCTTCTGGAAGGGGTGCAAGCGCTTTCCAAAAAGCTTTCCCGGGTGGTGAACTTCAACCTCACCCCCGAGGGGGAAGGGGTGGCAGTGGAGCTTCAGCTGGGCCCGGAAGGCGGGGTGATCGAGCGGGTGGAGATCAGCGGCAACACCGCCTTCCCCACGGAAGCCCTCCTGGCCCTCCTCCGCCTGAAGCCGGGAGAGGTATACACCCCCGTCCTGGCCCAAGAGGACGCCCGGCGCATCGCCACCTATTACCAGGAGAAGGGGTATGAGGTGGCCGACGTGCGCTTTGGCTTCCAGGAAGGGGTCTTCCGCCTCCAGGTGCTGGAGCTCAAGATCGGGGGCTACCGCCTGGAGTGGCAGGGGGACCACCGCACCCAGGAGGAGGTGATCCTAAGGGAACTTCCCAAGCCAGGGAGTCTCTTCAGCGTCCCCGCCCTGCGCCAGGGCATCGCCCGCCTCATGGCCACGGGGCTTCTCTCCGAGCCCCCCGGGGTGCGCCTGGCCCCCGGGGAGAAGGAGGACCAGGTGGTGGTGGTCCTCTCCCTGAAGGAGGCCCGCACCGGGCTCTTCCAGCCCGCCCTGGGCTGGAGCTCCCTGGAGGGGTGGTCGGGAAGCGTCTCCTTCAAGGAAACCAACCTCTTCGGCCTGGCCCACCAGGTGGGGGTGGACCTGGCCTTCGTGCAAAACGACGCCAAGGACAACCTTTCCCTCTCGGTCAGCTACGCCATCCCCTGGCTCTACCTGGACTACTGGGACCTCAAGGAAGTGCGCACCAGCCTTTCCCTTAGCCTCTTTTCCACCCCCATCGGCAACAACAAGCTCCTGGACGGCAGCAGGGACACCGGCTGGGAGTACACGGAAAGGCGCACCGGGGGTGGGTTCTCCCTCTCCCGCCCCTTCTCCCAGGACCTGGAGAACCTGCGCCTTTCCCTGGGGCTTTCCGCCCGGCGGTCCGTATATGCCCTCGAGGTCTTTGATCCCAACGCTCCCTGCAACCCTGCCGTCACCGACACCAGCGACCCCAAGTACTGCGACGGCACCGACTACAAGGACCCCAACCAGGCTAAAAGCCTCCTCCCCACCCCCGGCTGGACCCTGAGGCTGGACACCGGCGTCACCTACATGGACGTGGACAACCCCCGCTTCCGCACCCAGGGGTACGAGGCCAGCCTCAGCACCGGCTTAGGCCTTTCCTTCCCCGACACGGGAGGCCGAAGCTTCTTCGTGCCCCTGGTGGCCACGGGCAAGACCTACTACGGCCTGGACCAGGAGAAACGACAGGCCCTGGCCTTCCGCCTCTCCGCCGGTACCCTTTTGGGCTTCCCGCCCGAAGGGGAGCGCTTCTTCCTCTCCGGGGGTGGGGCCGAGGCCTTCCTCCTCAGGGGCTACGAGGACCGCAAGTACGGGGGGCTTTCCTTCGCCACGGCCAGCGTGGAGTACCGCTACAACTTCAACCTCTCCCCCCAGGGGGGCACGAACCTCTACGGGATCCTCTTCACTGACCTGGGGCTTGCCGACAACACCGGCGGGGTGAAGTGGGGGGCGGGCCTGGGCTTCCAGCTGGACCTGGACCTCTTCGGGGCCCTTCTTCCCTCCCTGCGCCTGGACTACGCCTTCAGCCCGGAAAGCCCCACGGGAAGGCTTCACTTCCGCATCGGGCCCATGTTCTAGCTACCTCCCCACCCTGGCGTGGCCAGGGTGGGGACCTCTAGAAAGCCTGGAGCTCTGGCCAAAAAGCCCTTGCCCAGGCGCCCCACCGCTCCGGCGTGCGGCGCCTTTGGGTGTTCCGTTCCTAAGCCACCTGGGGTCTAATGGCTTCCCCACCCGGAAGCAAAAGCGTTTGCAGCTCCCCCTTCCAGAAAAGAGCGTGTACCAAGGGCAGGTTTTCGGGATTGGGCGCCTGGGCCACAGCCAGGGCATAAGCGGCCACCCCGGGTTCGTCCAGGGGCAGGATCACCAAGCGATAGGACTCAGGGAGACGGCCCGCCAACTCTAGGTCCAGGAGAACCCCGTGGACCCTCCCGTAGAGTTCCTGCATGCGAAACCGTGCCTCTTTCTCTTCCATGGCCGCATCCCCTTCCCTGTGCCCCCTAAGGCCAAGCCTCCTTTCCCTGAGCCTTGGCCAACCTATACGCTTCAATATACTCCTCCGACCTAACCAAAAGCTCCTCTTGCGCCACCTTCAGCGCCCTCCCCGGGTCCTTGGGAAGAGACACGGTTTCATGCCGTGCTAAACGGTTCCGATCGCGATGAGGTCTTCCCCCAGCCGTGTCATAACGAGCCACCCAAACCCAGCGACCCTCCTCCGCATCAAACCATTCCAACTGGACAGCCCAAGCCACAAGCTTACCCCGCTCCACCCGGAGGGTTAGCCGCAATCGCCGGTCCAAAGCGAAGGGGAACTCCCTCTGCTGGCTTCCCATAGCCTCTCGGAGCTGAATAACCCCTCTTTGGCCAGTCTACCGTAAACTGTCCTTGATGCCTTTAGGCGTCCTGCCATGAAAGCCTACCTCGGCCTTTACAGCGCCCGGCTGGAAACCCCGGCAAGGAGCCTTAAGGAAAAAAGGGCCCTGATCAAGCCCGCCCTGGAACGGGTCAAGGCCCGCTTTCCCGTTTCCGCCGCCAGGCTTTACGGCCTGGACGCCTGGGGCTTTGAGGTGGTGGGCCTGAGCCTCCTGGGAAACGATCCCGGCTGGGTGGAGGAAACCCTACGGGAAGCCGCCCGCTTCCTGGCCAGCCAGGGGGGCTTCAGCGTGGCCCTCGAGGCCTTTCACCTCGAGGCCATAGACCTGGACGGCCTGGTCTAGGCTAGACCCGCTCCACCGCCACCGCCACCGACCCCCCGGTCCCATGGCAGATGGCGGCAAGGCCCCTTTCCTCCCCCTTGCTCCGCAAGGCGTTCAGCAGGGTGACCAGGATCCTGGCCCCGCTGGCCCCGATGGGGTGGCCCAGGGCCACGGCTCCCCCGAAGACGTTTAAGCGCTCGTAGGGCACTCCCAAAAGCCGGTGGAAGAGTACGTTGTTGAGGGCAAAGGCCTCGTTGTTCTCAAATAGGCCGAAGTCTTCAATCCGCATGCCAAGCCGGTCCAACAAGCGCTTCACCGCCGGGATGGGGGCCTCGGGGAAGCGCCAGGGCTCCCCGGCGGCCCAGGCTCCCCCCAGAACCCGGGCCAGGGGCTTGAGGCCATACCGCTTCACCGCCTCCTCCGAGGCCAACAGAAGCGCCGCCGCCCCATCGGAGATCTGGCTGGCGTTCCCCGCGGTGAGGACCCCGTCCTTCTTGAAGGCGGGCCTGAGGGCTGCAAGGGACTCCAAGGTGGTCTCCGGCCGGATCCCCTCGTCCCGGTCCACCACCACAGGCCCCTTCTTCCCAGGGAGCTCCATGGGGGCGATCTCCTGGGCGAAAAGGCCCTTCTCCGTGGCCTCCCACGCCCGCTTGTGGGAGAGGTAGGCGGCCTCGTCCACCTCCTTCCGGCCCACCCCGTAGTCCTGGGCAAGCCTTTCCGCCTGCTCCCCCATGGCCTCGCCGGTGAAGGGGTCGGAGAGCCCATCCCGGAGGAGGATGTCCTGGAGGTTCTCCGGCGCCCCCATGAGGAACTTGTACCCCCACCTCGCCCTATGGGAGAGGTAGAAGCCCGCCTGGCTCATGGACTCCATCCCCCCGGCGAGGACCAGGTGGGCCTCCCCCGTGCGCAGGAACTGGAAGGCGTTCAAGACCGCCATCATCCCCGAGGCGCAGACCATGTCCACCTGGTACCCGTCCACCTCCTTGGGAATGCCCGCCTTCAGGGCCGCCTGCCGGGGAAGTAGCTGCCCGTGCCCGGCCCTCAGCACGTTGCCAAAGACGTAGAGGTCCAGGGCTTTCCCCTCCACCCCCGCCCGCGCCAAAGCCGCCCCCATGGCATGGGCCCCCAGCTCCACCGGGCTTACGTCCTTCAAGGCCCCCCCGAACCTCCCGATGGGGGTCCTGGCCGCAGAGACGATATAGACCTCTTTCATGGGCCTATCATACCCCGTGGGCCAATCCGCCCGGGCAAGGGGGCTCCCTGCTAAACTCCTTACAAGATGGCCCAGCGGGGCGTTACCCTTCTGGAACTCCTCCTGGTCTTGGGCGTTATGGGGGTTCTCCTCGCCCTCGGCCTTCCCCTTCTCTCCCCTCAGCGGCTGGCCCTGGATCAGGCGGCCCGTTCCCTGGCGGCCCAGGTAACCCGGGCCAGGCTCGAGGCCATCCGCCGAAACGCTCCTGCTGGGCTTCACCTCTTCACCGAGGGGGCGGGGGGCTACGCCGTCTTCGTGGACCGGGATGGGGACTGGGGCTATGACCCGGGGGAAGAGGTGCAGCTTGTTCGCTTTGGCCAGGGGGAATGGGCCCGGGTACGCCTGGACCTGGGGCAGAGCACCCTGGGCAACCTCCCCCTCCTCTTTGACCCCCGGGGCGTGCCCGCCCGGCCCATTACCGCGACCCTGGTTCTGAAAGCGGGCGAGGCGGTGCGGAAGGTGGTCATCAGCCAGCAGGGCCGAGCCCGGGTAGAGTGAGGCAAAGCCCGCACGGAGGCCCCGTAGAGCGTCCCCGCGAGATTTTGGCCTGGGCAGCAACAAGGCCAAGGGTATGACCCCCTCATTTGGGGGATGCGCCCGGCCCCTCCAGGGGCGTACCCTTGGAGGGCAATGAGGATGCCCCAGGGCTTCGCCCTCCTAGAGTTGATCCTTCTCCTCGCCCTCCTGGGGGTTCTTTTGGGGCTAGGCCTTGGCTACTTGCGCTCGGACCACCTGGCCGTGAACCAGGCCGCCCGGTCCCTGGCGGCCCAGGTGACCCGGGCCCGCCTCGAGGCCATCCGGCGCAACACCTTTGCGGGTCTGGTCTTCTCCACCACCCCCAGCGGCGGGTACCTGGTCTTTGTGGATGCGAACGGCAACCGCACCTACGACGGCCCCTCTGAGGCCATCCAGGCCGTTACCTTCGGCCAAGGGGAGTGGGCGCAGCTAAAGCTAACCAACTTCTCAGGGCCGACCTCTTTGGTATTTGACGCCCGGGGGGTTCCCTTGGACTCTGCCCCGATCCAGCTAACCCTCACCAACCGCCAGGGAACCTACAGCAAGACGGTGTACATCTCGCCGCAGGGGAGGGCGGCTATCCCATGAAAGGGCAAGGCCTAACCCTAGTGGAAACCCTAATCGCCCTGGCCGTTTTGGGCATCGCCTTTGCAGCCTTGCTCATGAGCCAGCTTTCCAACCTGCAGACCTCGGCCCAAAGCCGCTACGCCACCGACACCAAAGCGGCAGCGGTAAGGGTGCTGGAGGAACGGTCCGCCCAGGTGTTGAAGAGTGAGGTTCTTACCCCACCCAGCCCTTACATAGACGATCCCAAGAGCAACCGCAGTTTCTACTTCGTGGACTACTTTTATGGCTGCCCTACCCCTGTACCACCTCCCCCAACCCTACGCGGCGGCCAGATTAGGAATCTTCGCCCTGTCCCCTGTGCCCAAGAGGAGCGCCAAGGCCCCATCGCCGTGAAGTGGCGCATCCTCGGGGAAGGGGGTGTTTTGGGCGAGGGAGTGGTGACCATCGTGGTCACCGCTGAACACGACCGGGGCCCCAGGGTGACCATCGGCCGGCGGGTCACCTGTTACGACGTCTATCCTTCCCCCACCCAGGACCAGCCCGCCCCCTGCCCGCCCCCGGAAGGTGGAAGGCCATGAAAAAGGGTTTCACCCTGGTGGAGGTCTTGGTGGCCATGGCCATTTTGGTGGTGGTCCTGGCCCTTGGGGTGCGCTACTTCGCCGCCACGGGCGAGCTCGCTCGGAACACCCAGGGGCGGAACGAGCTTCAGGACCGGGTGCGGATGGTCATGCAGGTGGTGACCGGCGATCTGCAGATGGCGGGGGCCCGCTACTGGAATAGCGGCAGCCAAAACCGGGCCTACGGCCTGCCCCTTCCCCTCCTTGAGGGGGAGGATGGGGGTGCCAAGGACACCCTGACCCTCTACTACGTCACTAGCCTTAGGGACCCTGCCTCCGCCTGCCGCCGGGTGGACTACGACTTTGCCGGGGATACCCTGCGCCGTAGCGACGTGAACGCCACCTCCGGAAGCGACTGCACCTCCCCTTCGCCCAACTTCCAGCCCCTGGCCGAGGGGATTCTCGCCCTGGACATCCAGTACCAGTGCAGCGACGGTACCACCCAAGACCAGCCGGAGTGCAACCCAGACGCCTACCCCCGCTCGGCCAAGGTCACGGTGGCGGGCTATTCTCTAAACCCCGTGACCAACCCGGGGCCCGCCTCCCTCACCACCGTCACCCACCAAACCCTCTCTTGCCCCCCGGGCCGGGCCTGCTACGCCCTCACCCAGGAGGTTCTCATGCCCAACCTCAAGCCCTTGCCCGCCCCCTAGGAGGAAGCCTATGAACACGAAAGGCATCGCCCTGGTCGCCACTTTGGCCCTGATGGTGGTCATCGCCCTCCTGGTCTTCGGCACCTTCTTCACCACCCAGATAGAGCTTTGGACCACCCGCAACGACACCACCTCGGTCCAGGCCTTCTACGCCGCCGAGGCCGGGCTCCAGAAGTACAAGGCCGTCCTCTTCCAGCAGTATGTCTGGCGGGAGCAACGGGGCCAGGGGGGAGGAGGGCCTGGCTGTTTCACCCCCCTGGTAACTGGCCTGGACCTGGACCGGAACGGGACCCTAATCCCCTTCACCAACAACCAGTTGGTCCTGGCCGAGGACGAGGCGGTGATGGACGCCTTCGGCAACCCCGTGGGCCGGTATCGGGTGGTCCTTTACAAAGACGCCCAAGACGGCCAGCTTTTCACCCTGGTCTCCCAGGGCACCTCCTCCGGCGCCAAGGCCACGGTCCAGGCCACCTTCCGCATCAGCAACACGGGCTACCTGGAGCAGGCCATCTTCGCAGGAACGGGCCAGGCCAATAAGTGGCTGAACGGGGGGGCCACCATCCGGGGCGGAATCTACGTGGTGGGAAGCCCGAGCGACCCCAACCAGACGGTCATAGAGGCCAACGGCAACTTTGCCCTCTACAACTGGTACGACCTGAACGCCTACTCCGGGATCGCCAGCCGGGTGGAACCGGGCTACCAGAAGGTCCAGGACCTCTGCGCCAGCCTCCGGGTGCAGTACGGCAAGATCTCCGTTGGGGGGAGCACCGAGATCGGCGAGCCCACCAACAAGGTCAAAGGGGTGTTCGTGGGCCGGGGCGCTCAGGACATCGTGGGCCGGGGCGCTCAGGACATTACCCGGGAGAACGTGGACGTATGCGGGAACAATAAGGGGGTTTGTACCGAGACCCTGGGCGGCTTTGACCTCTCCAATCCCCCGCCTTTCCCCACCCTGGACGCCAAGCTGGACTCCGACGCCTGCTCCGCTTACCCCACCTGGCGGAACTGCCTCCAGAACAGGGCCGCCCTCAGGATTCAGCGCCTAGAGAACCAGGTGCCCATCGCCACCCCCCTGGATGTGAACCTGGACCCTTCCTGCCTCCAGGCCCTGCAGTCCGGCACCCTGACCCTAGATAACAAAGACGTGGACTGCACCTTCACCCGCCCGGACGGAAGCCGGGGGGGGTTCCGGTACACCTACACGGGCAACAACAAGAGCGGGCAGGGGCTTTTGCAGGTATTCGGGGACGTGGTCCTGGAGGGGCTTAACCTGGTCCTGAACCAGCCCACGGACTACCAGGCCAGCTCGAGCTCGGGGAGCGCCAAGAGCGCTACTTTCGCCGTGCTGGCGAAGGATGGGGCGGGCGGCAACCTGGACATCAACGGCAGCCTCCTCCCCGACGCCAGCTTTGGCTCCTTCCCCGGCCACGCCTTGGGCCTTGTGGTGGAGAAGAACCTCTACCAGCGGGGCCAGTACGTGATGGCCCCGGTGTACGCCGGGGGTACCTTCCGGGTGGTGAAGAACTACGTGCTTTTCGGTTCTGTCATCGCCAACGAGTTTTGCACCACCAGCGCTGGCGGCCAAAACACCGGTAATCAAGGCGGAAATAAAAATAATAAGAACGAGGAGAAGGAAGACCAATGCAACGCCGGCCAGAAGGCCGAGGTGGTCTACATCCGCATCCCCAAGGAGAACCGCCCCGTTCTCCTTCCCGACCTCAAGGGGGGTAAGCCCGTCTTCCAGGTGCTCTCCTATGAGCGCCGCTAGCTTTCACGCCCTTTTCACACCCCTCCCCCATCCTGAGGGTGGCCCCTGGGGGGCTTGACGAAAAGGTGCCGGCGCTCCAGACTAAGGGGAGAAAGGGGGTGAGAGGAGGAGAAGGACGAGAAACCGGTGGTTAGAGGCGGTTTTCGGCTACAGGCACTCATGGCCGCGCAATACCATAAGAGCGCGGGAAACCTTAAGGAGGTAAGAAACCTATGCGTAACGCAAAAGGCTTTACCCTGATTGAGCTTTTGATCGTCATCGCCATCATCGCCATCCTGGCCGCCGTCCTTATCCCCAACCTCCTGAACGCCAGGAAGAACGCCAACACCGTGGCCGCCCAAAGCTACGTCCGGAACGTGGCCACCGCGGTGGAGGCGGCGCGGAACCCCACAACCGGGGCGCTGCCCGACCTGAAGGATGGGAATTGCACAAACTTCATCTCCAATCCTCCGGCCTCGGTGTCTAAGTGCGAGGTGAAAGCAAGCGCTAACGATAGCATCAACTTCACCGTGGCCGCTAGCCTTACGGGAGCCCGGCACACTCAGATCACCTTTGATAGCGCTACCGGGCAGTTCAGCTTCCAGTAGTAAACCCCTTGTCCAAGGGGATGGGCTCTTCTAGCCCGTCCCCTTGGGCCTAAAAGGAGGCCAAGGGTGGGCCGAAAGGGCTTTACCCTCCTAGAGCTTCTCCTGGCGGTGGCCATCCTGGGGGTTCTCCTCGGCCTTTTGCTTTGGTACCTGGAACCCTTAAGCCCACATTCCGCACCCCTCCTCCCTCCGCGTTAGGATTCCTTCGTGTGCTACTTGACCCCAACCCCTGGGATGTGAAAAAAGAGGGGGTGCTATGCTTCCAAACCGAGAGCACCCCCTCTACTATCTTGACGCAGAAACCCTCCTCGTGGCCATCTACATCTGGGTGGACGACGAGCTCAAGGCCCTTCAGGCCCAAGGGTTCAAGCTCCCCAGAAAGCAAAGGCACCAGAAAGCCACCTTGGCTGAACTCCTGGCCCTGGCCATCTTTCTCCTGCTGCAGGGCCAGGACCTGGCCAAGGGCTACCTGGCCGCTAAAACCACCCTCA
>NZ_KB905773.1 GCF_000381045.1 Thermus scotoductus DSM 8553 | reverse complement strand
TTCCAGGTGCGGGGGCTTGCCCGGATCCGGAAGGTGGTGGCGGTTTTGCTGGGGCTGGCGGTGTTCCTTTGGGAAGTTGAGCGGTTGGGGGATCCGTTCAAGGGGTTTCTTTTGCAGCTCGGGGGCAAGCTGGGGCTGCCCAGCGAGAGGGATGGTCCGTACCTGCTCCTGAGGGGCCTGGTTCGCCTGCTCAACTATGAAGTCACCCAAGAACTCTTGAAGCAGGCTAAGGGAGGGCGAGGAAGGAGTTTTGGGTAAAGCCCTGGGTGTAACTGCAGCAGGACTTTACCCACATCCTGCCTTGTGGTGGATTTTGCAACCGAGGTTGGGCCACGAAGGCGCTCAAGGTCGCGGAGAGCAGGCTCCACGAGTTCACGGCCCGGTTCGCCGACCTTTTCCCCTGATAAGCGGCTCTTCAGGCGTTGGGAGGAGATGAGCCGGGGCATCTTGGCCGCTGGCTCCGCCCGGGTAAGCGAGATGGTGGCCACCCTACCCTCTCACCTCCAGCGCCCCTTTCACCAGGCCAAAGCCCTCTACCGCTTCCTGGCCAACCCCCGGGTGGGGGCCGAGGCCCTCCTGGAGAGGGTGTGCTGGGAAAGCGCCCTGGCCCTGGAGGGGCAAGAGGTCCTGGTCTTCCTGGACCTGAGCCCGGTGCGCAAGCCCCACGCCCGGGCCCTGGAGGGGATAGCCCGGGTGGGGAAGGATAGGCGGCCCGGGTACGAGCTCCTCACCGCCCTGGGGTTGGACCCCGCGGGGCGGCTGGCCCTGGGGTACGCCCACCTGGTGGCCTACGGGGAGAGGGGGTTTGCCAGCCTGCCCAAGGAGGTGGAGGGAGCCATTGAGGCGGCCCGGGAGCGATTGGGGGGCGTGGGCAGGAGGCTGGTGTATGTGGCGGACCGGGGCTTTGATGACGGGAAGGTGTTTGGGCAGATGCTGGGGCTTGGGGAGGGCTTTGTGGTCCGGGTGTACCGGGACCAGAGGCTTAGGGAGGGGGATTCCCTGAGGGAGGTGGCTTCTTCCCTTCCCCTCTGTTGGCGGGGTCAGGTGGAGATGCGGGTGGGGGGCAGGTACCGGGGTGTGGAGCTTGGGGTGGGATGGAGGGAGGTGGAGGTGGAGGGGCGGGGGCTTTATCTGGTGGTGAGCCGGATACCGGCTTTGGGGAGGCGGGGGGAGGTGCCGGAGGGGGTGCGCCTGGTCTTCCTGCTGCCCTACAGTCCTGAGCTGCAGCCGGCGGAGCGGGTGTGGCCCCTGGTGAACGAGGCGGTGGCGAACCGGTACTTTCACGACCTGGAGGAGATGATGGAGGTGGTGGCCGAGCGGTGCCGGGTCCTGGAGAATGCCCCGGAGACCCTCAGGCGGCACACCCTCTTCCACTGGTGGCCTAGGACGAGGGACTCAGCATAAAAGGGTATCACGGGTAGCGCTTTTCCCCGAAGGCTTTTCCCTTCCCTAAGCCGGTGGGCTCAGGGTCGGCCACGCTCAAGGGAAGGGCGCCTGGGTGGTAAAGTCCCCCCGCCACCTTGGTAAGCCAGTAAACCTGAGTCACGGCTTCTTCCAAGCGCAGATTTCCCTGCACTACTTCCACACTCAGGGCCTTGGGCCAGCCGGGGTGGCCAGGGTGGGCGTGAAGGTAGGCTAACTCCGGAAGTGCCCGGAGGTAGGTGCCTAAGAGTAAGCCCTTTTGGGAAAACCGCAAGCGGGTTGACTTGATTCGGACCAAGGGCCACTGCGCCCAGCTGAGCACCTCTTCTAGAGCCTCGTCGCCTCCGCGGAAGTGGACCACCAACGGGTAAGGAAGCGTTCTTTGCGGCAGGTCCCAACCCTGATCGGTGAGCCGCCCTTCCGGGGAGAGGAGTTTCCAGAAGAAGCCATCCCGGGTGTGAACGATGCCCAGCACGTTGTGGGTGAGTCCCTCCAGCAAAAAGGGGATACCGCCTGCCTTGCGGGCCAGGTTATAGGCCAGCTCGTGCACATGCGGTCGTTCCAGGAGGGTGGAGGGTTTAACCCATTGAACGATCCGGGCGGAAACCTCCAGGGCCGCGTGCAGCTCTTGCAGGACCTTCCAGGCCACCTCTTCTGGCGCAAGGAGAAGGGCGATGTCCGCAGGAAGGGGGCCCCCTTTTATGGCTTCGCCTGTTTTGGGATCGTAGACTAGGGGGGGAAGCTGGAGCTCCAAAGAAGCCCCCATTCTCCCCCATACCTCCAGGAAGCGTGGGAAAGAAGGGGTCAAGGTGAGAAGGCGTTTTCCCTCATAGCGCCGCTCTAGTAGGCTTTCGTCCACGAAATGGCGAAGGAGAAGCTCCCGAGCGTCCAGTGAGACCTCTTCCTTTGTGTAGGCGGAACGGCTTTCCCGCCATTCCGGTTCCGCCCTAGTCCTGAACTTGATGTGGGAAGGGGTCTGGCCTGCAGGGCGTTTTAGGGAAACAGAGATTTCGTGGGGAAATACCAGATGGAAGATAACCCTCCCCGGAGGACGGAAGAACCCTTTTTGGAGCACCTCCTTTGGTTCGCGACCCAAACCTTGGCCCATGCGAAGGGCGCCGTGGGTCACCGAGGCTAGGCGTTCTGCGGGGATGCGCCAAGGCCTGGGGTCCAGTACCCCTTGGAAGATTAGGCGCACCTTGTCCTCGAGGTCCTTAAAGTTGAACTGGCTTTCCCAGAAGGTGTCCTGGGAGAGCCGGCGAACGCCCGAGCCCCCGGCTTTAGGAGCCTCCATCTCCGAAAGCACCTGGGGATGAAGGAAAAGGTGGGCATCGGGGGGGGGCCTTCTCCAGGGGCAAGCTCCGCTTCTGGTGGGGAACCCAGGCCTTGAGGGGGGGACTTTCCTGCAGGGCCTTGATACGCTGGAGCACCTCGCCTCCGAGCTCAGCCAGAGTGGCTTTCGTGAGCGCTCGTTTTTCCAAATCCACCAGGGCGAAGTAGGTTTCCCCGAGGCGCACCGCCTCCACCCAGTACCCCTGGTGGAGGCGCACCTCCAGGGGAACCCTGGGCTCGAGGGCAAGGTAGCCCGCTATTTCCACATAGTCCTCGGGGTCAAACCACACGCCGCCGTTTCGGTAAAAGCTCTTCTGGGTGAGAAAGCGGTGAAGGTAGCCGTTGAAGGCCTTGGCCGCTTCCTTTGCCCCTTGTGGTGTGAGCGTTCCAAGAAAAGGGGCCCGGGCCTGGGGGTCCTCCACCCCGTAGACCCAGACCTCTTCTCCACGGATCTCGGCGTAAAAGCCCTCCGCTCGCAGGTAGGCTAAAAACTTCTGGGGCGCTCGGTGATGGTACCGATAGACCCGAAGAGCATCCGGGCTGACAAGAAGGGGGAAGAGATTGACTTCGTGCAACGGGCTCACCCTCCTAAAAATGGGCTCGGTTCGCCCCAGTATCCTACCCAAAGCTGTTCGCGGGCGCGGGAAAAGGCCACGTAGAGGAGGTTGCGGTCCTGTTCCACCAAAGCTTCCCGATCCCCTTCCGAAGGGGCCTTCCTCAGCAAGGACTCCAAAGGGAAGAGGTTGTGGTTGACCCCGTATACGGCCACCGCTCGGAACTCCAGGCCCTTGGCGCTGTGTACCGTACCCACCCGCACCCCTTGCCCTTGCTCCTCTCTATCGGAAAGGAGAGTGGCTGGGATGCCTTTAGCCTCCAATGCGTCCCGGAGGTGTTTGGCCAGGTCCCACACCCTCGCCAATACCCCTATCTCCTCGGGCAGGAAGCCAAAGTCCAGGCGGCCTCTCACCCAAGCCACCAGATCGGCGGTGCAGCTTTCCTGGCCAGCGAAGCCCCGGATCGTGGGCTCAGGACCCCGGAGAAGGGAAAGGACCTCCCGCACCTCCTCTTCTGCCTCGGGGGGGAGGAGGTTTTCGGCGGCCCGGGCGATCTCCCGGGTGGTGCGGTAGTTCACCTTGAGGCGGATGGAACGGCCCCGTACCTCGAGGCCCAAGGCCTGCCAGGAAAGGGGCCCCCGGTAGATCCGCTGGGCGGGGTCCAGGGCGAAAAAGAGGTTGTCCGGACCCTCTTCTACCAGGGCGCGCAGGAAGAGGAGCTCCGCGGGGCCCAGGTCCTGGGCCTCGTCCACCACCGCCGCCCGGAAGCGGGGAAGCTCACCCGCTTCCCCCTTGGCACGAAGGCGGTGCAGGAGCCGGTTGAAAGTGAGAAGCCCTTCATCCTCCATCCTTTCCCAGACCTTTTGGAAAGCATCAAAGAGCCTGCGCCGCTCCCTAGCGGTGAGGGGTACGCCCCGGCCGCTACGGGGGAAGGTTTTGTATAGGTCCCACTGGTATAAACCAAAGCTATCCACAAAGGCGAACTCCGAGCGCAGGAACTCAGGCTCGTAGGCCAGGTCCGGGGCGGCCTCCCTGAGCCAGGGAAGGTAGGTTTCCTCCGTGGCGATCTGGGTAGGTCCGAAGTGTTGGGCGTAAAGCCGGGTAGCCAGGCTATGAAGATTCTCCACCGTGAGGTTCGGCGGCACTTCCCCAAGGAGGAGGCGGACCCCAGCCCGCAGTCGGGCGGCAAGGAAGCGATTGAAGGAGGTGAGGAGAATGGGCTCCCCGGGGTAGCGCTTCGCCAGGAGGGCCGCCCGGTGGAGGGCCACCACGGTCTTGCCCGTGCCAGCGGTTCCCGTGACCCGGGCTGGCCCCTGGAAGGTGCGTTCCACCGCCTCCCGTTGGGCAGGGTGGAGGAAGACCATCCACCGCTCCCATGGGTAGGATAGGGCCCGGCGGAGCTCGTCTAGGTCCTGGATGAACTGCAGGTGCTGCCGGGAAAGGGGGTGGCGGGTCAGGTCCTCCAGGGTGCTCACCTTGGGGGGCGGCACCACCTTCTTGCCCGCATATAGGTCCAGGAGCCTCTCCTGGACATCCTGGGGCAAGCCGGAAAGAAGCTCCTCAAATTCCTCCTCGTTTTCCACGAGGAGAAGGGGCTTGATGTAGGAGGGGGGCACTCCTAGGTCCAGGAGGTAGTCCTCGGGGTAGTTGAGGAGGGGGTGGATCTCCCGGGTCACCACCCTGGTTTCCTCCACCACGCGAAAGATCTGAAGAACCCCCGTCCTGGGGTGGACCTCCACCTGGTGGTTCTCGGCCCAGCGGTAGGCGTCGTCGTGGTGGTTCACGTACGCCAAAATGAACCCTACCTGGGTGTGTTCGTAAAGGATGATGCGGAGGTCCATGTTGACGTAGAGGGACCAGAACCCCTTGGTCTTAAGTTTTTCCAGCTTGTGCATCTTAAGGCTGGGATGCCTGGGGTTCTGCAGGAACGTGAAGACGGTTTCCCGCACCCGGTCCTGCTCTTCCCTGGTGAGCTTTGCAAGGCTTTTGTAAAAAGAGTCCGCGATGGCCACACTCATGGACACCCCCTTACCCCTTCAAGTACGCCGCCACCATCTCCGGGGGCGTGTGGGGTTTGACCACGAGGCCGAACCCCTCGAGGCCCTGGGGCACCAGGCGCTTCCCGCCCCAGCGGGCAATGCTCTGGCCCACGATCCGGCCCTCCTGGACCAGGTCCTCCCCCACCTCGTCCGGCGGGGGAAGCCCCAGGCGGCGAAGCCCCTCGAGGAGCGGCCGGTAGGCGGCATCTACCAGTTCCAAGGCCTCCTCCCAGCCCTCACGGGACCCAGCCCCAAGAAGCCGGCCTAGCTCGGCGAAGGCCTCGTCCCAGGGTTCCCCGTCGCGGAAGACCACGTAGGGAAGACCAAGAAGGGTGAGGCGCTGGCGGAGCTCCCGGTCCTTTCGGGCCCGTTCGGGGTCTTCGTGGGAGGGGCCGTCCACGTAGACCCCCACCCCCCGGTCGTAAAAGAAGTCAAAGCGGGTAAAGGTGTCCCCCACCTGGAGGGTGTGCTGGGCCCGGTCTGGCAGGGGCAGACCCCGCAGGCGGCACTCCCGAAGCCACCGCCTTTCCAGATCGCTCTCACAAGCCATCAAGAGCTGGGCCAGGTGGGGGTCCTCCTCGCCTGGGGACTCGGAGGCGAAGACCGCTTTCCGAAGTTCGGCGAAAAGGGGCAGGACCAGGTTGCGGTCCAAATAGGGGTGGTCGGGCTGGTTGCCGTAGTCCATGAGGCAGTCGTAGCAGGCCCGTTCGCACCCCTCCTCACCTTCGTGCATGAGCCGGAGGGCGGTTTCTACCAGCTCGTGGAAGGGGTGGGGCTCTTCCGTGGGAGGCCATTCCGCCAAGGCCGCCAGGGCCCCCAGCCCCCCCTCCTGCCCCTCCACCAGGACCACCCGGTAGGGGACGGAGGGATCGGGGGTGGGCTGGAGGAAGCCAAAGAGCTCCTCTTCGGAAAGCTCCAGGGTGACGAGGGCGGCCTTGCGCAAGGCGGCCAGGAGGCTCTTGTAAAAGGAGGGGGCCTTCCTTTTGTCCAGGTCTGAGGGCAGAGGGACCTCGAGGGCCAGGAGGTCGCTTTCCGCCCGGGCCTCCAGCACAAGCCCCCGCCTCAGGTCCCCCTCGGTCCCCCCCATGGGGCACCGTCCCGCCTTGCCCTCCTTCCAGGGGTGCTCCTCCAGCTCCTTCTTGGTGAGGAGGACCCGGCGGCACTGGCGGCAGTAGACGAAGCCTGGGCCAATAGGGCTTTCCTCCTCTTCCTCCAGGAACCAGGCCTTGAGGCCCTTGTTGAGGGCCACCACCTGGGCGTTATGTTCGTAAAGAAGGCGGATGTTTCCGTGGCGGAAAACCTTGGGGGCGTTTTTGCGCCAGTGCCACTCCACCTCGTAGCCCAGGCGAGCCCGGTCCTCCTCCTCGCTGCTGATGCGCCGCCTGGGGAAGCCCACCAGAACGGGGGGTGGCGCCAGGAAGAGGGAAGGGGGGGTGGCCGCGAGGTCCCGGCCGCACACCGGGCAGGTGGGGCTTCCTTGGGCCTCTTCCACATGGCCGCAGGCGCAGGCCTTGGCGGGACGCAGGGCCTCCTCCTTGGGGAGGAAGGCGAGCCTCTCCAGGTGGTAGCGGCGGGCCCCGTAGTAGAGGCTGTTGCCCGGGGCCAGCTCCGTGAGGGCGATGAAGACGGGCCTCTCCAGGGTGCGCACCTCCCCCTGGGGGGTGTGGAGCTCGGCCCAGGTGGTGGCCCGGCCAAAGGCGTAGTTGGGCAGAAAGCCCCGGCTTTCCAGGTAGCCCCGGAAGTCCATGTCCACCAGGTGCTGGCGCTCCCGGTCGGCCCGCTCCACCTCCCGCTTCACCTCCTCCCGCCCTCCGTGCCTAGGGCCCATGTGCTGAAGGCGGACGGCGTACTCTGTGTACCGCTTTTGGGCATCCAGGTAGGCCTCCTGCCAGGGCTTTAGCTCGGCCTCCATGTCCACGAGGAAGCCCTCGAGGACACCCCGGACAAAAGCTTCATCCAGCCAGGGAAAGTCCCGCATCTCCTTGGCGAAGGCCTCCTTCACCGCCCTCAGGGCCTCCTCCCGGTGGCGGGAGAGGCGCTCCTCCAGGTCCTGGCGGAAGGCGGGGCGGAGGGGAAAGAGGTGGCGGGGGTCTTCGTAGTCCAGGGCCTGGGCCATCTTCCCGGGCAGGGAAAAGCCCTCCTGGGCCAGAACCTCCAGGACCAGGGCGCGGATGTGGGCCTTGAGGAGCCGCTTGTTGTCCAGAAGGAAGCGGGGGGCCTGGATGTTGCCGCGGACCATCTTCTCCGGGAAGCGGTAGAAGTACTGGTCGTGCCCCTGGGCCCCGGCGAAGGCCTGGATAAGGGCGGGCTGGCCCTTTCTTCCCGCCCGGCCCGAGCGCTGGGCGTAGCTGGCGGGGGAGGGGGGGATGTTGCGCAGGAAGATGGAGGAGAGGGCCCCGATGTCAATGCCCATCTCCAGGGTGGGGGTGGCCACCAGGACGCTCAAGGGGTCTTGGGGGTTGCGGAAGCGCTCCTCCAGCTTCCGCCTCTCCTCCCCCGGGACCTGGCCGGAGTGGGCCCGGGCCTCGAGGGCCAGGGGGAAGACCCGCCTCTGGTAAAGCTCCCGGTAAAAGGGGTGGATCTCCCGCTCCTCCAAGGCCTGGGCGGGGTACTCCGGGGAGAGGCGGAGGGCGTAGAGGTAACCGGTGTAGGTGCTCCGGGGGCAGAAGAGGAAGCGCCCCTCGGTCTTCTCCAGGAGGATGGCGGAAGGGGAGAGGGCCAACCCCAAGACCTTCTCCCGGCCCCAGGCGGGAAGTTCCCAGGAGACGAGGACGCCCTTCGCCTTCAAGGCTCCGATGACCCGCTTGAGGAAGAGGTGGGCCTCCTCCCGGGGAAGGAGGAGGGCCCGCATGGTCCAGGCCTCAAAGAGGCTTGGTCGCTTCTCCCCGTAAAGGCGGAAGGTGTGGCCAAAACGGGGGCTTTGGAAGGCCCGGGCCTCCAGGAGGATGGCGGCTCCCACGGGGTCCACAAAGACCTCCTGGGGGTAGGCGGCCAGGGGTTCCTCCACCCGGTAGCGGAACTCGTAGGGGTTGAGGAGGGGGTGGCGGATGGCCCCCCGGCGGCGCACCAGGTCCAGAAGGCCCACCAGGTAGTCCCGGCGCACCTCGGCAGGGGCGCTGATTCCCTCCCAAAGCGCCTCGTCCTTCAAGAGCTCCTCCAGGTGCCGGTAGGTGTAGCGCACCAGGCCCGCCGCCTCCAGGTTCTTGAGGTGGGGCTGGGTGTTGCGGGCCGCCTCGAGGACCCCCGCCAGGGAGAGGAGTTCCCGGTAGGCCGCGCCTTCGGGGCTGTAGGGGTCATAGAGGTCCTGGGTTCCCTCCCGGCCCCAGGCCCGGTGGACCGCCTCGCCCAGCTGGGAGAGGTACACAGGGCCCTTTTCCAGCACCTCCAGGACCGTCTGGCGGAAGAAGGCCTTGCGGAAGAGGTCCTGGAAGTGGCCCGCCTGGAACTCGGCGTCCTGGCGGTTATCGGTGAAGACGATGACCTTGCGCTCCCCCTCCGGCAGGGTGGCCAGGGTGCTGAGGAGGAGGAGGTCCGTGGCCGTGGAGCGGCCCACCAGGCCGAAGGCGGAGAGTTTTCTGATCTCCCCGCCCCGGCGGGAGTGGGCCACCTGGCAGGTGGGGCAGAACTGGAAGGGATAGGGGAGAACGGCAAAGGGAAGCCCGCCCTCGGAGCGCCCCCCGGTGAAGGGGTCCAGAAGAAGGTTCTGGGGCACCAGGTCCTTTTTGTCCCGCTTCACCTGGCCCTCGTCCAGCCAGTCTTCGGGGAGGGGCTCCTTTTCCGGGTCCCAAAAGCCCGGGCGCAGGTACCGGACCCCGTGGCGGCTGGGCTCCATAAGGGAGGGGCCGGGGGCGTAGACCCCGTTTTCCAGGCGGGCCACCAGGTACTCCTGGCCGCAGTTGCGGCAGAAGACCACGGGATAGGCGGGCTTGCCCTCCAAGAACCTTTCCCCCTTGAGGGAAAAGGCCTTCAGGTCCAAAGGAGCGGTGAGGTCCGGGGCCTGAGCGTAGAAGGCGTGAATCCGGGGCACCAGGTAGCCCGTGGCCGCCCCCACCTCCAGGCCAAGCCGCACCTCCGCCTGGGCCTGGTCCTGGGGGATTCCCTCCTCCTTGGCCAGGGTTTCCGCCAGCTCCCTTAGGGTCCGGGGTTCCGTTAGGGCTTTTTCCAGGAAAAAGACCACCCGCCTTACCCGCTCCTCACCTCCAGGCCTTTCCGCCACCTGGGCCTTGAGCTCTGGGGGAAGGGCGGAAAAGTCCAGGGGCGGGGGGTCCTCGAGGGTCTCCCCGATGACCCGGGTAACGGGAACGCCGAAGAGGCTTTCGGCGAAGCGGCGGATGGCTTCCTCGCCCCGGTCCACGGTGGCCGAGGTGCCGATGGTCTGGAGGGTCCTGGTGGTCCCCGTGTGCTGGCGCAGACGGCGGATGAGAAGGGCCACGTCCGCTCCTCTAAGCCCCGCGTAGGTGTGCACCTCGTCCAGGACCAGGTAGCGCAGAACCCCCCTATGCTCTGGGGGAAAGAGGTAGCGGTCCTCCCCCCGGGTGAGGAGGAGTTCCAGCTGCACGTAGTTGGTCATAAGGAGGTCCGGGGGGTTTTGACGGATCTCCTCCCGGCTCAAGACCTCGGCGTCGCTCACAGGTCTCTCCAGGGCCAGGCGCTCCCTCAGGGCCCGCCCCTCCTCCCGGCTGTAGGGGGTTTCCCCGGTGTAGAGGGCGATGCGCAGGCCGGAGCCGTGGAGCCTAAGGGCGAAATCCCGGTACTGGGAGTTGGCCAGGGCGTTCATGGGGTAGACGATGACCGCCTTGATGCCGGGCCTTTTCTCCCTTAGGGCGTAGGCCAGGATGGGCATGCCGAAGGCCAGGCTCTTGCCCGAGCCCGTGCCCGTGGCCACCACGAAGCTTTCGCCGTTATGGGCCGCTCTAAGGGCCTGTTCCTGGTGCACATAGGGGTGGAAGGGGGTTAGGTCCTGGAAGTTCTCCGGGTTCCGCCGGAGAAGGGGGCGTATCTCCGGGGGCAGAAGGCCTTCCCGGATGAGCGCCTCCACGCTCTTTCCCAGGCGGTAGCGCCTTTTCTGGGCCACGAAGGGCTCCCGCCATAGGAGGTCTTCCTCCTCCACGCCTCTGCGCAGGAACTGGGCGATCTCGGGGTTGCGAGGGGTGACGAAGCTCTCGGCGTAGGAACGGAAGCTTTGCTGAATAGCCTCCAACTGGCCGAAAGGATCCCGGAAGCCCGGAGTGCCCTTCAGTACCACCTCCCCCAGCCCCAGAAGAGAGGCCACCCAGGACCTCAGAGCCCCGGGCATGGTGGCAAGCCCCAGGCGGCGGGCGGCTTCCTCCGGGGAAAGCTCCAGGGCTAGGAGGGGCTGGAAAAGGGGCCTGAGGCTTTCGGGGTCCGCCTCGGCAACCCCGCTCCAGTCCAGGCTTTCCCCCTGGATGAGGCGGGGGAGGACCTGGGCGAACCAATAATGGGGTTCCAGGTGGAATGCTTGGAGTTGAAGAGCCATCACCCACAGTTTATGGGGGCTTTTTCGGGTTGGGGTGGTCATATATCACACGAGGGTAAGGGTCCGTATTGTCATGCTAAAAAGGCTATGACCCCCCTTTCGGTTATTCACTCCGAGGCCCTTCACGCTGCCACCCTGGCCACCCAGGTGGGAGGCAAGCCCTCCCGGGCTAGAACTTGGGCCACAAAGGAAAAGG
>NZ_KB905772.1 GCF_000381045.1 Thermus scotoductus DSM 8553 | reverse complement strand
GAGGGTGGTTTTAGCGGCCAGGTAGCCCTTGGCCAGGTCCTGGCCCTGCAGCAGGAGAAAGATGGCCAGGGCCAGGAGTTCAGCCAAGGTGGCTTTCTGGTGCCTTTGCTTTCTGGGGAGCTTGAACCCTTGGGCCTGAAGGGCCTTGAGCTCGTCGTCCACCCAGATGTAGATGGCCACGAGGAGGGTTTCTGCGTCAAGATAGTAGAGGGGGTGCTCTCGGTTTGGAAGCATAGCACCCCCTCTTTTTTCACATCCCAGGGGTTGGGGTCAAGTAGCACACGAAGGGTAGTAAGCGATGTCGTTTTGCGCCAAAGCCATCTCAAACTCCCCGGCGGCGATGGCGTTGATGTTGGCGATGCTCCCGCCGGTGGAACGGGCGTTGGCCCGAATGCCCACACCCGCATCGTTCACCAGCTTGGCCATGCCCGTGGCCACCGGGAAGTAGACCCCCGTGGTGGCGCCCGAGCCGATGGTGATAAACTCCTGGGCCAAGCCCAGACCTAGGAAGGCAAACCCCACCAACAACGCGTTCCGTATCCGCATAAACCTACACCTCCTTAACGCCCAAGGCAGTATACCCACACCCTCCACCTAGCCGCAAGCCCTAACGAGCCGCCACCTGCAAACGCCTCTCCAAGAGGTTGGTAAAAAAGGTCAGGAGGGTGGTGAGAAGCAAGTAGATGGCCGCCACCGCCAGGTAGACCTCCACGGGTCGGAAGGTAGCCGAGATGATGCGCTGCCCGGAGAGGGCCAGCTCCGTAAGGGCGATGACGCTGGCCAAGGAGGAGTCCTTGAGGAGGGCCACCACGTTGTTGACCAAAGGAGGCACCACGATGCGCAGGGCCTGGGGAAGGATTATAAAGCGCATGGTGTCCGCCGGGGAAAGCCCGAGGGACCAGGCCGCCTCCCACTGCCCTTTGGGAATGGCCTGGATCCCCGCCCGCACCACCTCGGCGTTGTAGGCCCCCACGTTGAAGGAAAGGGCGATGAAGGCCGCCCAGTAGGGGGTAAGGGCCTGCTGGGCCTCGGGCCAAAGGGGTTGGAGCAGAAGGGGCAGGGCGTTGTAGGCGAAAAGGATCTGCACCAAAAGGGGCGTCCCCCGCGTAATCCAGATGTAAAAACTCGCAGGAAGCCGAACCCAGGCCCGGCGGGAGAGGCGGAACATGCCGGCGAAAACCCCGATAACCAAACCCGCCAGGCCCGAGATCAAGGTGAGCTTCAAGGTGATCTCCGCCCCCAAGGCCATGGCCGTGGCGGCAGAGGCCGCGCGGTCAGCTCCAAAGCCCGTGAGGAGGAAATAGCGCTCTAACGCCACGCCCAAAAGGGCAAACACACCGAAATAGCCCCCGATGAGGAGGGCCATCAGTAAAGGAATGCGCAACCAGAAGGGCATCTTGAGGGCAGGAAAAGGCCCAGGGCCTCTTTTCACCCTGGGCCAAAGACAGGGCTATTTACAGCGCACGTCCTCCCCAAACCACTTCTTGCTGATTTGGGAATAGGTCCCATCCTTCATGAGATCGGATAGGGCCTGATTCAAGGCGCCAAGGACGCTCTTGTTGCCTTTGGCCACCGCCATGGCCACCCGCTCCTGGAAGACCAGTTCGCCCACCTGCAGGGTGTTTTCCAGCTTCCGTTCCTTGATGGCCTCCTTGGCCACAAAGCGATCGGTGATCCAGGCATCCAGCCGACCAGCCAGAAGGTCCTGCAAGGCCTCGGGGTCCTTCTGGTAGGTGCGCACCTCCTTAACCCCGGGGATCTTCTGGGCCGCCTCCATGTAGGTGGTGCCTATCTGCACCCCCACCACCTTGCCCTGAAGGTCCTTGGCCGTCTTGGGCCCGCCCTTCTTGCTCACGATAACCCCACCCGTGCAGTAGTGGGGGTTGGTGAAGTCCACGGCTTTGGCCCGCTCCTCGGTGATGCCGTGGGAGGCGATGACGAAATCAAAGCGCCCCTGGTTGAGCTGGATGAGGAGGCTATCAAAGGGCTGGGGAATCCATTGGGGCTTGAGCCCCAGCTTTTTGGCGATAGCGTTACCCAAGTCCACCTCAAAGCCCGTGAGCTGGTTCTTCTCGTCAAAGTAGTTGAAAGGGGGGAAAGCCCCTTCCGTGCCGATGCGGATCTCACCCGAGCGCTTGATCTGGTCCAAGGTCCGCACCTGGGCGAAGGCCACGGCCAACCCTAGTACCCCAAGCAGCAAAAGAATCCTTTTCATGCTCACCCTCCCTGATGCACGGGCCGATTATACCCTAGGCCCACCGCACCCACTCCACCCGGCCCGTCACGGGATGCCTGAGGGCTATGCGCACCCCGTAGGCGTAGCTTCCCGGCCGGGAAGGACGGTAGGCCACCTCGAACCATCCCGAGGCCTCCTCCATGGGCACCACTTCCAGCCCCCCGCCTGCGCGGCGCACCACCAGCTGGACCTCGAGGAATGGCCTTAGGGCCTCCGGCACCTCCCCCTCCAGGTAAGCCCGCGCCCGCAAGGGCTCCCCATTCAAGGTCAGGTCCCCTGGAACCTCCACCCGGAGGGCCAGGCCGTAAAAGGCAGGCAGGGCCTGGTGGAAGGCGCGCAGTACCTCCTCTTCCCCTCTGGCCTTCCCCGCCCACTCCTGCCCCCTTTGGTAAAGGGCCAGGTACTCCCGCACCATACGGGCGGCGCTGAACCTCGGACCCACGGTGCGGAGGCTCTCGTGGACCATGGAGAGCCACCCCGAGGAGTACCCCTCGGGGCCTGTGGCGTAAAAGAGGTGAAGCACCTCCCCCTCCAGCACGTCGTACAGGGCCTGGGCGTCGGCCATGTCCTGGGCTTCCTCGTTCTCGTAGACCCGTTCGTCGCCGATGGCAAAGCCGTTCTTGCCGTTATAAGCCTCAGCCCACCAACCGTCCAGGACGCTTAAGTTCAAGACCCCGTTCAACGCCGCCTTCATCCCGCTGGTGCCCGAGGCCTCCATGGGCCTCCGGGGAGTGTTGAGCCAGACATCGCTGCCGTGGACCAAAACCCGGGCCAGGTACATGTCGTAGTCCTCCAGGACCACCATGCGGTCCTCGAGGCCGTACTCCTTGATCCTGGCCACCAGCTCCTGGAGGTAAGCCTTGCCGGGCTCGTCCTTGGGATGGGCCTTGCCCGCAAAGACAAACTGCACGGGATAAGGCCCCTGGAGGATGCGGAGGAGGCGCTCGGGATCCTTGAAAAGCAAAACAGCCCGCTTGTAGGTGGCGAAGCGGCGGGCAAAGCCGACGGTAAGGGCCTCCGGGTCCAGGATGCGCTCCGCCTGGCGGAGGCGGCTTGGGCTCTCCCCATTCCGGCGGCGTTGCTCGTAAAGGCGGGAGCGCACCTCCCGCACCAGCTCAGCCCTGAGGTCCCGGTGGATGCGCCAAAACTCCTCCCCCAACCCCTCCACCCTCCAGGTGGCGGGGTCCTCAGGATGCCGCAGCCAGTCAGGACCAAACACCTCCGCGTAATGGCGGCGTAGCCTGGGGTGGAGGAAGGTCCAGGTGTGGACCCCATTGGTGATGTGGCCGATGGGCACCTCCTCCCGCAAAAGCTCCGGCCAGAGGTGGTGGAACATCTCCCGGGAAACCTCCCCGTGGAGGCGGGAAACCCCACCCGCCTGGGCGCTGGTCCTAAGGGCCAGGTTGGACATGGAAAAGACCTTGCCCCAAGGCTTCTCCTCGAGGCCCAGGGCGAAAAAGCCCTCCTTGTCCACGCTCAGCTTTTCCCAGAAACCCAAGAGATACCGTTCCACAAGCTCCAAAGGAAAGGTGTCGTGCCCCGCGGGTACCGGGGTATGGGTGGTGAAAAGGGCCCCCGCTTTGGCCAGCTCCAGGGCCACCGGGAAGGGATGCCCCTCGGCCACCAGCTCCCGCACCCTCTCCAGGCCCAGGAAGGCCGAGTGCCCCTCGTTCATGTGGAAGACCTGGGGGTTAAGCCCCAAGGCCCGTAGCAGTCTGATCCCCCCGATCCCCAAGACCATCTCCTGCTGGATGCGCATCTCCAAGCCTGGGGCGTAGAGCCTGGCGGTGATGGCCCGATCCTCCGGGGCATTTTCCGGAAGATCGGCGGTGAGGAGGTATACGGGCACGGCACCCACCTGCACCTGGAAGGCCCCAAGCCAAACCGTACGCCCGGGAAACTCCACCCCCACCCTTAAGGGATGTCCCCCCCGGTCCCGCACGGGCAAAAGGGGCAGCTCCTCCGGGTGCAAGGTTTCGTACACCTCCACCTGGGCCCCCTCCGGGGAAAGGCGCTGGTGGAAATAACCCTCGTGGTAGAAGATCCCCACCCCCACCAGGTTCAAGCCCAGGTCGCTGGCCGCCTTGATGTGATCCCCGGCCAGCACCCCAAGCCCCCCCGCATAGATGGGTAAGGAACTGTGGAAGCCGTATTCCGCGGAGAAATACGCGGTGAGAGGCCCTTGTTTTACCTCCCGTTCCTTGAGGTAGGCCTCCAGGGCCGCCACCACCGCTTGGACCCGGGCTGGGTAGCTGCCGTGGGTGAGAGCCTCCAGACGGGGCGGGTCTACCTCCAGAAGAAGCTTGACCGGGTTGCCACGGAAGCGCTTCCACAGCAACGGATTGATCTCCTGAAAGAGCTCAGCCGCCTCCGGATTCCAACTCCACCAAAGGTTATAGGCCAGCTTCCTCAAACCCCTAAGGGCCTCGGGAAGCTCGGGCATGGCGGTAAGACGCCCCAGTACCTTCATGGGGTGGATTATACCCTCACCGAAGCCGCCGCCAGAGCTCCGGGCTGAAGAGGAGGACCACGGGAAGGATCTCTATCCGCCCCGCCCACATCTGGAAGATGAGGACCACCTTGGAAACAGGATGGAGTTCCGCATAGGAACCCATGGGGCCCACCGTCCCCAGCCCCGGCCCGATGTTGCCGATAGCCTGGGCGCTTGCGGTAAAGGCCTCCACAAAACTCCCCTCCAAAAGGGCCAGGGTCAGGGTGCCGAAGCCGAAAAGAAGGGTGTAAAGGAAGATGAAGACGGAAACCTGCCGCAAGGCCTCCTCGGAAACCACCCGGTTGCCCAGGCGCAAGGGGAGGACCGCCCTGGGGTGGAGGGTGCGGGTGATCTCCCGCCTGAGAAGCCCGAAAAGCAAAAGCCAGCGCACCACCTTGATGCCCCCCGCCCCCGAGCCCGCGCTTCCCCCCACGAACATGAGGAGCACCAGGATGGCCTGGGCCGGCACCACCCACTGAGCGAAGTCCACGCTGGCAAAACCCGTGGTGGTCACGATGGAGATCACCTGGAAGAAGGCATGGCGGAGGCTGGCCTCGAGGCTGTACATCTGGTGGGTGTAGAGGTAAAGGGAAAGCAGTAAACCCGCAAGGAGCACCAGCAGGGCATAGGCCCGGAACTCCGCATCCCTGAAGAGGGGTTTGACCTCCCGTCCGAAGAACAGCCGGTACTGGAGAAGGAAGTTCACCCCCGCCAGGAACATGAAGAGGCTACCCAGCCACTGGGCCAGGAGGGGGTAGGCGGCAAAGCTTTGCGGGTTGGGGCTGAACCCTCCCGCCGGGGTGGTGGTGAGGGCGTTGGCCAAAGCCTCAAAGACGGGTACGCCCGCCCACCAGTAAGCCAGGAAGGCCAAGGTGGTCAGGGTCAGGTACACCCGCAAGACCGCCTGGGCGGTGTGCCGTAGCTTGGGCGTAAGCCTCTCCTTCTCCACCCCCGTGCTCTCGGCGAAAAAGGCCTGGCGGCCCGCCACCTGAAGCTGGGGAAAGACCACCAGGAAGAGCACCACGATGCCGATACCCCCCATCCACTGGGTGAAGCTTCTCCAGAGAAAAAGGCTCTTGCCAAACTGTCCGAAATCCGAAAGCACCGTGGCCCCGGTGGTGGTAAAGCCGGAAACCGCCTCAAAAAGAGCGTCCAGGTAGTCCAGCCCCCCCGAGATCCAGTAGGGTATCGCCCCCAAGGCGGGCACCAAAAGCCAAAGCAGGGCCACTGCGGCGAAGACCTCGGCCCGGTGCGGCTGGGCCTCCGCATGCCCCACCCCCTGCAGGGCCTTGCCCAACCCCACCCCCAGCACCGTCCCCAAAAGAAACCCCCGGGCGTCCTCCCCCCAGCCCAGGGCCAGGAGGGCAAAGGCCAGCATGAGAAGGCCAAAGCCCTGGTAGGTAAGGCCCAGGAGGTAGAGGCTAGAGCGAAACCCCTGCCTAGCCGACGATGCGGGCCACGACTTCATCCGCCACCTCCCGGGCTACCACCAAGAAGAGCCGATCCCCGGGGAGGACCTCGAGGTCCTCCCGGTAAAGCATCACCCGGTGATCCCGTTCCAGGGCTATGGGAGCCACCTGGGGTGCCGCCAGGGCCCTTAAGGGTTTGGGCCGGAAGGACCCCGGAAGCTCCACTTCCAAAAGCTCGATGTTCTCGTCCATGGTGGACACATGCTCCACGTTCTCGGGTCCCAGGTAGTCCAAGACCGCCCGCACCGCCGCCTGGCGGGGCGTGAGGGGCAGGTCTATGCCCACCTGCTCAAAGAGCCTTCGGGTTTCCGAGCGGGACACCCGGGTGATCACCTTACCCACCCCAAGCTGCTTGGCCAGGAGGGAGGCCAGGAGGTTCTTCTCGTCGTTGTCGGTCACCGCCACCACCGCATCGGCTTCCTGCAATCCCTCCGCCTCCAGAAGCTCCAGGTCGGTACCATCCCCTTGGATGATGAGGGCACCGGGAAGCTCCTGGGAAAGCCATTCGCACCGCTCGCGGCTGGGCTCGATGATCACCACCTCGAGGCGCCGCCTTAAAAGCTCCTGGGCCACCATGAAACCCACGTTCCCCCCACCGATGACCATCACCCTGCGCACGCCCCGCCCCGTGGCGAAATAGGCCTCCAGCTCAGGGAAAGCCCTTAGGGTGGTAACGAAAAGGATCTTGTCCCCGGGCTCCAGGATGACCTCGGGATACTCCGGGTGGGCGAAACTCCAAAAGGCTCCATCCCGCACCAACCCCACCACCAGGACCCCCTCCGGCCAGGGAAGCTCGGATAGAAGCCGGTGAGCGTAGGGCCCTCCTTCCTTCACCCGGTACTCCACGAAGCGGAGCCGTCCCTCCGCCAGCACCTCGGTGTCCACGGCTCCGGGAACCAGGATCACCTCCACGATCTCCTTGGCCATGGCCCTTTGCGGCCAGAGGACCTTGTCGATGCGGGTACCCAGGATCTCGGCGGTGCGGGGATCGGTGAGCACCTCCACGTACCCTCCCTTGCCCACGAAGCACAGGGTTTCCTTGGCCCCAAGGCCCTTGGCCAGAAGGGAGGCCAGCAGGTTCACCTCATCGGAATCCGTGCTGGCGATGAAGAGGTCCGCCCGGTCCACCCCGGCCTCCCTAAGGGCATCGGGGTCGGTGGCCCCGCCCACCACCACCTTCACGTCCAGATGGGCGAAGCGCTCCTTGGCCTGGGGGTTGCGGTCCAGAACCACCACCTCATGGGCTTTTTCCAGGGTGCGGGCCAGCTCCCCGCCCACCTCCCCGCCCCCGGCGATGACGATGTACATACCGCTCCTATCCTAAACCTGGACCCCGTAAAGGTCGTAGGTATCCGCCCGGGTTATCCGAACCGGGATCCTCTCCCCCACCCGGGCCGTGCCGTCGGTTTCCACGTAGACCAGCCCGTCTATGCCCGGGGAATCCCGATAGCTCCGGCCCACGGCCAAGCCGGGCTCCGGAAGCTCGTCCACCAGGACCTCGAGGGTCTTCCCCACGAAGCTTTGGTTCTTTCGCAGGCTGATTTCCGCCTGCACCTCCATGAGCCTGGCCTTCCGTTCCTCCTTGACCTCCTCGGGGACATGGCCCGAAAGGGCGTTAGCCTCGGCTCCCTCCACCGGGGAATAGGTGAAGACCCCCACCCGGTCCAGCTCCGCCTCCTGCAAAAAGTCCAGGAGGATCTGGAAGTCCTCCTCCGTTTCCCCTGGGAAGCCCACGATGAAGCTGGAGCGGATGGCGAGCTCCGGCACCACCTCCCGCCAGGCCTTTAGGGTCTTCAGGTGGCTTTGGTACCCCCCCGGACGGCGCATGAGGCGGAGGATTCGCTCCGAAGCATGCTGGAGGGGCACATCCAAATAGGGAAGCACCTTGCCCTCGGCCATGAGGGGCAGGAGGTTTCGGATGTGGGGATAGGGGTAGACGTAGTGGAGCCGGATCCAAGCCCCAAGCTCGGCCATGTGGCTGAGGAGGTCCGTTAGCTCCGCCCTTACAAGATGGTCCCCCCAAAAGCTTTCCCGGTGGCGGAGGTCCACCCCGTAGGCGGAGAGATCCTGGGCGATGAGGAGAAGTTCCCGGGTGCCCGTGGCCACCAGCCGGGCGGCCTCCGCCAGGACCTCCCCGGCGTCGCGGGAGCGCAAGCCTCCCCTCAGCTTGGGGATGATGCAGAAGCTACAGCGGTGGTCGCATCCCTCGGAAAGCTTCAGGTAAGCGTAGTGCCGGGGAGTGAGCTTCACCTGGGGCGGGATGAGGTCCAAAAGAGGATTGCGAGGTGCGGGAAGCACCTCCTGCACGGCCTGCAAAACCCGCTCCACCTCCCCCGGGCCGGTGACTTCCAGCACATTGGGGTACCTTTCCCGGATCACCTCGGGCCTGGCCCCCAGGCATCCCGTCACCACCACCTTGCCGTTTTCCCGCAAGGCCTCCCCGATGGCCTCGAGGCTCTCCTCAATGGCCGGGGTGATGAAGCCACAGGTGTTCACCACCACCAGCTCCGCCTCCTCGTAGGTGGCGCTGGTTTCGTAGCCGAGGGCCTTAAGCCGGGAAAGGATCTGTTCCGAGTCCACCAGGGCCTTGGGGCAGCCCAGGCTCACAAAGCCGATCTTCGCCATAGACCTCCAGGAGCCCCATCAGCCCAAAGGGCCATCCTCGGGGCTCCAACGAACCAGTATAGTCCCCTTCCAAGCTTCCGCATCAAGGCGCCTCAAAGCGGCGGGTAAGGGGCTTCCCCGGCTCCCCCAAGGGCCCAAGGTCCTTGCCATCCAGGAAAACCCGCACCGCCCCGGGATTCCCCGAGCGCACCTCCACCGGAAGGTCAAAGCTAAGCTCCGCACCCACCTCGGGGATGCCCTCGTACAGGCTCTTCTCCCCCTGGGTGACCCTGAGCCAGCTCCGGCCCTCGAGGCGAAGCACCAGCTTCCCCGGGGAAACCTCCACTTGGGGATTGGAAGAGGTGGGCGCAGGGGAAGGCCTGGGAACCAGGCGGTAGCTTAAGGAGAGGTTCCGGTCCAGGTTCACCTCCTCCTCCACCGGCTCGTACCCGGGTAGCTCCAGCCTGAGAAGGCGCCTGCCTCCTTCCAGGGGTGGCGAGGCCAAGGGCGTCTGACCCAGGTAGAAGCCATCCAGGTACACCCGGGCTCCCGGGGGCTCGCTCACCACCCGAAGCCCGTAGCGCTCCGGAGGCTTGGGCGGGGGCTCAGGGGGCAGGCTTACCGTCTGCACGGGTGCCGGACGCAGGACCAGGTAGGCCCCGTACCCCAAGGCCCCCAAGAGGGCCAAGGCCAGCAAAAGCAACCAGGGGAAAGGGCGCCGGGAAGCTGGCGGGGGTGGGGGAGGAAGGGTGGGGGCCAGGGGATAAAGGGCCAGAAGGGGCTCGGGATCCAGCCCCAGGAGAAGGGCGTAGCGCCGGAGGTATCCCCGGGTCAAGGCTGGCTCGGGAAGCTCCTCAAAACGGCAGGCCTCGAGGGCCTCCAGCACCTTGACCTTCAAGGCCAACCGCGCCGACGCCTCCTTAAGGGAAAGCCCCTTCTCCTCCCGGGCCCGCCTTAACCTTTCCCCCAGTTCGCACACAAGGCTATTCTAGCCCGGCAAAGGCCAGGGCCACCCGGGCTGCCAGGCGGGCGTTTTCCAGGAGAAGCCTCTCGTTGACCCGGTCGGTCTCCCCTTGGGAAAGCTCGGAAAGGCGCCTCAGGAGGTAAGGGGTGAGGGCCTTGCCAAACACCCCTTCCCTGGCCACTTGGTGGTTGGCCTCCTCCACCCAAAGGGCCACCTCCTCGTAGGGCAGGCCCTGGGACACCGGGTTCACCAGGAGGACTGCCCCTAAGCCCAGCTCCCGGGACTTGCGGAGGATCAAGGCAGCCTCGAGGGGAGTTTCCACCCGGGCGGGCACGGGGAAGGGGGAAGAAGGGGAAAAGAAGGCGGGCAGGCGGTCCGTGCGGTAGCCCACCACGGAAACCCCCAGGGTTTCCAGGCGCTCCAGGGTGGCCCTCAGGTCCAAGATGGCCTTGGGCCCGGAGGAAACCACCAGGATGGGGGTGCGGGCAAGAGCCCAGAGATCAGCGCTCTCGTCAAAGGGCTCGGGATGCACTCCCCCGATCCCCCCGGTGGCGAAGACCGCTATCCCGTGGCGGTGGGCCAGGTGGACCGTGGCCGCCACCGTGGTCCCGGCGCTTTTCTTCTGGACCAAGAGGGCAGGAAGGTTCCAGAGGCTCGCCTTCTCCGCACCCCCCTGGGCCAAGACCTCCATCTCTTCCGGGGAAAGGCCAAGGCGCACCTCTCCCCGCACCAGGGCGATGGTCTTGGGGATGGCCCCTTCGGCCCGTACCGCCTCCTCCAGGGCTTTAGCGGTGCGCAGGTTCAGGGGGTAGGGCAACCCATGGGTTAGGAGAGCGGACTCCAGGGCCACCAACGCTTCCGCCATGGGGGAAGGATACCATGCTTCACACTTCCGGCCACACCAAGACCTCCTCCCCCACCTGAAGCCCGTGGAAGAGAAGCAGCTCCGGCGCAAGGCGGATCTCCACCCGTGACGACTCCCCGGACTAAAGTCCAGGGCTTCTCGGGGTTTCCCCCGAAGGCCCCGTCCAGGCCTTTGCCAGGATGTTCTGCGCTGCCGCCACGTCCCTGTGCAGGAGCGTACTGCACTGTGGGCAGGTGTACACCCGCACCCACAGGGGGCGTTTTTCTCTGTGCCCGCACACCGGGCAGTCCTGGCTCGTATGTTTGGGGTCAACCCCCACGACCCGCCTACCAGCTTCTTCCGCTTTGTAGGCGAGGATTTGGAGAAACTGGGCCCAGCCCGCGTCGTGTATACCTTTGGCAACGTAGGAGCGGGAGAGAGCAAGGATGTTCAGGTCTTCGTGAACAATGGTTCCATAGCGGTTTACGAGCCTCCTGGCGAGTTTGTGGTGGAAGTCTTTGCGCTGGTTGGCGATTTT
>NZ_KB905771.1 GCF_000381045.1 Thermus scotoductus DSM 8553 | reverse complement strand
TGAGGGTGGTTTTAGCGGCCAGGTAGCCCTTGGCCAGGTCCTGGCCCTGCAGCAGGAGAAAGATGGCCAGGGCCAGGAGTTCAGCCAAGGTGGCTTTCTGGTGCCTTTGCTTTCTGGGGAGCTTGAACCCTTGGGCCTGAAGGGCCTTGAGCTCGTCGTCCACCCAGATGTAGATGGCCACGAGGAGGGTTTCTGCGTCAAGATAGTAGAGGGGGTGCTCTCGGTTTGGAAGCATAGCACCCCCTCTTTTTTCACATCCCAGGGGTTGGGGTCAAGTAGCACACGAAGGCATTTAAAAAACCTGCCCATCCAGCCCACCCCCCTGCCCAAGGCCCGGGAAAACATAGACCAGGCGATATACGGCCTGGTCTGAGGCGGAAGGGAGGCTACCTATAACGTGTTGCCTAGGGGCCTAGCTCAAAAGGACAAAGGGGCTTAGGTGGGGCTTTCCTATGCTCTAAGATGGCCCGGATGGACGGGGGAAGAGAAACCTCACCTGCCAGAGCCCACCGGCCCCCTTACGAGGGAGCGCCCCCAGTGGCATGCGGAAACAAGGGAGGCCGTCCTCCAAGGGCTTGGGACCGATCCCGAGAAGGGGATTACCTGGGCCCAGGCTAGGGAACGTCTGAGAGAATACGGTCCCAACGAACTTAAGATCCAGCCAAGGGAAACCTGGTATCGGATCCTAGCCCGCCAGTTCGCTAATACCCTCATCATCATCTTGCTCCTTGCGGCCTTAATCTCCTTCGCCGCAGGAGAGGTTGGCGACGTTCTGACAATCCTCGCCATCGTTCTCCTCAACGGGCTTCTCGGCTTCTTCCAGGAGTGGCAAGCGGAAAACGCCCTGGCAGCCTTGGCCAAGATGCTGGCCCCCACCTGCAAAGGGATCCGTGAAGGCCAGGTGAAAGTTCTCGAGGCCCGCCTCCTGGTGCCAGGGGATCTGGTCCTCCTGGAGCCCGGGGACCGGGTGCCCGCAGATCTAAGGCTGCTCGAGGCGGTGAACCTGGAGGCCGACGAGTCGGCCCTCACGGGGGAGTCCCTCCCAGTCCCCAAGTCCGTAGCCCCGGTTCCCCCCAACACCCCTTTGGCTGACCGCTCCTCCATGGTCTGGATGGGCACCCACATCACCAACGGGCGCGGCCTCGGGGTGGTGGTGGCCACGGGTATGGCCACGGAGTTCGGCCAGATCGCCCAGCTCGCCGAGACCGTCCAGCAGGAGCCCACGCCCCTTCAGCGCAGGCTTGCCCTTTTAGCGAAGCAGCTTGGGGTGTTATCCCTGATCACCGGCATCCTGGTGCTGCTTGCGGGGCTCTTGGTAGGCAAACCCCTGAAGGACCTTTTCCTCACGGGCGTGGCCTTGGCGGTGGCCGTGGTGCCCGAGGGGCTGCCCGCGGTGGTGACCCTCACCTTGGCCCTCGGGGTTCGGGCCATGGTTCGGCGCCGGGTCTTGCTGCGGAAACTCCAGGCCGCCGAGGCCTTGGGCGGGGTAACCACGATCTGCACGGATAAAACCGGCACCCTAACCAAAAACGAGATGACCGTGCGGCGCATCTGGCTGGCCTCAGGGGAGGTGGAGGTGACGGGCGTGGGTTACGAACCCTCCGGCCATTTCCTCTTAGGGGCCCAAAGGCTAGACCCCCAAGAGCACCCGGACCTCCTTGCCCTCTTGGAAACGGGGCTTTGGTGCAACCACTCAAGCCTCTATCGGGACGAAACCGGTTGGCATCCCCGGGGAGACCCTACCGAGGTCGCCCTCCTGGTAGCGGCCCTAAAAGCCGGGCTTTCCCTCCCGGAGAGGAAAGGGATCCTCAGCGAGTTCTCCTTCAACGCCCTCCGCAAGCGCATGACCGTGGTTTGGGAGAAGGCCGAGGGCTTGGTGGCCCACGTGAAGGGAGCCCCGGAAGTGATCCTGGATCGCTGCACAAGGATCCTCAAAAACGGAAAGGAATGGCCCCTCACCCCAGAGGACCGAAGGGCCATAGAAGCCGCCTACGCTCGGATGGCAAAGACCGGCCTGCGCACCTTGGCCCTGGCGAAGAGGCAGCTGACTGGGGAGATCCCCCTGAGGGAGGAGACGGTGGAACGCGACCTCGTCTTCCTCGGCCTGGTGGGCCTTCTAGACCCTCCCCGCCCAGAGGTGCCCGCGGCCATACGGACCGCCCAAGAGGCAGGAATCCGCGTCTTGATGATCACCGGGGAGGCAGCCCCCACCGCCTTAGCCCTTGCCCGCCAAATCGGCCTGAGGGCGGAACGCGCGGTGACAGGGCCTGAGATAGAAGAGCTCGAGGACGAAGAGCTTTTGGGCCTGCTCGAGGGCGGGGTGGTCTTCGCCCGCACTACCCCTGAGCACAAGCTGCGGATCGTCCACCTCCTCAAGCGCCGAGGGGAGGTAGTGGCCATGACAGGCGACGGGGTGAACGACGCCCCGGCCTTGAGGAAGGCGGATGTCGGGATCGCCATGGGGCTGCGCGGGACAGACGTGGCCAAGAGCGCGTCCGATGTCGTTCTATTGGACGACAACTTCGCTTCCCTAATCCGCGGCGTGGAGGAAGGGCGCCGCCAGTACGACAACATTCAGAAATTCATACGCTATCTCCTTACTTCCAACATAGGGGAGGTCATCGCCATCCTACTGAACCTTCTCCTGGGTGGCCCCTTGGTGTTTTTACCCGTGCAGATTCTGTGGATCAACCTGATCACCGACAGCCTGACCGCGGTGGCTTTGGGCATGGAGCCCGCGGAAAAGGACGTGATGAAGCGGCGACCCAGAAAGCCCTCAGAGCCCCTCTTGGACCGAAGGGGGGTACTGGCCGTTTTGCTGCTCGGAGGGTATATCGGCGCAAGTGCCTTGTGGCTTTTTTACCACACCCTCCAAAGGGGCGCACCCCAAGCCCTGGCCCAGACCTTGGCCTTTACCGGAATAGTGATCCTGGAAAAGTTCAACGTATTGAATTTCCGCTCCCTGCGCATGCCCCTGGCTGCCCTTGGCTTTTTTACAAATCCTTGGCTCCTTGGGGCTTGGGTCCTTTCCCTCGGTTTACAGGCCTGCGCGGTCTACGTTCCTTTCCTCCAAGAGGCCCTGCACACGGTTCCCCTAGGGTGGAAGGAGTGGGGCCTGATGCTCCTTTGGGCCCTGCCTATCTTTCTAATCCCGGAGTTCATCAAGTGGGTGGGCTGGCAGAAAACCAGGAGGGGGTAGCCTCTCTCTAAGCAAGGGTTCATATGAGCGCGAAGCCCGTGGGAGCGACCAGGGCCCCCTGGAAAGGAGGCGACGGAGTAAGGCCCCTATCCCACCCGGCTACTCCCTAGACCCAGGCCGAGCCGCCACCACCCTTGGGGCCATCCCTTAGGGGCTAGGGTAAGGAAAAGGGCTTCGCCCCCCAGGTACACCCTGACCCTCAAGGGGACCCAGGTGGCCCTGGCTACCAGGGTCCCTTGGGTTTCCGTTTGCACAACCCCTTCCCAGACCGGGCGCTCTCCTGCCAGCACCTGCACCCCTACGGGAAGGCCTGGGGGGTAGGTGCGGGCGAAAACCCCCTCGGGTTCCACCCAGGCCTCAAGATGAGGCCTCACCTCCACGGGCAAGGCCGCAATCCGGCGCCACTCGTCCCTTTGGCCCTCCGTCCTTACCTCCACGATGAGCTCGTCGGTAAGGGATAGCCCCTCCCCTAACAGCTCTTCTGGCCTTTCCCTCGCCTCCCCCCCGGAGGCGAGGAGGAAGCGCAAGGGATATTGGGCGATGTTAAAGCCGATGGGGCGAGGCTCCAAGGGCTCGCCGGGCCTCCAGAGGGGCCTGGAGAAGCGCAGGGCAAAGGCCTGGTGGTGGAGGCGGAAGCGCACGGCCTCGCCCTCCTCAAAGGTGACCTCGAGCTCCTCAGGGATGGGATCCCCCTCCGCGGTGTAGCGGGGCACCCAGGAAAAGCGCCGGAAGCGCCCATCCTCCAGCACCACCTTTCCGTAGACCGTCCACCCTTCCAGCAAGGGCTCCCGGCTTAGGGTGGGCTGGATCTCCTCGATGCGGACCGAGGACTTTAGGAGCTCAACCTTGACCTGCTTGTGCCTGAAGCGGGTTCTTTGGGTGGCCGGCCTATCCCCCCGTAGCTTCCGGTAGAGGTCGCCTAGGGCCTGGTCTGAGCGGTTGAAGAGGAGGCGCACGGGGTTGGGCTCTCCCAGGTAGAGGCCCGCCTCTTGGAGAAAGCCCAGAACTGCCTCCTCGTCGCGTAGGTCCGGGACCGCCTCCTCTTCGAGGAGGAGTTCCATGGCCTCCCGAAGTTTGCGGAACACCCGCTCATAGGGCCGGGCTCTCTCGGGCAACATTCCGGTTTGATAGAAGCTCAGAAAGGAATCCTTAAGGGCGTTAAGGCGCAGGGCCTTGAAGTGAAAGATGGCCTCCAGGGTACCTATGAAGTCCCGCCTCCCTTCCGCGAACCTCAGGTGGGCCCGTGTCTCCTCGTGCCAGCCTAGGACCTCCCAAAGGCGGTCGTACTCGGCTGGGGTGGGGAGAAGGCGTTCCACTCCCAGGTCCTTTAGGAAATGGGGCCAGAAGGCCTGGTCGTTTTCCGGCACCTCCCGGTAGAGAAAGTAGCCCCGCAGATAGCCTAAGAGGACGCGGGCAGGGACCAGCTCCTCCCCCCGCGAGCGGACGGTCCCTAAGAGATTGGCCCACCGCCTGCCCTGCCAGACCTCGCGCACGAGGGGCTTGACCCCCTCGTAGTCCTCCTGGGCCACGCGGGCCTGCGCCACCCCTTCTGCCAAAACGGCCCTATCCAGGTTCACGGCGTGGGTCCAAGGGTCAGCCATCCCGGATCCCTTCTAGCCAGGCGAGGAGGGCCCACTCCAGCACCAAACCGGTGCGCACCCGCCGCCAGTCGGGCGCCTGGCCGGCCAGCGCCCCGGAAAGGGCCTCCGCCCGCTCGGCCCAGATCGCCCTGAGCCAGGCTTCCACCCCGTTCCCATCCAGCTTGCGGGCTTCCTCGAGCAGGGCCTGGTCCCAAAGCTCGAGGGCCTGGGCCAGGTAGCGGAAAAAGCCCTCGCCCAAGACAGGGCGGGCAAGCCTCTCCAGGGCCCGCTCGCAACCCTCGCGGGCCGCCCGTTCCTCCTCGAGGCGGCCTTCACAGGCCTCGAGCCGGCCTTGGAGCTCCCGGCTGAGCTGGGCCTCCCGCTCCCCAAGCCCGCTTTTGAGCCGCAGAATCTCCGCGGCCTGCTCTTCCAGCCGCTCCACCAGGGCCCTTTTTTCCTCCTCCCAGCGCCGCCGATCCTCCTCCCACTGCCGCTCGTACCACGCCAGGGCCTCCTTGCAGTCCATCACTCCTCCCTTAGGCGGGGCGAGGAGGGTTGCTCTCCTGCCTGGAGCCAGGCCTCCAGGCGGAAGGCATGGGTTCTTAGCCAGCGACTGAGGGGAAGGCTTGCCAGGTCCAACAGCAACCGCTCTAGCCCCAGGAGTACCATCCCCTCCGGCTCCCCTGCGAGGAGCTCGCGGTTGCTGTGGCGCAGGGCGGGGTGGTCCTCCCCTTTGAGGAGGGCCCGGTACCCCTCGATGAGGGCAAGGACCCGCTCCTCTGGCCTATTGCCCAGGCCAGGGTAGTCCAGCACCAAGACCCGCAGGAGGGCCTCCTGGGGGAAGGGCTCGGGGAGGGCCTCCTTGAAGTTCCTGAGCCGGGCGAGTTCGGCCTCGAGGTGGGCCTTTTGCTCCGCCACCCCCTCGAGCTCCCGCAGCCGGGCCTCGAGGGCATCTATGCTCCTCTTGTAAGCCTCAACTTCCTTTTCCAGCTCCGCCCAGTCCGCCCGAAGCTTGGCGTAGGCTTCCTGGACCCTGGCCATCTCGGCACCCAGGCGGTCCCTCTCGGCCGCAAACCGTGAGGCTTCCTTGCGCCAGTGCGCGGCCTCCTCCAAGGCCCTGCCCCGATCCCTCTCTGCTTCCTGGACCGCCTTCTGGGCTCGTTGGAGCTTGACCTCGAGCTTTTCCACCTCCTTGGCCTTTCTCTGAAACTTCCTCTCACACTCCCGCAGCTTGCGTAGGGGCTCTTGTTCAGCAGAGGCCGGCCCCAGGCCCCCTTCTTCCGAGGGCCGAGGGGGCGCACCCACCCCCTTCCCAGGCGGGCCCTTCGGCAAGGGAGGAGGGGAGAGGGTCTTGAAATCAGGAGGTAACTGCCGCCAAGGCCTGGAGGGGAGGGGTTCTTCCGGAAGGCCAAGGACCTTCCGCGCCACTTCCCGCAGGACCTCCTCAAGCTCCGCCATCCCCTCCCTCCTGCCTCAGCCGGCGCTCATAGCGGGCGCGGCCCCGCTCGGTAAGCCCGTAGAGGGGGCTACCCTCGTATCGGCCCTTCTCCTCAAGATACCCCTTTTTCAGCGCCAAATCGAAGGCCCGTTCCAACTCCTTGGGCTTGATGAAGGAAAGGTGGCCGAAGAGGCGGTGGTTCGTGTACTTACCGCTTAAGACGCCATTCCCGCCCCGGTCCTTGCCGCGAAGGGCCATCAGGGTGCTCTTTCTGCCCAGATACATGGCGCGGGCCTCCTTGGGCCAGGCATTGTCCTCGGCCAAGGCAAAGAAGGCGAGGAGGGTCTCCAGAGGGCGGTAGACCCGCTCGAGTCCCTCCTCATCCAACCCTTCCAGGGCTTCCCAGGGACCCCTATCCCCGGCGCAGACGTCGCAGACCCCGCACCTATCCGCGGACTCCCCCAGGTGCTTGAGGAGGACCTGGGCCCGGCAGCGGCCGTGTTCAGCGTAGCGCCGCACCTGGTCCAACCGCTTCTTGGCGTGCTCCTCAAGTTCCCGGCGCTCCCCGTGCCAGCGGCGGTAGCCCGCCTCCAGATGCTCGCCCGCTTTGACGCGAAGGAGGGGCTCTCGGTAATGGTAAAGCCCGACCCTGCGCGTTATCTGGTAGAGCTTTTGGTCCATCTCTGGAATTTTCTCCAAGGGAATGCGAGAAAAGTCCAGCGGATCCCCCCTCTCGCGGCCCTCGTAGCCCACCCTTTCTAAAAGGGCCATTTCCTCAGGGGTAAGGTGTTCGCGCAGTATCTCCCTGGAGGCCAACAGCCAGACCTTGCCCGGCAGGTACTCGTACTCCAATACCTTGGCCCGCTCGAGGCCGGAGAGGGTGCGCTCGAGGTTCTCCAAACCGATTTCCCGCATAGGCGCAGCGGCCTCTTCCTCCTCATCGTCCTCTCCTAAAGGGAGATCTTCCTCAACCCCTTCCTCGGATTCGCTCTCGTAAATCCGCCGGTAGAGGGCCTCGCGGTAGTCCGTTAGGACGGGTTCGCTCTGCAAAAGCTGGATGAGCCGCTGGGCGAACTCCGCCTGGGCCCCATCGGCCTGCCCGATCCCGAGGGTCCAGCGAAGGAAGGACCAGTCGCTTTCCGTATACAGAAGCAGGCAGTAGGCCTCCCTTCCATCCCGCCCCGCGCGCCCTGCCTGCTGGAGGTACTCCTCGAGGCTACGCGGTGGCCGCCAGTGGACCACCAGGCGGATATTCCCCTTGTCGATGCCCATACCGAAGGCGGTGGTGGCCACCATGACCCGGGTCTGGCCGGAGATGAAGCGCTCTTGGGCCTCCCGGCGGGGAACCGGGCCCAGCCCGGCGTGGTACGCTTCAACCTCCAGGCCAGGGAAGAGGCGGCCTAGGGCCCAGGCCAGCCGCTCGGCCTCGGCCCGGGTGGCGGTGTAGACGATGGCGCTTCCCCCCTCCCCATGCGCCAGGAGCCATTGGAGGGCCTTGGCTAGGACCTGGAACTTGTCCACCTCCCCCCTCGCCTTCCTCACCACAAAGCGGAGGTTCGGGCGGTGGAAGCTTTCGGGCTTAATCAGCCGGAAGGTTTCCAGCTTAGCGACCTTCCTTAACCCTTCCAGGTCCTTCGGGGTCAAGGTGGCGGTGAAGAAGCTCTTGGGCACCCCCTCCAAGGCCTCCAGCTTTCTCAGGGCCTTGAGGTAGTCCGGCCGGAAGTCAAAGCCCCACTCGATCAGGCAGTGGGCCTCGTCAAAGACCACCCGCCTCAGTTCCCCCGCGGCGTGCTTCTCCTGGATCAGTTTCCCAAGGGCCTCGCTCCGATTCAACCGCTCGGGGCTCACGTAAAGAAGCCGTACCCGACCAGCCCTAACCTCATCCAGCACGCTCCTCTGTTCCCCCAAGCCCATCAACGAGTGCACCGCACCCACCGGCAGGCCCAGTTCCAGAAGCCGGTCGGCCTGATCCTTCATAAGGGCCACCAGGGGGGAGACCACCAGGGTCAGGCCCCCCTGGATAAGGGCGGGGAGTTGGAAGGCCAGGCTCTTGCCGAAACCCGTGGGCAACAAGGCCACCAGGTCCTGGCCCTCGAGGGCTGCCTGGATGGCCTGGGCCTGTTTGGCCCAACGCTCCTCTTCCAGGGAAAGCCCGTAGACCCCCTCCGCGATGCGCCGGGCCTTGGCCAGGGGCTCAAGATCGGATTCCAGGATGGCCCTAAGCCGGCGCAGGGCCTCCTCTTCCAGCTCCTCCTGGGGAAGCTGGTCCCGGTCAATCCCTAGGATCCCTGCCAGGAGATCGTAAAACCCCTTCCGGTCCTCGGGAACGTGCCGGTGGGCGCCCGAGGGCAGGGCGCGGTAGAAAACCTCCTGGTAAGCGGCGTTGAGGAGCTTCTTGTCCCAAAGCACAAAGGCCCCGTCCCCCACCCCCTCCCGCCGGTCGCGGATCAGCCGGCCAAAGGCCTGGGCGAAGGAGAGGGCGGCCTTGGGCAGGTAGTAGTCCCACCACTTGTCCAGGCCCTGCTCATAGGCCCGCTCCATGCGCTTGGTGAGGAGCAAGGAGGGCAAGGGAAAGGGGATCCGCTCCAGGTTCACGAGCTTCAAGGCCGGGAAATCCACCCCCTCCATGTAGCTCCGGGAGCCCAAAGCCGCCACCGGGGCCTGGGGATTGGCCTTGATCAGGCTGGCCACGTCCTCCCGCTCCTTGCGGGTGAGGGGGGCCAGGAGGTGCGGAAGCTCCTTCAGGGCCTCCTTGGCCTCCTCGAGGCGCCGCAGGCTAGTGAAGAGGGAAAGGCTGCGGTGGGACTTGGCCAGAAGAACCCTCAGTTCCTCGTGGAGCATGCGCTGGAAGCGGGGCAGGGTGCTCTCGCGGGCCTCGGGGAGGTGGCGAGGCACCAGGAGATGGGCCTTTTCGTAGGGAAGGGAGGGGGGTAACCGTCGGCCCTTGGCCTCCTCCAGGCCCAAGGCCCGCTGGAGAAAACGAAAGCCCTCTTGGTCCTGCTCGGTGGGAACGGTCAGGGTGGCGCTGGTCAGGACCACACTTCTAAAACGGGGCCACAGCCTTTCCTTCAGGGCACGGGAAACGTCAATGGGCTGGGCCAGGTGCCGCCAGCTCCCCGTAGTGGGGTCCCACTCGGAGAGGTGGAGCTGGTTGGGATCGGGTTCGCCCCCCACAAGCCCTAAGACCCGGCGCCGCTCGAAGAGGAGCTCCAAGGCCCCTCTGAAATACTCCCGAAAGGGGGCCAGGTCCCGGGCCAAGAGGGTTCTTGGGTCCTGGCCGATGGCCTTGAGGGCTTCCTCGAGTTCGCGGAGGTTTTCGATAAGCGCCTGCTCTTCCCGGTTGATGCGGGGCCACTCCTCGAGCCTGAGCCAGACCTGGCTTAACCCCAGGGTAAGACCGTAGCGCGAATCCCCTGAACCCCGGTTCTTGATAAGGTCTAAAAGATATCGGGTATAGGTGCCCAAAGCCTCGCGCAGACGGGGAAGGAGCTTCTGAACGACCTCCTTGGCCCTTTCCCGTTCCGCTTCCGAAAGCGCCTCGAGCCGGCGCTTGTCCCTAAGAAGGCCCCGGTCCTTCTGGGGATGGGCTAGGTGATTGAGCCGGTGGGTGAGCTCCTCGTGGTCCAAGACCAAGGTGAGGGCCTCGGTGGCGGTGTCCTCGAGGTGATGGGCCTCGTCCAGCACCAGATGGCTTTCCCCTTCCCCCTCCTCTTCCTGAAGAAAACTGGCCAGGAGATAGGCCTGGTTGGTCACCAGGATCTGCGCCTCCTTGCGATGGGCAAGCTGGCGCTGGAAGGCGCAGGTATGGAAAAAGGGGCAATTCTCCCGGCAGCGCCGGGGATTGGTGCCCACCCGGTCCCTCGCCTCGCGGAAGCCCCTGGAGAAATGCCAGTAACCGGGGAGGGCATCGAGGTCATACCCCCCCAAGGCCGCGTAGTGCAGGAGCAGGCCCACCGCGGCCCTCAGCTCCTCGTCCTCTTCCTCCCTGGCATCCAAAAAGAGTTCAAAGAGAGCCTCGGGGCAGAGGGTGTCCCGCGGGCTCTTGACGAGGGCCGCCCTGACGGCGTAGCCCTTTTCGCCCACGTTTTTAAGCTCATCCAGGGCCTGGGCCTGGAGCACCTTGGTGTAGGTGGCCACCCAGGTCTTTCCCCCCAGGTGCAAAACGGGGTAGAGGTAGCCCTTGGTCTTGCCCGTACCCGTGGGGGCCTCGAGGAAGACCTGCGCCCCCTCCCGCAGGGCGGCCTCCACCTCCTTGAACATCTCCTCCTGGGCTGGCCGCCTTTGGGGAAGGAGGCCTTCTCCCAGGTCTAAGGGATGCGGCAAGGGCCGGCCCTCGTACTTAACCGGCTCTACCCGGGGGGGCGTAGCCAGGAGCTCCTTGACCTGGCCTGGGGTGTCTGGAAATAGCTCGGCCTCAGTAAGCCCGAGTTCCCGCCAGGCCCGGGCCACCCCGTCGGGCGGTGTTTGTAGGGCCAACCCGGATAAGACCCTCCAGGTCGCCTCCGCGTCGGCCTGGGCACGGTGGGCATCCTTGAGGGCCTCACCCGTCAGGTAGGCGTAAAGATCCGCCAACCGGTAGCCGGAAAGTCCCCGGGGTGGGGTGGGAAAGACCAAATGGGCCAGGCGCAGGGTATCCAGGGGAATTTTCGCCCCCGGGGGAGGCTCGAGATCCATCTTTTTAAGAAGACGTTCCAGGATAGGCAGGTCATAGCGCCGAAGGTTGTGGCCGAGAAGGGGGCGGTCCCCGATAAACTCCCGAAGGTCCACGAGGGCCTCCTCCAGGGGTACCTTTTGGTCCTCGTATTCCTGGAAGGGAATGCCTGTCAGGCGAAAGGCCTCATGGTCGGCCTCGAGGACTCCCTCGGTCGCCACGTACCTGTGAAAGCTCCTCCCCTCCGCGTCCTGGGCAAAAACCTCCAGGATCTCAGCCTCCCCTGGGTCAGGGGAGGTGGTCTCTAGATCCATGGCCACGTAGGGTTTCATAGGGTTCGGCTGAAGAACTCCTCAGAGGCTGTCGTAAAAGCCCTCCACGGTCACGCGTAAGCGTACCTTGAGAGGCTAGGCGGCCCTGGCCAGCCGCTTCACCCACAAGCGTACCATGCCTAAGTACATCCAGGCCTCCGTTACCTCAAGTCGGTTTCGCCCCAGCCAGAAAACGGCTTTCTCCCAGATCCCCTCCTTCTGCCCCCGGCGAAAGTAGGGATAGACCGTAGACGGGTGGGGCAGGTCAGGAACGTACGCCTGCGGCGTGACGGGGCATAGCCCGCCACTTGATGCCGTTTTCCCGGACGTAGAGTATGGCGTTCATCATTTCCCTCCTTAAGCTGTTCCCCTAACGGGGAAGCAGCGGCACCTTGGCGGGTCGGCCGCCGGGCTTGGGGATCAAGGGCTCCAGGAGGGACCACTGAACCCGGACAGACACATGTGAGACTGGACGAGTAAAAATGTGGGGACCACTCTAGGAGAGAGGGGGTCCCCACGGATGCAGCTTACCACGGTTGGCAAAGAGGTTTTGCGGGGAGCGCGGGTCAGCCCGAAGGGCTACCTTGAAGGCCCGGGAACTCCAAGGTCAGCCCGAAGGGCTACCTTGCGGCCGGGGCCGGCGATCCCACGGTTCAGGACCGCTTACGGAAGCTCAAACAGGTGGAGGCGCTCAGGAAATACCGGGTGGGCTGGCCCGAGATCCAGGAGCTTTTGGGGATCAGCCGGGCCACCTATTACCGCTGGCGGAAACGCCTC
>NZ_KB905770.1 GCF_000381045.1 Thermus scotoductus DSM 8553 | reverse complement strand
GGTCAGGGCTGGCTATGGAGCCGAGGGAAAGAGCGAGTCTGGGGCCGCTTGTGGTGCGGGCGGTGACCAGAGCCATCACCAGGGCGGCCAGGAAGGTGAGGCGCCTGAGGTCGGCCTTCCAGTATCGCTTCAAGGCGTTGATGAGTGGGGTAAGCTGTTCCATGGGGACCACCTCCTATGGGTACCTGCCCATCCACGTGGGCGCAGGTCCATCCTAAAGGGGTGGTCCCACGTTTTGACGTGTACTGAGGAAGGACGCAATGAAAGTACGCTCGTCGGTAGAGCGTGCGATGTCCCGCCAACCCATACTCCAGCCCCTTTCCCACCGCCAAACCACGTCCCCGTTCCTGTTCCTTTTCGTGAGCCTTTCCTCCACCTCTTCCTTGGGCACCCAGTAGCGGGGCAGGGGGAGGAAGGTGGGGTCTTCCTTCTCCCCGGGCTCCACGTCCCGGGTGTCCTCCCTCGCAAAGGTGGCGAAGCGGTGGTCGTGGTGCCAGAACATCTTGGCCTCGTAGAGGGGCAGGTAGACCTCCTCTCCCCTCACGAAGCGGTTGCCCACCAGGCGGAAGCCCTGGGCCTCCAGTTCTTTCCGGGTGAGGAAGAGCCCGGCGTCGTTGGACATGTGAAAGAGGGCCAGGAACCGCACCCCCCAGGGGTTCTCCTCCGGCAGCACCTTGGTGCCGGGGGTCAGGGGGGCGGTATAGGGCAACAGGCCGCCTTCCGGCAGGTTGGGCACCTCTTGCGCTTCCCTCCACAGCACCGGCACCCGGCGGTAAATCTTCTTGGTCAGCTCGGCGTCCTGCCGGGTGCGGAAGACGGGGCAGGTCTTGGTGTTGGGGTTCAGAAGGGCGAAGTCCTCGAGGGTGAGGGAGAAGGTACGGGTAGGGTTTTCCAGCCCCTCGGGGCGGGTGAGGAAGAAAGCCAGGCGGGCGGGCTCCCCCTTTCCTTGGCCCCGGAGAACGAAGACGGAGAACTTCATAAGGCTAACCACCCCCGGGAAAATCCTCTCCCGGTTCTCAAAGTCCAGCAGGGCGGCGAGCTTCCCGGTTTCCACAATGTGGGAAAAGAAGTGTTGGTTGAAAGCATCTGTAGCAATCCCGGTCGGCACAACAAGCCCTGAACGCCCCTTAGGAGAAATCAGTTTAGAAGCTAACTCGGCAAAGAGAGGGGCTAGGTTGAGCCTTCCGTATGAGGTAAGGGGGAATCGGCCAGAAACGTGCACAAAGTTTTTCAGAGCATCGTTATCAAAAGCTTCCTCCCGATATTTTTGGTATAAATCTGGGTCCTCCCGGGCCAGTTGAGCAATGAGCCTTTTTCGGGCGGCCATGTTGGGAGCTTCTGCAATATCGGGTCGGGTTGTGGCAAAAAACTCCCTATCGTCAAACTGGACTTGTTCCCACGGCGGGTTCCCCAGCACCACGTCAAACCCGCCCCTTTCCATCACCTCCGGGAACTCCAGCCACCAGTGGAAGAAGCGGTGGCGGGCCTTGGCGGTCTGGATGGCGGCCAGGGTGGGGGGGGAGAGGTAGGTGGAGTTTTCCCACTGGGCCAGGCTGGCGTGTCCGGCTTGCTGGGCCAGCCAGTTGAGGCCCTGGGCATCGGGGAGGCGCACGGCGGGGGCTGGGCGCAGGAAGAAGGCGGCGGTCCAGTAGTCGGCCAGGCGCTCCCACTTTTGCACGGCCTCGCTCTGGCGCCACTGGGTGTACAGGCGGCGCTTTTTCTCCACGTCCTCCACGCTTTTTTCTTCGTAGTCAAGGGGTGGGGGCGGGGGCGGGTTGTCCAGGGCCAGGGGGGTTTTGCCGGGCTTCTTGGTAAAGCTCAGGCCTTTCACCACCTCGGCCGGCACGCCCTCGCGCTTATAGGCCTCCTTGGGGATGCCCCTTTCCAAGAAGTCCCGGGGAGCCCCCACCAGGGAGTTGCCGCACTTCAGGTGGTGGTCCAGGAAGGAGAGGGGGCGGCCCTTGGCGGCGGCGGCGATCCAGACGGAAAGCTTGGCCAGCTCCACGGCCATGGGGTTCAGATCCACCCCGTAGAGGCACCGGGCGGCCACCTCGTGCCGGGCGGCGAAAAGGGCTTCCTGGGCATCCGGGCTCTCCTTGCCCACGCCCCGCACCTCCAGAAGCTTTTCCGCCAGGTATTCCAGGGCGGAGATGAGAAAGGCCCCCGAGCCCATGGCGGGGTCCACCACCTTGAGGGAAAGAAGGGCTTCTTCCCGGGCCTTGGGGTCCTCCCCCGCTTCCTGGAGCCGGGCTTCTACCACGGGCACCAGGGCCTCGCGGATGACCAGCTGGACCAGTTCCCTGGGGGTGTAGTAGCTTCCCGAGGCCTTCCGCTCCAGGAGGTGGCTTTCCAAAAGGTAGCGCCCCTCCACCAACCGGGGGGAGAGGGAAAGAATGCCCTCGTAGACGTGGCCGATCTCCTCCACCTCCAGGTCGCGGTAGTTGATGCGCTCCAGGGCCCCTTCCCGCACCACGTGGGTCAGGTGGCGGACGGCCAGGAGAAGCTGGGCGTTGCTGGGGCGGGGTAGATGGGGGTTTTCCGCCCGCTCCCCCGGGTCCAGCACCCCCCCGGTGAGGATGAGGAGGGCTTCGGGGGCGAAGAGCTCCCCGTTCAAGGAGGGAACCCCCAGGGCCTCGTCCCCCCGGTAGGCCAGCTGGAAGGTGAGGAGGAGCTTCTCCCAGAGGTCATACCGCCTCTCGTCCCCGTAGGCGGGGCCCTGGGCGGCCCGGTCCCGCAGGCGGGAAACGCTGTACTCCTTCTCGTACACCCAGGAAAGCTCCCCCTGGTGGGGAATGAGGTTGCGGCTTTCGGCGTAAAGGAGGAAGAGGAGGCGGTACACGAGCCTCAAGAGCTCCCCGTGGTAGGCTTTTAGCTTCTCCTCGTCCTTAAGCTCTTCCCGAAGGCTTTCCGTGAGAAAGGCGTTGCCCAGGACCTCGAGGGCCTCCACCACCCCTTTCCTGAGGGCTTCCCGGGCCCGGGTGCCCGTTTCCCGGGCCTCCTGGTAGTAGCGGTCCAGGGGGGTCCGGCCGTCCTTGCCCTTTCGGAAGCGGGAAGGGGAGAGGAGGAGAAAGAGAATCTGGAACTCCTTTAAGGCGGCGGGCCTGGGGGCCTCAAAGAGCTCCACCAGGTTAAAGGCCACGTACCCGGGCAGGGAAACGTGGTAGTACTTGCGAAGAAGCCGCACCTCCCAGGGGGCGGCCAGGATGCCCCAGTCCTGGGAAGGGTGGAGGTTCAGGTAGGCCTGGAGGAGGGCCTGGGGGCTTTTCTCCTTGCGGCCAGGCTTCTGGTCCAGCTCCTGGGCCACCAGGTGGAGGGGCGGGGCCTCCTCCCCCTCAAACCCCCGGTGGCTGATGGGAAAGCCCTGGTCCCCCACCTGAAGGTTCCCCCGGTTGTACACGGGGCTCCACCCCAGGGCCCGGAAAAAGGGGAGGAGCCAGGCCTCCCGGGCCCGGGAGGTGTCCGTGAGGGCAAAGAGGGGCCGGAGCCGCTCGTAGAGGCTGAAGAGGGCGTAGAAGCGCTCCTCCAAGGATTCCCGGCTCAGCCCTAGCTCCTTAAGCTTCTCGGGCTGGCCCAGGCTTTCCAGAAACTCCTCGGTGAGGAGGCCGCCGGAAACGCGGATGGCGTAGAAGCTCATAGGGCTCACCTTATAGGGATGGCTGTGGGCATGAAAACCCTCAGAGCGCGGTCAGGGGCGGTATCTGGAACCAACATAGCTTAACCACCTGCCCTCGTCAAGGGCGCCCTCCGGGAGCCAGAAGGGTAATGGCCACAAGCTCCTGGCCCAAAAGCTCCAGCTGGTCCAATCCCTGGAAGGCCTCGGGGAGAACGCCGTAGGCCCGGGCCAGGTCCCGCTTCAGGGCTTGGCGCTCCGCCCTTAGCCGCTCCAGGGCCTCCTCCGCCCGCTGGCGGCCCAGGGCCTCGAGGGGGAGGTTCAGGGCCTCCTGGGCCAGGAGGCGGGCCTGCTCCCGGCTCAAGGGCGGGGCTTCCTTGCGCCTTTTCTGCCAGAGGGCCTCGGCCTCCTCCGGCTCCAGGCGCTTCCCGTCCAGGAGCCGCACCCCCACCCTGAGGAGGGATTCCAGCACCTCCTTTTCCCCCAGGAAGCGGGCCCGGTAGTGGAGGAAGGCCACCGGGGGCGTGCCCAGGGGGGCGGGGAAGACCGAAAGGGCGGTGCGGGCCCCGTCCAGATCCCGGTAGGCCCGGAAGCGCAGGTGGGCCACCAGGTGCTCCACCAGGGGATGGGCCAGGTCCAGAACCTCCACGCCCAGAGGGGCCTCGAGGTCAAAGCTGAAGGGGCCCAGGGTGTCCCCCAGGCCGGGGACCGCTTCCCCGGTTCCTCGAAAGGCGGTGTAGGGATCCTCCCCCTCCACCCTCCAGCCCAGGTACCGCAGGCCGTCCAGCACAAAGGCCTTCAGGGTGGCGGGGCTTCCCGCCCGGGCCAGGGCCTCCTGCAGGCGGCGCTCCACGTCGGGCAGGGAAAACTCGCTGTGGCCGTAGAACCCCTCGGATACGGCCTTCTTGGCGGCCTCCACCTCCGCCTCCTCCTCTTCGCTGAAAAGCCCTGGCTGAAGACGGCGTTCCTGCCGCCAGTCCTGAAGCCAGAGGGCCTCGAGGCGCCTCCTCAGGTAGGCTTCGTCCCCGAAGAAGGCGGGCACCACTCCGAGCTCCTGCCGGATGCGCTCCGCCTTCTCCAAAAGGAGGCGGAAGACGGCCACGTCAAAGGAGCGCTCGTAGTAGAGGGTGCGGATTTTGACCACGGGCTCGGGCTGGCCGAAGCGGTCTATGCGGCCGTTCCTCTGCTCCAGGCGGTTGGGGTTCCAGGGGAGGTCGTAGTGGACCAGCTTGGCGGCATAGTGCTGGAGGTTTAGCCCCTCCGAGAAGACATCGGTGGCCACCAAGATGGCGGTGGGATGGCGGGCGAAGGCCAGAAGCTCCTCCTCCCTTTCCCTCTCGCTCATCTCCCCGTGCACCCCAAAGACGGGATGGGGGAGGGCGGCCCGCAGGCGCTCCACCAGGTACTCCAGGGTGTCCCGGTAGCGGGTGAAGACCAAGGTGCGTCCCCGGCCCAGGCGCAAAGGGTCTTGCAGGAGCTCCAGGAGGGCCTTGAGCTTGCTGTCCCCCTTCAGGGCCTTCACGTGGCGGAGGAGGACCTCGAGGTAGGCCTTCTCCGCCTGGATGCGGGCCTGGTCCGCCAAGGAGAGCTCCAGGGCCAGGTCCGCCTCCTCAGGGAGAAGGCGCTCGGGGGCGGCGTCAAAGAGGGCCGCCGCCTCCTCCCCGGTGGGTTTTTCCGCCCCCGCTAGGAGGCTTTCCAGAAGGTCCCTTCGCCTTTCCAAACTCCTCTGCAGGGCTCTAGGGGAGCTGGTGGCCCGGCGCATAAGGTGCATGGAAAGCCACCTTCCCAGGAGGGGCACCTTGGCGGGGTCCGGGTCAAAGACCTCCGCCTGGTAGCGGCGCACGGCCTCAAAGAGCTCCAGCTCCGCCCTGCTGGGCTCCACGGGCACCTCCTTGGCGTCCCTGGTGGGGAAGGGGCTTCGCTTCCCCTCCTTCTGGAACCACTCCTCCACGTCCCGCCGCCTCCTCTGCACCACGTGCTTCTTGGCCGCCTCCCGGTCCAGAACCCCCCCCTTGAAAAGGCCCAGCCGGGCGGCGTCCAGGTGCTCCAGGAGGCTATAGAAGCTTTCCGTGTAGCCGTTGTGGGGGGTGGCGGTGAGGAGGAGGAGGTGGGGCACCCTCTGGGAAAGCTCCCGCACCAGGCGGTAGCGCTCCATCTGGCCTCCCCGCTCCGTGGGAGGTCGGGCCGCCATGTGGGCCTCGTCCACCAGGAGGAGGTCCCAGTCCTGCAGGAGGACCAGGTGGCGCACCCCGTCCTGCTTGGCGTAGTCCACGCTGGCGATAACCCTATCAAAATGGGTCCAGGGATTGGCCCCTGGAGGCAGGCTCCGGGCTAGGCGCTTCAGGTTGGGGCCAGAGAGGATTTCAAAATCCAGATGGAAGAAGCGCCTCAGGGCCTCCTGCCACTGGCTGAGGAGGTGGGCGGGGGCCAGAACGAGGACCCGTCGGGCTCTGCCCCGGACCAAAAGCTCCTTGAGGACGAGCCCCGCCTCTACAGTCTTGCCCAAGCCCACGTCGTCGGCGATGAGGAGGCGCACCTTTGGCTGGCGCAGGGCCATGAGGAGGGGGACCAGCTGGTAGTTGGCGGGCACCACCCGGGAGCGCTGGAGGGCCAGGAAGGGGGCGTCGGCGTGAAGGGTGGAGAGCTCCAGGGCCCGCAAAAGGAGGTCGTGGAGCGCGGGGTCTCCGGGCTCCGCCGGCGGCAGGCCCAAGGAGGTGAGGCGGATGGCCTGGCCCTCGAGGGGGAGGTAGAAGAGGGCTTCCTCCTCCGTGTCCACCGCCCGGGCCAGGAGCAGGTCCTTCTGGCGGTGCTCCAGGCGGTAGTCCCGCCCCCGGGCCCGGAAGAGGGCCCCTGGCCTCAAAAGGTCCGCGATATCCATAGGGCAATCATATCCCTAGAAAAGCCCGGATTCGCTCCACGGGGGTGTCGGGTTCCACTTCTAGGCCTTCCCCCCCGCTTCCCTTGGGGAAGAGGCGCTTTCCCCCCCAGCGGGCAAGGCTTTGGATCATCTCCCCGTGGGGGGTGGGAACGTCCTCCGGTCCCTCGGTGGGCGGGGGAAGGCCGGCCTCCTGGAGGGCCCGAAAGAGGGGGACATAGGCCTTGTCCAGAAGGGAGAAGAGCTCCTCCCAGGTAATGCCCTCCACCGGGATAATGGGGGCCGACCCGGGCTTCGGCGGGCAAGGGCCTCGAGGGGGAAACTCCTCCCGGTTGTAGTAGCTCATCTCGCAGTAGACCCGCTCCCTGAGCTCCAGGGCCAGCTCCGTTAGCGGTTTAACCCGGCTTTCTGGCCAGTCCCGGTTGGGGTAGAGGAGCTTGAGAAGGGCGGAAACCCACTTTCGCACCGCGCGAACATCCCGTTGGGTAAGCCCTTGAGGAAGCTCCAGGTCGGGGTCAAAACTCAGGGGTCGGAGCCTCTTCAAGGCGGCGCTCAGGTAGTCCACCACGAGCCCTGGCCCTTGGTAGAGGAGATCGGGCGAGATCTTGGGAAACTCGTGGCCCGGAAGTAGTCCGTGGATGCGGTCCAAGAAGGCGGTGTCTCCCTTGAGCCCCAGCGGGAGCACCCGCGTCAGGGGAGGCTCCGGCCGGTCGGTGTTACCCAGGAAGACCAAGGAGGCCTCCGCCGTGAGCGATCGCCCGCCGCGGCTGAACTGGCCCGACTCCATGTAGTCCTTGAGGATGGAAAGGATGGATGGGTCCTCCCAGGCGGTATGAGCCACCTCGTCAAAGACCAGGACCTGGTAGGTGGGGATAAGCCCGGGCTTACGGGCGCGCAGGTCGTAGTAGAGCACGGCCGGGGAGACCTTCCCCCCAGAGATCACGTGGGCCTCGGGGGAGAGGTTACGGAGGAGGTAGGTCTTTCCGGTCTGCCTGGGGCCAAGTTCCATGAGGTGGAGGTTGGGCTCCACCAGGGGGGCAATACGGGCCAGGTAGAGGAGCTTCTGCCTGGGAGTGAGGGCTTTCGGGTTGAACCCTAAGCTAGCCAGCAGGAAGTCGGTCCACTCCTCCTCGCTGAAGGCCGCCCTTCCCCGAATGAAGGGTTCCAAGGAGACAAGACTCGCTTGGAAAGGGATAAACTGCCGAACCCTGACCCTTCCGGTCCCCGCCTCGTAGGAGAGCTCCAGGGTACCCCAAAGGCCGTAGAGCACGCCAGGGTACCGCTCGGGAAGACTGGGGTCCACGTCTGCGGTGTACTCGCCCAGACTGGGAAGCCGAGCCTGGTAGCTGGCCGTGGCCAGGTCCACCTTGACCTCGAGGCGGTCAATGAGCACGAGGCGCCCCTTGCGCAGGAGCTGGTCCTTGAGCCATTCCTGGTGCCCCGAGCCCACGTAGCGCTCCTCCAGGAGCCGGCGTACCTTGTCCAAAGCCTCAGGGCCGCCTCCCGCCCTAGCGAGCAGGTATTCCACCACAAAGCGGGGAACCCGGTGAAACTGCGCCTCCTGCAGCCATCGCTTCTCCAACACCTGTCCTGGAAAGGCTTGTAGGGCTTTTTCCGCGAAGCTCACCGTTCCTCCCTCACGTCAAAAGCTCGTCCAAAAGCGGATTCTCCCGAAGGACGACCTCCCCTTTTGGGGCTGGGGTAGGCTCCGGCTCTTCGGGCGGTCCTTGAGGCCTTTCGGGCGCGGGCCTCACGGTGTCCTCCAGCAGGTGGTCTGGGGCCAGGGGAAACACGAGGCGCAGGAGGACGCTTTCCCCAGGAAGCCAACCCTCGCGATCGTAGGCCTCTCCCCAACGTGTTCCAGGGGCCGTACCCAGGACGTAGGCGTACTGGTGATGCTCTGGCCAGTGGCGGGCCAGGACGCGGGGGGCGGCCGCCACCACCAGGGTGGACCAGAGCGCTTCGTCGGGGGTCGGGAGGTGGGCAGGGCCCATTCTAACGACGATGTGTTCGGCCGCCTCCAAGAGGCGCCCTTCCAGGCTTTGAAGGTCCCCGTCCCAGAGGGCCTCGAGGGCCCCTTCCCTCACCAAGTGCCAAGCGGTCTCCTGCAGTAGAGGGTGGCTGGGGAGAATGGCCTGGGGAATCCGCGCTACCAAGGGGTTTTCATCGGGATGTTGCAAAGCGGGGGAAAAGGCTTGGGCTAGCTCTTGGGCCAGCGTGGCCCGATGCGCCTCCTGGGATAGGGCCTTCAGGTACTCGGTAAGGAGGGCAAGACGGTGTAGAACCGCCTCGTAGTGAAAGTGGCGCTGGGTAAGTCTTTCCTCCTCTGTCCACGCCTGGGAAAGGAGCTGCCACGCCCGGTCACAAAGGGTTTTCCGGGTTTCCTCGCCCCCCTGCCCTGCCCTAGGTTTGGCCAGCCCCAAGCGAACCAAAATCTCCTGAAGCCAGGTTCTCCAGAAGGGACCCCGTGGAGGAGGGTGGTCCTCCAGCTCGCTTTTCCAGCGGCTTTCGTTCTCTTGCAATCTCTGCTTCAGTCCCGCAAGCGCATCCTCCGCTTCACGGGCCTCGGGATCGCCTCGGAGGAAAAAGGCCACGTCGCCTTCCCCAATGGCTTGGTCCACGGGCTCTAGCTCTCTCTCCAGTTCCCGGGCTTCCTCCTCCAGGTCCTCCCGACCCAGGCGGCTTCTGCGGCTCCTCAGGCGGTGCAGCCGGGCCCGCTTCTCGGCAAGACCTGCGGCCCGGTCCAGGGTCTCTAGAAGCCCCTTCCGCTCCTCCTCAGCGGCCTTACTCGCTTTTTCCAGGAGAACTAGGGTTTCCGGGAGGGCAGGAAGCCCCGCCAGGAGAGCGCGGCGCCCCAGCTCATAGGGCGTGGGAGGGTCCAGGGCGAAGAGGGCTTCCTCCCCAGCCTGGAGGGCCTTACGGGTCTCCTCATCCCGGTACGTCTCCCACCGACCGAGCAGAGTGCTCCAATCGGGGTGCTGGGTACAGCTTTGGCGCTCTGGGAGGGCGGGGGGAGGAGCGGGGGCGAAGCTTCGGGCAGGGGGTGGGGGAACAGCCGGCGCCGCGCCAATGCGCACCCTTTTCACGGCTTCCCAGAGAGGAGGCAGCAGGGCCTGAGGGTCGGGGCGCTCCAGCTCCAGCCGGGCAATGCCTAAACCCACCCAGTCCAGGCCCTTTTCCGGCTGAAGGGGCGCCTTCGAGGCCACCAGCGCTTCCACGAAGTGTTGCACCCAGACCGAAAGATGCTCCTCGCGGGGCAGGTAAAAACCGTTCCGTCCCCAGCGGGACACCGGCCAGACCCGGGTGGGTGGCTGGAAGCCGGGGTCAGGGGGGAGCGCTTTCAGGGCCTCGAGCCCCTCGGGGCTTAGGAGAAAGGCAACCAAGTGGATACGAATCTCCATACCGGCCCAAGGCCCCTGTTGGCTCTGCTCCCTTAAAGTACTCAAAAAGCTCGGAAGGCCCTCCTCTTCCGGCCTGGCCAGGACCACTAGGTTGATGGCGGGGTCCGGATCCAAACCCCCTTGCTTCAACTCCAACTGGCGGGATTGGTGGAGCAAGGCCAGGAGCCCCCGCTCCACCTCCACAGGGCCCGCCACTTCCAGCGCCAAGGCCTTGGGGCCTAGGCGCTCTATCCATAAGGGCTGGACCGCCCGCACCAGGGTTTCGGCGAGCCCAGGAAAGGGGATCAGGAGGGTGGGGCGAACCATGGGCTAAAGGAGGGAAGGGAAGTCGTCCTGGCCGACATCTGGCCGAAGGGCTTCCAACTCCTCCCTCCATTTGCGGAGGAACTCCAGCTCTTTTCGGAACACCTCCCTGTCTTCTTCGCTGAAGCTCTCGTCCTGCAACTTCCCTTCTCGCTTCTGGAGGGCTTGTGATAGGCGGTCCTTAACCTGGGAAAGGAGCTCCGGATTCCGACGCAGCTCGTCTTCCCTTTTCTCCATCTCTTTCTTCACCTGGGCCTCCAGTTCTTTGAAGGTGAAAAAGTCTTTCTGGAGAGCTTTTAGGGCCATGGCCGGGCTGGTTCCCAGGATATGGTGGCGCTCGGTGCCCTGTCTCCGATCCCGGAAACCGTATCCTGCCTCGTTGGTGAGGAGTTTCAGGGCCCGGGCCTTGGTCCAGACCTTCACCACATCCTCCTCCTTGGGTAGGGGAAAGAGGTCCTCGAGGGCTCCCTCAAAGTCCCGGTGGATATGGAAGCTGCGTTCAGAGGCCAGCTTCTCGTACTTCTCCCGATAGATGTGAACGCCCCTCAAGGCGAAGGCGGGTATGGAGGCCTCAATCTTGTAGAAGAGAACCCGGTGGGGGTCCCCGGTGGAAACCCGCTGGAGGCGCATGCGGTCGTGGAGGTTGGAGGCGAAGAGATTGAGAATCTCCTCTTCGCCCACGAAGGGGTTGTTGCGGTCCGTGGCATCAGCCACACCAAGAATGTGGACCTTCTCCTTGTAGCCCAGCCCGGGGTTGGACACCCAGGCATCCTCGTAGTCCCATGCGGGGTCAGAAATCCGATCCAACTCCCTCAAGGAGCGTTCCACCGCTTCCCAGAGTTCCCTATTATGGTCCTTTTGCTTCAAGACTCGCTGAAGCCACTCGGCTAGGGAAGTATCCGTATCACGGAACTTAAGGGTTTGCTCCAGGGCATCCTCTGGAGCGCGGAGAAGGGCCTGAAGGTCCCACTGAACTTTGGCAGCTTCGGCCCCTATCAGGCCTTGGATCTCCAAGTGCGGCGGGGGAAGGGTGAGGGTAAAAGGCTCCGAATCCCGGGAAGACCCTGCCCTTTCGGCGTTCTTGGTCCTCAACTGATCTTTGTAATTACGCACCCGCTGGATGAGGTCCTGAAGCTCCTCAAGCAAGTCTTCAAGGGTCTTTACCCACCTTTCGGAGATGTCCGCCCGGGCCTTGAGGGTGCCGAGCCGTTTCGCCTCATCGGCCAAACTGTTGACCGTTCGCTTATTAAGAACGGCCTCCTCTTTCTCCCGCCTAAAGAAGCTTTGCCTTGGGCGGGCGTTAACCCTTCTCTTTACCTTGTCAAGCCTCTCTTTCCAAGCCTCCTCTTTTTGCCGAGCCTCTTGCGATAGCGAATTGTAAAGGTTTCTTGCGGACTCTAAAAGGTCTATCAAGCCCGCTTTTAACTCCTCGAGGCCTGTTCCTTTATGCGAAAGGGCCTCCGCGGCCTCTTGAAGAACGAGGTTCCGAATGTCCTCGGGTACCCCGTATTCCTTTAGGAGGTATTCCCGCACCTTGTCCCGCAAGGATTTTAACTCTGGCTCAAGACTAGACCATGTTTCACTATCTTCTTGTCGGGAGGAGCTATCTGGCTGAGATAAAGGAAAGGCTTGCTCGGGCGCCGAGAGGGTTTTGACCTCTTCTAAGTACCCTCCCCCAAGATTTTCAACTCCACACCCCCCAGGGCCTTGAGGGCCTGAACCACCGCCTCCCTAAGCTCCTCAACCCCCCCGTAGTGCCGCCGAGGCATCAAAAACCCCTTCACCCGCCGCCACACACCCTCCATGGGGTTCAAATGGGGACTGTACCGGGGCAGGTATCCCACCGTAAGCCCCCGCTCCCTCCACGCCCCCTTCCTCCCCTCCATCCCCCGCGACCGGTGAAAGGACGCATTGTCCATGAACACCCTCAAAGGCCTGGTCAAACCTCCCGCCACCCCG
>NZ_KB905769.1:9426-12231 GCF_000381045.1 Thermus scotoductus DSM 8553 | reverse complement strand
GTGTAGGTTCTGGGGCGACCGGGTTTGGGGCCAGGTTCTGGGACCTGGAGGGAGCGGATCAGTGTGCGCAGTTGCCACTCGGGGAGTTCTGGTAAGCTGGGAGGGGGCTTGGGTGTTCCCACACATTTATCCAAGCCCCTTCCTTATTGGCGTGTCAATGCATATGCAGGTGAATATCCGAAAGGGGGGATTGACAGAAGAGATATTTGCTGGCATCATAGAGGCAACCCCAAACGGGGAGACCAGGAAGAAGGGAGGGGGATGCAGCATGGGAAAGTGGATGAAGGCGGCCGTCGTCCATGAATTCGGTAAGCCCTTGCGTATTGAGGAACTGCCCAAGCCAGAGCCGGGTCCCGGCGAGGTTGTGGTGCGCATTGAGGCTTCCGGGTTGTGCCATACGGACATTCACGCCGCTCATGGCGACTGGCCCATCAAGCCCAAGCTCCCGCTTATCCCGGGCCATGAAGGGGTCGGTATCGTAGAGAGCTGCGGGGCCGGCGTCACGGAGGTGAAGGAGGGCGACCGGGTCGCCATTCCGTGGCTGGGCTACGCTTGTGGCGTCTGTGAGTACTGCGTGAGCGGCTGGGAAACCCTATGCGAATCTCAACAGAACACGGGTTACACCATCGATGGCTGTTATGCAGAATACGCACGTGCTTCCGCCCGTTATGTCGTCAAGGTACCCAAGGAAGTTGACCCCTTCGATGCCGCTCCCCTGACCTGTGCTGGTGTAACCACCTATAAGGCTGTCAAGGTCTCCGGCGCTCGCCCCTCGGATCTGGTAGCGATTTTTGGCATCGGCGGGCTCGGTCATTTGGCCTTGCAATATGCCAAGATCGCTGGTGCCACGGTGGTGGCCGTCGACCTGTTCGATGAAAAGCTGGAACTGGCACGAGAACTGGGGGCGGATTATACAGTTAACGCCCGTGAGGAGAATCCCGCTGAAGCTATTACCAAACTGGGCGGTGCGGATGCAGCCATCGTTGTTGCTGTTTCTCCGAAGGCATTCGAACAAGCGTACCAGGCGCTGCGTCGGGGCGGACGGCTGGTGTTGGTCGGGCTACCCGCAGAAGGCTTTGTCCGCCTACCAATCTTCGAGACAGTCCTCAGGGGGATCCAGGTTGTTGGATCGATCGTTGGCACTCGGATTGACCTTGCGGAAACGTTTGAACTGCATGCCTTAGGCCGAACGCGAGTTGTTTATGAAAAGCGTCCCCTTGAAATGGTTAATGAATGCTTTGAAGCTGTAGAGCAGGGTAAGGCTAAGGCGCGCATTGTATTCCAAGTGTAGAAGTCGATCCACGAAAACAGGACCTGGGTACTAGCGAGTACTCAGGTCCTGTCCTTTTGCTTCAGATGCTTTTGGAAGAGAGTACGACCACGACAATACCTTTATAACGGCCCCGAAAAGGGGCCTTTTTTGTTGGCGCGACCCGTACCCGAGTTTGACACTTCGAAGACACATGTCTTGACCGAAACCGCGCCACGGCGCGGTTTTTTGACGGTCGTGTAAGGAATTCCTTCGTGTGCTACTTGACCCCAACCCCTGGGATGTGAAAAAAGAGGGGGTGCTATGCTTCCAAACCGAGAGCACCCCCTCTACTATCTTGACGCAGAAACCCTCCTCGTGGCCATCTACATCTGGGTGGACGACGAGCTCAAGGCCCTTCAGGCCCAAGGGTTCAAGCTCCCCAGAAAGCAAAGGCACCAGAAAGCCACCTTGGCTGAACTCCTGGCCCTGGCCATCTTTCTCCTGCTGCAGGGCCAGGACCTGGCCAAGGGCTACCTGGCCGCTAAAACCACCCTCAAGGCCTACTTCCCCTCCCTCCCCCACCTCTCCCGCTTTTATCGGGTCCTGCAAAAGGCCCAGGGGTTGTTAAGTGCCAACCCCTTATCATCTCAACATGGCGGCCCCACTTCGGATCCAGCTGACCCCTGAGGAGGACCGGCTCCTCCTGGAGCTCTCCCTGGACCCAAGGACCCACAAGAAGACCCGCCTGTGGGCCATGATGGTCCGCCTGGCGGCCGAGGGCTGGACCGCCCCAAAGATCGCCCAGCACTTCCACAAGGACCGCACCACGGTCTACCTCGTCCTCCGGCGCTTCGTGAGGGAGGGTCTCCAGGGCCTCGCCTACCGCAAACCCCCGGGAGCTCCCAGGAAGTTCACCCCCGAGATGGCCGCCTTCGTGGAGGAAAGGCTGGCCGAGGATAGGGTCTGGACCGCCCCGCAGCTTGCGGCAGCCCTAGCCGAGCGCTTCGGGGTCCGCCTGGCCCCCAAGGTGGTGGCCCGGCACCTGAGGGCCATGGGGTACGTGTGGAAGCGGACGCGGTACGTGCCTTTGGGAAGACCCACGGAGGAGGAGATGAAGGCCTTTGCGGCGGAGGAAGAGGAGGCAAAAAGGGGGCGCGGGAGGGGGGGATGGAGGTGGGATACCTGGACGAGAGCGGGTTTTCCCTGACCCTTCCTCCTACCTACTCCTGGGGTCGGAGGGGGGAGGCCAGGGGGGTGCCCCGGGCCTGGGGTTCCCGGGGGCGGGTGAACGTGGTGGGGCACTTGGTGCGGGGACGGGAGGGGGAGCGGCTTTTCTTTGCCCTTTTGGAGGGGCCGGTGCGGTGGGAGGTGGTGCGGGGGTATCTGGACCGGGTGGCCGAAGGTTTAGCCAAGCCCCTGAAGGTGTTCATGGACAACGCGCCCTTCCACCGGTCCCGGGAGGTGGAGGGGAGGAAGGAGGCGTGGCGGGAGCGGGGGCTTATGGTGGCCTACCTGCCGCGGTACAGCCCGCATCTGAACCCCATGGAGAGCGT
>NZ_KB905769.1:0-8630 GCF_000381045.1 Thermus scotoductus DSM 8553 | reverse complement strand
GGCCTACCTGCCGCGGTACAGCCCGCATCTGAACCCCATGGAGAGCGTCTGGCGGCGGGTGAAGGGGTTCCTGATGCCAAGGCGGCACTACGGGGGGGTTGAGGAGCTTAGGGAGGCGGTGGTTCAGGCCCTCAAGGCCCTGGGGGGTGTGGAGTTGAAAATCTTGGGGGAGGGTACTTAGCAGTAGCGCCATCCTCACCTCCCCGGACGGGGTGAACTGGACGCAGCGGACCTCGCCGACGAGGGACTCGCTCAACGGCGTGACCTACGGGAACGGCCTCTTCGTGGCGGTGGGGGATAGGGGTGCCATTCTCACCTCCCCGGACGGGGTGAACTGGACGCGGCTGACCTCGCCGACAAGGTATTCCCTCTCCAGCGTGACCTACGGGAACGGCCTCTTCGTGGTGGTGGGGGAAGGCGGCGCCATCCTCACCTCCCCCTGAACCGGAGATCCCCACGCCCCTACCCCGCCCCATCGCCCGTGGGGCGGGGTAGCCTCACCCGGGGCCCGGCGGGAGTGGGTGCGCCGGCGGACTGGGCCGGTACGCGGCCTTTGGTTGTAGGAACGTCACCCATGCGCAAAACCGCACCTTCGCGAAGGAGGGACCTCCAAAGCGAAACCCCCCGCCGGTGGGCGGGGGGAGTAAGGGTGGGCCCTTCGGGATGAGGGCATCCCTGAGGCCCGGAGATTCCACGGCCTGAGGGCCCTCAGGCCCTTTGGCCGCCGCCCGCCCTCCTCCCCTCGAGGAGGGAGCGGACTTCCCCGTCCCTCACCCGCCGAGGGTGGGGCAGTCCCGGGGGTTCCCTGACAGACTACATGAGTCCGGAAGTTACAGAGTCTGGAAGTCTGTAAGTTCGGAAGTCTGTAAGTGACAGAGTCTGTAACTCTGTAAGTCTGTAACTCTGGAAGTTCCGAAGTTACAGACTCTGTAAGTCTGTTAGTCTGGAAGTATGTTCGTGGGCCGGAAGGAGGAGGGGAGGGCGGTCCTGCTCTCGGTGCGGGCGGGGCGGGGGGTGGTCCTCGCCGCCCCGCCGGGCTACGGGAAGACGGCCCTCCTTAGGGAGCTCCTGCCCGCCCTCGAGGCCTGGGCCCCGGTGGTGTGGGCGGACCGGGTGGTCCCCTTCGGGACCTTCCTCAAGGACCTCTGCCGGGGCCTGAGGATCCTGGAGGAGGCCCTTGGCGCTAGAGGATCCCCTCCCTCTTCTCCTCCTCGTAGAGCCTCTCCAGCACGAACTCCTTGAGGAGGGTCTGGTAGCCCTTGCCCTTCCTCCTCGCCATGGCCTTGAGCCGCCCGAGGAGGTCCTCGTCCAGGCGCAGGGAGATGACCCGGCTCCTGGGGCGGGGCGGGGGCAGGAGGCCCTCCGGGGGCGGGCTCATCGCCTCAAGAAGCTCCTCCCCCAGGCCGTGTTCCGCCCAGAAGCGGGCCTCCTCCTCCTCGCTGGCGAACTCAGGTATGGCCTCCAGGCTGTGGACCTTCTTCAGCTTCATGGCCTACTTACCCCTCTTTCGGTACCGCCGCTTCTCCCCGAGGGAGGCGTCCCGGGCGGTGATCACCCGCACCCTGCCCCGCCGCCGGGTGAAGACCACGAAGAGGATCCCGTCCCAAGCATATACCGGAGCATATACAGGAGGGGGCCATGACCGCCGGGACCCACGAGGGCCTGGCCTTGGCGCCGGGTATAGGGCCCGCCTCAAGGCCAGCCTGCGGGAAGCCCGCCTGGCCGAGGAAGCCCAGCTCGTCCGCTCCCCCGTGCTTCTGCGGTGCGTGAGGAATATACCAACGGCTATACTGAGGCCATGAGAACCCGAGTCGCCCGTTGGGGTCACAGCCTGGCCATACGCATCCCCAAGCCCCTGGCCGAGGCCACAGGACTCCGGCCCGGGGAAGAGGTGATCCTGGAGGTGGGAGGGGAGGGGTTGGTCCTTCGCCCCCTCCGGTTGGATGACCTCCTGGAGGCCATCACCGAGGCGAACCGCCACGAGGAAGTGGACTGGGGACCGGCTACGGGGCGTGAGGCATGAGCTTTGTGCCCGACCGAGGAGACCTGGTATGGCTGGACTTTGACCCCCAGGCGGGACACGAGCAAGGGAGGAGGCGACCTGCCCTCACCCTCTCCCCCAAGGCCTACAACGCCAAGGCGGGCCTGGCCCTTTTCTGTCCCATCACTTCCCGAGTCAAGGGCTACCCCTTTGAAGTGTCCCTGCCCCAAGGGCTTCCCGTGGTCGGTGTGGTTCTAGCGGACCAGGTGCGGAGCCTGGACTACCAGGCCCGGCGGGCGGAGTTTATCGCCCGGGCTCCCGAAGAGGTGGTGCGGTCGGTTTTGACCCGGATCAGGCTCCTGCTGGAGTGAGCGCCAAGCACCGGGCTGGCGCTGTGTCCCGCCTTAGAGGCGCATCTTGGGGCAAGGGGCGGCTTACAAAAAAGAGGGGGTGTGGGTCTATCCCGAAGGGGGGCTTTCCGCCTACCTCTTCCCCAACCCCGCCAAGGGGAGGCGGTCCTCAGGGTCTACGCCCCGGAGGCCACGCCTCCCGGCCCCTACCGGGTGCGCCTGAGGGCCGGGGGGCAGGAGGCCCTGGCGGAGGTGCGGGTGGCCCAGGCCCCGGCGGCGAGGGTGGTCCTGGAGGCCTGCCCCCCGGTGGGGGATTGCGCCGTCCTCACCCTGCCCCGGGAGGGTGGCCCCTTCCGCCTGGAGGCCTCCCCCGGTCCCTACCGCCTCCTGGCCTTCTTGGACCGGGACGAGCCCTGGGGGGAAGCCCAGGTGAGCGCGCCGGCCCGGGGGGTGCGGCTCCTGGTGCGGTAGAGGGCTGGGCCACCCACCGGGAAGCCCAGGGAGCCCTTGGGGATGGGGACGGGGAAGGAGGCCAGTTCCCCGAAATCCGGTGGGAGTCCGCCTTGGGACCTCTGCCCCAAAGGGACCGCCCGTCCCGTATGGGCGGCCTCCTCTGGCCATTGACTAGTCTGTCTAGTTGGTTTATTCTGGCCCCATGGCCAAGACCTGGCAACTCCAAGAAGCCAAGGCCCGCTTCTCCAAGCTGGTGGAGGAGGCGCTAAAGGGCGAGCCCCAGCTGGTCACCCGGCGGGGCCGCAAAGCGGTGGTGGTCCTGGACTGGGAAACCTACGCCCGGCTCACGGGGGAGAAGCTCGCCCTCTGGCAAGCCCTCCGCGCCCCCACACCCCTCCCCAACGATGAGGCGGAGGCCCTCTTTGCCCGGACGGAGGCGGAGCACCGGGAAGTCTCCCTCTTCTGAGACCACCGTGGCCTACCTCCTGGACACCAACGTCCTCTCCGAGACGGTCAAGGCCCAGCCGGACCCCCAGGTGGTGGCCTGGTTGGAGGAGACGCCCCTGGGAGAGGCTTACCTTTCGGCCCTGACGTGGGGGGAACTGGTCCAAGGTGTGGTCCGGGCCCCGGTGGGACGAAAGCGGGCCTTGGAGTCCTGGCTCCGGGGGGTGAGGCGGTCTTTCCAAGGGCGAATCCTGCCCCTGGACCTCCCGGTGATGGAAGTCTGGGGCCGCCTGGTGGGCGAGGCCTTTTTGAAGGGCAAACCCCTCTCCCCCCTGGACGCCATGCTGGCCGCCACGGCGCTGCACCACGGTTTGGTCCTGGTGACCCGGAACGTGCGGCACTTTGAGGGCCTGCCCATCGCCCTCTTCAACCCTTGGGGCGAGGCGCAATGATCCCACGCCCAGTACCCTAAAACCTATGCGCTAACCCAAGTCCGACATTCCGCACCCCCCTCACTCCAGGAGGTAATATCGCCCTGCCCCCAGCAGGCGCACCGCGGTCTCGTGACGGGGGGCCAGGTTGAGGACCAGGGGCCTGCCCTCTAGCTCCACCAAACGCACTCAGATGAAGAGGTGGAAGGCCCAGGTGGCCCAGGTCGTAGAGCTTCAGGTCGGGTTGGGCGCTCGCCCGAAAATCCAAAGGCATGGGGGCAGGGGTGCGGAATGTCAGGCCCTTTAACACTTTTACGACAACCTCTGAGTGACGAGATAAATGGCGACTTTCGTCAACCCCTCCCGCACCCCTCCTCGGCGTATAGCGCCTCCCGGTCTAAGCGCCAGCCTTCAGGGAAACGGTGGGTCCCAGCAAGGTGCCGGGCTTCCGCCAGAAACGCCTCAAGGGAAGCCCTCGCCTTGGCGGTGGCTTCCCCCTCTTCACCGGAGAGAAACCGGTCCAAAGCTATGCGAACCAACTGGGCCTCGGAGACGCCCAGCTTCCGGGCCCGCTCCTTCAAGAGTCGGTCCTGGTCTTCCCTCAAATAGAGCCCCTTCCTGACCGCCAGTCCCAGTATACATCCCCGCCCTTGGAAGAGGGCGAATGGCGTGAGAAGAAGCGTATCCCTGAAGGGTCAAGCCGAAGAACGTGGTCAAGGTTTGCCTTACGCCTACTTGCGCCTATGCGCACCTATCTGGTAGTCTTCCACCATGCGCAGGGAAAGGCTGATACCCCTCCTGGAGTGGGCCCGCAGGGAGGGAATGTCGGAAAGCCTGGCGCGGAAGTGGATTCGGGAGGGCCGGGTGGAAGCCGTTCGCCTCGGCCACTACTGGTACATCCCTGAGGTGGTGGATGGACCCGAGCAGGGGACCCAGACCTATACCTTCTTCACCCACGCAGGCGGGGCAGGGAAAACCTCTTTGGCCCGGGACCTGGGGTTCGAGCTGGCCTCGAGGGGGTACCGGGTCCTCTTGGTGGACGCCGACCCCCAGGCCAACCTCACCGCCTGGTTAGGCGTGGACCCCAACTCCGTGGCAGAGGAGGAAACCCTCCTCAAGGTCATCCGTCAGGATCTTCTTCCCCGCCCTAGGCAGGTAGGCCGGAACCTCTACCTGATTCCCGCCTCGGTGAACCTGGCCATGGGGGAACTTGAACTAGACAAAAAGCCTTTGGGAGCTCTGGCATTGCGCACAGCTTTAGAAAGGGTGGAGGGGGAGTACGACTTGGTGCTGGTAGACTCCCTCCCCTCCTTGGGCTCCCTGGCGGTGATGGCCGCCCTGGCGGGGGACGGCCTGCTCGTTCCCGTAGAAACAGGGGCCAAGGGCATCCAAGCCCTCGGAGCAGTGGTCCAGGTAGCCCAAGAGTACCGGGAAGCCCTCAGAAAAGTGAACCCCGAAGGGGTAGCGGGGAGGAGCCACATCATCTCAGCCTTCATCCCCACCAAGTACGACGCCAGGACCCAAGGGGACAACCGCATCCTCCAAGCCCTCGGGGAGTTAGAGGAAATCGCACCCGTGGCCCCGCGTGTAGCCTATCGCCCTGGCCCCCATCGAAAGGCCACTGAGGGACAGATACCGATCCAGCTCACCGGAGACCGGGAGGCCGCCGAAGAGGTGGCTCTACTCACGGACTTCTTGCTCAAGAGGGTGTTCCGCTTTGAGGAGGTGGTGGCGTGAGCGCCATCCGCGCTTACTTGAAGGGCCTGGTGGAGGAAGCCAAAAGTCCCGCCACATCGCACCTCCCCCTCGAGGCCCTACTCCCCTCCCCCCAGCCCCGCAGGCGCTTTGAGAACCTCGAGGCCCTCGCCGAGAGCATCCGGGAGAAGGGGGTCCTCCAGCCCCTCCTGGTGCGGCCTCTCGGGGACGGGCGGTACGCCATCGTGGCCGGGGAGAGGCGGTACCGGGCGGCGAAGATGGCGGGGCTTGCCGAAGTCCCGGTCCGGGTCCTGGACCTTCCGGAGAAGGAGGCCCGCCTCCTCGCCCTGGTGGAGAACCTCCAGCGGGAGGACCTGAACCCCTACGAGGAGACCCTGGGGGTGCTGGACCTCCTATCGGAAGACTTGGGGAAAACGAGGGAGGAGGTGGTGAGCCTCCTTGAGCGGATGCGGAAGGAGAAGCGGGGGGTAGCAGCCCATAACGTTATGGGCACCCCCGAGGCCCAGAGAGTAGAGGAGGTCTTCCAGGCCTTGGGCCGCATGACCTGGGAGTCCTTCGTGCAAAACCGCCTCCCCCTCCTAGGGCTCCCCGAGGACCTGAGGGCGGCCCTGGAGGAGGGCGCCATCCCCTACACCGCCGCCCTGGAGCTCAAGAAGGTGAAGGACCTCGAGGCCCGGGCCCGGCTCCTGGAGGAGGCCAAGGGGGGCCTCTCCCTGAGGGAGCTCAAGGGCAGGGTGCGGGAGGTCTTGGTGAAGGAGAAGGCGCCTCCTCCCTGGCACAAGGAGGTGGCGACGAGGCTTGCCCGGCTGGACCCGGAAAGCCTCCCTCCAGAGAAGCGGCAGGAGGTGGAGCGGCACCTGAAGGCTCTCCTCGAGCTGTTGGGCTGAAGGCCCCGGAACTTTTTGGCGGAAAGACTCGGCTACCCCGGTATCCGGGAGGCCTCCTCTAGGCTGCCAGCGGTGAGTCCCCTCCACGACCCCGAGGCCAGGAAGGAGCCAGCGGTCCGGGAAGAGAACTAGGGCAGGGGGAAGGCCTCCCCGACAAGCCGGCCCAGGGCCAGGACCAGCCCCCCCGGGACCGGGGCCAGGTGGGGGCGGAGGAGGAAGCGGAGGACGAAGGGCCGGGTCTCGGGCTCTTCCTTGGGCCCAGGCACCACCCGCACCCGGCCCAGCCCCGCCCAGGCTCCCAGCCACTCGTTCTACCGTTCTTCCTCTTCATCCTCGGGGGCAGAGGAGACAGATGCTGTGGTCTGCCACCCCCCGCTCCGTATCCAGGCCACCGGGTCACGGGCTTCCAAGAGGGCCAAGACCTCCAAGAGGCGTTCGCTCCACCCCCCTACCCGGATCACACCCCGCTCGGGGAAAGCCAGGGGGGAGTAGCCCGCCACGTTGACTACGTGGACGCTCCGATCGGGGTCCTGCCGTTTCCACTTCTTTAGGGGGTCATAGGCGCTGTCGTGCACTTGCTCATCCGTGAAAATGACCACACGCCGCCCCGAGAAGTTGGGAAGGGTCTTCTCCAATGCCTTCCCTAGGTAGGTTCCGCCTCCACCCTTAGCAAGAAGCTCATCTACGATTCGGGTTATGGGAGCACTCGGGGGAAGGTGCACGGGGTGAATATCGTTACTAAAGCCCACGAGCTGGCCCCCGGTCCTTCGGTAGAGCAGAGCCCCCAGGCTCGCCGCCGCTAAGGCGTAGGTAGCCTGGCTCCGTGCGGAAATAAGGCTAAACATGGACCCCGATACGTCCACGAGTATTAGGGTTTCCCCTACTAGGGGCAAAGGGGGGAGGGAGTTCTCTAGGGCGGCTTCCAAGAGGTGGAGCACCCTCTCGGGCCATCCTTCCCTCCGCCCCATGAAGATGGCCTGGAGCCACTGGTAGGGGTAGATGCCCCACTTGGCCACCTCCGGGGAAAGGAGCTTATTGGCCAAAAGCCCCTGCGTCTCTTCCTCCCGTAGGAGGCCGAAACGGTGCAGATTGCTTAGGTTGCGTACCAGGGAAAGGCCCCTAAGGTGGGGAAGGGCTTCTAGCCAGGACTCCCGGCTCGCCCCCTTGACCGAAAGAATCCTTTCCCACGTGGGGCGCTCCTCCAAAACCTGGGCCACAAAAGCTTGGGCCTCTGGAAGGCTTCGCTTCCCCCTGACCAACCACTCGTACACAAGAGCGTGGGCCGGGTCTTGAGGCTTGGGGTGGGAAAGGATGAGGGCATCCCGCTGAGAGAAGGAGCGCCCCTTCCTCTGATACTTGAGCAGGGCCCTTGGGCTCATGGCGTTGAGCCTCGAGGCCACAGCCCGCTTCAACCCCTTGGTGATCTTCCACCCCTGGGCCCGGGTGTAGGCCAGGGTCTCCAGGTGCTCATCCCCTCGCAACCACACCCCGCGTGCGGCCTCCTCCGCCACCTCCTTCGGGCCCCACCAGAAAAGGTGGGCCACCAAGGCGCTGGGTCCCGAACGAAGCCCTAGCACATGACGGGCATACTGGGCCAGGGCGGCCACATACCGGGGGTCCTTTTGGCTTAGCGCACGCGCTAACTCATAAAAACGCTCCCGGCGCGAGAGGTCCCCCTCGTAAAAGGTGTCCCCGGAGAAGAGGCTTCCCGCCACTAGGAGCAAAAGCTCCGTCTCAGGGCTCGCTAGGTACCCGGTACCGCCCTCATAGGTCAAAGCCACCCTCTGGGCTCGCTTCGGCACGTTGAAGGACATCAACCCTCCTTGGGGGCAGAACGCTCCAAAAGCTGACCAACTGCCTTATGCCTCTGACCAGACCTGTTGCGCTACGGGTTGTATGGGGACTATCTTCAACCTACAGACCGAGATGTTTGTGAAAGTTGCCCGGGGATGGTTGCGCTCCGACTTAGTAGCCAAGTGGGGAATCTACCCCTACCATTGGCTCCGCCCCATGCGCGGTACGGAAGTATCGGAGGCGCTGCGCCGCCGGGCAAGTAAGCATGCTACCATAACCCCGCCGCTTTTGCAAGGGGGTGTAACAGGACTTTACCCACATCTCCGTTTCGTGGTAAATCTCCCCTTGCGGGCGCAGCCCGTATCTGGTACCGGGGGTGATCCATGGACATGCTCAAGGTGGCCGAGGCCAGGCTCCAGGAGTTCACGGGCCGTTTTGCGAGCGTTTTCCCCCGATAAGCGCCTCCACCGACGGTTTGAAGAGGTGGTGCGGGGCGCCTTGGCCGCAGGCTCAGCCCGGGTGAGCGAGATGGTGGCCTCGCTCCCTTCTCCCCTCCAGAACCGCTTCCACCAGG
>NZ_KB905768.1 GCF_000381045.1 Thermus scotoductus DSM 8553 | reverse complement strand
CCCCCAGGTGCTCTGGCCCTATCTGCGGAGCACCAACCTGATGGAGAGGTTCATCCGGGCTCAGCCCGCAGGGCTAGCGTTCTGGTGAGGCGTGGGACGAAGGTGCGGGATCATAAGTTCCCCCGACCCGAGTCTGTGTTTAAGCTCCTTTACTTGGAGGCGGAGCGTCAGGAGGGGAGGTGGTCTGAGCGGCGATTGAAGGGCTTTGCTGAGGTGCGGGAAGTGCTGGAGAAGATGCTTCTGGAGAGGTATGCCCCCCGTACACAGACGCTTACACATAAATCTTGACACGACCACGTGGAGCGGATGCAGCGGACCTTTAGGGATGAGTTCTACACACGACCGTTGCCTTCACAGATCCCCGAGCTCCAAAGGGAGCTTGACGCCTACCTGGACCACTACAACCGCCGGCGACCCCACCGGGCCTTGGGGGGCCTGGCCCCTTTAGAGTACCTGGCTAGAATACGGGGGGAGGCGGTCCCCACAGAGTCTCAAATGTGTTGACCGACTACACAACCTTGACAACCACGGGGCTTTTGTTAAACTGAAGCTTGCGCGTAAGGCGCGCCCTGCCGGGATGGTGGAACTGGTAGACACGCCATCTTGAGGGGGTGGTGCCCGCAAGGGCGTGCGGGTTCAAGTCCCGCTCCCGGCACCAAAGAGGCCCTAAGGGGCCTTTTTCTTTATGCGGCTCCTCTTAGAGCGTACCCTTACGACCCTCGAGGACACCCAGGCCCTGGCCCGGGAAGCCCTGGCCCTTTTCCCCCCGGGGGCCCTGGTGGTCCTGGGGGGTCCCTTGGGTGCAGGCAAGACCACCCTTGTCCGCTTCCTGACCGAGGCCTTGGGCTTTACGGGAAGGGTAACGAGCCCCAGCTACACCCTGATCCACACCTACCCCACCCCAGAAGGCCCTGTGGTGCACGTGGACCTCTACCGCCTGCAAGATCCCAAACTCCTCCTCCCCCACCTGGAAGCGGCCCGGGAAGGGGCCCGCCTCCTTCTGGTGGAGTGGGGGGATCCAGAAACCCTGGAGGCCGACTTCCTCCTTCGCCTCCTCCCTCAAGGAGAAAAGCGCCGGGCGACGCTATGGCAGCTCCGCCCCGGCCAGGAGGAGGGCATCCAGCAAGGCCTCCCGCCCGGCCCGCCCGGCGAATAGGGCCACCACCTTGCCCTCGGCATCCACCACGAAGGTCCAGGGCTGGCCCAGCACCTTGAAGCGGTTGGCTACCTCAGGGGGCTTGTCCTTATCCGAAGCCAGAAGGGGGATGAAAAGGGGGTAGGCCTTCATGTAGGCCAGCACCACCTCTTTGGTATCCTTGGGCTCCCGGCTGATCACGTAAAAGGGCACCCTCGTTTCCTCCGCCACCCTGTGAAGCCCTGGGAACTCCTCCCGACAAACGGGACACCAGCTGGCCCAGAAGACGATGACCGCAGGCTTCTTCATGGTGGCGGGCGTGACCAGTTTCCCCTGGGGGTCCAAAAGGGCGAACTCGGGAAGCCGCTGGCCCGGCCCCACCGCCAGAACCAGGCCCAGGAGTAACAGGTACACTGCCCGTAAACCACCTCACCTTGGCCGCCGCAAGCGCTTAAGGTCATGGTCCGGCCAGATGCCATCCGCCACCAGGTGGAGCCACTGGGAAAGGTAGTAGCCCAAAAGGGCAAAACCCCAGACCTCCCAGGGCCAGGAGGGAAGCTTAAGGGAAAACCCTATCCCCAGGTATTTGGCAAGCCCTTGGGCCAGGTACCCCAGGGCCAAAAGAAGCCCCGCCAGGTAACCCAGGCGGGTCAAGGGTCCTAGCACCCAGGTATGGGAAAGCCCCCGGTGGCGGAAAAGCCAGCCGTAAGGGCGCCAAAGAAGGCCCAGGAGGCCCCAGCGGCGCTGGGACCGCGTGCCCTTCTCCGCCAGGTCCAGATCAGGGGAAAGGAGGAAGGTACCCGCCAGATAAGCCAGGGTGAAGGCCAAGCCCTGGGGGTCCTCCGGCGAGCCCCCGTAGGCCAGGAAGACCACCGCCCCCCCGCCCAGGACCGTCAGGTTAATGGCCTCGTGCACGCGCCCCGAAGGCATAAAGCCATCTTAAAGGGCCGGAAGGGGGAAACGCTCCCCCGCCGAGAGGACGTCCACCTTGAGCCCCTTCACCCCCCGGCCCGTGTACTCCGCCCCCCCGGCATCCACCAGGGTCACCCCTCCCACCCAGACCTCCCCCAGGCCCTTTAGGAGGCGAAGAGCGGTGTTCTCCAGAAGGCCTAAGCCCACCAGGTCGGGATTGTCGGCCACCAGGCGCGAGAGAGCCAGGAACCGCCCCCTTTCCTCCACCCGGGGGAGGAAGACCAGGCCCCGAAGGAGGGCCAGCCCCAAGGCAGCCCTCACCTCCCCCTCCAAGGAGTAGAAGGCCGCTTCACCCAAGAGGCCCGCCGCCTCCCCCAAGGCCACCACCCCACCCCCCTGGCGGTGGACCTCCAAAAGGGCCTGGAGAAGGAGACTTCCCCGGATGAGATCCAAAAACTCCGGTAGCCCCTCGGCGGCCAGAAGCACCAGGGGGCTCGCCGCCACCGCCTGGGCTATCTCGGGGTCAAAGGCCTCCTCCCGCCGCCTGAGGTAGAGGACCCTCCCCCGCTTCAGGCCCAGGCTCCGGTAAGCGAGCCGCCAGGCCTCCGCCAAGTCCCGCAAAGGATAGGGCACGAGAAAAAGGGCCTCCCCCCTGGCCTCCTCCAGGAGCCTGGCCTCCACCGGGCGCAAGGCCCCCCGAAGGGGATCGGCGGTCAGCAAGGCGAAAAAGCCCTGACGCATATCTGACCTCCTCTATCCTTTAGGGTAGCGCCCTCCTCATGAAAGGAAAAGGGCGGTGTGGTAAACTTAAGGGCGTGGCCGCGATGGTATCCCCCCCGGGGGCGCTCTCCAAGGATAAAAAGAGGGCCATCCTCGAGGCCACCTTGGAAATCCTCCGGGAAATGGGGCTTTCCGGGCTGAAGATGGAGGAGGTGGCCCGGCGGGCGGAGGTGGGTAAGGGTACCATCTACCTCTACTTCCGCGACAAGAAGGACCTCCTGAAAAACCTGGTGGAGGAACGCACCTGGGCCTTTTACCGGGAGGTGGAGGAGGTGGTGCGCCAAAAGGCGCCCTTTTTTGTGCGCCTCGAGGGCCTCCTGAAGAAGCGCCTGGCCTGGATCGCCGAATGGCGGGGCCTGTGGGCGGCGGTAGCCCGGGAGGCCATGGAGGACCCCACCCCCTGGCTCAAGGGGCTCCACCAGCACTACCTGGACCTCCTGGAGGAGCTGGTGCGAAGCGGCCAGGAAGAAGGGGCCGTGCGCCCCGAGCTTTCCCCCAGGGCCACCGCCCACGTGATCGCGGCCTTGGGGTGCACCCCCCAGCTGGAGGTGGAGGCTTATTTGGAGCACCTCATGGAGGTGCTCCGGAAAGGAGTCGCGCCGTGAAAGAGTTCCGTCCCGGCGACAAGGTGGTCTTGCCCCCTTACGGGGTCGGCGTGGTGGCGGGCATAGCGCAAAGGAGCGTGAGCGGGGTAAGTCGGGCCTACTACCAGGTGGACTTTCCCGGTTCCCGCTCCAAGGCCTACGTGCCCGTGGAGGCTCCCCAAAGCGTGGGCATGCGCAAGGCCCTTGCCCCGGAGGAGGTGCCGGTCATCCTTGACCTCCTGAAGAACGGGCGCATGCCCCTGCCCAAACAGTGGGCCGCCCGGCACCGCAAGACCAGCGAGATCCTGGCGGATGGAAACCCCTACCACATCGCCCAGATGGCCGGGCAGCTCAGGGCCTGGGAGCTGGAACGGGGCCTACCGGACCTGGACCGCCAGGCCCTCAGGCGGGCCATCTACCTCCTGGCGGAGGAGGTTTCCCAGACCCTGGAGATCACCGTGCAGGAGGCCAAGCGTCTCTTCGAAGAGGCCTGGGGCGAAGAGCTGAACTGAAGGCCCTGGGGCTAGCCAAGGCCCCGGGGTTCCGGGGCCTTTTTCCCTCCCACCCCGGATTCCTCAACCGCCAAGAACGGGCCTAAAGCAGCAGGCTCCAGGTTTTCTTCTCCATCTCCAGGATGCGGGCCAGGTAATGCTCCAGGACCCCCGGATCCAGCCCCTCCACCTGGCCCTGGGCCATGACCTCCAGGTCGAAGAGCACCGCCTGGAACTCGGGGGCCGACCAGTGCTCGGCAAGCTCCTGCCAGGGTCCATCCCCCTCCACGTGGGCGTTCCAGGCCTCCAGGAATAGGCGGTTCAGGAAGTAGAAGAATACCAGGCGGTAAGGGTAGGGAAACCCCTCCATCTCCTGGAGCAGGGCGATGTACTCCTGCCGCACCGGGTGAACCGGTTCCCTGGGATCCGCCCCCTGGGAAAGAAGCCAGTCCAGCTCCTCCACCGTGGCCATGAGGGCCTGGACCAAAGGAACCCGGTGGGGATGGGGGGCCTCCCTAAGAAGCCCCACCTGAAAGCGGTACAGGGCTTCCACGAAGGGGAAATCCTGCTTAAGCCAGAAACTGAACCGCTCCTCGTCCCAGCGGAGGGGCAAGGACTTGATCTCCTCCAAGGCATCCGGGCAACAACCAAAAAACTCCCTAAATAACTCCATACCCTCCCCCCAGAATTCCGTGCCGGGCATAACCGCTATGCCGGAGGGCCCCGGCTACCTTTCTAGCATGGTCCTCGCTTTCCGCCAGCCCGAAAAAGGCGCTACCCGAGCCCGTCATGAGCACCCCCCTCAAGCCCAGGTCCAGAAGCCTGGCCTTCACCTGGCGGAGCTCGGGATGGAGGCGGAAGACCGGGCCCTCGAGGCTATTCCAATAGGGTGGCTCCTCCCCTTTCTCCAGGGCCTCGAGGATCTCCGAAACCGGAAGCTCGGGCCCGAAATCGTGGGGCTTCACCTCCCCATACACCCTGGGGGTGGGAAGCCGCAGGCCCAAGGAGAAGACCACCACCGGCAAAGGGGAAAGGGAAAGGGGCCTAAGCCTCTCCCCCACCCCCCGGGCCTCCGCCACCCCTCCCTGGAGGAAGAAGGGCACATCGGCCCCCAGGGAAAGGGCCAAGGAGGATAGGTCCACCTCCGCCGGGTAGAGCTCCTTCAGGCCCAGAAGCACCTGGGCGGCATCCGAACTCCCCCCGCCAAGACCCGCCCCCTCGGGCAGGGCTTTTTCCAGGACGATCCGCACCCCCCCGGGCCAGCCCGCCGCCTCCAGGTAGGCCGCCGCCGCCCGGTAGGCCAGGTTCCTTTTCCCGTACCGCCCGCGGAACTCGATCCCCTCGGGGATGGGCTCCAGGAAAAGCCGGTCCCCGAAGGATAGGCTGGCGAAGAGGGTGTGGAGCTCGTGGTAGCCATCCGGCCTCCTCCCCAGGAGGGAGAGGCCCAGGTTCACCTTAGCCACCGCTAGGCGCTCCATACCCTCGCCAAAGCCTCCGCCAGGGGCAGGTCCTCGGGGTAGGTGATCTTGAAGGCGGCCCTCTCCCCCTCCACCAGGGCCACGGGATAGCCCAGGGCCCTCACCAGCTGGGCGTCGTCGGTGGCGGAAAGCCCCCGCTTCCTGGCGTAGGCGTGGGCCTCCCGCAAGAGGGCGGTGAAGAAGCCCTGGGGGGTTTGGACCAGGCGCAGGGCCTCCCGGGGCACCACCTCCCCGTAGGCCTCCCCTTCCGGCCGGATGAGGGTGTCGGGAAGGGGCAGAACCGGCACCGCCGCCCCCGTGGTGCGGGTGGCCTCGAGGACCCGCCCCATCAGCCTCTGGCTCACGAAGGGCCGGGCCACGTCGTGGACCAGAACCAGAGGGAGGCTTGCCGCCTCCAGGAGGCGGGAAACCGACTCCTGCCGGGTTCTGCCCCCCTCTAAAAAGGTGGCGCGAAGCCCCTTGGGGACAGGAGCTCCGGGGGGCAGGGCCACCAGGACCTCCGCCGCCTCCTTGAAGGCCTCCACGGCCCACTCCAGGAGGGTCTTCCCCCCCACCCGCAGGAAGGCCTTGGGCCCCAGGCCCAGCCGCTCCCCGTTCCCGGCGGCGGGGATCAGGACGGAAACCATCCGGTGTTCGCTTGTCAGCGAAGCACCCACGATTCCCATGGTAGCATGGGCCCCATGAGCCTTTGGGAAGCCCTTCTCTTAGGGGTGGTGGAGGGGCTCACGGAGTTCCTGCCCGTTTCCTCCACCGGCCACCTAACCCTCCTCTTCCACCTCCTGGGTCTGCCCATCCAAGAGGATCCCTTCCTCAAGACCTTCCTCATCGCCATCCAGCTGGGGGCCATCCTGGCCATCCTCCTCCTTTACGGAAGGCGCTTTGCGGTGGACCGGGCCCTCTGGCTCAGGATCGGAGTGGCCTTCCTGCCCACCGCGGCCATGGGCTTCCTCCTCTACCCCCTCATCAAGGGGAAGATCCTGGGAAACGACGGCATCGTGGTCTTCTTCCTCTTCTTCGTGGGCTTGGTCCTCCTCCTGGCCGACCGCCTGGCGGAACGGGCCCGCTATGGGGATGTGCTGGAGCTCCCCCTAGCCCAGGTGGCCTTAATCGGGGTCTTCCAGGGCCTGGCGGCCCTCTTCCCCGGCACCAGCCGGAGCGGGGCCACCATCCTGGGAGGCCTCCTCCTGGGCTTGAGGCGCAAGGCAGCAGCGGAGTTCAGCTTCCTCCTGGCCCTTCCCACCATGCTGGCCGCCGTGGGCTACGACCTCCTGAAAAGCGCTCCCGCGGTGCCCCAGGGGGGCTGGAACCTTCTTGGGATGGGCTTCCTCGCCGCCTTGGTCACCGCCCTCCTCACCGTGCGCTGGATGCTTTCCTTCGTGGAGCGCCACGGCTTCAGGCCCTTCGCCTATTACCGCATGGCCCTGGCCTTGGTCTACGCCTACTTCTTCCTACGCTAGGGCCAGAACCCTATCCAGGGTTTCCAGGAACTCCTGGTAGGCCTCCCTCCGGGCTCCTTCCCCCATGAGGCCGAGCCGCAAAACCTGCCCCCGGGTGGGCCCGATTCCCCCGGCCACCGCCACCCCCTGGGCGTAAAGGGCCTGGACCAGGCGGTCCGCCTCCACCCCCTCAGGGGGGCGCACCACCAGCACCGTGGGCAGGGGGCTGGCCTTGGGGTAGGGGCGGAAACCCCGTTCCCTTAGCTCCCCAAGCAGCCAGGCGTAGACCTCCTTCGCCCTTCGTTCCCGGGCCTCCATCCCCTCCTCCAGGACCAGGTTGAGGGCCTCCAGCAGGGCGTAGTGCAGGAGGACCGGGGTGGTGTGGTGGTAGCCGCCCCGCTCCCAGTGCTCCGCCACCCGGGCAAGGTCCAGGTACCAGCCCCGCCTGCCGGTGAAGGCCTTGCGGGCCTCGAGGCTCACGGCAATGGGGGCCAGGCCCGGGGGAGCGGAGAGGCACTTCTGGCTGCCCGTGAAGGCGTAGTCCACCCCCATCTCCCGCATGGAGAAGGGAAGCATCCCCAGGGTGGTGACGGCATCCAGGAAGAAAAGGGCCCCGGCCTCCTTGGCCAGGGCCCCGATCTCCCGGGCCGGGTTCAGCACCCCGGTGGAGGTCTCCCCGTGGACCAGGGCCACCATGCGGTAGCGCCTCACCTTTAGGGCCTTGGCCACCGCTTCCGGGTCCACGGGCTCGCCCGGAGGGAACTCCAAAACCGCGGGTTCCAGGCCGTGCACCTGGGCCATCTCCGCCACCCTCTGGGAGAAGGCCCCGTTCACCAGCACCAGGACCGGGCCCCGGTCCAGGTTAGCGAGGCCGGCCTCCATGCCCAGGCTTCCCGAGCCGGCCAAAGCCGCCAGCAGGGCGCCTTCCCCGGGGTCAAAGAGCCGGGCAAGCCTCTCCTGTATGGCTCGGTTCACCGCCAGCACCTCGGGGTCCAGATGGCCCCGCATGGGACGGAGAAGAGCCTTTTGCACGCGCTCGGGGATGGGGGTGGGTCCAGGGGTCAGAAGCAGCATCTTGCCTCCTCTACTCCCGCCGGAAGCGGGCATAAGAAAAGCCCCCGCGGCGATACCGGGGGGGCCCTTCCCGAAGGAAGGGGCCCCCTACCGGATAGCTCGCAGGAGCCTCATTGAGGCCCACTTTAGCCCAAGGCCCCTTTCCTTGTAAAGTGCTACCTGGATGAAGGACTACTACGCCATCCTGGGGGTGGGCCGGGAGGCCACCCAGGAGGAGATCAAAAAGGCCTACCGCAAACTGGCCCTCCAGTACCACCCCGACCGCAACCCCGGGGACAAGGAGGCGGAGGAGCGCTTCAAGGAGATCAACGAGGCCTATGCGGTTCTCTCCGACCCCGAAAAGCGGGCCCAGTACGACCGGGGGCTTTTGGGGGCACCCGAGCTCCAAACCGAGGACCTCTTTGACCTCTTCGCCCAGGTCTTCGGCTTCCGCACGGGGCGCACCGCCCCAAGAGGGGAGGACCTCGAGGCCCAGGTGGAAGTGGACCTGGAAGACCTCCTCACCGGCAAGGAGGTGGAGGTCGCCTACGCCCGCTTGGTGCCCTGCGAAGCCTGCCAAGGCCAAGGGGGCAGGAGGGTGGTCTGCCCCACCTGCGGGGGTAGGGGGGTGGTGGAAACCTATCGTCAGGGTCTTTTTGGCGGGTTCCTGACCCGCTCCACCTGCCCCCACTGCAAGGGGCAAGGCCACCTCCTGGCGGAAACCTGCCCGGTATGCCGGGGCCGGGGCCGGGTGGCGCGGGAGGAACGGGCCCGGGTACGAATCCCCCCGGGCATGGACGAGAACCACCTCCTGCGGGTGCCGGGTTACGGCAACCTGGGACCCGGCGGGCCCGGGGACCTGTACGTGCGCTTGAAGATCCGCCCCCACCCCCACCTGGAGCGGGAAGGCCCCCACCTGGTCTACCGCTTGAAGATCGGCTTGGCCCAGGCGGCCCTGGGTACCCGGGTGGAGGTGCCCGGGCTTTCGGGCCCCATCCCCTTGGAGATTCCCCCGGGCACCGGGCACGGGGAGGTGTTTGAGCTTCCCGGAGAAGGCCTTCCCTACCCTGGGGGCCGGGGAGCCTTAAGGGTGGTGGTGGAGCTTTCTGTGCCCAAAAACCTTAGCCCCAAGGCCAAGGAACTCCTCAGGGCCTACGCCAAGGAGGTGGGGGAGGAAGTGGCTCCCGAAGGCTTCTTTGAAAGGCTACGGGGGTTCTTCCGCAAGTAGGTCCTTCGTGGTATAGTGAGGCATTCCGGGTCGCTATAGGGTGGCCCCTCGGGTCTAAAGCAACCCCTAAGGCCCCGGATACGAGCCCAAGGGCTCGGAAGCAAAGGAGCAGTATGCAGAAGGGTCGGGTCAAGTGGTTCAACGCGGAGAAGGGCTACGGCTTCATTGAGCGCGAGGGCGACACCGATGTGTTCGTCCACTTCAGCGCCATCAACGCCAAGGGGTTCCGCACCCTGAACGAGGGCGACATCGTCACCTTTGACGTGGAGCCGGGCAAGAACGGCAAGGGCCCCCAGGCGGTGAACGTCACCGTGGTGGAGCCGGCCCGCAGGTAAAGGGCAACCCGGACCGCCGTGGGGAAGACCCACGGCGGCTTCCTTTTGGGGAAGCTATCACCCCTTTCTCAGACCCCAGCCGGTAGCATGGGAGGGATGCGGACCCTTAACCTGAGCCTACGTCCAGTGCTTCCAGAGGACGCTCCCCTCCTGCATCAGCTCTTCCTGCGAAGCCCCGGGTACTTCGCCCTGATCGGTATGGAACCCCCGGCCCTCGAGGACGTGGCCCGGGACCTGGCCACCCTGGAGAAGGACGAGCGCCGCCGGGCCTTCCTCCTCTACCTGGAGGAGGAGGCGGTAGGGTACCTGGACTACAAGCTGCGCTACCCCGAGCCCGAGGACGCCACCCTAAGCCTCCTCCTCATCCGGGAAGACCGCCAGGGGCAGGGCCTGGGACGAAGGGCCCTGGAGCACCTCCTAAACCACCTGACGGGGGCCGAGCGGCTTTATGCGGTGGTCTACGGCAACAACGCCCGGGCCAAGGCCTTCTTCCAGGCCCAGGGTTTCCGCCACGTGAAGGATGGGGGCCCCACCCTGAGCTGGTACGTGCGGGAACTATAACCCATCACCCCACCCGGGCGAGAGCCCAGGTGGGGTGCACCCGAATCGTGACGACTCCCCAGACTAAAGTCCGGGGCTTCTCGGGGTTTCCCCCGAAGGCCCCGTCCGGGCCCAGAAAGACCTTGACTCCGTATCGGCAGGCGAGCGCAATGCTTCTGGCTCTGCCACGGGTGTTCGTTTGGAGTTTTACCCATCGGACTACCCGATGGAACCCCCTACTCCAAGTTTCAAGGTCCACGGGGAACTTTGCCCCCAAGAACATTGTACCCAATCCGTGTCCACCTGTGGTGGACGTGCGGGAGCTAAGCTCCCTTCGGTCGCATGTAGCTGCAAGGTACGCTGCGCGTGACCGCGTGACCGCTGACCCATGTATCCCCGGTTTGGTCAGCCTGTGTCACGCGTTAGCGTATCTTGAGGGCTATCTTGGAAACCGGGGGATTATAGCTCCCCCACACCCCCTCTTTTCTCTAAGCCCGCTCTGGGCCAAAGCTCCTAGCCCAAACCGGCCAGCTTGCGGTTCTTCTCGATGTAGGACTTCCACTGCTCGGGAACATCCTCCTCGGGGAAGATGGCGTTCACCGGGCAGGCGGGTACGCAGGCCCCGCAGTCGATGCACTCCTCGGGATGGATGTAGAACTGATCCCCCCCGTCGTAGATGCACTCCACGGGGCAGACCTCCACGCAGGACTGGTCCTTTACGCCGATGCAGGGTTCACAGATCACGTGCGGCATCCTTCACCTCCTAAGCCACCCTCCCCCCTATTTTAGGGGATAAACCCTCCTGTCAAGGGGCTAGGCCCCCAAGTAGCGGAAGAAGGCCTCCCGGGAGATGGCCCCCACCACCTCTTCCCCCTTCACCACCAGGACCAGGGGTTGCCGCAGGAAGAGGGGGGAAAGCTCGCTCACCGCCACCTCGGCCTCCACGCTGGGCACCTCCTCCAGGGGCAGGATGTGGTCGGAGAGGCCCAAAAGCCCCACCGGGCGCCCTTCCTGCACCAACAGGGCCACCCCCCGGCCCTCGTAGGCCTCGAGGGCCTCCACCCGGGGCAGGGGCCTCGCCAGGCGGCGGGCCGGGGTGGGCCAGAGAAGCCCGGCGGTGAGCAGGGTGGTGCAGGGCACCCGCACCGCCTTCTTGGCCACGTAGAGGGCAAAGGTGAAGAAGAGGAGAAACCCCAGCCCCTCCAGGAGGCCGGTAAAGTTAAAGCTCTCCCACCCCAGCCTGCCCCCACCCCCGAGGAGGGAGTGCAGGAGGTAGGAGAAGAGAAGGCCCAGCATCAAGGCGGCCAGATAAGCAAAAAGCCCGGCCAGGCGAAGCTCCTTCACCGTGCGCATGGGCTTAGCTTACCAGGTCCTCCTCCCGGTCCACGTCCACCCCCACCTCGGGGAAGGGGGTGATGAGGGCCTTGGCCTCCACCCCCAGGATCCTCCTGGCCCTACCCTCCAGCTCGGGGAGGGAAAGCCGACTCAGAAGGAGCTTGAGGAGGATATCCAGACCGATGAGCCGGGCCAGGGCCAAGGGGCTTTTCCTCAGGGCCACCACCTTTTTGGCCAGGGGCAGGGCCTGGTAGAAAAGCCCCTTATCCAGAAGCACCAGGTTCCCCCCGGTGAAAACCCCCTCCCGCAGGCGGGCGTAGGTGCGCCGGGTGTGGGGAAAACGGGCCTCCACCGCCTCCTTCGGCACGATGGGGTAGACGAGGGCAGCCTCCGGGGCCCTTTCCAGCACATATCGCACCGCCTCCGGGGTGAGGTGGGGGATGTCGGCGGTGGCCACCAGGACCCGTCCCTCCACCTGCTCTAAGGCTGCCTCCAGGTTCCCAAGCAGGCTTCCCCTGTCCGGCAAGGTCAAGCGAGGAGAGGGGTTTAGCCCCGGGTTCTCCCCCACGTAGACCACGGAAAGCCCCGCCTCCTTCAAGGCGGAAAGCACCCACTCCGCCATGGGCCTTCCCCGGTAGGGCACCAGGGCCTTGCTCCGCACCCCATACTTTCGGGCCCACGCCTCCTCGCCGCCTCCCAGAACAATGGCCTCCACGCCCCTATGGTGACGACTCCCCGGACTAAAGTCCAGGGCTTCTCGGGGTGTTTCCCTGCGGGAAAGCACGCAGGGTCTCCCCCGAAGGCCCCGTCCAGGCCTTTGCCAGGATGTTTTGAGCGGCGGCCACATCCCGGTGGAGAAGCGCCCCACACTGGGGACAGGTGTACGCCCGCACCCAGAGAGGCTTCTTCTCCCTATGGCCGCACA
>NZ_KB905767.1 GCF_000381045.1 Thermus scotoductus DSM 8553 | reverse complement strand
CGGGGTGGCGGGAGGTTTGACCAGGCCTTTGAGGGTGTTCATGGACAATGCGTCCTTTCACCGGTCGCGGGGGATGGAGGGGAGGAAGGGGGCGTGGAGGGAGCGGGGGCTTACGGTGGGATACCTGCCCCGGTACAGTCCCCATTTGAACCCCATGGAGGGTGTGTGGCGGCGGGTGAAGGGGTTTTTGATGCCTCGGCGGCACTACGGGGGGGTTGAGGAGCTTAGGGAGGCGGTGGTTCAGGCCCTCAAGGCCCTGGGGGGTGTGGAGTTGAAAATCTTGGGGGAGGGTACTTAGAGGTTCCAGTAAAGCACCGTGTCCAAAATCCCCAGGGCCACGAAGACTGCCCCTGCACCCCTTAGAAGATGGCTTCCCACGTGGCGCATTCCCTTGAGGGCTTGGCCCCGGCCCAGGCGGGCGAAGAGCAGTAGCAGCAAACCCAAGGGGAGGCCCGTCCCCAGGGCAAACACACCGGGGAGCAGGAAACCCAGGGGCGAGGCCAGGGCCAGGGGAAGCAAAAGACCGAAAAAAAGCCAGAAGAGGGTGGGGCAGAAGGCCAGGCCGTAAACCCCCCCGAGGGCTAGGGGCCCAAGAAGCCCACCCCACGTTCCCACCCGGGCCCCCACGCCCTCCGGCACCCCCCAGGCCAGGGGCCAGCGCACCACCCCCAAAAGGCCCAAGCCCACCAGGACCATGAAGGGGCCAAGGGCCAAGCGCACCGGGCGGAAGACCGCCCCGGGGTTGTCCAAAACCCCGCCCAGGAAAAAGAGAACGACCCCGGCCAGCGCCAGGTAGGTGAAGGCCTTCCCCAGGAGAAAGGCCAGAAACCGGGGCCAGACCCTCCCCTCGAGGGCGGAAGGAGCCAGGTAGGCCAGGGCACTGGCCCCCGTGGTGATCTGGCAGGGAGCGAAGGCCGCCAGGACTCCCAGGAGAAAAGCGGAAAGCCATGGCACCCCCACCTCCCGCCTCAGCCCGTCCACCCACGGGGCCAAGAGGGCGTATAAGGAGTTGGCTACCCGGTAAAGCTCCCAGGATACCTCTTTCAGTAACCCACTTCCCAAGGCCAACCCAATCAGGACCAGGAAAGCGAAACCAAGCCCCACGTATCCTCTCGGCATCTACGTAAAGACTAGGGGCCCAATGTTAAGCCCAGGTAAAGCCAGCTCCTTTACGCCAGCTTAACAATACCGGCCTAGGGTACAGATGGAGGTGGATCGTGGGAATGATGGGTTGGGGCGGCATGGGTTTCGGGTGGTTCTTCGGGCTTCTCAACATGCTCCTGGTGCTGGCCCTCTTGGGACTTCTCCTGTACCTGGGGCTTCGGGCCTGGGGGGGAGGCGGCGGGCCCAAAAAGGATGAGGCCCTGGAGGCCCTGCGCCTCCGGTACGCCAGGGGCGAGCTGGACGCGGAAACCTACAGAAGGTTGCGGAAGGAACTGGAAAAGAGAGGTGAAGCATGAAACGCTACGGTATGGTCTTAGGAGTCCCGTCCGCTTCCCCTTGGAGGAGGCCAAAAAGCTGGCCGAGACCTTCCTAAAAGGCTACCTCCCGGGTGCCCAGGTGATGGAAGCCGGGGCTTTCCCCGGGTACTACACCTTTGACTTCGGGCGCAAGGAGGTGGAGGGCATGCTTTCCGTGAATGCCTACACGGGGGAGGTCTGGGTCCACACCTGGCACGGCTTCTTCCTGGGTAAGTAACTCCCAGGGGCTCCGCCTGGGGCCAAAGACCCAGGCGGGGTCCCGGGTTTTCCTATACCCCCAGGGAGCTCAACACAACCTTCACAAAAGACCCTTTGCCTCAGGCTCCGTTACACTTTAGGTTAGGAGGGTATCATGACGGAATTAAGGAAGACCCTTAGGGCCAGCCTGGCCGAGGCCCGGGCCCGGTTGGAAACCGCGCTAAGGGAAGAAGGTTTCGGCATCCTCACGGAGATCGACGTGGCCGCCACCCTCAAGGCCCGCCTGGGCCTGGAAAGGCCCCCCTACCTGATCCTGGGGGCCTGCAACCCCAGCCTGGCGGCCAAGGCCCTCGAGGCCGAGCCCGATATCGGCCTCCTCCTCCCCTGCAATGCGGTGCTCAAGGAGGGGCCAGAGGGCGTGGAGGTCCTCTTGCAGGATCCCAGGGAGATGTTCCGGGTCCTTCCTACAGAAACCCAGGAGGCGCTCAAACCCGTAGCCGAGGAGGCGAGAAACCGGCTGGAGAAAGCCTTGGCCAAACTCTAGGGGGTTCTGGAGGGACCTTTATACTTCTTTTACAAACCCCCCCTATCCTCTAAGGGTATGAATACCGACCGCCGAACCCTTCTTAAGCTCACGGCAGGCCTTCTTCTATCTCCCCTGGCCCGGGGCCAGGCCTCCTTCCTCGCCCCCCCGGTTCTCAAAAGCCGGGAAGGGCTCCTGGAGGTGCGGCTGAAGGCCGCCCCCACCCCCGTTACCGTAGCCGGGCGGGAGGCGCGGCTTTGGACCTATGGGGGCAGCTTCCCAGGGCCTACCCTCAGGGTGCGCCCGGGGGATGCCGTGCGCCTCGAGCTGGAAAACCTCCTTCCCGAGTCCACGAACCTGCACTGGCACGGGCTTCCCATCTCCCCTAAGGTGGACGATGCCCTCCTGGAGATACCCTCCAAGGAAACCTGGCGCTACGAGTTCACCGTGCCCCAGGACCTGGCGGGCACCTTCTGGTACCACCCCCACCTGCACGGGCGGGTGGCCCCCCAGCTCTTCGCCGGACTAGCGGGGGCCATTGTGGTGGAAAGCCCCGTGGACGGGATTCCCGAACTCCGGGAAGCCGAGGAGCACCTTTTGGTCCTCAAGGACCTGGAGCTCGCATCGGGCCGTCCCGCCGCCCACACCCCCATGGACTGGATCAACGGCAAGGAGGGCAACCTTCTTCTGGTCAACGGGGCTTCCCGCCCCACCTTGCGGGCCGGCAAGGCCACCTTGCGCCTCCGCCTCCTGAACGCCAGCAACGCCCGCTACTACCGGCTCCAGTTGGAAGGGCATCCCCTTTACCTCATCGCCAGCGACGGGGGCTTCCTGGAGGAACCCTATGAGGTCCCCGAACTCCTCCTGGCCCCCGGGGAACGGGCAGAGGTCCTGGTGCGCTTCCAGAAGGAAGGGGCTTTCCGCCTCCTCGCCCTTCCCTACGACCGAGGGGTCCACATGATGGGCGGGATGGAGCACATGGGCCACGGAGGAATGGCCATGGGAACAAGCCAAAGGCCCCAAACCCTCCTCACCCTGGTGGCCCCGCCCCGCCCCAAACCCCTCCCCCTGCCCAAGGCCCTGGCCAAACTGCCCGCCCTCAGCCCCAACCAGGCCAGGGTGACCCGGCGCATCACCTTCACGGAGGACATGATGGCCGGGCGCTTCTTCATCAACGGCAAGACCTTTGACCACCGTCGGGTGGACTTCCGCGGGCGGGTGGGCGACCTCGAGGTCTGGGAGTTGGAAAACCAAGGGAACATGGACCATCCCTTCCACCTCCACACCCATCCCTTCCAGGTCCTCTCCGTGAACGGCAAGGCCTTCCCTTACCGCGCCCTTAAGGACGTGGTGAACCTAAAGGCTAAGGAGGTGGTGCGCCTCCTGGTTCCCCTTAGGAACCTGCCCGGGAAAACCGTCTTCCACTGCCACATAGTGGAGCACGAGGACCGGGGCATGATGGGGGTGCTGGAGGTGGGCTAGTGCATCCCCACCGCCATCCTCCCCACGCCCCTCCCTCCCAGGTCCAGAACCGGCATGCGGGCCTCATCCAAGACAAGACCCCGAGGCCATGTTCCGGGTTCTCCCCGAGGCCACCCAAAGGGCCCTGGCCCCCGTGGCCGAGGAGGCCCGGACCAGGCTCTCCCGCGCCCTTTCCCGGCTCTAAAGACCCATTCTCGCTTTTTCCTCCACCCCTCCCCTCAGGGGGAGGGGTGTAAAATCTCCTTAAGAAGGAGGTGCCCAGATGAAGGACAATCGCACCCACCACGCGCACGAGCACCATCACCACCCCTCTCCTTCCGAACCCAAGCACGCCCACCCCTCCGGGGAACACGCTTCCCACACGGGCCACGACAAGCACGCCGGGCACACCCCGGAGATGTTTCGGGACCGCTTTTTCGTAAGCCTCCTCCTCACCCTCCCCATCCTCTACTTCTCCGAACAGCTCCAAGATTGGTTCGGCTACCGGGCAGCCCAGTTCCCGGGAAGCGCCTGGGTGAACCCCGTCTTGGGGACGATCCTCTACTTCTACGGCGGCCTGGTCTTCCTAAAGGGGGCGCTTCGCGAGCTTCGGGCGCGCACCCCCGGGATGATGACCCTCATCGCCCTGGGGATCACCGCGGCCTACGGCTACAGCCTGGCCGTCTCCTTGGGCCTTCCGGGAATGCCCTTTTACTGGGAGCTGGCCACGCTCATTGACGTGATGCTCCTCGGGCACTGGCTGGAGATGGCCTCGGTGCAGGCAGCAAGCCGGGCCCTGGAGGAACTCTCCAAGCTCATGCCCACCACCGCCCACCGGATCGTGGGCGACCGCATAGAAGACGTACCCGTCTCCGCCCTCAAAGAGGGGGACCTGATCCTTATCCGCCCCGGGGAGCAGGTGCCGGCGGACGGGGTGGTGGTGGAGGGCGCTTCCACGATGAACGAGGCCTTCCTCACCGGGGAGTCCCGGCCCGTGCCCAAAGAACCGGGAGACGAGGTGATAGCCGGGGCGGTGAACGGGGAGGGCGCCCTCAAGGTCCGGGTCACCCGCACCGGGGAGGCCACCACCCTAAGCCAGATCCTGCGACTGGTACAGGAAGCCCAAGCCTCCCGGAGCCGCTTCCAGGCCCTGGCAGACCGGGTTGCGGGGTGGCTCTTCTACATCGCCCTTACCCTCGGCACCCTCACCTTCCTCGTCTGGCTCGCCCTGGGACAGGACTTCAACTTCGCCCTCTCCCTGGCAGTAACCGTGGTGGTCATCGCCTGCCCCCACGCCCTAGGCCTCGCCATCCCCCTGGTCATGGTGAACGCCACGGCCCTGGCTGCCCGGCACGGCATCCTGGTCCGGAACCGGGAAGCCTTTGAACGCGCCCGGGAGATCCGCTTCGTGGCCTTCGACAAGACCGGGACCCTCACCGAGGGGCGCTTCGCCGTTCGGGCAATATACGCTGAGGAGTTTTCCGAGGAAGAGGTGCTTTCCCTAGCTGCGGCCCTCGAGGCTTTCTCGGAACACCCCTTGGCCCAGGCCATCGTGGAAGCGGCGGAAGGCAGGGGGCTTCCCCGCCCTGAGGTCCGGGACTTCCAAGCAGTCCCCGGCAAAGGCGTGGAGGGCACCCTCGAGGGTAAACGCTACCGGGTGGGCCGGCCCGAGTGGGCGGAGGAGCTTGGGCTAAGGGTGTCCGAGGCCCTAAAGCGAGGCCTCCGGGAGGCCGAAGGCCGGGGGGAAAGCGTCGTTGCCCTCATGGACGAGGAGCGGGTTTTGGCCTACTTCGCTTTGGCCGACCGCATCCGTCCCTCCGCCAAGGAAGCCGTCCAACGGCTGAAGGCCATGGGCCTCACCCCCGTGATGATCACGGGGGACGCCGAGGCCGTGGCCAAAACCGTGGCCCAGGAGCTGGGAATTCAGCGGTACCACGCCCGGGTCCTACCCCAGGACAAAGCCCGGATCGTACGCGAGCTCAAGACCCAAGGCCCCACCGCCTTCGTCGGCGACGGCATTAACGACGCCCCCGCTCTCCTCGAGGCCGACCTGGGCATCGCCATCGGGGCGGGGACCAACGTGGCCATCGAGTCGGCGGACCTCGTTCTGGTGGAAAGCGACCCCCTGGACGTGGTCCGCGCCCTCCTCCTCGCCCGGGCCACCTACGCCAAGATGGTGCAGAACCTCTTCTGGGCCACGGGCTACAACGCCATCGCCCTGCCCTTGGCCGCCGGGGTGGCCTACCCTTGGGGCATCGTCCTCTCCCCGGCGGTGGGGGCGCTTTTCATGAGCCTCTCCACGGTGATCGTGGCCCTAAACGCCATGCTCCTCAGGCGGGTGCGCCTGGACTAGACTGAGGGCATGGACCTAAGCACCCTAAGGGTGGACTTCCCCCTGATCGCCGGGCGGCCCGACCTCGTCTATCTGGACTCCGCCGCCACGAGCCAAAAGCCAAGGCGCGTCATTGAGTCCCTGAAGCGCTTCTACGAGACCCTGAACGCCAACGTCCACCGGGGGGCCTACCGGCTTTCCGCCGAGGCCACCGAGGCCTACGAGGAGGCCCGCAAAAGGCTTGCCCGCTTCCTGAACGCAAACCCCCAGGAGATCGTCTTTGTGCGCAACACCACCGAGGCCCTGAACCTGGTGGCCTACGCCTGGGGCTTGAGAAACCTTAAGGAAGGGGACGAGGTCCTGGTCACCGAGATGGAGCACCATGCGGGCCTCGTCCCCTGGCACCTGGTGGCGGGCCTCAAGGGGGCGAAGGTGAAGGCCATCCCCCTCACGGAGGAGGGCAGGCTGGACCTCTCCGCCCTGGACCGCCTCCTCACCGAGAGGACCAAGGTGGTCTCCCTGGTGCACATGTCCAACGTCCTGGGCACCATCAACCCCGTGGCGGAGATCGCCAGGAGGGCCAAGGAGGTGGGGGCCCTGGTGGTGGTGGACGGGGCGCAAAGCGCCCCCCACCTGCCCGTGAACGTAAAGGCCTTGGGGGCAGACTTCTTCGCCCTTTCCGGCCACAAGATGCTGGGGCCCACGGGGGCCGGGGTGCTTTGGGGGCGGTATGAGGTCCTGGAAGGCATGGGACCCTTCCTGGGAGGAGGGGAGATGATCCGCGAGGTCCACGTGGACCGCTCCACCTACGCCCCCCCGCCCCAGCGCTTTGAGGCCGGCACCCCCCCCATCGCCGAGGCCATCGCCTTGGGAGAAGCCGCCAGCTACCTGATGGAGATCGGCATGGAACGGGTCTTCGCCCATGACCGGGCCCTTTTGGAATACGCCCTAAAGCGCCTGGCCGAGGTGCCGGACCTCAAGGTGTACGGCCCCAAGGGGGAGGACCGGGGCGGGGTCATCCCCTTCACCTTAGGCCGCCTCCACCCCCATGACCTGGCCACCTTCCTGGACCAGGAGGGCATTGCGGTAAGGGCAGGGCACCACTGCGCCCAACCCCTGCACCGGAAGCTGGGCCTTGCGGCCACGGCCCGGGCGAGCTTCTACCTCTACAACACCTTCGAGGAGGTGGACCGCTTCGTGGAAGCCCTCCTTCGCATCCACACCCGGTACCGGGCCTGGCTATAATGGGGGCATCCATGAGCGTCCTTGACGAGCTTTACCGGGAGATCATCCTCAAGCACTACCAGAACCCTAAAAACTTCGGGGTCCTGCCCCAGGCCACCAAGACCGCCGGGGGCATGAACCCTTCCTGTGGGGACCAGGTGGAGGTGATGGTGCGGCTGGAAGGGGATACCATCGCCGACATCCGCTTCCAGGGTCAAGGGTGCGCCATCAGCACCGCAAGCGCCTCCCTCATGACCGAGCTGGTGAAGGGGAAGAAGGTGGCCGAGGCCCTGGAGCTTTCCAGGAAGTTCCAGGCCATGGTGGTGGAAGGAGCCCCCCCCGACCCGGCCCTTGGGGATCTCCTGGCCCTTCAGGGGGTGGCCAAGCTCCCCGCCCGGGCGAAGTGCGCCACCCTGGCCTGGCACGCCCTCGAGGAGGCCCTGCGGTGAGGCGTTACCCCGCCCACAAGGTGACCCCTTTGCTGGTCCAGTACCCCGACCTCATGGAGGCCTGGAAGGAGGCCGCCAAGGCTGGGCTCCTTAGGGCGGAGAGCCAGGATGGGCGCAACTATGTGGTGGTGGAAGACCCAAGCCTCATCGCCCGGCTCAAGGCCTTGGGCCTCGAGGGGGAATCCGTAAAGGAGGCCTAGATGCGCGGCGTGGTGTTTCTGCACGCTTTCCCCTACAACCCCCGGATGTGGGAAGAGGAGATGGGCTACTTTCGGGGAAGGCTTCCCGTCCTGGCCCCCCATTACTTAGGGCTATCCCTTTCCCAGGCAGCGGATAAGGTGCTGGGGGAGATGGATGAGGCAGGCCTCGAGGAGGCCGTCTTCGTGGGGCTTTCCATGGGGGGCTACCTCATCTTTGAACTTTGGCGCAGGGCCCCCGAGCGCTTCCTGGGCCTGGTGCTGGCGGATACCCGCGCGGGGGCCGACACCGAGGAGGGCAAGAAGAACCGCTATGCCCTAAGGGAAAGGGTTCTGGCGGAAGGGGTGGCCTTCCTCCCCGAAGCCCTCCTCCCAAGCCACCTGGGCAAGACCACGCAGGAGGAGAAGCCTGAGGTGGTGGCAAGGGCCAAAGCCCTCATCCTGGAGGCCAGCCCCGAAGAGGTGGCCCAAAGCCTCCTGGCCCTGGCGGAACGCCCCGACTCCACCCCCCTTCTTCCCGAGATGCGCCGCCCGGCCCTGGTCCTGGTGGGAGAGGAGGACACCCTAACCCCCCCGGAGGAGGCCAAGCGGATGGCCAGGACCCTGCCCGACGCCCGCCTGCTCATCCTCCCCGAGGCCGGGCACCTGGCCAACCTGGAAAACCCCAAGGCCTTCCGCACGGCCCTTCTGGGCTTTCTGGCCGAGCTCTTCTAAAGGCGGAAGGCTTCCTCATAGTATGGGTTTGCTGGGGCTTAAGGGGCTACTCCCCCTTGGGTTCGCGGGCCATGAGGGCAGAAAGGGCCTTTAAGGGATCCAGCCCCTTGTAGACCACCTGGTACACCGCCTCAGCGATGGGAAGCTCAGGCCCGGTTCGCTCCCGCCAGGCCATGAGGGCCTTGACCGCATAGAGACCCTCCACCACCCCCCGGTCCTCGAGGCGCTCCAAGGCCTCCCCCCTTACCAGCCTCTCCCCCGCTCCCCGGTTGCGGGAGTGGAGGCTATAGGCGGTGGCCAAGAGATCCCCGAGGCCGGAAAGCCCATAAAAGGTGGCCTCCTCTCCCCCCTGGGCGGTACCGAAGCGCACCATCTCCCTAAGGCCCCGGGTGAGGAGGGCCGCCTTGGCGTTATCCCCCAGGCGAAGCCCGTCCACCATCCCCGCCGCCAGGGCCAGGATGTTCTTCAAGGCCCCGCCCAGCTCCACCCCACGCCGGTCCTGGCTGGTGTAGACCCGGAAGGTGGGCCCGGAGAAAAGCTCCTGTACCCTTTTGGCCAGCTCCAAGGGACCCGCCGCCACGCTGGCGGTGGGGAGAAAGCGGGCCACCTCCTCGGCATGGTTGGGACCGGAAAGGGCGGCCACGGACCTGCCAGTCAAGGCTTCCACCACCTCGCTGGGGGTGCGAAGCCTTCCTTCTTGAAAGAAAAGCCCCTTGGTGGCCGAAAGGTACCAAGGGGCCAGGGGCAAGGCCCTTAGGGTTTCCTCCAAGGCCTTGGAGGGCAGGGCCACCACGGCCAGCTCCACTCCCTCCAAGGCCTCCTCCGGGTCGGCGGTGGGGTACAGGTAAGCGGGGAGGGCCACCCCCGGCAGGTAGTCCTTGTTCTCCCGGCTGGCCCTGAGGGCCTCCGCCTGCTCCTTCCTCCTGGCCCAAAGGGCCGTGGGAATCCCCTTGCTGGCCAGAAGGACCGCCAAGGCGGTGCCCCAGGCCCCAGCCCCCAGGATAGCCACCTTCATAGGAGCACGCTCACCTCCCAGGCCTCATACCAGGCCGCCAAAAGCAGGAAAAGAGCCCCCAGGTAGAAGGTGAGGAGCAAGGCCCTAAGCCCCTTCCTATACCCCTCCCCTCCCGCCGTCTTGGCCAGGAGGACAAGTCCCCCGAAGGTGACCAGGATGTAGGCCTGAAGTTCCAAGACCAAGGTGGGCAGGTGGACCAGGAAGAGAGACCCCAAAAGGGCCGGGGAAAGGGCGAAGCCGAAGACCAGATAGCGAAGGGCATTGAGAAGAAAAGCCGGAATCCCCAGGAGTAGGGCGGGAATCAAGCCGGTAAGGAAAAGCCCCTGGCTGAAGTTCCAGTGGAAGATCACCCCGGCCAGGACCAGGATCCCCCTCCCCATGGCCTCCTCCAGGCCGATGGCCTCGAGGGCCCCTCCGAAAAGGGCCTGCACCGCCTTGGCCATCTCCGGCATCCCATAGGCCAAAAGGGCCCCCAGGCCAAAAAGGCCGTAAAGGAAGAGGTTGGTGAAGAGGTAGAGCCCCCTATAACCCCGGAGGAGGACAAGGGCTTCCAGAAGCCAAGCGCGGAAGGGGGACGGTTGGAAGAGGAGGAAGATCCAAAAGACCGAAAGGAGCAAAAACCCCCATCCCGCCGCTGGGGTGAGGAGGTACCCGGGGAGGGAAAGGCCTTCGGGGCGGAAGTAGACCCGCTTGGCCTCGCCGCCCTCCAAGACCACCACCACCTCCCCTACCCTATCCCCCACCGCCGCCGGGAAGAGGACCCGGTTCCCTTCCACCTTGGGGCTATCCAGGTTGAGGGTAAGGCCTTTGGGAGGGGCTGGGAAGAAGGCGTAGCGCTCTAAAAGCCTAGGAGCCTCCTCCGGAGGGGCCCTTAAAACCTCCTCCAGCCTAGGGGAGAGCTCCCCCTTGGCCCAGGCCTCGGCAGCCCCTTTGGCCACCTCCACCTGCGGGGCAGCCCAGGCCCAGGATGCGTTCCCGTTGGGGAAACACCCTAAGGCCAGGAGCCAAAGACCAAAAAGAAGGCGCACGGCCCTACACCTCCTCCAAGGGCACACCCTCCCGGCACAGGGGGCAGGCTTCGGGAAGGTACTGGGGCACCTCCAGCTTCAGGAGGGCCCGGAAGGGAACACCGAAGTCCGCCTCTCCCCTGCTTCGGTCCACGATGGCTCCCACCCCCACCAAAACCCCTCCCCTGGCCTCCGCCGCCCGAATGGCCTTGCGCACGCTCTCCCCGGTGGTCACCACATCCTCCACCGCCAAGAAACGGTCGCCCGGGTTCACGGTAAGGCCCTTGCGAAGCGTCATGCCCCCCAGGCCGTCCTTCTCGGCAAAAAGGGCCCTGGCCCCTAAGGCGCGGGCCACCACGAAGGACAGGATCACCCCGCCCAGGGCGGGACCGATGACGAAATCCACCTTCTCGTCTTCAAATAGCTTGCCTAAGGCCTCCCCCACCGCCTCCGCATAGAGGGGATGCTGCAGGAGGGCAGCGGATTGCAGGAAGATGGGCGAGTGCAACCCCGAGCGCAGGAGGAAGTGCCCTTCCAGAAGGGCTCCCGTCCTGCGGTAGAGCTCCAGGACATCCATCCCCCCTACTCTACCAAAGCCCTATGGAAGTCCTCCGCCGCCCGTAAGGCTCCCTCCAGATCCGGCCTGCCCCCCGGATAGAAAAGGGCGCGGCTTGCGGTGTTCAAAAGGCCGGGGCCCTTCAAAGGCCTTCCCCCCTGGGCCCCTACGCCGGGGAGGAGGAAGGGAGCATGGGGAGCCTTTTCCCGCACCGTTAAGACCACCTCCGGGTAGGTGGCCCCCACCACCATGCCCACGCGGCTCCACTCCCCTTCCCGGTATCCCTCCCCCTCCCGGGCCAGGGCCTCCACCAGGCGAAGGTAAAGGGGCCTTCCCTCCACCAGAAGATCCTGCAAAAACCCTGATCCTGGGTTTGAGGTCTTGACCAGGACGAAAACCGCCCCCTGGCTTTCCCGGGCCGCCTGGAAGAAGGGCGTGAGGGTATCCAGGCCCAGGTAGGGGTTCACGGTAAGGGCGCTTCCGGGAAAGCGCAGAAGGTAGGCCCGGGCGTAAGCCTCGGCGGTGGAACCGATATCCCCCCGCTTCCCGTCAAAGATCACGGGCAAACCCATGACCCGTGCGGCGCTAGCCAGCTCACAAAGAAGCCCGAACCCCTCCGGGCCCAGGGCCTCAAAGAAGGCCAGCTGGAACTTGACCGCAGCCAGCTTGGGCGCCAAGGCTTCAAACACCTCCAAAGCGTAGCGCCTCAGGTGGGAAAGGGGCTCGGGCCCGTGAAGCTCGGGCCGGGGATCCACCCCCAGGACCAAGGGCGGTCGGGAGAGGGCCAGGAGGAAGTCCATGGCTTCCACTATAGGCCTTGGCAACCCGGGCTCACAGGGCATAGAGTTGGCGGCGTACCACAAGGAGGGAGTATGAAAAAGCTCATCCTGGAACTCCTCCACCACCAGCTACAACACCATCAGCGGCACCTCCATGGCCAGCCCCCATGTGGCCGGGGCCGCCGCCTTGGTGCTTTCCCGCTACCCCAGCTACACCCCGGCCCAGGTGAAGCAGGCTCTTCTGCAGAACGCCGAAAGCACCGTCACCTGGCAAAACACCTCGGGGAATCCGCACCCCGAGCCCTTCCTGAACGTGAGGGGATTCTAGCCTCTCCACGAAAACCCCCCGCCCTAGGGCGGGGGGTTGGTTTTTACCTGGAAAAAAGAAAACCCCCCATAGGGGGTTGCACCGGCTTGGACCGCGGGGTCTTGAAAGCGCAGGAACGGGCTTCATGCTCCTTAGAAAGGAGGTGATCCAGCCGCACCTTCCGGTACAGCTACCTTGTTACGACTTCGCCCCAGTCACGAGCCCTACCCTCGGCGCCTGCCCTAAGGCTCCCGGCGACTTCGGGTAGAACCCGCTCCCATGGCGTGACGGGCGGTGTGTACAAGGCCCGGGAACGTATTCACCGCGGCATGGCTGATCCGCGATTACTAGCGATTCCGGCTTCATGGGGTCGGGTTGCAGACCCCAATCCGAACTACGCCCACCTTTTTGCGATTCGCTCCCCATCACTGGGTCGCCTCGCTCTGTAGTGGGCATTGTAGCACGTGTGTCGCCCAGGCCGTAAGGGCCATGATGACCAGACGTCGTCCCCGCCTTCCTCCTGCTTTCGCAGGCAGTCCCCTTAGAGTGCCCGGCCCAACCCGCTGGCAACTAAGGGCAGGGGTTGCGCTCGTTGCGGGACTTAACCCAACATCTCACGACACGAGCTGACGACGGCCATGCAGCACCTGTGCTGGGGCTCCCTCGCGGGCACCCCAGGCTTTCACCTAGGTT
>NZ_KB905766.1 GCF_000381045.1 Thermus scotoductus DSM 8553 | reverse complement strand
GGCGTAGTAGGTGAGGATCCCCTGGGCCCCGGCCCGCCTTAGGGCGTAAAGGCTTTCCAGAACCGCCCTCCTTTCGTCCAGCCAGCCCCTTTGGCTTGCCGCCTTCAGCATGGCGTACTCCCCGGATACCTGGTAGGCGAAAAGGGGCTTGGAAAACCGCCCCTTAAGGGCGAAGAGCACGTCCAGGTAGGGAAGGGCAGGTTTGACCATAAGCATGTCGGCCCCCTCGAGGTCATCCAGGCTGGCCTCCCGCAAGGCATCCCAGAAGCCGGCCTTCGGGTCCATCTGGTAGCCCGTACGGTCCCCGAACTGGGGGGCGCTCCCTGCCGCCTCCCGGAAGGGGCCGTAGAAGGCGGAGGCTTACTTCACCGCATAGGAAAGGATGGGCACGTGGGCAAACCCCCCCTGGTCCAAGGCCTCCCGGATGGCCTTGACCTGCCCGTCCATCATGGCGCTGGGGGCCACCACATCCGCCCCCGCCTGGGCCTGGGAAAGGGCGGTCTTGGCCAAAAGCTCCAGGGTGGCGTCGTTATCCACGTAAAACCCCAAGGGGCCTTCCCGCACCACCCCGCAGTGGCCGTGGTCCGTGTACTCGCAAAGGCAGGTGTCGGCCATGACGAGAAGCTCGGGAAACTCCCGCTTCAGAAGGCGGATGGCCCGCTGGACGATCCCCTCCTCCGCATAGGCCCCATGCCCCAGGGAATCCTTTGCTTCCTCGGGCAGGACCCCGAAGAGGATAACCCCTCCCAGGCCCAACCTAAGAACCTCCTCGCCCAGGCGGGGAAGGTGGGCGAGGGGGTAGCGGAAAACCCCCGGCATGGAGGCAACCTCCTCCGGCTCCCCTCCCTCCTTCACGAAAACCGGCAGGACCAGGTGCCTTGGGCTAAGCTCCACCTCCGCCACCAAGGGCCTTAAAAGGGGCGAACGCAGCCTTCTTGGGCGCTCCATGACTTCCACTATACTCAGGGAGGAGGGAGCATGAACCTGCAGAAGCTCTTGAAGGAAGCGCAGAAAGCCCAGAAGAAAGCCGCCGAGATCCAGGAGCGGCTGGAAACCATGACCGTGGTGGGCACGGCCCAGGGCCTGGTGGAGGTGGAGGCCAACGGCCACGGCAAGATCCTGGCGGTCCGCCTGAAGCCCGAGGTGCTCAAGAACTTCCAGGAGGACCTCGAGGGCCTGGAAGACCTCCTCCTGGTGGCCATCCAGGACGCCCAGAGGAAGGCCCACGAGCTTTCGGAGAAGGAAATGGCCCGGGAGCTTGGCGGCGTGGGGCAGATGCTGGGCAAGCTCTTCTAGGATGAGGTACCCCGAAAGCCTCCTCAAGCTGGCCCGCGCCCTCTCCCGCCTGCCTGGGATCGGCCCCAAGACCGCCCAGAAGCTTTCCCTTCACCTGGCCTTCCACCGGGAGGAGGCCGAGGAGCTGGAAAGGGCCCTGGCGGGCCTCGAGGCCCTGGGCGTCTGCCGGGTCTGCGGCAACCTGGCGGAGGGGGAGCTTTGCCCCATCTGCCAGGACGAAACGCGGGACCGGTCGGTGATCGCCGTGGTGGAAACGGTCTCCGACCTGTACGCCCTGGAACGGAGCGGGGAGTTCCACGGGCTTTACCACGTACTGGGTGGAGCCTTGAACCCTCTGGAAGGAGTGGGTCCAAGGGAGCTCAACCTGGAAGGCCTCTGGGCCAGGCTTTCCGGGGTGGAGGAGGTGGTCCTGGCCACCTCCATGACCGTGGAGGGGGAGGCCACCGCCCTCTTCCTGGCGGAGGAGCTCAAGCGCCGGGGGATCAGGGCCAGCCGCCTGGCCTACGGCCTCCCCGTGGGGGGAAGCCTGGAGTACGTGGACGAGGTAACCTTAGGCCGGGCCCTGGAGGGGAGGAAACCCCTTTAGGCCCTGGGGAAAGGGCATGGAGGAGCTTCTGCAACACCTCCTGGACCAGGTGGAGGGGGCCTTTGCCGCCGCCATCGGCACCCTGGACGGGCTCCTGGTAGAAGGAGCCAGGCGCAGGCGGGTGGACCTCGAGGCGGCCGTGGCAGAGCACGCCGCCCTTTTGCGCCAGGCCAAGGCTGCCTACGCCGGAAGCCTGGGCACCCCCCGGGTGCACGAGCTTTTGGTGGGGGGGCACCCCGTGGTAGGCTATGTCCACGTGGTGCGTAGGGCAGGCCCACGACCCCAGGGACCCGTGCCTCGAGGCAAGGGACACGAGGATCTTTTCCTCCTTCTCCTCATGGCACCGGAAGCCAACCTGGGCCAGGCGCGCCTGCAAACAGCCAAGGCCGTGGAAAAGCTGGCGGAGGTGGCGGGATGGCTTACCTAGAGAGCCTGGCCCCCTTTGGCGTCAAGCGGGCGGTGCTCACGGGCCTGGACGGCCTGGTCATCGAGGCCCTGGGCCGGGGCAACCCCCCGGCGGAGGTCCTGGCGGCGGAGCTGGCCTCCCTGGTGCGGCACATGACCCCCCTGGCGGAAGCCCTCTCCGGGGAGGTGCGCCGCTTCACCCTGGCCACGGAAAACCACGAGATCCTGGCCCTAAGGGTGGGGGAGTACGTCCTGGGGGCGGTCATCGAGCGGGGCATGGACCGCAAGGCCGTGGGCCAGGAGTTAACCCGCATCGCCCTAAAGGTGCAGAACCTCTGACGGTTAAGGAGGCATGGTGGAGCAAGCCCTACAGGAACTCAAGGCCACCAAGGGGGTACGGGTGGCCGCCCTCCTCAGCGAGGACGGGTTCGTGGTGGAAGAGGCCCGGGAAGCGGATGCCCCGGAGGCCAGCCTTCTTTCCGCCCGGGCGGCCACGGTGCTGGGGACCGCCAAGGCCCTGGCCCAGACCCTGGGCCAGGAAGGGGTGGAGGAGGTCATGGTAGAGTACCCCGAGGGGGCCCTGCTTTTGGTGCCCCTTCCCGGCTATCACCTGCTCCTTCTCCTGGACAGCGTGAGAAGCCTGGGGCGGGTACGCCTAGCCTTGAAAAGGGCCGTACCCAAGTTGGAGGAGGCGCTTAGATGAGCGAGCTAAAGCTGGACATCCAAATCGACAAGGACGTGGCCCTGGGTCGGTACACTAACCTGGCCCTCATCGCCCACACCAAGAACGAGTTCATCCTGGACTTCGCCCTGTTGCAACCCCAGGGCGGGGCCATGGTGGTCAGCCGGGTGATCACGAGCCCCCAGCACGCCAAGGCCCTTCTCCGGAGCCTGGCGGAAAACGTGGCCCGGTACGAGGAAACCTTCGGCCCCATTCCCGAGCCGGTGGCGGAAAGCCAGGCCTAAAGGAATGCCACGGGTCCCCGCCCTGGCACAAGCCAGGGCGGGGTAGCCCTAGAGGTTTTCCCGCCACCAGTCCAAGTAGGCCTTGAGCCGGGCGATCCTGCGGTCTGGCCTTCCGGAGCGGGAAAGCTCGTGCCCTTCCTCGGGGACGCGGAAAAAGCGGGCCTTCACCCCCAGGTGAAGGAGGGCGGTGTACCAGGTTTCCCCCTGGTCTATGGGGCAACGGTGGTCCTGCTCGGAATGGACCACCAGGGTGGGCGTCCGCACCTGGTGGACATAGCGCAAGGGGCTTTTCTCCCAAAGCACTTCCGCCCTCTCCCAGGGCCTAGCCATAAGCTCCATGAAGGTGAAGCGGGGGCCGATGTCGCTGGCCCCGAAGAAGCTGAACCAGTTGGCGATGCTCCGGTCGGTGACCGCCGCCTTGAAGCGACCAGGGTGGCGGGCGGTGAGCCAGTTCACCATATAGCCCCCGTAGCTTCCCCCCGCCACCCCCACACGGCCAGGATCCAGGGGGAAGCGGGCCAGAACGTGGTCCAAGAAGCCCAGGAGGTCCCGCTCGTCCCGCTCCCCCCATTCCCCCTGGAGCAGGGCGAAGTCCTGGCCGTAGCCGGTGGACCCCCTTGGATTGGCGAAGGCCACCGCATACCCCGCCTGGCGGAAGAGCTGGAGCTCCAGCATGGGTGCCCGCCCGAAGGCGGTGTGGGGCCCCCCGTGAATGTACAGGATGACCGGGTGGGGTCCTTGCCCTTCCGGAAGCAGGACCCACCCCGGCACCCGGTGCCCTTCCGGGCTCGGCCACTCGGTGTAGATGGGCTCGGCCAGGGGTAGGGAAACCCCCTCGTTGGGGTCGTAGACCCCCAGGGGACCCCAAAGCCGGGCCGGATGGGTAAAGTCCTCGGTGAGGAGGAAGAGGCCTCGCTCCGTGTGGGTAAAGGAGAGGACGCTCCCCTCCACGCCCAGGGCCTCGGCCTCCCCCTCGAGGCCCACCCGGTAAAGCCTTCCTGTCCCCTCCTCCGTGCGCACGATATAGACCCCATTTCCGGCCCACCTGGGCCCCTGGGTATGGGCCCCGTGGCGGAGATCGGAGTTGATGGAGTTCTGCAGGCTACCCTCAAAGAGAACCCGAACCTCCCCGCCATGCAGGTGGTAAAGCCGGGCTTCCGTGCCCCCTCCCCGCTCAAAGGCGTGGCCCAGGAAGAAAAGCCCTTCCGGACTCCACTCCAGGGCAAAGATGGGGCCAAAGCCCCCGTAGACCTTTTGCAACCTGCCTTCCTTAAGCAGGTAGAGGGTATCCCGCCACTCCGCCTGCGCCCCCTTATCCTCGGCCATCACCAGGTAGAGCCCTTCGGGGGAAGGCACCATGTCCCTGGGGGCGGGGTAGCGGTCCAGAAGAAGTTTCTTCTGGCCCCCCTCGAGGGCATAAAGGGCCACATTCCCCTCGGGCAGGAGGCCCCGGCCGTCGAACTTGAAGGGCCACCCCTCGTACACGCGGGGGCTACCCGGCTTGGGAGCCTCCTTCAGGGCCAGGAAAACCACCTCCCCTTCAGGGCCCAGGGCGTAGTCCAAGACCCCCGGGGTTTCCGTAAGCCTCTCCGCCTCCCCACCCCTTAGGTCCAGGCGGAAGAGCTCCTGGACTTCGCCTACCTTCCGCAGGAAGTAGACGTAAGGATGAGCATAGCGGGGCTTTTTGGCTTCCTCCTGGGTGAGCAAGCGCAAGGCGCCGTCAAAAAGAGCCAGCCTCGAGCGGTACCGGGGCGGGTCCTCCTCCTGGATATCGGTCAGCAGGAAAAGGGGGAAGCCATCGGGGCCAGGGGTGAGGTCCGACAGGAAGCGGAGCTTGAAAAGGATTTCCGGTTCCATGCCTCTATAATACTGACCGGTCATTCGCCTGCCCCCAGGTCCGCCTTTCCGGTAAGCTGGGCGCCATGGACCGGGATGAGCTGGTGCGCTACCTGGACACGTACCTGCGCTTGAAGGACTTCCCTCAGGACCTTTCCTTAAACGGCCTGCAGGTGGAGGGAAAGAAGGAGGTGCGCAAGGTGGGGGCGGCGGTGGATGCCGCCGAGGCCATCTTCCAGAAGGCCCTCGAGGAGGGGGTGGACTTCCTCCTGGTCCACCACGGGCTTTTCTGGGGCAAACCCTTTCCCATCGTGGGCCACCACAAGCGCCGCCTGGAACTCCTCTTCCAAGGGGGCATCAACCTCTACGCCGCCCACCTTCCCCTGGACGCCCACCCCGAGGTGGGCAACAACCACGAGCTGGCCCGGGCCCTGGGCCTGGTGGAGCTGGAGCCCTTCGACGTGGGGGTGAAGGGGCGCTTTCCCCTTCCCACTCCCTTGGTCCAGGTGGCGGACATGCTGGGCCAGCTCACCGGGATGCAGCCCCTGGTCCACCAAGGGGGCAAAGGCCTGGTGGAAACGGTGACCATCGTATCCGGCGGGGCGGCGAGCCTCATCGGCCAGGTGGACACGGACCTCTTCATCACCGGGGAACCCAAGCATAGCGTCTTCCACGAAACCTTTGAGCGGGGCCTAAACGTCATCTACGCCGGCCACTACGACACCGAGGTCTTCGGGGTCAAGGCCCTGACCCGGCACCTGGAGGCCCGCTTCGGCCTGCCCTGGGTCTTCCTGGACCATCCCACGGGGCTATGAAGGGCTTCTTCCTCACCCTCGAGGGCTTGGACGGATCGGGCAAAACCACCCAGGCCCGGCTCCTGGCCCAGTTCCTGGAGGAAAAGGGGATAAAAGTGCGCCTGACCCGAGAGCCCGGCGGGGGGCTTCCGGGAGTGCGGGACCTCCTTTTAAAGGGAGAAGCCCTTTCCCCGGAAGCCGAGTACCTCCTCTTCAGCGCCGACCGGGCGGAGCACGTGCGCAAGGTGATCTTTCCCGCCCTGGAGGAGGGCTTTTGGGTCATCTCCGACCGCTACCTGGACTCCAGCCTGGCCTACCAGGGTTATGGCCAAGGCCTTCCCCTTCCCTGGCTTAAGGAGGTGGCCAAGGAGGCCACCCTGGGCTTGAAACCCCACCTCACCTTCCTCCTGGACCTATCCCCGGAGGAAGCCCTTAAGCGGGTATCGGCCCCGGACCGCCTGGAAAGGATGGGGCTCCCCTTCTTCCAGCGGGTACGCCAAGGCTACCTAAAGCTGGCGGCGGCGGAACCCGAGCGCTTCAGGGTGCTGGACGCCACCCGTCCTGTGGGGGAAGTCCAGGCCGCCATCCGCTTTGGCATCCTTCCCCTTCTGCCATAATGACCCTATGCTCTTTTTCCCTCCGGCCCGGTGGCGTGGCCTTAGGATAGCCCTATGGCTTGCCCTGGGGCTTTGGGCCTTAGGCCAGGGCCTTTCCTTTCCCAAAAGCACCCTCTTCGTGGAGCAAGGAGGCAAGCGCTACCTCCTGAGGGTGGAGGTGGCGGACACCTCCGAGCGCCAGGCCCAGGGCCTCATGTTCCGCAAAACCCTGGGGGAGGATGAGGGTATGGTCTTCCTCTTCCCCACCCCCACGGCCGGAGGCTTCTGGATGAAGAACACCCTCATCCCCCTTTCCATCGCCTTCTTTGACCGTCAGGGGCAGATCCTCCGCATTCTGGACATGGAGCCCTGCCGCAAAGACCCCTGCCCTGTGTACTACCCTGGGGTGGTGTACCAAGGAGCCCTCGAGGTGAACCAAGGCTGGTTCCAAAGGCGGGGCCTCACCCCCGGAGCCAGGGTGGGGGGTGAGGCCCTGAAGCTCTGGCCCAAGTAAGGTGGAACGAAACCCCTTCTTCCCCCTGGTGGCCTTTGCCCTGCTGATCGCCCTTTCCGTCTTTTCCTTCATGGGCTACCTGCTCGCCGCCAGGAGGCTGCAAACTCCCCCTCCACCCCAAAAGGTGGTGGTGGAAACCGCCCATGGCCAAAGGGTGCTCCAGGCCCGTTTAGCCCGCACCCCGGAGGCCTGGAGCCGGGGCCTGGGGGTGCGGAAGGAGGAGCTCGAGGCCCTCCTTTACCTGTTCCCCGAAGCCACCGACGTCCCCTTCAGCGCCCAGGGCTACCGCTTCCCGGTGGTGCTGGCCTTTCTGGACGCCAAAGGCCGGGTGCTCAAGGTGGCCAGGCTCCAGCCTGGGGAAACCTACGCCCCAGGCCTCGCCTACCGGGGGGTGCTGGAGGTGCGGGAGGGCCTTCTGGAAATCGCCCCTGGGGACCGTGTGAGGCCTTAAGCCTGCCCGGAACCCACCCTAGCGCCCCTGGGGGGTCTGTTGCATCCCCCTGAGGTCCAGGAGAAGGTTCCCCGTGCTGGGGACAAAAATGGTCTGCACCCCAGGAGCCAGCTTCTCGGCGAAGGTGAGCTGGACCACCTGGGGGGCGTCTTTCAAAGCCCGGCCCCTGAGTTCTATGGCCTTGGCCTCCCCTTCCGCCCGCAAAATGGCCGCATCCCGTTCCCCCTGGGCCCCAATGACTCGACGCTGGGCAGCACCATACCTTCGTCTAGGGGTAAAGAGGAGCCCCACCCCCAGCAGGACCAGCGCCAGCACCGCTAGATTGAGCATGAAAAGAGTATAAGGCCCGAAGCTAGAGCTTCGGGCCTGGACGCACCAGGGCTACTCCTCCTTCTTGCCCTCCGAGCTTTCCGACTTGGAGCCGGAGTCCTTCTTAGCGTAGTCCTTCACGTGCCAGCCCGAGCCCTTGAAGATGATGGCAGGAGGGGTGATGACCCGCTTCAAGGGCTCGCCGGTTTCCGGGTGCGCCTTGAGAGGCTCGTCGTGGAAGCCCTGTTCAAACTCGTAATAGTTCCCCGTCTCCAGGCCCTTGTAGACGTAGACCGGCATACCTACCCTCCTGTCCGGCCATTTTGACACTCGGCTACCTTGAGTGTCAAGGGGGTGGAGTGGTACCCTCCCCCCGTGGACAAGCCCAGCCTACGCCGCCACTGCCTCCGCCTCTGGCGGACCCTGGACCGAAGGCGCCTTTCCGAGCAGGTGGTGGAGGTTCTGGTGCCCTGGCTTAAGGCCAGGGGCTTCCGGGCCATCCTCCTTTACCATCCCCTGCCCCACGAGCTGGACCTCCTTTCCCTCACCCGGCTTTACCCTGCCCGCTACTACCTGCCCAAGGTGGCCGGCACGGGGCTTACGGTTCACCCCTTAGGCCCCCTGGTCCCCGGACCCTTCGGCCTCCTGGAACCCACCACCCAGGCGATGGACCCCCAGGTTCTGGACCTAGTGGTGGTCCCCGGGTTGGCCTTTGATGAGGAGGGCTACCGCCTGGGGCACGGCAAGGGGTATTATGACCGTTTCCTGGCCACGGTCCGGGCCGAGAAGCTTGGGGTCATCCCCAAGGCCCTGCTGTTTCCCCGCCTTCCCCGGGATCCCTGGGACGTGCCGGTAAGCTCCTTGGCCACCGAGGAGGGGGTGCATCCGGTCAAATGACCCGTGGGTCAGGCCCGAGGGTACTACACTTAGGCCCATGCGGGGAGCCCTTTTGGATCGGGACGGGGTTCTGATCCTCTTGAACGAGGAAGCCCTTTACAAGAAGGCCCTGGAGCTTTCCATCCACGGGGCTGGCCTGGAAAAGACCCTGGCGGTTCTGGCCCGGGCGGTGCGGGAGATCAACGAGGTGGTGCGCACCCTTCAGGTGCGCACCCTCGAGGAGGAAGCCACCTTTTGGAACACCTTGGCCCAAAAGGTGGCCGAGGAGCTTGGGCTTTCCGGCCCCGGGAAAACCTCCTTATCCAAGGAGCTCCACTCCTGGCGCTACTACCACTTCATGCGCAAAGCCCCTGGGGCGGAAGCCCTCCTGCGGAGCCTCAAAGAACAGGGGCTTAAGGTGGGCGTGCTCTCCAACACCTTGCCAAGCCTACGGGAAAGCCTGGCCTACCACGGCCTGGATGCCTACGTGGATGGCTTCTTTGCCTCCTGCACCCTGGGGGTGGCCAAGCCTGACCCCAGGGCGTTCCAGATGGCCCTCGAGGCCCTGGGTCTGGCTCCGGAGGAAACCCTTTACCTGGACGACGATCCGGAGAACGTGGAAGTAGCCTCAAACCTGGGGCTCAAAGCCTCGGTATATCTCGCTACAATTCCGGACTCTTCAAGATAAACACATCCATGAAGGAAGAGCTCGTCACAGCACGGGAAGCTCAGCCACGGTCAGCACTTCCAAAGCAGGCGTACCCTGGCGGAAGGCGGCGATCCGTCCCACCACCCGCCCCCCTGCCCGGAGCACCATCCTCTCCATGGCCTTCATGGTTTCCCCGCTGGAAACCACATCGGATATCAGGGTCACCTTCTGGTTAAGAAGCTTCTCGGCGAAACGCCGGTCCAGCCAGAGCACCTCCCCCACCCCCAGGGTCAGGGTCTGCACCTCCTGGATGATGGGATCCTCCATGTAGGGGCGGCGCCGCCTTCTTGCCACCACGTAGGGTAGGCCCATCTCCTCCGCAAGGACGTGGGTGAGGGGAATCGGGCTCGTTTCCGTGGTGAAGAGTACCTCGGTACCCGCGGGCACCAAGGGCTTTAGGGCCTGGGCCGCCGCCCGCACCAGCTCGGGGTCCCCCAAAAACTCCACCAGGGGGATCCGCCGTCCTGGGAGGGGCTCTATGAGGGGCACGTGGCGGGTGACGCCGCCGATGGTGATGGGATAGGTTTCCATAAAAACCTCCTATTCCGGCTTAAAGAGGGGCAGGTGGCCTAAAGCGATGACATCCTGGCGGGGCGTGCCCTCGGTGAAGACCGCCAGCACCGCCACCACTTGCCCCCCCACGCTCTCAATGAGCTCCCGGAGGCCCGAAAGGGTGGAACCCGTGGACACCACATCGTCCACGATGGCCACCTTGTGCCCCCGGATGAGGGGGATATCCGCCCCATCCAGCACCAGAAGCTGGGGCTTGCCCGTGGTGATGGAGAGCACCTGGCGGCTCACAGGGTTGATCATGTAGGGCTTCTCCGTCTTCCGGGCCACCACATAGGGCTTCTTGGCAATCCGGGAAAGAGCATGGGCCAAGGGCACCGCCTTGACCTCAGGGGTGACCAGGGTTTCCACCTCAGGGGGTAAGCGCTTGGCCAGCTCCTCGGCGGCGGCCTCGGTGAGCTCGGTGTCCCCCAGAAGGTTTAAAAGGGCCACGGCCACATCCGGCCCCACCTGGACGATGGGAAGCTCGCGCCGAACCCCAGCGATCTCCACAGGGTAAGTCCTCACGCCGCTAGTATACTCAAGGTATGCTGAACGCCAAGATCGAGACCCTGGGCGTGGACCCCCAGAACGGGAGCGTGGTGGTCCTGCTCAGGACGGAGAACGACAAGCTTCTCCCCATCGTCATCGGTCCCCTCGAGGCCCACCACATCGTGGTGGCCTTGCAAGGCGAAAAACCCCCGCGCCCCCTTACCCCCGACCTCCTCCTCTCCGTGATGGAAATGCTCCAGGTTAAACTGAAGCGGGTGGAGATCATAGACCTCCGGGACGGCACCTTCTATGCCCGGCTCATCCTGGAACACCGGGGGATAGAGCTGGAGGTGGACGCAAGGCCCTCCGACGCCATGGCCCTGGCCCTTAGGGCCGGGGCCCCCATCCTGGTGGCCGAGGAGGTGGTGGAAAAAGCGGGGGTGGAGGAAGCCAGCCTAAAGCCCCACGGAGCCGCTGAGGCCTAGTGCGCAGGCTCCTTTTCCTCCTTCTTTTCCTTGGACTGGCCTTTGGCCAGCGGGTGGCGGTCATAGGGGATTGGGGGCAGGACACCCCGGGCCGGACCCAGGTGGCTAACCTGCTTCGGACCGAGCACGCCCGCAAGCCCCTGGCCGCCCTCCTCACCGCGGGGGATAACTTCTATCCTCGAGGCCAGGTGGTGGAGCGATACCTAAAGGAGCTTCCGCCCGTACCCCTCTACCCCGCCTTTGGCAACCACGATGCCCCCAACCTCGAGGGCCAGCTCAAGCGCTTCCAGCTGGAAAGACCCTATTACCCAGTGCGCCTGGGGACAATGGAGTTCTTCATCCTCTACACGGAAGGAGACCTAAAGGCCCAGCGGGAATGGCTGGCCCAAGCCCTTAGCCACTCGCAGGCACCCTGGCGGGTGGTGATCCTCCACCGCCCCCTTTACTCCTCGGGGCTACACGGGGGAAGCCCGAGCCTAAGGAGCCTCCTCGAGCCCCTTCTACGCCAGCACCGGGTACCCTTGGTCCTGGCGGGCCACGATCACCATTACGAGCGCCTTCAGGTGGGCTTCACCACCCACCTGGTGGTGGGCGGAGGGGGGGCCAACCTCTACCCCACCAAGCCCCCTTCCCCCTACACCCAGGCTCTGGCGGTAGCCCACCATGCCCTTTTCCTGGAGGCGGAAGGGGAAACCCTGGTGGGTTACGCCCTGGACCCTAGCGGCCAGGTGCTGGACCGCTTCGTCCTCAAGAAGAACTCCCCATGACGTGCACGTGCACGTGGAAGACCTCCTGCCCTCCCTTCTCCCCCACGTGCACCTGGACCTTATACCCCTCGAGGCCCAGGACCCGGGCTACCCGGTTTGCCGTGCGGAAAAGGGCCCCGAGCTTCCTCTCCCCCTCCTCCGTGTCGGGGTAGTCGGAAAGCTTCGCTATGTGTTCCTTGGGCACCACCAGCACGTGCACCGGGGCCTTGGGCCTTATGTCGTGGAAGGCCACGAAACCCTCATCCTCGTAGACTTTCCGGGAAGGAAGTTCCCCGGCGATGATGCGGCAGAACACGCACTCCATGGGAAAAAGTCTACCTTATGGGGAGTTCCAAGGGAAGCAAAGCCTCCTCCACCCTTTCCACCCGGCCCAAAAGGGTGTATCCCTCCGCTCCCTCCACCCGCGCCAAAACCGTATCCCCCGGCCGGGCAGAACCGGAAAGGCGGGCCTCGTAGTAGTCGGGGGTGTGGCCGAGGGCAAGGCCCCCCTGGATCCTCTCCACCAACACCTCCACCTGGCTTCCCAGCTTGGGCCTGATGCGCTCCTCCGCAAGACGCTGGGCCAAAGCGATGATCTCCTTGGTGCGCCGCTTGCGCACCTCCGGCGGCACCTGGGGCATGGAGGCCGCCCGGGTCTTGGGACGGGGGGTATAGGTGAAGGCGTGAACCCGGGTGGGCCTTAGCTCCTCCAGAAAGGTCAGGGTTTCCTGGTGCTCCTCCTCGGTTTCCGTGGGAAGCCCGGCGATGACATCCGTGGTGAGGGCAAAGCCAGGGATGAGCTCGTAGGCCCTCTGCACCAGGTTGCGGTAATAGGCCTTGTCGTAGCGGCGTCCCATGAGCCTTAGGAGGCGGTCCGAACCCGTCTGCAGGGAAAGGTGCAGGTGGGGCCTGACCCCCGGGGCATACCGGGCGATGACCCTAAGGAGGTCCTCCCCCGTGTCCTCGGGTTCGATGGAGGAAAGCCGCACCTTGGCCCCCAGGTGGTAGAGGTCCTCCACCAGGCCGGCAAGGCCCCTGGGATGGCCCCGGTAGCTTCCAAGCCGCACCCCCGTGAGCACGATCTCCTTTATGCCCATCCCTATGTACACGTCAAAACCTCCATAGGGCATAACCCCAAGGGACTTCCGCGCCTTCCTCCCCCTGCACCCCAGAGGGCAAGCGCCCAAAGGGTGAGCAGGTCCAGCCCCGCCCGGAAGAGGCTCTGTCCCAGCCTCCCGTGCTTCTTGGGCCTCACCGGACGCACCCGGTGCAGCACAAGCCCCGTCCGAAACGCCCACACGAAGGCCAGGCTCAAGGGGACCAAAAGCCGCGAAAGCCTCTCCCCCCGCGTCACGTGCGTGGCCTCCAGGTCAAATCCCC
>NZ_KB905765.1 GCF_000381045.1 Thermus scotoductus DSM 8553 | reverse complement strand
AGGGATACCCAGACCTTTGTCTGCCAGGCTTGTGGGCACAGGGGCAACGCCCAGGTGAACGCGGCCAGAAACCTTCTCCGGAGAAGTTCTCCGGAGGAGTCCGTCATCACCTTCACCCCGAAAAGGGAGACCCTTCGCCTGCTTCTGCGGAGGTATGCGGAGAGGTCTCGCCCCGGGTCAAGGCTGAGACCCGGGATACCGGGCGGAAGGAGTGCCGCCCTGGAGCAGGTGTGGGGGAAGAACCCTTACCTGAAGGGCTTTCCCGACCTGCTCCGAACCCTGGGGGGATAGAAGGGAATAAAAGGGGGAACTCCTAAAGCACCTACACCGCTTTTTGGTGTAGCGTAGATGAAGGGGGTATACGCCCCCTTCTTGGGAGGTAGGATGGAGCTCACGTTGGAAAGCCAAGGCTACCTGGAGGCCCTCTACCGGGCCTATCTGGAGGATCCCTTCTCCCTGCCGGAGGAGTGGCGCCGCTACTTTTCCGCCCTCGCCCTGGAGGGTTCCCGAAGAGAACCCCTCGAGGACGGCCGACGAGCCACCCCTCCCCTGGCCGAGCCGGTGGACCTGGCCTTCCTCCTCAAGGTGGAGCGCCTGGTCCAGGCCTACAGGGAGCTTGGTCACCTGGCGGCCCGCATAGACCCCTTGGGGCGGGAGCGGCCTAGGCCCAAGGAGCTTTCCCTGGAGGCCCACGGCCTTTTGCGGGAGGATCTCTTTAGGTCCCTTCCCCCCTTCTTCGGCGCCCCCACCCTGGGGGACCTCTTGGGCCGCCTGGAGGAGGTTTACCTGGGCCCGGTGGGGTTTGAGGTGGTCCATACCGAGCCCGAGGAGCGGGCCTGGCTTCTTTCCCGCATCGAGGCCCCCTGGCCCAAGCCTCCCCGCGAGGTGCGCCGGCGCATGCTGGAGCGCCTCATGCAGGCGAGCCTCTTTGAAGCCTTCCTGCAGCGCAAGTACCTGGGGGCCAAGACCTTCAGCCTCGAGGGCCTGGAAGGCCTGGTCCCCCTTCTCTTGGAGGCGGTGGAGGAAGCCGCCCGCCACGGGGTCAGGGAGGTGGTCCTGGGCATGGCCCACCGGGGGCGGCTCAACGTCCTGGCCCACGTGGTGGGCAAGCCCTTTGAACGCATCTTCCGCGAGTTCGAGGAGATCTTCCCCGAGGGCTACTCGGGGGATGTGAAGTACCACCTGGGCTTCTCCAACGACCTCACCACCCCCTACGGGAAGGTGCACGTTTCCCTCAACTTCAACCCCAGCCACCTGGAGTTCGTGAACCCCGTGACCCTGGGGAGGCTTCGCGCCAAGCAGGACCGCTTCGGCGATCGGGAGCGGAAAAGGGGCCTGGCCATCCTGGTCCACGGGGACTCGGCCTTCATCGGGGAGGGCATCGTCCAGGAAACCCTTAACCTCTCCCGGCTTCCCGGCTACCGGGTGGGGGGGACCCTCCATGTGGTGGCCAACAACCAGCTGGGCTTCACCACCCTGCCCGAGGAGTACACCTCCTGCCGCTACCCCACGGACATCGCCAAGATGCTTTCGGTCCCCATCTTCCACGTGAACGCCGAGGCCCTGGACGAGCTCTGGTTCGTGCTGGGCCTGGCCCTGGAGTACCGGAAGCGCTTCGGGAAGGACGTGGTCATCGACCTGGTGGGCTACCGCCGCCGGGGCCACAACGAGACGGACGAGCCCACCTTCACCCAGCCCCCCATGTACGCCCTCATCTCCAAGAAGCCCGAGCCCTGGAAGGTCTATGCGGAGAGGCTCCTTGCCGAAGGGGTGGTGGCGGAAGGGGAGGTGAAGGCCTGGGAGGAAGCCTACCTGGCGAACCTGGAGAGCGAGTTCGCCCGGGTCAAGGCGGAGCCGGGCCCCGTGGTGCCCCACGGCCTTTCCGGCATCTGGCAGGGGTACGTGGGTGGGCCCGACCACCTGGTGCCCGAGGTGGATACCGGGGTGCCCCTGGAGGCGCTAAAGGAGCTCCTTCTCCGCCTGAGCGCCGTGCCCGAGGGCTTCCAGGTGCATCCCAAGCTGAAGCGGTTCCTCGAGGCCCGAAAGGAGATGGCCGAGGCTAAGCGCCCCCTGGACTGGGCGGCGGCCGAGGCCTTGGCCTTCGCCTCCTTGGCCGCCGAGGGGCACCGGGTGCGCCTCACGGGGCAGGATGCCCTAAGGGGCACCTTCACCCAGCGCCACGCCGCCCTGTACGACTACCAGACGGGAAGGCCCTACATCCCCTTGCAGCACCTGGCCGAGGGCCAGGCGGAGGTGGAGATCTACAACTCCCCCCTCTCCGAGGCCGGGGTGCTGGGGTTTGAGTACGGCTACAGCCTGGACTACCCCGAGGGCCTCGTCCTCTGGGAGGCCCAGTTTGGGGACTTCGTCAACGTGGCCCAGGTCTATATTGACCAGTTCCTGGCCAGCGCCGAGGCCAAGTGGAACCGGCTTTCCGGCCTGGTCCTCCTCCTGCCCCATGGCCTCGAGGGCCAGGGCCCCGAGCACTCCTCGGCCCGGCCTGAGCGCTTCCTCCAGCTCGCCGCCCGGGACAACCTCCAGGTGGCCTACCCCACCACCCCCGCCCAGTTCTTCCACCTCCTCCGCCGCCAGGTGAAGCGCCCCATCCGCAAGCCCCTCGTGGTCCTCACCCCCAAAAGCCTCCTCCGCCACCCGGAGGTGGTCTCCAGCCTGGAGGAGCTTGCCCAGGGGCGCTTCCAGAAGGTGATCCCGGAAAGGGTCAAGGGGGCGCGGAAGGTCCTTCTCACCTCGGGGAAGGTCTACTACGACCTCCTGCAAAAGCGGAGGGAGCTTGGGGCGGAGGACGTGGCCTTGATCCGGCTGGAACTCCTCTACCCCTTCCCCGAGGCCGAGCTCAAGGAGGCCCTGGGCTTCTACCCCAGGAAGACCCCGGTGGTCTACGTTCAGGAGGAGCCGGTGAACCAGGGGGCCTGGTGGTACCTCTCGGTCCGCTTCTGCGGGGAGATCTACGGTCACCCCTTCAGCGTGGTGGCCCGGCCGGAGTCCCCAAGCCCCGCCGTGGGTTCTTCCAAGGTGCACAAGGAAGAGCAGGAGGCGCTTCTTGAGGAAGCCTTTAAGTGAGGAGGTAGACGATGCAGGAACTGAAAGTGCCCTCCGTGGGCGAGTCCATCGTGGAAGTGGAGATCGGCGCCTGGCTGAAGAAGGAAGGGGAAAGCTTTGCCCAGGATGAGCCCCTGGTGGAGCTCATCACCGACAAGGCCACCCTGGAGCTTCCCGCCCCCTTTGCGGGAACCCTGGAGCGGATCCTGAAGCGCACCGGGGAAACCGCCAGGGTGGGGGAGGCCATCGCCCTTCTTAAGGCCTTGGGAGAGGGGCTTCCCCGGCCTGAGCCCGAGGCTGTGGTACCCCAGGCACCCGAGCCCCAAGAGCCCCTGGCCATGCCCGCCGCGGAGCGGGTTTTGCGGGAGGCGGGGGTATCCCCCGGGGAGGTGGTGGGCACGGGCCTGGGCGGGCGGATCCTCAAGGAGGACGTGGAGCGCCACCTGGAGGAGAGGGCCAGGCAGGCCCCACCCCAGGCGGTGCCTTCCCGGATGCCGGAGCCTGCGCCGCTTCCCGCCCAACCCCCGGCCGACCGCCCCTGGCGGGTGAGCGAGGCGGTGCCCATGAGCCCCTTGCGCCGCCGCATTGCGGAAAGGCTCCTCCTGGCCCGGCAGACCACCGCCATGCTCACCACCTTCAACGAGGCGGACATGTCCGCCATCATCGCCTTGAGGAAGGAGCTCGGGGAGGCCTTCCAGAAGAAGCACGGGGTGAAGCTGGGCTTCATGAGCTTCTTCGTGAAGGCCGTGGTCCAGGCCCTCAAGGAGATCCCCGAGCTCAACGCCGAGATCCGGGACAACACCATCCTCTACCACCGCTACTACGACATCGGGGTGGCCGTGGGCGGGGGAGAGGGGCTGGTGGTGCCCGTGATCCGGGATGCCGACCGGCTTTCCTTCGCCGAGATCGAGCGCCAGATCGCCGACTTCGCCGAAAGGGCTCGCAACAAAAAGCTCAAGCCCGATGAGCTCATGGGCGGCACCTTCACCATCACCAACGGGGGGGTGTACGGCTCCCTCAACTCCACTCCCCTCCTCAACCCCCCTCAGGTGGGCATCCTGGGCATGCACGCCATCCAGGAAAGGCCCGTGGCCCGGGAGGGGCAGGTGGTGGTGCGGCCCATGATGTACCTGGCCCTTTCCTACGACCACCGCATCGTGGACGGCCGGGAGGCGGTGACCTTTTTGAGGCGGGTCAAGGAACTGGTGGAAAACCCCGTGCGCCTCTTGTTGGAGGTCTAGCATGTACAGTTACGACCTTTTGGTGATCGGGGCGGGGCCTGGGGGGTATGTGGCCGCCATCCGGGCCGCCCAGCTGGGGATGAAGGTGGGGGTGGTGGAGAAGGAGAAGGCCCTGGGGGGCACCTGCTTGCGGGTGGGGTGCATTCCCTCCAAGGCCCTTTTGGAAACCACCGAGCGCATCTACGAGGTGAAAAAGGGCTTGATCGGGGCTAGGGTGCAGGGCCTCGAGGTGGACCTCCCCGCCCTTCTCGCCCACAAGGACAAGGTGGTCCAGGCCAACACCCAGGGCATTGAGTTCCTCTTCAAGAAAAACGGCATCGCCCGCCATCAGGGCACGGCCCGTTTCCTCTCTGAGCGCAAGGTTTTGGTGGAGGAGACGGGGGAGGAGCTAGAAGCCCGCTTCATCCTTATCGCCACGGGAAGCGCCCCCCTTATCCCCCCTTGGGCGGAGGTGGACGGGGAAAGGGTGGTGACCTCCACCGAGGCCCTTTCCTTCCCCGAGGTACCAAAGAGGCTCATCGTGGTGGGGGGCGGGGTGATTGGCCTGGAGCTTAGCGTGGTCTGGCACCGCCTGGGGGCGGAGGTGACCATTCTGGAGTACCTGGACCGGATCCTACCCACCATGGACGGGGAGGTCTCCCGGGCGGCGGAAAGGGTTTTCAAAAAGGAAGGCCTCGAGATCCGCACCGGGGTGCGGGTCACCGCTGTCCTTCCCGCGGGGAAGGGGGCCCGGGTAGAACTGGCGGGGGGGGAGGTCCTCGAGGCGGACCGGGTGCTGGTGGCCGTGGGCCGCAGGCCCTACACCGAGGGGCTCGGCTTGGAGAACGCCGGCATCGCCCCCGACGAGAGGGGCCGCATCCCCGTGGACGAGCACCTAAGGACCCGTGTCCCCCACATCTACGCCATTGGGGACGTGGTCCGCGGGCCCATGCTGGCCCACAAGGCCAGCGAGGAAGGGATCGCCGCCGTGGAGCACATGGCGAAGGGCTTCGCCCACCTGGACTACCAGGCCATCCCCAGCGTGGTCTACACCCACCCCGAGGTGGCGGGGGTGGGCCACACCGAGGGGGAGCTGAAGGCCCAGGGCATCCCCTACAAGGTGGGGAAGTTCCCCTACTCCGCCTCGGGCCGGGCCCGGGCCATGGGGGAGACGGAGGGCTTCATCAAGGTCCTCGCCCACGCCAAGACCGACCGCATCCTTGGGGTCCACGGGATTGGCGCCAGGGTGGGGGACATTTTGACCGAGGCCGCTTTGGCCATCTTCTTCAAGGCCAGCGCGGAGGACCTGGGTCGGGCCCCCCACCACCACCCCTCCCTCCCCGAGATCCTCAAGGAGGCCGCCTTGGCCGCTTGGGAGAAGCCCATCCACCTTTAAGGTGGGGAAAGGTTTAGGCTGAAACGGTAGGGGCCAAGGCTCCAGATACCTAAGGCGAAGGTAAGGGGCACCTGGAGCCTTAGGCCTTTTTCCCGGTCTTGGAAGGAGATGAGAAATCGGTCGGGGGAAGCCAGAAGGGAAAAGGAGGCCCGCCCTTCCCCATCGGTGAGGCGGAGCACGGGCGGGCCAGCGGGCAAGCGGTTAGGGGCTAGGGGTTGAAGAACCACCAAGATTCCCGAAGCGGGCTTTCCCTCAAAGAGGACCTCTACCTGCAACGTGGAGACACCCAAGGGTTCCTCTGGGGGCCTAGGCTTGGGGATCGGGGCCCCTGGGGTCTGGGCTAGGCTGAGGGGCCAGGCAAAGAGGAAAAGGAGAAGCAGGATCGCCATGGCGGTCCAGGGGCCCACCATCCCTAACGGCCCAAGAGGGCATCCAGGCTGGCTTTGGCATCCACCAAGCCGTAGCCGTACTGGCCCCCGGCCGCATAGTCCGGCTTGGCAGCCTGTCCTGTCAACCGGGCGTTAGCGCCTTGTTCCAGGGCTTGCCGGATTTCCTCGGGGGTGGCCTGGGGCTTGGCGGAGAGGAGGAGGGCCACCACTCCGGTAACGAGCTAGATCAAGGGTTTTCCCCCTGATCCACCCGCGTGGGCTGGGTGTATACTTATGCAAGCCCCCTCGAGGGGGTAGACTAGGGGTTGGCATGAAGATCGTCCTGGCATACTCCGGCGGGCTGGATACCAGCATCATCCTCAAGTGGCTCAAGGAAACCTACAAGGCCGAGGTCATCGCCTTCACCGCGGATATCGGCCAGGGGGAAGAGGTGGAGGAGGCCCGGGAGAAGGCCTTAAGGACCGGGGCCTCCAAGGCCATCGCCCTGGACCTGAGAGAAGAGTTCGTGCGGGACTTCGTCTTCCCCATGTTCCGCGCCGGGGCGGTGTACGAGGGGTACTACCTCCTCGGCACCTCCATCGCAAGGCCCCTCATCGCCAAGTACCTGGTGAAGATCGCCGAGGAGGAGGGGGCCGAGGCCGTCGCCCACGGGGCCACGGGCAAGGGGAACGACCAGGTGCGCTTTGAGCTCACCGCCTACGCCCTGAAGCCCGACATCCGGGTGATCGCCCCCTGGCGGGAGTGGCACTTTAAGGGCCGGCAGGAGATGATCGCCTATGCCGAGGCCCATGGCATCCCCGTCCCCGTGACCCAGGAGAAGCCCTACTCCATGGACGCCAACCTCCTGCATATTTCCTACGAAGGTGGGGTCCTCGAGGACCCCTGGGCCGAACCCCCCAAGGGGATGTTCCGCATGACCCAAGACCCCGAGGAGGCCCCCGATACCCCGGAGTACGTGGAGGTGGCCTTTGAACGGGGGGATCCCGTGGCGGTGAACGGGGAAAGGCTTTCCCCCGCTGCCCTTTTGCAAAGGCTCAACGAGATCGGAGGCCGCCACGGGGTGGGCCGGGTGGACCTGGTGGAAAACCGCTTCGTGGGCATGAAGTCCCGGGGGGTCTACGAAACCCCGGGGGGGACCCTCCTCTACCACGCCCGCCGGGCGGTGGAAAGCCTCACCCTGGACCGGGAGGTGCTCCACCAGCGGGACCAGCTTGCCCCCAAGTACGCCGAGCTCGTCTACTACGGCTTCTGGTACGCCCCGGAGCGGGAGGCCCTCCAGGCCTACTTTGACCACGTGGCCCAGGCGGTCACCGGGGTGGCCCGGCTCAAGCTCTACAAGGGGAACGTCTACGTGGTGGGGAGAAAGGCGCCGAAAAGCCTTTACCAGAAGGACCTGGTCTCCTTTGACCAGCTCGGGGGCTACGACCAGAAGGACGCCGAGGGCTTCATCAAGATCCAGGCCCTGAGGCTTAGGGTTAGGGCCTTGGTGGAGGGGAAGGCTCATGGGACATAGGACCTGGGGTGGCCGGTTTGCCGAAGGTCTAAGCGAGCTTGCCGCCCGCTTCAACGCCTCCCTCCCCTTTGACCGGGCCCTTTGGCGGGAGGACCTCTGGCAGAACCGGGTGCACGCCCGCATGCTCCACCGGGTGGGGCTTCTCAGCCAGGAGGAGCTGGAGGCCATCCTCGAGGGCCTGGAGCGGATAGAGAAGGAGATAGAGGCGGGCACCTTCCCCTGGCGGGAGGAGCTTGAGGATGTACACATGAACCTGGAGGCCCGCCTCATAGAGCTCATCGGCCCCCCAGGCGGCAAGCTCCACACGGCGAGGAGCCGGAACGACCAGGTGGCCACGGACTTAAGGCTTTTCCTGCGGGCTGCCATAGACGAGCTTTCTGCCCTCCTTTTGGGGCTCCGGCGGGTTCTCGTGCGGGAGGCAGAAAAGTACCTGGACCCTCCCCAGGTCCTCCCCGGCTACACCCACCTGCAACGGGCCCAGCCCATCTTGCTTTCCCACTGGTTTTTGGCCTACTACGAGATGCTTCTCCGGGATGCAGGAAGGCTGAGGGACGCCAGGGAGCGCCTTAACGAAAGCCCCCTGGGGGCTGCGGCCCTAGCGGGGACGGGGTTTCCCATAGACCGGCACTACACCGCTAAGGAGCTTGGCTTTGCCGCACCCATGCGGAACTCCTTGGACGCGGTGGCAAGCCGGGATTTTGCCCTCGAGGTGCTTTCCGCCCTCAACATCGGCATGCTGCACCTCTCCCGCCTGGCCGAGGAGCTCATCCTCTATAGCACCGAGGAGTTCGGCTTCGTGGAGATCCCCGATGCCTTCGCCACCGGCTCCTCCATCATGCCCCAGAAGAAGAACCCGGACATCCTGGAGCTCATCCGGGCCAAGGCGGGAAGGGTCTTAGGGGCCCTGGTGGCCCTCTCCACCGTGGTGAAAGGGCTTCCCCTGGCCTACAACAAGGACCTGCAGGAGGACAAGGAACCCCTTCTGGATGCCTTCGCCACCTACCGGGATAGCCTGAAGCTCCTCACCGCCCTTCTTCCTGGGCTTAAGTGGCGGCGGGAGAGGATGTGGCGGGCGGCGGAGGAGGGCTATGCCTTGGCCACGGAACTGGCCGACTACCTGGCGGAGAAGGGGCTTCCCTTCCGGGAGGCCCACCACGTGGTGGGGCGCCTGGTGCGGAGGCTTGTGGAGGAGGGAAGGGCCTTGAAGGACCTGACCCTGGAGGAGCTTAAGGCCCACCACCCCCTCTTCGCCGAGGATGCCCTGCCCCTTCTTCGCTTGGAAACCGCCATCCACCGGCGCAACTCCTTCGGGGGCACGGCCCCTTTAGCGGTGCGGGAAAGGATCTTGGAGGCCAAGAAGGAGGTGGGCCTTGCTTGAAGCCCGGATAGAGCTACCCACGGTTTCCTTGCCCGAGGTGCGGCGCCAGGCGGGGGTGGAGCTCAGGAAGGCCAGGCTTTCCGATGTGGACGCCATCTACTGGCTCATCCGCTACTGGGCGGAGAAGGGCCTGATGCTCGTCCGGAGCCACAGCCACCTCTACGAGAACATCCGCGACTTCCAGGTCCTCGAGGACGAGGACGGGCAGATCGTGGGCACCGTGGCCCTGCACGTGCTCTGGCGGGATCTGGCGGAGATCAGGGGCCTGGCGGTGCACCCCAACAGGCAGGGGGAGGGGCTTGGGCGCTGGCTGGTCCTGGGGGCGGAACGGGAGGCCCGGGATCTGGGCCTGCCCCGGGTCTTCGCCTGGACGCTTCAGGTGGGCTTCTTCCGCTCCTTGGGCTACCAGGTCACCACCCGGGAGGCCCTGCCCCCCAAGGTGTGGAGCGAGTGCAACGCCTGCCCCTTCTACGAGAACTGCCGGGAGATCGCCGTCATCAAGCACCTTTCCCCGGGGGCCTTCGGGGGCTAGAATGGATGGGATGGGGACCCTGACCCGCTACTTGGAGGAGGCCATGGCCCGGGCCCGCTACGAGCTCATAGAGGACGAGGAGCCCTACTATGGGGAGGTTCCGGACCTGCCCGGGGTGTGGGCCACGGGCAAAAGCCTAAGGGAATGCGAGGCCAACCTGCAGGCGGCCTTGGAGGACTGGCTTCTCTTCCTGATCTCCCGGGGCGAGGCCCCTCCGCCCCTGGGCGAGGTTCGCATCGATTTGCCTCATGGCGAAGCGGCTTAGACCGGTTTCCCGGAGGGAGCTGGTGGCGAGGCTAAAGACCCTGGGATTCGCCGGGCCCTACGCAGGAGGACGGCACCAGTTCATGGTGCGGGGCTCCGTGCGCCTCATCCTGCCCAATCCCCACCGGGGCGGGATCAGCGTGGACCTTCTGAAGCGCATCCTAAAGCAAGCGGGCATCGAGGAGGAGGAATGGCTGGAGTAAAGGAACGGGCGGTTTTGGTCCTGGAGGACGGCACCGTTTACCACGGCTACGCCTTCGGGGCCCGGGGGAAGACGGTGGGGGAGGTGGTCTTCAACACCGCCCAGACCGGCTACCAGGAGATCATGACCGACCCCAGCTACCACGGGCAGATCGTGGTCATGACCTACCCCCACCAGGGCAACTACGGGGTCAACGTCTACGACATGCAGTCCAACCGCCCCTGGGTGAAGGGTTTCGTGGCCAAGGAGTTCAGCCGCATCGCCTCCAACCCCAGGGCCCAGCAGACCCTTAAGGAGTTCATGGAGTTCTACGGGGTGGTGGGGATCGAGGGGATCGACACCCGGGCCCTGGTGCGCAAGATCCGCGAAGGAGGGGTGCTCAAGGGTACCATCGCCCACGCCAGCCTTTTCGGGGATCCCCAGCACGCCTTCACCCCCGAGGAGCTCGAGGCCCTCCGCCAGGAGGCCAAGGCCTGGACGGACATCGACGGCCGGGACATGACCCCCGAGGTCTCCACCCCCTTGCCCTACGCCTGGCCCACCCTGAAGTCGGGGCGGCGCATTGTGGTCATGGACTTCGGCATCAAGCACGCCATCGTGGAGAACCTGGCGGCTTTGGGCTTCGAGATCCTGGTGGTGCCGGGCAAGACCCCGGCGAGCCAGATCATGGCCCTGGAGCCCCACGGGCTTTTTATCTCCAACGGCCCCGGGGATCCCTCCATGCCCCGCTACGCCCACGAGACCATCTGGAAGCTCATGGGGCTACTTCCCACCTTCGGCATCTGCCTGGGGCACCAGCTCCTGGCCCTGGCCGCGGGGGGGCGCACCTACAAGATGAAGTTCGGCCACCGGGGGGCCAACCACCCGGTGAAGAACCTCCTCACCGGGAAGATCGAGATCACCAGCCAGAACCACGGCTATGCGGTGGACATCGACTCCCTGAAGGAGTTCAAGCCCACCCACATCAACCTGAATGACGGGACCCTCGAGGGCATGGCCCACGCCCGCTATCCCGTCTTCTCCGTGCAGTACCACCCCGAGGCCGCCCCCGGGCCCCACGACGCCCTCTACCTCTTCCGCCGCTTCCTGGAGGAGGTGGAGGCCTTCCACGGGGCCACGGGGCTTCCCGTGGAGAAGCAACGGGCGGACCAGCACGGGATCTAAAGCGCCCGCTCCTTTTTGGGGCCCCCACCGCGGCCTATGCCGCGGTGGGGTCTTTCAGTAGTCCATCCCCCGGATGCTCCCCTCCTCGTCCACGTCAATCCCGAAGGCCTGGGGGGTCTTGGGGAGGCCGGGGAGGGTCTCTATCCCCCCCATGTAGACCACCACGAAGCCTGCCCCCAGGCGGCACTTCAGGTCCGTGACCCGCGCGGTGAAGCCCCGGGGCCTGCCCCGGAGCCTGGGGTTGTCGGAGAGAGAGGTGGCGGCCTTGGCCACGACCACGGGCAAAGCCTCGCACCCCTCCTTCTTGGCGGCCTTGAGGGCTTTCTTGGCCTCCTCGCTCCACTCCACCCCCTCCGCCCCGTAGATGCGGGTGGCGATGGTTTCCACCTTGTCCTCGAGGGGCATCTCCAGGGGATAGAGGGGCCGGTAGGCGTGGGGCAGGGAAAGGGCCTCGAGGACCTTCTCCGCCAGCTCCAACCCTCCTTCCCCCCCTTTGGCGTAGACCTCGCTTAGGGCGAAGGGCAGGCCCCGTTCCCGGGCGAACTCCCGCACCAGGGCGATCTCCTCCTCGGCGTCCGTGGGGAAGCGGTTCAGGGCGATCACCGGCTTGAAGCCGAATAGCTCCACGTTCTCCACGTGCTTTTCCAGGTTGGCGAGGCCCCTCACCACCGCCTGCGGGTCCGGCATCTCGTAGGCATCCTGCCCCCCGTGGTAGCGGAGGGCCCGGAGGGTGGCCACCAGCACCACCGCCTCGGGGACCAGGCCTCCCGCGCGGGCCACCACGTTCATGAACTTCTCCATGCCGAGATCCGTGGCAAACCCCGCCTCCTGCACCACGTAGTCCGCCAGGCCCAGGGCGAAGAGGCTTGCCCTTAGGGAGTTGGTGCCGTGGGCGATGTTGCCGAAAGGCCCCATGTGGATGAAGGCGGGGTTCCCCTCCGCCGTCTGCACCAGGTTGGGGAGGAAGGCCTGCCGTAAAAGGGCGGCCATGGCCCCCACCGCCCCCAGGTCCTGGGCGTAGACGGGCTTCCCCTCGTAGGTGAAGCCCACCCGCATCCTTCCCAGGCGCTTTTTTAGAAGTACCGGGGGAGCGCGAGGGGGCTGTAATCCCCCCCAATTCATTGGGGGGATACACGGACCCCCTTGCAAACCCCTGGGGTTTGGTATTACCATGATGATGTGAAGAAAAAGGCGTGGAAGTCCACACCAAACGCTGTCTATGAGATCAATTACCATCTCGTCTGGTCAACCAAATACCGCAAGGAGGTGCTGGTACCGCCGATAGATAAGGAACTGAAGGAGATTCTCCTCCGGTCTGCCCAAGAGCGCGGGTACGAACTGCTCGGACTGGAGGTGATGCCGGATCACGTGCACCTTTTCCTCTCCGCTCCCCCCGCCGTCAGTCCGGCGGTGATAGCTAAGGTTCTCAAGGGCGCAAGTGCCCGGCGGCTTTTCAAAGCGTTCCCCGATCTCAAGCAGCAGCTATGGGGTGGCCACCTTTGGAACCCCTCCTACTACGTCGGCACCGCTGGGCATGTCAGCTCAGAGACCATCAAGCGCTACATCCAGGAGCAAAAGACCGATGCCTCTCCTAACCCTTAAGGCGCAGGTTCACGCGGACCCCGAGACGGAACGCATCTTGCGTGACGCCATGTTTTGTGCCACCAAGGTCTACAACGGCCTCATGTGGCACCTGCGCCAGGAGCTGAAGGAGAAGGGCAAGGTGGACCTACGCCGGTCCACCCTCAATCGGACCCTAAAGACGCTGCCACGAGCCAAGGGGTACTACTCCCTATCGGTACAGCTCACCCGGGATGAGGTCATCCAGGCCTATAGGTCTTTCTTCGCCCTGAAGAAAAATGGGAGGACGGAACATCATGCTCCTCGGTTCCGGCCCAAGTCCACCCTTTCCCCCCTCAAGTACGTCCAAAGCGGGTTCAAACTGGAGGGGGACCGGTTGACCCTTTCCTTGGGTAAGGGTAGGGAGGACGGTGTCCGCCAAGTCAGCTTTCGGATTCACCACCGCCCCGGCGTGGAGTACGAACGGGTACGGGAGGTCTCCATCATCTA
>NZ_KB905764.1 GCF_000381045.1 Thermus scotoductus DSM 8553 | reverse complement strand
GAGGGTGGTTTTAGCGGCCAGGTAGCCCTTGGCCAGGTCCTGGCCCTGCAGCAGGAGAAAGATGGCCAGGGCCAGGAGTTCAGCCAAGGTGGCTTTCTGGTGCCTTTGCTTTCTGGGGAGCTTGAACCCTTGGGCCTGAAGGGCCTTGAGCTCGTCGTCCACCCAGATGTAGATGGCCACGAGGAGGGTTTCTGCGTCAAGATAGTAGAGGGGGTGCTCTCGGTTTGGAAGCATAGCACCCCCTCTTTTTTCACATCCCAGGGGTTGGGGTCAAGTAGCACACGAAGGGATTACCAGAAGATCCCCCTTCTCCTTCAACTGGGCCCGGAGCCTCTTTCGGAAGATTTCCGGTTCCACGAGTTCTGGCTGGGGCTAAAGGGAAGCCAGAAGCCCCTCAAGGCCCTCCTTCTGGAACAGCGTCTGGCCGCCGGGGTGGGGAACATCTATGCGGACGAAGCCCTTTTTAGAGCCCGCCTCTCCCCTTTCCGCCGGGGACGGGAGCTTACGGAAGCCGAAGCGCAAAGGCTTTTCGCAGCCCTTAAAAAGGTGCTCGCCGAGGCCCTCCTCTTGGGAGGAAGCACCCTTTCCGACCGCACCTACCAGCAGCCCGATGGCCTACCGGGAAGCTTCCAGATGCGCCACGCCGTCTACGGCCGTACAGGGCTTCCCTGCCCGGTTTGCGGCACACCCATCGCCAAAAGAGTGGTGGCGGGAAGAGGCACCCACTTCTGCCCCCGGTGCCAGGGATTCTAGCCCAGCCGCCCTCTTCCCCGGTCCAGGAGATAGAAGGCAAGCCCCGAGAGAAGGGCCAGAAGGGCGGCTATGGCCAAGGCCTCCCGGAAGGGAGCCTCCCCGGGTCGGCCCAGGCGCTCATAGATGGCCAGGGTCAGGGTGGTCCACTCGGGCCGCCAAAGCACCAGGGTGGCTCCAAACTCCCCCAAAATGGCCGCCAAGGCCAGGGCCAGCCCGGATTGCAAGGCGGGAAAGACCAGGGGGATCTCCACCCGCAAAAACGCCCGAAGGGGCGTGGCCCCCAGGACCCGGGCCGCCTCGAGGAGGCTTGGGGAAAGGCTTCTTAAGGCAGGCAGGAGGGCCCGGGCAAGGAGGGGGTAGGCCAGAAGGGCATAGGCGACAAGCAAAAGGAGCAAGGAGCCCCGGAGGTTCGGGTAAGCCAAAAGGTAGCCGAGGCCCACGGCCACCGGGCTCAGCATGAGGGGGAAAAGCCCCAAGAGGTCCATGAGGGGGCTCCGGCGGGCTGCTGCGGCATAAGCCACTCCCAAAGGAAGCGCCAGGGCCAGGGCCAAGAGGGTGAAGCGGAGGCTATTCCCCAACGCCACGGAAAGGGGAGTGAAGTCCTCCGAGGCCCAGGCGGCGGCCAAGGCCCCTAGGTCCAGGCGCAGAAAAAGCCCCCACAAGGGGGCAAAAAGGAGGAGAAAAAGGACGCCTAGGCCCAGGGTATAGGCCCAAGGAGGAGGGGGAAGAAGCCCTCCGGGGGACAGGGGGTAAGGCCGGAGGCGCAGGTAGAGGGCCACGGCGAGGCCCAGGGTGAGGATCTCCAAAAGCATGAGGGCGCTGGCCTCGGGGAAGGCCAGGCGGTAGGCCAAAAGGGTGTAGACCTCCACCTCGAGGGTGGCGTACCGGGGCCCCCCCAGGAGGAGAGGAACCCCGAAGGCGGAAAAGGCGTAGATGAACACCAAAAGCCCCGCAGAACCCAAGGCGGGGAGGAGGAGGGGAAGCCCTACCCTTAGAAAAGCCCTGGGGCTCGAGGCCCCCAGGACCCGGGCCGCCTGCAAGGGGCCCTCCAGGTTCAAGGCCACCGGCAGGAGGACCCTGAGGGCAAGGCCCAGGTTGTAGAACACAGCCGCCAGGAAGAGGAGGGTTTTGGTGCCGTAAAGGTCCACCCCCAAAAGTCCCCTGGGGCCCAGGAGAGCTAAAAACCCCAAGGCCACCACCGGGGTGGGAAGGACAAAGGGCAAGGTGGAAAGCGCTAGGAGAACCTCCCGCAAAGGAAAACGGCGGCGAAAGAAAAAGGCCAGGGGCAAGGCCAGAGCCAGGGTGAAGAAGGCGGAAAGAAGCCCATATTCCAGGCTCCAAAGGTAGCGCTCCCAGTAGTAGGGGTTCGCCAAGGCCCTGGCCAAACCCTCCCCTAACCCCAGGGCCAGGATGCGCCCCAAAGGGTAGAAAAGGGCCAGGCCCAGAAATAAGAGGACGAAAAGGACCCCGTAGGCCATGGCCCCTTAAACCTAACCCCAGAAGGCGTTAGCGCCGGGAACGGCGCACCGTCTCCGGGCTTTGCCCCTGCAGAACCACCTTGGTCCACTCCTCGATCCAGCGCTCCCGGTTCTGGGCCATAACCTTGGGATCCAAGCGCACGCTGCCCACCGGCTCTGGGGCGAAGCGGAAGACCTCGGGGAGCCTGGCATCCCGGCGGGCCGGGTACATCCACATCTCCGTGGGAAGGTTCTCCTGGACTGGCTTGGAAAGGAGCCAGTCCACCACCTTCCTGGCCCCCTCCAGGTTCTTGGTCCCCTTCAGGATCCCCACGAACTCCACCTGGAAGAAGGCCAGCTCGGGGAAGAGGTTCCCCGTGGGCGGCTCTTGGTACTTCCCCTCGGAATAGTAGACCTCGGCGGCGGGGCTGGTGGTGTAGGAGACCACCAGGGGCCTATCCCCCTTGTAAAGGGTGAAGTGGGTGTAGTAGGCCTCGCTCCAGCCCTTGGCCACCCGCGCCCCTCCATCCCTGAGCTTGGCCCAGAAGTCCAGGTAGCCATCCTCGCCGAAGCGGGCCACCGTGGCCATGAGAAAGGCCAGGCCCGGGGAGCTGGTGGCGGGGTTTTGCACCACCAGGAGCCTGGCGAACTCAGGCCGGGTTAGGTCCTGGGGAGTTTTGGGCAAAGGGCGGTCCTTGAAGTAAGCCCGGTCGTAGTTCAGGCTCACCCAACCGTAGTCCACGGGAAGGGCGCGGAAGGTAGGGTCCAGAAGCAAGGTGGCCTTCAGGTTTTGGATCTCGGGGCTACGGTAGGGCAAGAGGATATCCGCCTCGAGGGCCCGGGAGAGGAAGGTGTTGTCAAAGCCGTAAATCACGTCGGCGATGGGGGCTCCCTTGGTGAGGATGGCCCGGTTTAGGGTCTCCCCGGCATCCCCCCCTTTAAGGAAGCGAAGCTTCAGGCCGGTTTCCCGCTCAAACCGGGCGATGAGCCCCTTATCCAGGGAAAAGCTGCTGTGGGTGAGGACGGTGATCTCCTGGGCGAAGCCGAAGGCCAGAAGGACCAGCAGGGCAAAGATCCTCAACATAAAACCCCTCCTTGTCACCGGGAGGGGCCTTGGTCACCTTCCCTACGCCGGCATTACCCGGATCAGGTTCCAAGGGTATCTCTCAGCCCCATAAGAGGGCACCCCCGGTGACGCCCTGAGTTTACCACCCTTCCTGGCCCTGGAAGGGCATCCCTCACACCCTCCAGGGAGCCAGCAGACCCTCGAGGACCTCCCGGAAGGTCTCGCCAAAAGCCTCCGGCTGGTCGATCCAGGGGTAGTGCCCGGCCCCGGGTATCACCCGGATGGGGGCTTTGAGGCGTTCCGCCACCTCCTCGGCATAGGGGTAGCTGGTGCCGTCCTTCTCCCCCACCACCAGGGCCACTGGCTTGCGGCTTGGGGAGAGGTAGGGAGTGTAGTCCAGCCGCCAGAGGCCGTTTTTCCAAAAGGCCAAGGCCGGGGTATCCGGCCCCAGGATGCCCGAGCCCTCCGCCACCCACTCGTACTCCAGTCGGCCATGGGGGGTGGGGAACATGAGGCGGTCGAAGAGGAGCTTGGGCTCCGCCTTCTCCAAGGCCGCCCTCAGGTTCGCCTCGGGGTCGGCCAAAGGTTCAAGCCCCGCCGCCTCCACAAGCCTTGCGGAAAGCCAGGGGAAGCTCACCCAGGGGGAAAGGAGCACCGCCCCCAGGACCTCCGGGTAGCGGCGGAGGAGCTCCAGGGCCACCAGGGCTCCGAAGCCGTGGGCCAGAAGATGAAACTGCTCCAGCCCCAGGGCCTCGGCCAGGGCCACGGTATCCTCCACCAGGGCATCTATGGTGAAAAGCCTGGGGTCCTGGGGAAGCTCCAGGCTCCGGCCGGAGCCCCGCTGGTCGAAGTAGATGACCCTGAACCCTTCCAGGTAGTCCTGAAGCCCTTCCCTGAGGGCGTAGGCGTTCCCCCCAGGCCCCCCGTGGAGGACCAGGAGGGCCGGGGCATGCTGGTCCCCCACGTCCTCCACGTAAAGCTCCGCCTCCCCTACGGGGATGTAGCCGATTTCTTCCCGCATCCCCTATAGACTACCCCATCCTCCAGGGCAAAGGCCCAAACCTTAACCCCGGGCAGGGCCCTGGCCTTGGCCATGGCTTCCTCCCCGGCGCCAAACACCTCCAAAAGCCAAATCCCTTCCCCCGCAAGAAGCCAGTAGGGATGGGGAAGCTCCCGGGCCAAGCCCAAAAGGGCCTCCTTTTCCTTGCCCTCCACAAAGAGTACCCTCATCCCTTCCCCCAAAGGCGGTAGTAGAAGAGGATCTCCGCGCTTTCCTCCAAGGCGGTGAGGAGGCTATAGGCCTCCAGAAGGGCTTCCTCCGGCTTCTCCTTAAGCCCTATGGCAAAGGCCCCGTGGCCCCTTAACAGGCAGGCTCGGTGCTCCTTAAGGCCCTCCGCCACGGCCAAAGCGGCCTCCAGGGTGGCGCTTGTGGTCTTGGGGGCAAGCACGGGAACCTCCTTCAGGTAGTACTGGCCCTCGAGGTCCAGGGGAACAATCCGGTCCAGGTGCAAGGAAAGAGCCACCGCCACCCGGGGATGGGCATGGACGATGGCCCGGGCCGGGGTCGCCCGGTACACCTCCCGGTGGATCACGCTCTCCACGCTGGCCCCTTCCGGGAAAGGGCCCTCGAGGGGCACCTCCACCAGGTCCTCGGGGGTCAGACGGGCCTTCTGCACCCCGCTTTTGGTAATGAGAAAGCCCTCCTTGGTGCGCACGGAAAAGTTGCCCGCGGTGGCGGAGATGAGCCTCTGGTGGAAAAGATCCTCCCCCACCTGGCGAAAGGCCGAATAAAGCTTAGCCAGCATGGCATTAAGCCTGCTTGCCCGGCTGTTCCCGGCGAACCGGACGGCGCACCGCCGGCTCCTTGGCCTCCACCGCCTCCTTCCTGGCTTCCTCGATGGCCTTGAGGGTCTTCTTGTCCACCACCTGGGTAAAGCGCACGAAGTCGTTTCCGGTCCCCGCAGGGATCAGGCGGCCCAGGATGACGTTTTCCTTAAGGCCAATGAGCTCGTCCTTCTTGCCGGCGATGGCCGCCTCGGTGAGCACATGGGTGGTGTTCTGGAAGCTGGCGGCGGAAAGCCAGCTCTTGGTGGAGAGGGCGCTCTTGGTGACCCCCATGAGGAGGGGCTTCCAGGCCACCGGGGTCTTGCCCTCGACGATGAGCCGCTCGTTCAGGGCCTCCACGTCCCACTTCTCCAGGACCTGGCCCTCCAGCAGGCGGCTATCCCCGGGATCGGTGACCTCCACGTACTTGAGCATCTGCCGCACCACGATCTCGATGTGCTTGTCGTGGAGCTTCACCCCCTGGGCCCGGTAGACCTTCTGGATCTCGTCCACCAGGTAGCGCTCCACCGCCTCGGGGCCCTTGGCCTCCAGAAGCTGGTGGGGATCCACGGCCCCGCGGGTCAAAGGCTGGCCCGCCTCCACGTAATCCCCATCCTTCACCACCAAGCGGGCATCCTTGGGAAGCTTGTACTCCTTGGAGAAGCCCTCGGATTCCACGAAGACGGAAAGCTTCTCCTCGGTTTCCTCGATGCGCACCACCCCGTCGATCTCGGAGATCACCGCCTTAGCCTTGGGCCTGCGGGCCTCAAAGAGCTCGATGACCCGGGGCAGACCCTGGGTGATGTCGGTGCCCACCGCCACGCCGCCCGTGTGGAAGGTGCGCATGGTGAGCTGGGTGCCGGGCTCGCCGATGGACTCCGCCGCCACCACCCCCACCGCTTCCCCGATGGACACGGGCCTGGCCATGGAGAGGTCGTAGCCGTAGCACTTCTGGCACACCCCGTAGCGGGTCTGGCAGGTGAGGGGGCTACGCACGGGCACCTCCTTGATCTCCTCGGCCTCCGCCGCCTTGATGATGAGCCCCACGTCCTCGAGGGTCAGGTAGCGCCCTTCCTCCAGGCGCTGGCCCAGAACCTCCACCTCCCGGGCCAGAACGCGGCCATAGAGGCCGGACTCGATGTCCGAGCGCTTCCTGAGGCGCAGGGTGCGGGTCACCTCGTCGGGCTGGAAGAGGGGGACGGAGATGAAGTTGGTGGTGCCGCAGTCCGCCTCCCGGACCACGATCTCGTGGGCCACGTCCACCAGCTTCCGGGTGAGGTAGCCCGAGTCCGCGGTCCTAAGGGCGGTGTCCGCCCCACCCTTCCGGGCCCCGTGGCTGGAGATGAAGTACTCCAGCACGGTGAGGCCTTCCCGGAAGGAGGAGCGCACCGGCACCTCGAAGGTCTCCCCCGAGGGCTTTTGCATGAGGCCCCGCATGCCGCAAAGCTGGCGGATCTGCTGGGGGTTACCCCGGGCCCCGGACTGGGCCATCACGTAGAGGGGGTTGAAGGGGTAGTTCTCCTCAAAGTTCTTGAAGACCGCCCGGGTGACCTTCTCCGTGGTTTCGGTCCAGAGCTGGATCACCTGGTCGTAGCGCTCCCGGTCGGTGAGGAAGCCCATCTCGTAGGCCTGCTCGATCTGCCTAAGCTTCTTGTCGGCTTCCTCCAGGTACTTCTGCTTCTCGGGGGGGATGACGGCGTCGTCGATGCCGATGGTGATCCCGCTGGTGGTGGACAGGGTGAAGCCGTAGTACTTGAGGGCGTCCAGAAGCCTTGCGGTCTTCTCGATCCCCAGGCGCAGGAAGGACTGGTAGACCAGGTCTTTTAGGGAGTTTTTCTCCTGGGGTACGTCCATCTGCAGAAGTTCCTGGGCCACCTTCTCGTCCCCCACCGCCTCGCCCACGATGCGGGCAAAGAGCACCCGGCCCGGGCTGGTTTCCAGCCGCTTGCCCAGGTAGCGGACCGTCACCACGTCCTGGAGGTCCAAAAGGCCATGGGCCACCGCCAAAAGGGCCTCGTCGGGGCTTGTGAAGACGAACTTCAGCCGGCCCACGCTGGTTTCCTTGCCCGCCACCTTGATGGGGGCGTTCAAGGCCACCTCGCCCCGCTCGTAGGCGGCCAGGGCCTCCTCGGGGGTGGCGAACTCCCGGCCCGCCCCCTTCTTCTCCCGGCGCACCTGGGTGATGTAGTAAAGGCCCAGGATGATGTCCCGGCTGGGCTTGGCCAAAGGCTCCCCGGAGGCCGGGGAGAGGAGGTTGTGGGCGGAGAGCATCTGGATGCGGGCCTCCGCCTGGGCGAAGGAGGAAAGGGGCACGTGCACCGCCATCTGGTCCCCGTCGAAGTCGGCGTTGAAGGCCTCGCAGACCAGGGGGTGGAGCTGGATGGACTGGCCTTCCACCAAAACCGGCTGGAAGGCCTGGATGCCCAGGCGGTGGAGGGTGGGGGCGCGGTTTAAGAGGACCACCTTGCCGTGGATGACCTCCTCGAGGGCGTCCCACACCTCGTCCTTGATGTCCCGCTGCCTTTCCAGCATCTTGCGGGCCGCTTTCACGTTGTGGGCGATGCCCTTTTCCTCCATCTTCTTGAGGAGGAAGGGCTTGAAAAGCTCCAGGGCCATGCGCTTGGGCAGGCCGCACTGGTGGAGCTTGAGCTGGGGCCCCACCACGATGACGCTCCGCCCGGAGTAGTCCACCCGCTTGCCCAAAAGGTTCTGGCGGAAACGGCCCTGCTTGCCGGAGAGGATGTCGGTGAGGCTCCTAAGGGGCCGTTCGGAGCCCGGGTTGGTGACGGGGGAGCCGCGGCGGCCGTTGTCGATGACCGCATCCACCGCCTCCTGCAGCATGCGCTTCTCGTTGCGGATGATGATCTCCGGGGCTCCCTGGGCCAGAAGCTTCTTCAGGCGGTTGTTGCGGTTGATGAGGCGGCGGTAGAGGTCGTTGAGGTCGCTGGTGGCGAAGCGGCCCCCGTCCACCTGCACCATGGGGCGGAGGTCGGGAGGCAGGACCGGCACCGCCTCGAGGATCATCCACTCCGGGCGGTTGCCGGAGTCCAGGAAGGCCCGGACCACCTCGAGGCGCTTCCTGGCCTTGGCCCGCCGGGCCCGGGAGGGGTGCTTCATCTCCTCCAAAAGCTCGGCCTCCAGCTTCTCCAGGTCCAGCTCCTTCAAAAGGGCCTGGATGGCCTCGGCCCCCATGCGGGCGTCGATGTCGTAGGATTCCACCACCCGCACCACGTTCCGGACCAGGTCCACCTCCACCCGGCCGTAGATCTCGCTCTTGACCTTCCCCCCATCCGCCAGGACATCCCCCGGGGCCACCCGGTCCCCGGTGGTCACCTCCACATCGTCCTCAAAGGGGTAGAGGCGGGCCTTCATCACCACGATGCTGGCGGGCTCGTGCAGGTGGACGATGCCCTCGGCCTCGGCGATCACCTCCTCCTCGGGGTCAATGGCCGCCACCACCTTCTCCCCCGCCTGGACGTGGGCTCCTTCCGGCACCACCACGTTCATGTGGGGAGCCACCCCATAGTCCTTGGGCTCCGTCCACTCCAGGAAGAAGGTGAGGTAGACGGTATCCCCTTCCTCCTCCGCCTCCACCTCCTTAGCGGTCATGTGGCGGGGCATGCGCAAAAGACCCCGCCCCTCGGCCAGGGGCTGGCCCTTTTCCACCACCTCCCCGTGGACCACCAAGGGGGTCAACCCCACGGGCAGGAAGTAGCGGGCCACGGCCTCCTCGTCCTTGAGGAGGGTGAGGAGGTGGCCCTCCTCGAGCTCCTTAAGCTCCACCACCCCCTCCTCCTCCGACCGGAAGAGGTAGGGCTCGGGGAGTTCCGCCAGGATCTCTCCCGGCCTATAGCCCTCCCTCTCCACCCAGGCGGAGAGGGGCAGGCGGAGGCCCGCCCGTTCCTTGCGCAGGTAGTCGATCCGCACCCGCCGGGGGAAGCGGTACAGGGCCACCCCATCCATGCGGCTCACCACCCCGGGAGCCAGCTCCTGCCCCTTCACCACCTCCTCCCCGTCCTTGACCAGGGCATCCACCCCTTGGGGCAGGGGGTAAGTTTCCTGCTTGCCGTAGCGGAGCTCCCGGTACTCCTCGTCCGTGAGGAGCTGGCGCTTCTGGACCGGCACCCCATCCAGCACCGCCCCCTTGGGGTCCAGGACGATGTACTTGCTGAAGTACAGGACCTGCTCCAGCTCGGTGGCGGAGAGGTCCAGGAGGGTGCCGATCTTGGAGGGCACATCCTTCACGAACCAGATGTGGGCCGCGGGGGTGGCGAGCTCAATATGGCCCATGCGGTAGCGGCGGACGATGCTCTTGGTGACCTCCACCCCGCAGCGCTCGCACACCTTGCCCTCAAAGCGCTGGCGCTTGTACTTGCCGCAGGCGCACTCGTAGTCCTTGGTGGGGCCGAAGATGCGCTCGTCGAAAAGCCCATCCCGCTCGGGCTTCAGGGTGCGGTAGTTGATGGTTTCGGGCTTCTCCACCTCCCCGTAGCTCCAGGAGCGGATCTTTTCCGGAGAGGCCAGGGCGATGCGAACCTTGCGAACTTCCTTTTTCATTCCTCCTCCACTTAAGGGCAATCCCGCTTCTGCGGTGCGGCTTACCGCTTGGATGCCAGGCCCTCAAAGATGTCCACGGGGTTATCCCGCTCGTCCAGGGTCTGCACATCCAGGGCCAAGGCCTGAAGCTCCTTTACCAGCACGCGGAAGGACTCGGGCACGCTGGGCTCGGGCACGTCCTCGCCCTTGATGATGGCCTCGTAGGCGGCGTTGCGGCCCTCGATGTCGTCGGACTTCAAGGTGAGCATCTCCTGCAGGGTGTGGGCAGCTCCGTAGGCCTCGAGGGCCCACACCTCCATCTCCCCGAAGCGCTGGCCGCCGAACTGGGCCTTACCGCCCAAAGGCTGCTGGGTGATGAGGGAATAGGGGCCGGTGGAGCGGGCGTGCATCTTGTCCTCCACCATGTGGTAAAGCTTCATGATGAACATCTGCCCCACCACGATGGGGCCCTCGATGGGCTCGCCGGAGCGGCCATCGTAGAGAACCACCTTGCCCTGGGTGAAAAGCTCCCGAAGCTGCTCCTCCGGGCTTTTGCCGGGGCTCACCAGGCCCAGCTTCTCCGCCCGGGCCAGGACCTCGAGCTCCCTCTTGTCCACCCCGAAGCCCTCCTCCTTCCGCTTGCCGAAGTAAAGGTCGAAGGCCTCGGCCAAAAGGGCCTTGATCTCGGGCTCCGTGGCCCCGTCAAAGACCGGGGAGATGTAGCGCTGGCCCAGGAAGAAGCCCGCCAGGCCCAGATGGGTTTCCAGGATCTGGCCCAGGTTCATACGGCTCGGCACGCCCAGGGGGTTCAGGATGATGTCCACGGGGGTGCCGTCGGGCAGGTGGGGCATGTCCTCCACGGGGAGGATCTTGGCCACCACCCCCTTGTTCCCGTGGCGGTTGGCCAGCTTGTCCCCCACTTGGAGCTTGCGCTTCTGCGCCACGTAAACCCGCACCACCTCCCGCACCCCGGGCTTCAGCTCCACCCCGGGATCCCCACGGCGCAGGCGGAGGGTACCCACCACGATGCCCCCCTCGCCCGGGGGCACCCGGAGGGAGGTGTCCTTCACATCCCGGGCCTTATCCCCGAAGATGGAGCGCAGAAGCCTCTCCTCCGGGGAGGGCTCCTGCTCCCCCTTGAAGCTGGTGCGGCCCACCAGGATGTCCCCGGGCTTCACCTCGGCCCCGATGCGCACCACCCCCTCCTCGTCCAGGTCCCTCAGGGCCGCCTCGGAGAGGTGGGGGATATCCCGGGTGATCCGCTCCGGACCCAGCTTGGTGTCCCGGGCCTCGATCTCGTAGCGCTCGATGTGGATGGAGGTGTAGAAGTCCCGCTTTAAAAGCTCTTCGCTGATGACGATGGCGTCCTCGAAGTTGTAGCCGTCAAAGGGCATGATGGCCACCAGGACGTTCTGCCCCAGGGCCAAAAAGCCCTCCTCGGAGGCCGGGCCATCCGCCAGGAGGTCCCCCTTCCTCACCCTCTGGCCCACGGTCACCCGGGGGCGCTGGTCCAGGGCGGTACCCTGGTTGGAGCGCACGAAGCGGCGCAGGGTGTACTCCACCAAGCGGCCATCCTCATAGCGCACGGCGATGCGGCGGCCATCCACCGCCACCACCTCCCCGTCCTCCTCGGCGTAGACCGCGGCCAGGGAGTCCCGCACCACCCGCTCCTCGAGGCCGGTCATCACCACCGGGGCCTGGGCCCGGATAAGGGGCACCGCCTGGGTCTGCATGTTGGAACCCATGAGGGCCCGGTTGGCGTCGTCGTGCTCCAGGAAGGGGATGAGGTTGGTGTTCACGGAGAAGACCTGCTTGGGGCTCACGTCCATGAACTCCACCTCCTCCGGGCCCACGATCACCGGCTCACCCTTGCGCCGGGCCACCACCCGGTCGGTGGCGATGCGGTTCCCCTCGAGGGGAGTGTTGGCCTGGGCGATGGTGTACCGGTCCTCCTCGGTGGCGGTCATGTAGACCACCTCGTCGGTGACCACCCCGTTCCTCACCCGGCGGTAGGGGGTGCGGATGAAGCCCAGCCCGTCCACCCGGGCGTAGGCGGCCAGGGAGGTGATGAGGCCGATGTTGGCGCCTTCCGGGGTTTCCACCGGGCAGATGCGGCCATAGTGGGTGCGGTGCACGTCCCGCACGTCAAACCCCGCCCGCTCCCGGGTGAGGCCCCCAGGACCCAAAGCGGAGATGCGCCGCTTGTGGCGCAAGGAGGAAAGGGGGTTGGTCTCGTCCTTGAACTGGGAAAGCTGGCTACGGCTGAAGAACTCCCGGATGGCCGCCTCGAGGGGCCGGTTGTTCACCAGCTTGGCCGGGGTAAGGGTATCGGCGGAGCCCATCACCATCCTCTCCCGCACCCCGCGGGCCAGGCGGCTTAGGCCCACCCGGAACTGATCGGCCATGAGCTCCCCCACGGTACGGATGCGACGGTTGCCCAGGTGGTCGATGTCGTCCACCTCGTGCCCGGGAACCCCGGCCATGAGGGCGAAGAGGTAGCGCAGGGTGGGCAGGAAGATCTCGTCCTTAAACTCTCCGTCCTCAAAGCGCGCCAGGGTGCGCCCGGAAAGACGCACGCCCAGCTTCTCCTCCGCCTTGTACCGCCCCGCCTCCCCCAGGTCGTACCGCCTTGGGTCGGCCAAAAGGCCAAAGAGGTAGGCCAAGGCCTTGTCCTTCTTGGGGGGGTCGCCGGGACGGAGCAGGGTGAAAAGGCGCACCAGGGCCTCCTCCGGGCGCATGGCAAGCACCGCCTCGTCCAGAAGGCCCCCCAAAAGCTCCCCGTAGGCCCCAAGCTCCCGGTTCAGGGTTTCGGCGTCGTAGCCCAGGACCCTGAGGAGGAGGATGAGGGGGAACTTGCGCTTGTTGACCTTCATGGATACGGTGCCGTTTTGCTCCACCTCCAGGTCAATCCAGGGTCCCCGCTTGGGCAAGGGGATGATGCTGGCCACAAACCGCCCGGGGCGGGCGGGGTCCGGGGTGAAGTAGACCCCCGGTGAGCGGTGGATCTGGGAAACGATCACCCGGTCGGCCCCGTTGATGATGAAGGAGCCGTCCTCGGTCATGAGGGGGATGTGGCCCAGGAAGACCTCGTCCTCCTTGATGAGGCCCGTGTCCTTGTGGATGAGCTGGAGGCGGGCATAGAGGGGAGCCTGGTAGGTTAGGTCCTTCTCCCGGCACTCGTCCTGGGAAAAAGGGGGCTCCCCGATGCGGTACTCCAGGAAGTCCAGGACCATACCGCCCTTGCCCTTGTCCCCCTCCTCCACGGGGAAGGTTTCCTTGAAGGCCGCCTGGATGCCCACGTCCTCCCGCTTATCCGGGGGAACATCGGCCTGAAGGGCCCTCTTGTAGGATTCCACCTGGATTTCCGTCAAAGGGGGAAGGGGTATAACCTCTCGGATGCGACCGAACCGCTTAATCTCCATGCGTCACCTCAAGGATGGGAAAGCGGGCCGCCCGAGGTAAGCTAACAGGGTTCTTCCGCGGGACCTCGCGCCCCGCGGCGGCTGGCTCTTACCGTGCTCCCTTGGCCCGACCAAAGAGCACAAACCTTAGCTTATAGGGCAACCCCTTAAGCCGTCAAGCCTACCTAACCAGGACTTTACCCACATCTCCGTTTCGTGGTAAATCTCCAGGACTTTACCCACATCTCCGTTTCGTGGTAAATCTCCAGGACTTTACCCACATCTCCGTTTCGTGGTAAATCTCCCCTTGCGGGCGCAGCCCGTATCTGGTACCGGGGGTGATCCATGGACATGCTCAAGGTGGCCGAGGCCAGGCTCCAGGAGTTCACGGGCCGTTTTGCGAGCGTTTTCCCCCGATAAGCGCCTCCACCGACGGTTTGAAGAGGTGGTGCGGGGCGCCTTGGCCGCAGGCTCAGCCCGGGTGAGCGAGATGGTGGCCTCGCTCCCTTCTCCCCTCCAGAACCGCTTCCACCAGGCC
>NZ_KB905763.1 GCF_000381045.1 Thermus scotoductus DSM 8553 | reverse complement strand
GAGTCAAGGTCTTTCTGGGCCCGGACGGGGCCTTCGGGGGAAACCCCGCGTGCTTTCCCGCAGGGAAACACCCTGGGAAGCCCCGGACTTTAGTCTGGGGAGTCGTCACCGCTCCCTTATCCCCGCTTTGGGGGCTTGGGGTAAGATGCCCTCATGGAGCCTGGAACTGCTGCGCCCGACTTTGCCCTGCCGGACCAAGAGGGGCGGATTCACCGGCTTTCCGATTACCGGGGGAAGTGGGTGGTTCTCTACTTCTACCCCAAGGACGACACCCCGGGTTGCACCAAGGAGGCCTGCGGCTTCCGCGACCGCATGGGGGATCTGCAGGAGCTGGGGGCCGTGGTGCTTGGGGTGTCGGCGGACGATGTCCAAAGCCACAAGCGCTTCGCCGAGAAGTACGGTTTGAACTTTCCCCTTCTCGCTGATCCCGAGCGGAAGGTTATCCTGGCCTACGGGGCTTGGGGGAAGAAGAACCTTTACGGCAAGGAGTACGAGGGGGTTTTGCGCCAGACCTTCCTGATCGATCCCGAGGGCCGGATTGCCAAAGTCTGGCGCAAGGTATCCCCGGAGGACCACGCCGAGGAGGTGGCGGAAGCCCTGCGGGCCCTGAGGGGGTCTTGAGGATGGAAAGGCCTTTGGAAAGCTACAAGAAAGAGGCAGCCCATGCGGCGGTGGCCTTTGTGCAGGATGGCATGGTGGTGGGCTTGGGCACGGGGTCCACGGCTAGGTATGCCGTCTTGGAGCTGGCCCGGCGCCTCCGGGAAGGGGAGCTTAGAGGGGTTAAAGGAGTTCCCACCTCGGAGGCCACCAAGGACCTGGCCCTGAGGGAGGGGATCCCCCTGGTGGATCTTCCTCCAGAGGGGGTGGACTTGGCCATTGACGGGGCTGACGAGATCGCTCCGGACCTCTCCCTTATCAAGGGCCTTGGCGGGGCTCTTTTGCGGGAGAAGATCGTGGAGAGCAACGCCAAGGAGTTCATCGTCATCGCCGACCACACCAAGAAGGTGTCGGTATTAGGCCGCGGGGTGGTGCCGGTGGAGATCGTGCCCTTTGGTCACCTGGCCACCCTAAGGGCCATCCGCGCCCTTGGGGGGGAGCCGGAGCTGAGAATGAATGGGGATGAGGTCTATTGGACCGACGGGGGCCACCTCATCGCCGATGTGCGCTTTGGCCCCATTGGGGATCCTTTGGGCCTCCACAAGGCTCTTTTGGAGATCCCCGGGGTGGTGGAAACGGGGATCTTTGTGGGTCTCGCCACCCGGGCCCTGGTGGCGGGGCCCATGGGGGTGGAGGAGATTCTGCCATGAGGTGTAGAATCGGGGTTGTGAAGGGCATGCCTTTGGGCTAGGGCGGGAAGGTCCTTCCCGCCCGGGGCGCATGCCCCGGTTTTTCTTGGAGGAGGGATGGAAAAGGTTTTTTACATCACTACCCCCATCTACTACGTGAACGCGGAACCCCACCTGGGCCACGCCTACACCACGGTGGTGGCGGATTTCCTGGCCCGCTGGCACCGGTTGGACGGGTACCAAACCTTCTTCCTGACCGGCACGGATGAGCACGGGGAGACCGTGTACCGGGCAGCCCAGAGGGCAGGGGAGGAACCCCAGGCCTTCGTGGACCGGGTATCCCAGCGCTTCCGCAAGGCCTGGGAGCTTTTAGGCATCGCCTACGACGATTTCATCCGCACCACCGAGGAGCGGCACAAGCGGGTGGTGCAAAGGGTGTTGCAAAGGGTCTACGAGGCCGGGGACATCTACTACGGGGAGTACGAGGGGCTTTACTGCGTAAGCTGCGAGCGCTTCTACACGGAGAAGGAGCTTCAAGGGGACCTCTGCCCCATTCACGGCCGGCCCGTGGAGAGGAGGCGGGAGGGGAACTACTTCTTCCGCATGGAGAAGTACCGGGAGTGGCTCATAGATTACCTCCAGACCCACCCGGACCTCATCCGTCCTGAAGGGTACAGGAACGAGGTGCTCTCCATGCTCTCCGAGCCCATTGGGGATCTTTCCATCTCCCGGCCCAAGGCCCGGGTTCCCTGGGGGATCCCCTTGCCCTGGGATGAAGTCCACGTGACCTACGTCTGGTTTGATGCCCTCCTCAACTACGTGTCCGCCCTGGGCTACCCCGATGATCCCCGCTACGCCACCTTCTGGCCGCAGGCTTGGCACCTGATCGGCAAGGACATCCTGAAGCCCCACGCGGTCTTCTGGCCCACCATGCTGAAGGCGGCAGGGATTCCCATGTACCGGCACCTGAACGTGGGAGGGTTTCTGCTGGGGCCGGATGGACGGAAGATGAGCAAGACCCTGGGGAACGTGGTGGATCCCTTTGCCCTCACGGAGAAGTACGGCCGGGATGCGGTGCGGTACTACCTTTTGCGGGAGATTCCCTATGGCCAGGATACGCCCGTGAGCGAGGAGGCCCTGAGGGCCAGGTACGAGGCGGATTTGGCCGATGACCTGGGCAATCTTCTCCAGCGTACCCGAGCCATGCTCTTCCGCTTTGCCGACGGGCGCATCCCCGAGCCGGTTCCCGGGGAGGAGCTGGAGGAGGGCACACGGCTTGCGGGGCGTCTAAGAGGGCTGGTGCGGGACCTCCGCTTCCACGTGGCCCTCGAGGAGACCATGGCCTATGTGAAGGCCCTGAACCGCTACATTAACGAAAAGCGTCCCTGGGAGCTATTCAAGGAGGATCCGAGGGAGGCTAAGGCGGTGCTTTACCGGGTGGTGGAGGGCCTCAGGATCGCCTCCATCCTCCTTACCCCGGCCATGCCGGACAAGATGGCCGAGCTGCGCCGGGCTTTGGGCTTGAGGGAGGAGGTGCGCCTCGAGGAGGCGGAGCGCTGGGGTCTGGCGGGACCCCTTCCCCTTCCCCAGGAGGCGGGGGTTCTCTTTCCCAAGGAGGCTCCCAGGGAGGAGGCCAGGGGCTCCGGGGAGGGCAAAATGGAGGATAGCGCAGAGGATCGCTCCATCAGCATAGAGGACTTTGCCAAGGTGGAGCTGAGGGTGGCGGAGGTGGTGGCGGCGGAGAAGCACCCGGGCGCCGACAGGCTTCTGGTGCTTAGGCTTTCCCTGGGGAACGAGGAGCGCACCGTGGTTTCCGGCATCGCCCGCTGGTACCGCCCCGAGGAGCTCGTGGGGAAGAAGGTGGTGCTGGTGGCCAACCTGAAACCCGCCAAGCTCCGGGGCGTGGAGAGCCAGGGAATGATCCTGGCGGCTTCGGAAGGGGATAAGCTCACCCTGGTCACCGTGGAGGGGGAGATCCCCCCGGGGGCGGTGGTGAAATAGCCCTTGGCGCAAGAGGGGTGTAGGGGAAGTACCTGAGCCCCCACCATGACGGAGCTAGGGTAGGGTGGTTAAAAGGGGCCGGGTTTTCCCGGCCCCTTTAGCCTGCCTCCCAGGCTAACGGGTGGCGTTAAGCTCCTGCAAAGCCCGCTTGAGGATGGCGTCCTGCTCCAGGTCCAAGACCGCCTGCCCCCGGTCCTCGGGAAGGGGCCGCTGGCGCTGGGGTTCGGCGTAGGTGAACTTGCCCTCGGCGTCGGCCTTCACCTTCACGGTCTTGCCGTTTAGGGTTACGCTGACCTCGGCCCCCGGCGGGGCCCCGGCCCCTTGCAGGGAGAAGGGGGTGGGGAAGCGGGTGTCCCTCACCTCAATGTCGGGCTTCAGGCCCTCCTTGTTGATGGCCCGGCGCTTGGGGGTAAGCCACTCGAAGGTGACCAGGGTGAGCTCGCCCCCGTTGGCCAGGGTGTAGGGGGTCTGGCCCACGCCCTTGCCGAAGGTCTTCTCCCCGATGACCTTGGCCCGGCCGTAGTCCTGGAGGGCCCCGGCCACGATCTCGCTGGCGGAGGCCGAGTTCCCGTTCACCAGGACCACCATGGGTCCATCCCAAAGGGGCTTCCCCGAGGCCTCGCACCAGACCCGGGTGAGGTTCTTGGTACGGGTGTAGACGATGGGGCCATCCTTCAGGAAGGCGCTGGCCACGGCGCAACCCTGGTCCAGGAGGCCCCCTCCGTTATCCCTAAGGTCAAAGATGAGCTTCTTTATGCCCTGGGCCTTAAGCTCGTCTATGGCCCGCTTCAGCTGGTCCTCCACCTTGAAGTTGGCGAAGGTTTCCAAGGCGATGTAGCCCACGTCCCCGATCCTGCCCGTGGAAACCGAGACGATCTCCACCTTCTCCCGGATGAGCTCAAAGACCAAGGGAGCGGGCACACCCTCCCGGCGCACCTTGATGGTGACCTTGGTGCCTTCCCGGCCCCGGATTCTGGCCACCACTTCCTGGAGGGGCAGGCCGGTCACATCCTCCCCGTCCACCTCGAGGATCACATCCCCGGCCCGCATCCCGGCCCGCTGGGCGGGAAGCCCCTTCATCACCCCTTCGATCTTGGCCCCGGTGCCGTCGGGGTTGGCGGGGGAGAGGGTAGCCCCGATGCCGAAGAACTCGCCCCTGAGGTCCTCCTGCCGGAGGCTTGCCCGCTGGGGCGGGGAGTAGCTGGTGAAGGGGTCTTTGAGGGCGGAGACCATGCCGCCAATGGCCCCTTCTAGGAGGGCGTTCAGCTTGTCCCGGGGCAGGGTTTCCAGGTAGTCCTGCTGGATCCTTTGGTAGACCTCCAGGAGGGCCTGGCCGTTGGGGTTTTGCAGGAGGTTTTCCGCCTGGGGACGAGGAAGCTGGGCGTATACCAGGGCCAGGACCACCCCAAGCCCTGCGATGAGCCATGCGCGTTTTTTCATCTCTTCCCTCACCTAGCTTCCACTATAGCGCCTTTCCATGAGAAGAACGTCTGGCCTGCCTTCCGTATAGTAGGGGCATGATCGCCTTCCACCGGGTGGGCCTGGAGTACCCCCGCACGGGGACCAAGGCGCTTTACAACGTGAGTCTCGAGGTGAAGAAGGGGGAGTTCGTCTACGTGGTGGGCCACTCCGGGGCGGGGAAGTCCACCCTGCTGGCCCTTATCCTCCGCCGCCTTCTTCCCACCCAGGGGGCGGTGTACTTTGCCGGGCAGAACCTCAAGCTCCTCAGGGGGGACCAGGTGGCCCTGCACCGCCGCCGGATCGGCATGGTCTTCCAGGACCACCGCCTCCTTTCCGACATGACCGTGGAGGAGAACCTGGCCTTTGTGCTCAGGGTGCAGGGGATTCCTTCCAGGGAGTGGCCCGAGCGGATCGCCACCGCCCTTCGCCGGGTGGGGCTTGCCCACAAGAAAAGGGCCTTTCCCGAGGAGCTTTCCGTGGGGGAGGCCCAGCGGGTGGCCATCGCCCGGGCCTTGCTTTTGGACCCTCCCGTCATCCTGGCGGACGAGCCCACGGGGAACCTGGACCTGGATAACGCCCTCCAGGTACTGGATATCCTCAAGGCTGCTCACCAGCGGGGGGCCACGGTGGTGGTGGCCACCCACAGCCGGGAGCTTCCGGAGGCCTATCCGGCGCGGGTGGTGGTCCTGAAGGCCGGGCAGGTGGTGCGGGACGAACGTCCTGGGGAAGGTGGTAGCATAAGGGTAAGGGAAAGCCCTGACCGGGGCGGAAAGGAGGAAGCATGAACGTCTACAAACTCATCGGTCGCAACCTGGAGATCACCGACGCCATCCGGGACTACGTGGAGCGGAAGCTTTCCCGCCTGGACCGCTACCAGAACGGGGAGCTCATGGCCAAGGTGGTTCTCTCCCTGGCGGGTAGCAATCACGTGGCCCGCAAGGCCAAGGCCGAGGTGCAGGTGGACCTCCCCGGGGGGCTCATCAGGGTGGAGGAGGAGGATCCCGACCTTTATGCGGCCATCGACCGCATGGTGGACCGCCTGGAAACCCAGCTCAAGCGCTTTAAGGAGCGCCGTTTTATCGGGAAGCGCCACTCGTACCAGGGGCCTCCGCCTCCCGAGGTGCAGGACCTCGAGGCCCTGCGCAAGCCCGAGGAGGAAGAGGGTCCCAAAATCGTCCGGGTCAAGCGGTTCGAGATGAAGCCCATGGACCCCGAGGAGGCGGCCTTCCAGATGGAGGCTTTGGGCCACGACTTCTTCGTGTTCCGCAACGCCAAGACCGACGAGATCAACGTCATCTATCGCCGTAAGGACGGCAACTACGGGCTTATCGAGCCCGCATAGCCTTCAAGGCCCTTAGTAGTAGGCGGAGGGATCCACGAAGCGGGTCTCTCCGCCTATGCGTACCGCCACCCTGAACTCCAGCTCCTCCGGGCGGATGAGAAGGCCTCCCCCCGTGTAGCCGAGGAGCTGGCCCCGCTCTACCCTTTGCCCTTCCTGCACCAGGGGTTCTTGCAGGTTGGTATAGACGGTGGAGAGGGTTTCCGTGTGCACCAGCATCACCGTGTAGCCCAGGTTGGGCAGGTAGAGGATTCCGGCCACGTACCCTTCGGCGGCTGCTTGCACGGGGCTTCCCGGGGCTGGGCCCTGGATGACCTGGAAAGGTCCTTCCTGCCCGTAGGGCACCAGGATCCTGCCCCCGGGGACGGGGAAGGCCAGCCGGCCCACGGCGGCGGGTAAGGGGGGAGGGGGCACCACCACGCTGGCTTCCCGGGGTGCCGGCTGGGCCGCGGCCTGGCGGCGCTCGGCTTCCCGCCTACGCCGTTCCTCCTCCTGCCTTCGCCGCTCCTCCTCCAGGCGCTTGAGCTCCAGGAGGCGTTGCCTCTCCGCCAGGACCCGGGCCTGGAGCTGGGCCAGCTCCGCTTGCAGGCGTTGCCTTTCCTGCAGAGCCTCCCGCAGGAGGGCTCGTTTGCCCTGGGCTTCCCGCTCCAGGCTGGAGAGGGTAGCCTCCAGCTCCTTCTTCTGCTCCTCGAGGGCCCTTTGGGTTTCCCCGAGAGCCTTTTCCTTGGCGGTGAGGTCGGCGAGGAGAAGGCTTAAGCGCTCCCGCTCTTCCCTTAGGGCCTTCAGGGTGGTCTGGAGGGTGCGAACCAGGTCCGCATCCTGCCTTGAGATATACCCCACCCAGCGGGCCCGCACCGCCAGGTCGGTGAAGGACTGGGCCCTGAGGAGGGGTAGGTAGCGGCCCGCCTTTTCCCGGTGGAGGCTTCGCATCAGGGCCTGGAGCCGCTCCTTGAGGCTTTCCAGGTCCTTCTCCAGCTGGGCGATGCGCCCTTCCGTCCGGCGTATCTCCTCTTTCAGCTGGGCGATCTGCCGGCTTAAGGCGGCGCGTTCCCTCTCCAACCGGGTGATCTCCCCTTCCAGACGGGCCTTCTCCTTAAGCAGGTTCTCCACCCGGGTGGAGAGGCGGGAAAGCTCCTGGTTCAGGATCCGGATCCGCCTTTGGCTTTGCTCCTCGAGGGCCTTGGCCCGGTTCAGCTGGCCTTCCAGGTTGCGCACGGTGCGCTCCTGGGCGGGTACGTTCTGGCCCAAGGCCCATGGGAGAAGGCCTTGGCACAAAAGCAAGAAGAGGAGAAGCCAGCTGGGGCGCATCCTAGACTTCCCTCAGGTAGGCCCGGGTGGCCATGAAGGCTCCCCCGGCGCCTAGAACCACTGCCAGGGCCAGGACCATGAGGCCCGTCTGCCAGAGGTCCTTGACCCCCAGCACGGGAAGGAAGGGAAGTAGCCCCTGGAGGGCCTGCGCCAGGCCCCGGTAGAGGAGGCTACCGAAGGCCACCGCCAGAAGGCTTGCCCCAAGGGTGAGGAGGATTCCTTCCACCACAAAAGGAGCCTGGATAAACCGCCGGGTGGCCCCCACCAGGAGCATGATGCCCAGGGCTTCCTTGCGGCTTTCTAAGGATAGGCGGATGGAGCCCATGACGCTGAAGAAGGTGTTGAGGAGAAGGAGCCCCACCAGGACCCCCATGGCCAGCCGGCTTCCGGATAGCACCTGGACCAGCCTTTCCGTAAGCTCTCCCCCATATTCTACCCCCTCCACCCCGGGGAGCTTCCTGAGCCTTTCCGCTACGGTGCGGACCGCTTCCGGCGCTTTTAGCCTAAGGCGCAGGGTGTCGGGCAGGGGATTTTCCACCAGGTCCTTGGCCTCGGCCAGGTAGGGGTAGTCCAGGACCAGCTGGGCCAGGGCCTCCTCCTTGCTCTGGAGCCGCACCTCGCCCACTTCCGGCCAGCCCTGGATCTCGGTGAGAAGGGCCTCCACGTTGGCGCCCTTTTGCAGAAAGGCCGCCACCTCCAGCTCCCGTTCCAGGGTCTGGACCACCCGCTCCAGGTTCCAAAGGACTAGGCCCAGAAAATACAGGAGGGCAAAGGATACCAAGGCGGTGAAGAAGGTGGCGAGGCTGGCCGTGGGGTGGCGGAGGATCTGCCGCAGGCCCTCGCGCAAGGCATACATGGCTTACATCTTACGCCCCTTCCCTGAGGGATGGCTTGGAGCTGGCCGAAGGCAGGGTCCAAGGCGGAGAGAAGCCGCCTCCGCCCGGAGGCGGTAGGCTTCCCGCACCCTTGGGTCCAGGGTGTTCACCTCCACCTGGGCCCCGGTTTCCGGGTCCACGAAGGAGAGCACCCCTGCCCGGGGCAGGGCCCGTTCCAAGGGGTCCAGCTGGGCTTCCGGCAGGGGATAGGTGCCCTCGCTTTCTATGGGGTTTTGCGTGGCCAGCACCAGGAAGGGCTTGGGTAGGGGGTAGGTTTCCTTGCCCAGGGTCACCTGGCGCTCCTGCATGGCCTCGAGGAGGGCCGACTGCACCTTGGCCGGGGCCCGGTTGATCTCGTCCGCCAGAAGGAGGTGGGCGAAGATGGGACCGAGCTCGGTCTTGAACTCCCCTTCCTTGGGGTTATAGATGCGGGTTCCCTGCGCTCGCCTGCCGATACGGAGTCAAGGTCTTTCTGGGCCCGGACGGGGCCTTCGGGGGAAACCCCGCGTGCTTTCCCGCAGGGAAACACCCTGGGAAGCCCCGGACTTTAGTCCGGGGAGTCGTCACAACACATTTGGCCGGTTGCTTCCCTGGGGGGAAAAGAGGGCCTTGCCTTTGGCGGAAAGGGCTTGGGGCCAGGCCTCGAGGGGAAAGGTCCCTCCGATGAGGCCTTCTAGTCCCTTGAGCTCGGGAAGGAGTCCCACCGCCTGGGCAAACTCCTCGGGGCTATAGGTGTAGCTTCCCACCAGGCCCACCTCCTTGAACCAGAAGGGGGAGAGGTCGGCCCAGTCCAGCCCCGGGGCCCCTAGGAGCAGGACCCTGCCCCCCTCTTGGGCCAGGGTGAGGGCCTGGCGGAAGCCAAGCCCGCTTCCTGAAGCTTCTATGACCACCTCGTACCCACCCCGGTACCCTTCAAAGAGGAGGTGGCGGTAGCGCTTGGCCCGCTCCAGCAGGGCCTCTTTGGCGCTTCCGTAGACCCCATCCGCCCCGAAGGCCAAAGCCCGCTCCGCCTGGTGGGGGTACTTGGCCACCGCGTAGACCTTTCCGGAAAACCCCAGGGCCCTAAGGGCCTTGAGGGCCAGAAGGCCCAAGGTACCCATGCCCAGGATCAGGACTTCCTTGGGCCAGGGCTTCAGCTTCTTAAGGCCCCGCACCACCACCGCCAGGGGCTCGGCGAGCACCGCCCGTTCCTCGGGGACGTGGGCTGGGATGGGGTAAAGCCGCTCGGGCCGGGCCAGGATCCACTCTCCCCAGCCCCCGGGCAGGTCCCGGTTGTAGCCCAGCATCCCTGGGGCCAGGGATCCTTCCGCCACGTTCTGGCATAGGCCTTCCTCGCCCTCCTGGCACTTTGGGCAGGGGGGAAGGCCGCGGTCGGCGCAGGTGAGGAGAGGGTTTACCGCCACCAGACTTCCCTCCACCTCCCCCAGGATCTCGTGGCCCAGGACGGCGGGAAAGGAGAAAAAGGGGCTGATGGATGGGGGGCTTTTCCCGTAGAGAAGGGCCAGGTCCGAGCCGCAGACCCCGCTTAGCCTGACCCTCACCCGTACGAAGCCTTGCCGTTCGGGAAGGGGAAGTTGGGTGAGGCTTAGGGGTAGAAGGCCCTTGGGAAATCGCTTGCCCAGGACCATGGCGGCGAAGAAGCGGGGAAGGGAAGGGGTGTAGAGGAGGGCCTTCATGACATGGGCACGGTGCGGATGAGCTTACCCTCTATCCGCTCCATGATCTCGTCCAGGCTACGCCCGGTGATGGTGAGGCCGTGGTTTTTCAAGCCCACCACCGCCCGGGTGGGGTCGGGTGCCTGGCGCACCTTTTCCGCCACCGCCTGGGCCAGCTCGTAGGTGCCGCAAGGGTAGTTGAAGGGGGTGGCGGGAACCCCTTCCATCCAGGCGTGGACGTGCAGGATGGCTCCTACCCCGGGATGTTCCCGGTAGATCATCCAGTGCTCGATGGCATCCACGCTGACCCGCCTGGGTTCCACGTGGGGGGGCACGGAGAGGAGGATGGCGTTTTGCTGGGGGTCGTAGTCCTTCACCATGAGGATGTCCCGGCCGATCTCCTTCAGGTTGGCCTTGTCCACCCCGCTTGCGGACATCCAGAAGCGGCGCTCGTCCTTGCGCACGGAGAGGTTGCCATAGGAGAGCCCACCGATCCCGTAGAGGCGCTTCACGTGGCGAAGGTCCTCGGGGGGCAGGATCTCCTCGATGGGGAAGGGAGCAGGAAGGAGGTCCCACTCCTTGAGCTTCTTACCAGCCCGGTACATGCTTTCCGTAAGCTCGTCCCCTTGCCAGAGCTCGGGCTCGAGGTCCCTATGGAAGATGTTGTTGATGACCAGACGGCTGCAGGCGATGGGCTTAAGGCGCTCCGCCACCCGCTCGTAAAACCCCTCCCCCTCCGGCTCCCCGTAGTGACCCAGCTCCAGGGTGAGGAACCTCGCCCCCTTCCCCGGAACGTAGGCCAGGAGGACGTTGGAAAGAGCCCGGACCAAGTAGGGGTAGAGGGCCTGGAGGGGGTTTTCGGGGAAGGCGGGAAGCTCCAGCACCGAGGCCACGAAGGTGGCCTGGGCCCGCCGGCGGTAGGGGCGGGGGTTTTCCGGGGAAATGGCGTTCAGCACCAGATTTGGAGCCTTGGAGTCCGGGTTGTAGCGGAAACCCTGGGTTTCCAGGGCTTTCCCCAGACCTTCCAGAAAACCTTGGACCTTAGGGGAAGGTTCGCCATGGATCAGGTAGTCCCACATGCTCCCTCCTTGCTCTGCTCCTTAGCCTACCCGATACTGGCCTTATGGCGGAAGCCTTGTGGGGTAGTTCTGCCCTTCTTGCGGGGCTACGGTTGGGGCATTTCACCGACCTCGAGGCCCTCACCGGCTGCACGGTGGTCCTGGCGGAGGAGGGATGGGTGGGGGCGGTGGACGTGCGGGGGGCAGCCCCCGGCACCCGGGAGACGGACCTCCTGGCCCCGGAGAACACCGTGGAGAAAGTACAGGCCGTCCTCCTCACCGGGGGGAGTGCCTTGGGCCTCGCCGCCGCGGAGGGGGTGGTACGCTACCTCCGGGAAAAGGGGAAGGGCTTCCCCACCCCGGGAGGGGTGGTGCCCATCGTGCCCGCAGCGGTCCTCTACGACCTGGGCCGGGGAAAGGTCCACCGCCCGCCCGGGGTGGAGGCAGGGTACCAGGCAGCCTTGGCCGCAAGGGAAAGGGTGGAGGAGGGTAGCGTGGGGGCGGGCACGGGGGCGGTGGCGGGGGGAGTCAAGGGCGGGGTGGGCCTGGCGGGGTACCTTCTGGAGGAAGGCCACCGGGTCATGGCCTTGGTGGCGGTCAACAGCCTGGGCCGGCCCTTTGACCCTCTTACGGGAAGGCTTTACGGGGAGGAGTTCCTGGCGGAAGGGGAGCGGGCCTTGCTTCCCGATCGCTCCCGCTACTGGGGAAGCCCGGAGGACTACCGCTACCCTTTCCTTCTGGGCCAGAACACCACCTTAGCGGTGGTGGCCACGGACGCCCCCCTCAGCAAGGCCCAGACCAGGAGGCTTGCCATCATGGCCCAGGATGGGATTGCCCGGGCCATTCGCCCGGCCCATACGCCCCTGGATGGGGACCTGGTCTTCGCCCTGGCCCTGGGGGAGGGGAAGGGGGTGGACCCCTACATCCTCTTGCGCCTCGGGGCCTACGCCGCCGACGCCGTAACCCGGGCGATCCTTCGGGCGGTGCTCCTTTCGGGAGGCGCACCAGGAATACCCGCCTACCGCGACCTCTTGGGCTGATTACCGACCGGGAAAGGGAGCGAGCTCCACCTCCACCTGGAGGACCTCCCCGCCCCGGCGCACACTAAGGCGGATCCTGTCCCCTACCTGGTGGCGGCGCACCTCCCGCAGGAGCTCCTCGAAGGAGTTCACGGGGACCCCGTTGACCTCGAGGATCACATCCGGCACCCCTCCCGTTTCCAGGCCCCTTAGCCCTGCCCGGTGGGCGGCCCCGCCCGGGACCACCTCGCCCACCAGCACCCCACCCGGGGGCAGGCCCAGCTCCCGGGCCAGCTCCGGGGTTAAGCCCCTTGGACCCCTCAGGCCCAGGTAGGGCCAGTAGCTTCGCTTACCCCCTTCCATCTCTGCCAGGACCTGGCCCCGGCCCAGCAACGGGGTGAAGAAACTTCGGAAGCCCTCCTCCGTTTGGCCGATGGCCACCGCCACCCCCACCACCTTTCCCTCGAGGTCCAGCACGGGTCCTCCCGAATCCCCGGGGGAAAGGGGGAGGCTGGTTCCCACCAGGCCCTGGGGAAGAAAAGGCGAGGGGTCCACGAAAAGCCGGGTGATGCGCCCATACCGGGGGGCGATGAACTGGTTGCGCCCGTTGCCGATATGCAAGACCGCTTCCCCCACCTGCGGGCGCCTTTGGGTTTCCAGGGAAAGGAGGGCGGGGGCGCGGGCCTCCGTGGCTAGGATCGCCAGGTCCATGGGCTCGGCGAAACCGAGAAGGGTGGCCGTGGCCCGCTTTTGGTTGGAGAGCACCAGGGTATAAGGCCCGCCCTCGGCCACCACGTGGTAGGCGGTAAGGACGAGGCCCTCCCGGTAAAAGAACCCTGTGCCCCGGCTTCCCTCCGGGCCGTCTATGCGCAAGACGGCGGGATGGGCCCTGGTGTAGACCTCCTGCAGGCGTTCAGGAGGCGCCTGGGCCAGTTCCCAAGTTACGTTCTTCTCTGGCCTACCCCAAAGCTGTACGGGCTGGCTCCACAGGGCGTAGAGGGCCCCGGCCAAGGGAAGAAGGAGGAGGATCCCCCAGGCTTTCCTCATGCTTCCATTTTCCCCGGTGGCGGGGGAAAAGGGTGGTTCCGCCCACCATGGGCCTCAGTGCCAAAGAAGGAGGAATCCCAGGAGGAGGAAGCCAATCCCGGGCCAGGGATGGGGTTTTTTCAGGAGGAGGTGGAGGAGGACCACCCCGATGAGGGCCAGGAGGGCGTGAGGGAGGGGCTTCCAGAGAAAGGCCAGGTAGAGGAGGCCCAAAAGGGCGTTCAGGTCGTAAAGCCCCAGGAGAAGGCGAACGGGCCTGTTTACCTCCTTCCGCAGGAGGAGGTAAAGCCCTGCCAGAAAGGCCAGTCCCACCAGGGTCCACCCCAGGAACCGGTGCAGAAGCGGCACCCACAGAAGGGCGGTGGGAAGGCCCTCAAGGGTATAGCCCAAAGCGGTGGCCAGGAGTTCCCCCTTTTATTCCCTTCTATCCCCCAGGGTTCGGAGCAGGTCGGGAAAGCCCTTCAGGTAAGGGTTCTTCCCCCACACCTGCTCCAGGGCGGCACTCCTTCCGCCCGGTATCCCGGGTCTCAGCCTTGACCCGGGGCGAGACCTCTCCGCATACCTCCGCAGAAGCAGGCGAAGGGTCTCCCTTTTCGGGGTGAAGGTGATGACGGACTCCTCCGGAGAACTTCTCCGGAGAAGGTTTCTGGCCGCGTTCAC
>NZ_KB905762.1 GCF_000381045.1 Thermus scotoductus DSM 8553 | reverse complement strand
GGTCCTGGCCCTGCAGCAGGAGAAAGATGGCCAGGGCCAGGAGTTCAGCCAAGGTGGCTTTCTGGTGCCTTTGCTTTCTGGGGAGCTTGAACCCTTGGGCCTGAAGGGCCTTGAGCTCGTCGTCCACCCAGATGTAGATGGCCACGAGGAGGGTTTCTGCGTCAAGATAGTAGAGGGGGTGCTCTCGGTTTGGAAGCATAGCACCCCCTCTTTTTTCACATCCCAGGGGTTGGGGTCAAGTAGCACACGAAGGTATTTCACAAAACTCCTTTCGTGGATGCTCCGCATTTCAATGCGGAGCTGCTTTTGCCGAAGGCAAAACAAGTCTTGAGGAAACGAAAGCCGCCCGCAGGGCGGTACTTCCGCATGGCTCTTGGTATACTGATTCCATGCCCAGGGCAGAAGCCGTGGTGCTCAAGCTGCGCTTCCCCAGTAAGGCCAAGCGGGAATGGCTCGACCGGACCGCAGGGCTCTTCCATCAGGGGGTGCAGCTGGCACTGGACTACGCTCTGAGCGCCAAGACTTCCAACAGGGGGAAGATCCATGCCGCCACCTACAGCTCCATCCGAGCCTTGGGCCTGCCTTCCGAATACTGCCGGATGGCGGTGAACGAGGCCGTACAGGTTGCCAGAAGCCACTTCGGGCTGCGCAAGAAAAAGAGGCGGGCCGGGAAACCCAGGGTACGCACCCAGCGCATCGGCCTGGGGGTTAGCGCCTACAAGGTGGTAGGCACGGCCCTGCGGGTTTCCACGGAAAAGAAGGGTGAGTTCCTGTGGTTTCCCTTGAGCGTCCCCGCCCACTTCCGGGACAAGCTCCAGTACGTTAAGGGGGACGCCCGACTCTTTAGACGGGGCGACGAGTGGTTCGTGATGCTGCCCCTGAGCGTGCCCCACACCCCTACCGTCCGTGACGGGGACGGTCAAGTGACCGTCATCGGGGTGGACCTCGGGATCGCACGCCTCTTGACCGCAAAACATCCCCAAGGCTGCCTGGTTGTGAACGGAAAGCCCATCCGCCACCGCCGGGAGCGGTTTGCTTCCCTCCGCCAGCGTCTCCAGCGCCACCGCCGCACCGACCTGGTGAGGGCTATAGGGAGCAAGGAGCGGCGTTGGATGACCCACATCAACCACAAGGTCAGCAAGCAGCTGGTGGACCTGGCGGCCCGGTACCCGAACCCCGTCCTGGCCCTTGAGCGGCTGGACGGGATACGGGACAGGGTGAGGGGGAGCAAAAAGTTCAACCGCACGCTGAACAGTTGGGCCTTCCGCCAACTGGTGGACTTCGTGCAGTACAAGGCCGCCAGGAAGGGGGTGCAGGTGGTCTTTGTGGACCCAAGAGGGACCAGCCGCACCTGCCCCCGCTGCGGACACGCTGACCGTTCCAACCGGACCACGCAGGCCATCTTCCGATGTGTGGCCTGCGGCTACCAGGGCAACGCCGATGTGGTAGCCAGCCTCAACATCGCTGCCGCCGCGCTTGATGTGCTGCGGCATGGGCCGCCTGACACGGCCCGGCCCCATAAGGGCCAGGCTCCTTCCGTTGGGAGGGGGCTGGGTGGAGTAAAGGTATGGGTTTCGGCTCATACAGACTCCAACCTCCAAGGTTCCATGTAGGAACCCCCGTTCTTCAGAACGGGGAGGATGTCAGAGGCCTCGCCTGGCAGCCTGGTACACTAAGGCAAACTATGCCCGAAGGAATCGCCCTCGCCCTAGCCGGCCTTCTCCACGATATTGGCAAACTCTTCCAGCGCGCTCGCTGGGGAGAGCGGGAAGGGAGGGCCCGCCACCCGGCCTTCAGCGCTCGCTTCGTGGAGCAGCATGGTGGGCTTTTCCGGCAAGCGGGGCTTGACCCGGGCTGGCTCCAGCGGACCGTGCAACGCCACCATGAGGGCTGGAGGGAGGCACCGGAGTTCCAGCCGCAAACCCCCGAGGAGTGGTGCGTGGCCCTGGCGGACACCTATGCTTCCCAGGAGCGAGAGGAGGCTGCGCAGGCCGGGTCAGGCTCGGTGCCGGACACCCCTTTGCTTTCGGTGTTCCACCAACTCTGGCTTCAGGAGCGGGAGGGTGAGCGGTTGGCCCTGAGCCCCGTCCACCGCCTAGGGGAGGGCCTGAGGCCCGGGGCCCCCTACCCAGAGGGGCGGCCCAACATCGGGAAGGACGTGTACCGCCGGTTGGAGGAAAGGGTGGGAAAGCGCATGGGTGAACTGGCTTCGCACGCTCCCACCAGCCCTGAGGCCCTTCTCCTATCCCTGGCGGCGATCCTGCAGGAGTCCCTGACCCTGGTACCTGCCGACACCCAGTCCGAGCCCGACGTGTCCCTGTACGACCACCTGCGCCTTACCGCTGCTATCGCCCATGCCCTTTGGCTGTACCACGGGGGGCAGGCCTCGGTGGAGGAGCTCCGCCAGGACGCGGAGAAGTTCCTCCTGGTGGTGGGGGACCTTGGCGGCATCCAGGGCCACATCTATCGGGTGGCGGGGGCGGAGACCGGGGTGGGGGGCATCGCCAAGCGGCTAAGGGCACGCAGCCTCGAGGTGAGCCTGGCCGCGGAGGCCATGGCGCTGGGGATCCTGCAGGGCCTGGGCCTCACCCCTCTGAACCGCATCATGGGGGCCGGGGGCAAGTTCTACCTGCTTCTTCCGAACACCCCTGGGGCTTTGAAGCTTCTGGAAAGCCTCCGGAGGGAATGGGAGGCCTGGGCCTGGGAGATGGGGGCAAGCCTCCTGCCCCACCTGGCCTGGCTGCCCTTTTCCGGGAGGGAGTTTGCCAGCTTTCACGTCCTCCTCCAGCGGCTCCACCAGAAGCTGGCCGAGGTCAAGCTCAGGCCCCTAGGCTTCCTGGAAGCCACCCGAGACTCCCTTAGGCCAGCGTTAAGGCCCTGCGCCGCCTGTGGCCTGAGGCCTGCTCGGGAGGACGAACCCGGGGCCCTCTGCCCTGGATGCGAGCGGGAGCGGGAGATCGGGGGAAGGCTTCCCCAGGCGTATGGGGTGGCTTTTTTCCGGGACGACCCCCCAAGGCCCTTCTACCGCTTCCCTGCTCTGGCGGTAGGGCTATGGAGCGGAAGCCCGCCCCCCCACGCCCTCCACGTCCAACGGGGCTGGCCCGTCTTTGGCCCCGACGGGCTACCTTTTGAGGTGAAGCCCCTGCTTGGCCACCTGCCCACGATGGCCCATGCCCTGAGGGCCACGGGGAAATCCCTCGAGGAGTACCAGGCCTGGGTGGCGGAGGAAGGCCTTTGGGAGGAGGAGGGTACCGGTGAAGACCGACCCCTCACCTTTAGCGAGCTGGCGGCCCTGTCCCAGGGGGCTCCTTACCTGGGAGGCCTCCTTCTGGATGCGGACCGCATGGGCGAGGCCTTCGCCACGGGCTTCCAGCGAAATGGGCATAGCCTCGCCACCCCGAGCCGCATCGCTTCCCTCTCCCGCTCACTGGAGTGGTTCTTCGCCGTGGAGGTGCTGGAGCTCATCCGCAACCCAGTCACCTACAAGAACAGGCTTGGGTGGAACGATGTGGAGGCCAGGGAGAAGGCCGCCCACTACCCCCTCATCTACAGCGTGTATTCCGGCGGGGACGACCTTTTCCTGCTCGGGCCCTGGGATGCGGTGCTGGAGTTCGCCTTGGACCTGGAGCGGCTCTACCGGCTCTACGTCCGCCACGAGGCCTTGACCCTCTCCGGAAGCTTCCAGGTCTTCGGCGGCAAAACCCCGGTTCCCTCCATGGCCCGGCTTCTGCAGGAGGGGGAAGCGGAGGCCAAGCGGCAAGGGAGGGGGAGGCTTTTCCTCTTCGGGCAGGCGGTTCCCTGGGAAACCCTGCGGAAGCTTCGCCGCGACTGGATGGAAGAGCTTAGGCGGGACCTCGAGGCCGAGAGGGTGAGCAAGGCTCAGGTGTACCGGTGGCTTGGCCTTTGGCAGGGGCATTGGGGCCGCAAGGGCCTTGGAGAGGCGGAGAGGATGCGGTACAAGCCCCTTTTGGCCTACGCCCTTCGGCGCGTCAGAGAAAAGGACGATGGCGCTTGGAAGCGGTATCTGGACCTTCTGGACCACACCCAACCCCCGTGGCAGTTCCTGCCCGTGTGGGTGCAGTGGGCGCTTTACAGGGAAAGGAGGTAGGGATGGCAGGGCTGGCGTTCTTTCGGGACGAGAAGAGGGAGGTTCTAAACCCGGATATCTTCACGCAGGCCAAGCAGGTGGCCGAGGACATCGCCAAGGAAGGAAGGGTCAAGTCCAGCCAGTTTCGGAACTACTTCGCCGAGCTCAGGGCCCTGGAAAACCGGTTTCTTAAGGAAAGGAGGACGGACCCGGAAAGGGCGTTCCAGAAACTGGTGCCCCAACTGGAGCTCCTGAAGGCGAAGCTGGCCTACAACACCCGGGCCAACGGGCCCCTGAAGGGAGCCAACGCCTTCGTGGGCTTCCTGGATGAAGCCCTGGACGCAGGTAAGCGGAGCCCGGAGGACTTCCTGGCCATGATGAAGTACGTGGAGGCGGTTTTGGCTTACTTTTACGCGAAAGCGAGGTGAGGGATGAAGCTTAAAGCCATAAAGCGCATTCGGGCCATCCTGCTGGCCAAGACGGGCTTGAGGATCGGAATGAGCCGGGACCAGATGGCCATCGGAGACCTGGACAACCCGGTGATCCGCAACCCCCTCACGGACGAGCCCTATATCCCCGGCTCCAGCCTTAAGGGGAAGCTCCGCTACCTGTTGGAGTGGAGCCTGGGCGGGGACTATATCCTCAAGGCCAAGGACAAGCACGTGTTCGCCTCGGAGGATCCGAGGGACCCCGTGGCCCGCATCTTTGGCCTGGCCCCGGAAAACGAGGGAAAAGCCCTGGAAGTGGCCCGGGAGAGGGGCCCCACCCGGCTTTTGGTGCGGGATGCCTACCTCACCCCGGACTCCAAAGAGGAGCTGGAGCGCACCGTGGCCCGGGGTGGATACCTCACGGAGATCAAGCAGGAGGTGTTCATCCCCAGGCTCGGGGGGAACGCCAACCCCAGGACCACGGAGAGGGTGCCGGCGGGAAGCCGCTTCGCCGTGGAGATGACCTACCGGATCCTGGACGACCTGGACGAAGAGTACTTCCAAAAGTACCTCCTCCGGGCCTTAAGGCTTCTCGAGCTGGATGGACTTGGGGGCCACATCAGCCGCGGGTACGGGCAGGTGTTCTTCCTCCATCCCGAAAAACCCCCGGAGGCACAGGAGGGCCTGCCCCTCGAGGAGCGCCTGCTCGTCGAGACCCAAACCCTATGAAGGCCCAGGCCTACTACCTGCGCTTCCAGGGGGGCTTGCGGGCCCTTCCCCAGGCCCCCGCCATCCTGGGGCACCTCTTCTGGTGGTACCGCTACGCCTACGGGAAGGAGGCCCTGGAGGAGCTGCTGGAGGGCTTCCAAAGCAAGGGCCTTCCCTTCCGGATCTCCAGCGCCTTCCCCCGGGGCTGGCTTCCCAGGCCCAGGGTACGGCCTTTGCAGGTGGAGGAAACCAAACTGCGCAAGGAGCTCAAGGGCCTGCGCCTTCTTAGCTTCGAGACCTTCCAGCGGGTGGCGGAGAAGGGGGAGGAGGCTCTCCTCGAGGCTCCTGAGGTCACGGGAAAACTTAAGCCCCCCGGGCCCAGGAGGCTTCGGCGGGTGCGGGTGGGCATCGACCGGGGCACCGGGGGGGCAAGGAAGGGAATCCTCTTCACCCAGGAGCTCCTTTACCCGGAAGGGGAGTACGCCCTCTACGTGACGGGCGAACCCCCCTTTGACCTGGCCGAGGGCCTCCGCTTCGTGGGGGAGATGGGCTTTTTGGGGCTTGCCAGCGTGGGGATGGGGGTCTTCCGCCTGGTGGACAAGGAGGAGGTGGAGCTGCCCGAGGCCAGGGAGCCCACCGGCTACGCCTCCTTAGCCCCTGGCCCCCTGGAGGAGGCCCTCTACTACGAGCTGGAACCCTACTGGGGCCGCCTGGGGGGCGGATACGCGGGGGCCAAGCCCTTCAAGAAAAGTTACCTGCGTACCCGGGAGGGAAGCGTGTACCGACGGGATCCCGGGCCCGTGCTCCTGGAGCTGACCCCCGATCCCCCCCCGGAACCGGGGGTGAAAGTCTACGAGGTCCTGCAGGTCTTCCCGCTGGGGGTGAGGGTATGAGCTTCCTGGAAAGTTACCGGTTGGAGTTGGAGCTTCTAAGCCCGGTCCACGTGGGAACGGGGGAAGCCTTTCCCGCCTACGCTTACGTGCCCGATCGCTCCGCAAAGGCCGTCCACATCCTGGACCCCTCAGTCCTCTTCCTTCACCTTTCCCCCGAGAGGCGACGGGCCTTCCTGGCCAAGGTGGCCGAGGGGCCCAAGGGGGCCCAGGAGGTGCTCCAGTACCTCTACCAGGAGGGGCAGATTCCCAAAGAGGCCATCCTCCGGAGCCTGCCCGCCAGCAAGGCCTTCCTGGACATGGTTTTGGGGGCCCATCAGGAGGCGCTTCTGGAGTTCCGCCCCCTTCCCTACTCTCCTCTGGGTGCCTACCTTCCCGGCTCCAGCGTGAAGGGCGCCCTGCGCACCGCCTGGCTCTTCTGGAGCCTGGTGCAGAAGGGGGAAGATTTGGTCTTCCGGGGAGGGGTCTGGGAGTTCAGACGGTCCAAGGGGGAGGTCCGGGTAATCCCCCGGAGAAGCCCAAGGCTCGGGGATAACCAGGTCTTTGAGGGCGTAGTCCTAGGCTACGCCACCTTGAAGGAACGGGGCTACCAGCTCGACCTTTACAAGGACCCCTTCCGTGCCGTCCGGCTCACGGACTCGAACCCGGGGGAAGGGTTTTTGAACCGTATCGGCATCCACCACCCCTTGGGGAAGATGGACGGCACCGTGGTCCTGGCGGAAACCTTCCGCATGGGAAGCCGGTTCCAGTTCCTCTTCCGCTACCAGGGGGGCTTAGCCCGCCACCGGGGCGTGGCCGGAGCGATACCACCCAGGGAGCTGGTGAGGGCCCTCAGGGAGTACTACGGGAGGGTGGCGGAGTGGGAAAGGAGTTATGCGGAGGAGCACGGGCTTGCGAGGGCCCTCGAGGTTTACGAGGAGCTGGAGAGGCGCCTTAAGGACCCCGAGGTCTTCCCTATCCGCGTGGGGTACGGCTCCGGAAGGCTTGCCCTCCGCCTCGCCCTGCTCCTGCCGGAGGACCATCCCGAAGGACAGGAGCCCAAGACCCGCAAGACGGTAGGAGCCTTGCGGCCCAAGGACGGGTACCCTCTAGGCTGGGCTGTAGGCAGGCTGGTTACCCTCGCCTAGCTACAACCCGCCTAGCCCCTTCTGGGCCCGAGGCCTAATAGGGAGGGTAGTTTTTACCCATCGACAAGGCTTGCAAATGTGACGTGTTCACTTTTACTAGGTGACTTGACACGCCGCAAAGGAATGGTATCGATTGGGTAAGTATTGGTCCGGTTCATCGCAAACGGTATAAAGCCAGGATCCGTTTGACCGAGTACACCGTTACGTTCAAGTGCTATAATCGGGGTGTCCGGAAAGCCGGACGAGGATCTTGAAAGCCGATTTTCCTCCTGCGCAAGGGCAATATGCGTTTTCACCTGCTTATCGACCGCTCCTGCAGTGGCTTTGCAACGAGCTAAACCCCGCAAAACCCCCTTTATTCGCCATGTGTATATTCCAGCCTTCATGATTCTCACAAACCCCCCCTCCAGGAGCACCGTCCAGGACGATGTTCTAAGGGGGGTACCGTTGCAAGAGATGCTTCCCCGAAAGGGGATTGCGACGCCTCCACCAGGGCCGGCCTGTAGTTCACCGTCACGCTGGGTTGCAAGAGATGCTTCCCCGAAAGGGGATTGCGACTATGCGTAGGTCGGGTCGTCATCGTCGTCCTCGTCGTAGAGTTGCAAGAGATGCTTCCCCGAAAGGGGATTGCGACTCGGAGAGGTCGTAGTCGGGGGCGTGGACGTAGATGGAGTTGCAAGAGATGCTTCCCCGAAAGGGGATTGCGACACCAAGTCCCAGTTTCCGGGGGTCAGGGTGAGTTTGGCAAGGTTGCAAGAGATGCTTCCCCGAAAGGGGATTGCGACAGAGTGCCGCAGTAGGCCACCCGCCCGTCCTGGAAGACGAGTTGCAAGAGATGCTTCCCCGAAAGGGGATTGCGACCTGCCAAACTTCTTCCACGCATTCGGAAAGACCGCGGGAGTTGTTGCAAGAGATGCTTCCCCGAAAGGGGATTGCGACGTCAAACTCCCACCACGAAAGGGGGAGCCCGGTAAAGTGTTGCAAGAGATGCTTCCCCGAAAGGGGATTGCGACCTGAAAAGCTCCTGAGTACGGACGTTCTGGAAGATCGCAACCTGCGCGTATTCGGTTTCCAGAGGCCTCAGCGCTTAGAGAAAGGCATGATCTGGGCTTTTCCTGAGGACCTGGAGAAGGCCTTTGCCGATTGGTTACCTGGTACCCTGCCGACCCCTTGACCAGGGCCAAGGGTGGTTTGGGGGTGGTTACGGTGCGTAGGGGCGTCCTGCAGCGCTGGAGGGTCTGGCCTTCCCCGCCCAAGTCCCACCCGCCCAGGGGGCGGAAATCCCAGGCCTCCCAGGACAGAGCACCCTAAAAGCACGCTAGCGGCTCACTCCCACGCTAAACTTCTAGCTTAGCAAGTACCTTTTGCAGGGCAGGGTCCTTCTTGGCCTCGGCCTTCAAATCCTTGGGGTTGGCGAGAAACTTCTTCTCCTGGAGGGCCAGCCGGAGAACGGCTGTTTCCTCAGGGGAGAGGGATACTATGACCAGAGCCCTTTTTCGCAGAAAGTCCGTGAATACCCTGTAACTCAGGGACCTAACCTCGGTAAGAAGGTTGTTCAGCTCGGCTGACATGGCCACTGCCCCGGGAGCGTTCTTTCCCTCTTTGGAGGAGCTTCCTACCAGGTTCATGCGGCCGTAACCCGAGGAGGTTTTGGCCCCCACACCCTCCTCCTTCAGGGCCCAGGAGAGGATTTGCCAGGCCGCATCCAGCCAGGGCCGAGCTGCCCCTGGGTCCACCCCTGGAGCGGGGGCCAGGGCGAGGAGAAAGGTTCCGGTAGCGCTCAGGAAGGGAACGGGAATGGGGCTGTCCCAGTCCGCCGGGGGTGCTTGTCCTCCAGCGTTATACGCCTGGTGGTGGGGATTCAGGATGTCGGGGCGGAGTTCCCAGGTGCCGGGTTCGGGCAGGGCGTCGAAGAAAACCACCATGCCCTGCTCCTCGGTGGTCCCGAAGAGGGCTTCCTGGGCATTACCCCGCTTGAACTCCCTCAGGTTCCGCCGCCAGGCCTCCCCTTCCAGGTAGAGGTGGGCAAAGCGGCTGGCGAGGCCCTTGAGGGCACTGCCGGGGATGTAGGGCACCCCGTAGGTGCGGTGGAGGGTGATGCTGGTCTCCAAAACCCCCTCGCCTCCAAGGCCCACCACCAGGCGGCCCAGGGTATGGGCGGTGCGGAGCTCAGCCCCCACCGCCTCGAGGGCCTCCCGGTACCGTTGGAAAAAGGCCTTGTACTCCTCGGGTTCCCGCTTGCCCGCCACCTCCCTTATCAGGGCTCGCTTACTCTCGGTGTCGTCTTTATCGGAGCTCTTCAAAAACTTGTCCAACCAGAGTCCCAGATGGGTATTCCCCCCGGGAAACCGAACGCGATCCAAGGCAAGCCTACGGCCCATGGTCTACCCCTCAATCAGGGCCTGGGCGAAGCGCTTGTACCATTCCGCCACCACCAGGACCTCCCGGGTGAGGCGCAGGTACTGGAGGAGCTCCGCTTTGCGGGCTTTTTCCGCCAGGTCCCGTAAACCCCCGTGCCCCAGGGTCCTGGCCAGGTCGTCCCCCAAGGCCTTGTGGGCCTCCTTTCCCCGGGAGTCCACGAAGGCCAGGGCCTGGGAGAGGCCTGCCTGCCGCACCAGCACGGGAAACTTTAGGGCCATGTCCTTGTACTCGCGGGCGTCCCCCCTTTTCGCCCTCTCCTTTACCCTCTCATAGGCGTCCTGCGCCCAGGTCTGGGAGCGGGTGCGCATGGCCTAACCTCCTAACGTTATCCGGCAAAGCCCCCGGCCCACCGTGGCCTTGCCTCCCAGTTGCAGGGGTCGCTCCAGAAGCCCCTTCACCATGGCCAACACTCCTTCAGGGGCCAGCTCGGTGCCCTTCCGCCTGGACCTCTCCGCCCGCATCAGGCTGTAAAGGAGGCTTTCCGCAGGTAGGTTCTCCTCATACCAAAGGGCTCCGCGGGCCACGGTTTTGGTTTCGTCGTCCAGGCGGATGCGGGCCACCACCTCCGTGGCGGTTTCCAGGAGGTAGGCCATGAGGTCGTCGTGGACCACAGCCAGACGGCCCTTAACCGGGGCCTTGGTCCTTTCCCTGAACCAGGCCTCCCATGCGGTTAGGGCCGGATCCTCGTGGGCTTTGAGGTCCAGGTCCTCCAGGTAAACCACCCCTCCTTCCACCAACAGGGAGCCCGGGGCCACCCTCACCCCTTCCCTTTGGGGAAGTCCGGAAAGCTCGGGCACCTGGAGGCTTGAGAGCTCGGCTTCCCTCTGGAAGCGTTCCAAGAGATATGGGCTGGTGACGTGGGCGAAAACCCCATAAAGGCTTCGCACCGGTAGGAGTAAGAGCTTAGCATCCCCCACCTGAAGGGCCCCCGCATGCTCCGACGACTCCGAAGTGTCCGGACCAAATACAGCGAATAGGGTGTTCTGATCCCAACCCTCCCCTTGGGCCCGGTCCCGCAGGACCCCCTTGAGGGAGCTACCGGGCAGGTAGGGGATGCCTGTGGCCTTTTCCCGGGCTATGGGGAGGTCAATGGCCCCAATCCCCTGCCCGGTACCGGCGTGCAGGGGGCTTAGGGCGTGCACCAGGGTTAAAGCCGTGACCGTTTCTCCACTGTGGCTCATCTCCACACCTCCTAAAGGGACTCGACAAAGGCCCGCACCGGGTCCTCCTCGCCCTTCAAAAAAGGCAACATTTGGGCCTCAGCTGGGGTCAGGAACACCCCCACGGGAAAGATTCTAGAGGAGATTTCCAAAACGACCCCCCCTGGCGGAACCCGGGGCCCCTCGAGGACCGCCACCACGCACCGATTGTCCTCCAGGGGCCGGAACAGCAGGGGGCTGGCCATGCGGTCCAGGTCTTTGTCCTGCGGCTTGAGGGTGGCGTCGGAAGGGTCCCCTTGGTCCTTGTCCTTGAAATGAAAGATGATGGGCAGGCCAAACTGGCCCCGGGGAAACTTACGCAGGCTATGCCTTGGGGCATGGTTGGGGGCATAACGCCCCGCGAGCCGGCGGATCTCATCGGGCTCAGGCCACAAGGACCGCCCCGGGCGCTTGGGATGGCTCCCTTTGTTGCGCGCCTGCCGGAAGGCCTGGTATCGGTCCACCACCTCCCTCCAGGAAAGGGTCACGACCCGGATCACGCTGCTGGGCGTAAGATGGGGAACCCCTTCCGGCCAACCCTTTTCCCGGCTGAACCGCCTCAGCCCTTCCCTGATCTCGTCCTCCGTGGGGGCTTTGGACCCTTCCGCAGCGAGGGCCCCGAAGCCCCTGCGGGTCCTGGCACCGATTCCACCGAAGGTTTCCCAAGCCCAAAGGGCCGCCTCCAGCTCCTGGCGAAGGTCTAGGCGCTCCGTTTCCAGCGAAACCGCTTCGGGATACATGAGGCGGAGCTTGAAGCGGATCCCTTGCTGCACGGGGTAGTTTCTGGGGTCCTGGCGGGTGCGTTGCAGGGGAAAGGCCACGTAAGGGTGGGCGATGTCAGGTAGGGGTCTAGGAAACTTTTTGCCAGGGATGTCCTGGTACGGGATGGCCTCCCTTCCCTTCTCCAGCACCTCCACCTCCACGGCCACAGGGGAAGCCCCCCCTTCCCCGGCGCTGCCGAAGATGGCCGCCTCGAGGTCAAAAAGCCTCTTCAGGTCCCCTTCGGCCTGCCAGCCCCGAACGGCCCGCCACCAGAAGCGGAGTTGCCCCCGCACCTCGGTGCCTCGCACCACGGTCACGGGGTCGGCCAGGCGGGGCTCCACGCCTCCCCCGAACAGGGGGGTGAGGAGCCTGTAGGTACGCTCCACCTTCACCAGGGGCACCCCATCGTACCGGTACCGGACCTCGCCCTCTTCCCTGAGCCGGGGGGCGTAGGCCTCGCTCCACTCCTTGACCCGCCGCATCCTCACCTCCACTTAAGGGGTCTTCCGCTCCAGACCCCCAGCGCCGCCAGGCCGTAGCCGTCCTTGCGGTCTTGCTCCCGGTCGGAAAGGTTTTGGAACCAGATACCTGCAATCCACTCCCGCACCTCGGCCTCCCCCCACGCCTGGGGCAGGCGGAGGAAGTACACGCTTCCTGCGGGCACCGCCCTGCGGGTGGGTTTGGGCCTTCCCGCCTTGAGGTCCCAGCCGGACACCACCAGGGGCCGGCCCACCGCCGCGGCCACCGCGGTGGCCCCCAGGAACCTTCCCTCCTCGGGGAGGTAGGCCCCGTGGAAGAAGGCGGGGGTAAGGAGGACCAGCCGGGCGGCCCGGTTCTGCAGGAGGGCCTCCACAAGCCGTTCCGGCACAAGGGGAATCTGTGGGCCCCCTGAGTGCCAGTAAGCCAGGCGCCGCTCCCCGCCCAGGGGGTGGATTCCCTCCACGGATACCCCGTCCTCTGGCCAGAGGACCAGGGCCAGCCTCCCTCCAAACCCCGATTCCTTATCCCGTTTCCGTTTCACGCGAAACTCCAGGCCCTGGGTCTGGAAGAGGGCCCCCTCGAGGCCCGTGCCCGTGCTGGGATCCAGGCTCACGTGGGTGCGCGCCTCGGGGACGGGACCGTCCTGCCCCTCCACCCGGAAGCCGGTATGGGGGTTCAGCAGCCAGTTTTGGAAGTTTTCCCAGTACCACCAGGAGGGCAAGCGGCCAGGCTTCTCCTTGAGGGAGGGGTCCTCGAGGGCCACGGGCAGGAGGTCCTGGGGAAGGTTGGTGCCCGCCCCTTCCGGGGGCTCAAGGGGTGCCAGGGGATAGACGGTTTCCCCCAGGCGCACGGCATCCAGGGGCCTGGGCGCGAGGAGGCGCCACCCCCCCTCCCCTTCCTCCGCCAGCAGGGGGCCCTTGACACCCCAGGAGAGCACCCTCTCCGCCTCCTCCGGGAACCGGAGGCCTTCTTGGAGGCCCCGCCGACTGCGGTAAGCCCCCGCCAGGGTTTGCGGCAGGGGAAAGGGCAGGCTCCGGGCACGGGCCCCGGGGCTATTGGTGAAGGGCCTCCCGTCCCGAACAATCAGGGAATCCCTGGGCTCAATGAGCATCCCACACCTCCCGGCTTTCCACGGGCACCCCCGCCTGCTCCATGGCCTCCGCGAAGGGCCGGGCCAGGATGAGCTCGTGGGCGAGGCGCTCCACGTGCTCCTTGGTCCGGATCCAATGGGCGAGCTCCTCCCGGTAGGCCTCCTTCATCTCCTTTCTCTTAAGAATCCTCATGGCCTCGGCCACCAGGGCCTCCTCGGATAACACATCCCCGGCCTCCCGGATCAGCTCCTTGAGCTCGTAGGCCGCCCTCGAGGGCACCGCCTCCAGGCGGATGAGGTCCGCATAGCGCAGGAGGCGCTGGGTGAGGCGGGGGCTTTCGTCCCACCGTCCCCGCACCGCCAGTTCCGAGCCGGAGCGGGGGCTATAGATCACCGCCAGGGCGTTGCGCTTCGGTTGGTCCTCCTTCGCCTTCTTCTCCGCCCTGCGGGCCAGGTCCAGGGCATCCTGTAGGGGCTCCAGGTGGTGCACCACCGCCAGGCCCACGGAGAGGCTCGGGAGCACGCCGCCCTTGCCGTAGGGGGCCATGACCTCCCGGAACCGCTCAGCCAGGGCCCGGGCGCAGGCCAGGGCCCTATGCAGGGGAAGAAGGGCCAAAACGTCATCCCCGCCCGAGTAGACCAGTCCCCCGCCGTGCCTCTCCACGATGCCCTTCACCTTCAGGGCAAACTCCCGGGCCAGGGCGTTGGAAAAGGCCCGGTGGGCCTCGGGGTTCTGGAGGCCGTCCAGGGTCTCCCCCATCCGGTCCCCGTCCGCGTGGAGGAGGGCGTAGTAGGTACCCGGTGGGGGAAGGCCCTTTTGCCTCAGCTCGGCCCAGAGGGTTTGCAGGCGCTTGCGCACCGCCTCGAGGCGGGAGGGGTCCTCCGCCAAGGAGGTGAACTCCTCCAGGCGGGTTTCGTAAAGGAGGCGGACGTCGTAGTCCCCAAAGGGGGTGTCCCGGAGCACGGGGTGCCAGGTTTGGGAGCGGGCCTCCTCACCCACCAGCCTTGCCACCTCCGCCAAGGCCTCCCGCACCCGCCCCTCCAGCCCCCGGGCCTTGGCCCCTTCCCAGAAGGGGAGGGCGGCCATGTGGGTGGTGCTCACAAACCCCTCCCCCACGGGCCACCAGCGCTTGAGGAGGTCCGGACCGGACAGGTACTCCCCTGGTCGCAGGCCCAGCGTCACCCGTGCCCGGTTGGCCTCCTCGGGCTTGTCGGGGAGGAGCAGCACGCTCTCCCGGGCCCCATCCAGGGAGCTCTTGAAGGCCGCCGAGCCCCAGGTGACCTGGGCGAAATCCCGGGTGTTCTTGCGGGCGGCTAGCAGCGCCGCCACCCTCCCCCTGGTGGAGGCATAGTCCTCCTTTGCCCCCAGGGGCGCATAGGCGTAGTAGCCCTCCAGCAGGTCCTCCACCTGGGCGAGGGCGGTGTCCAGGAAGAGGTGGTCCTGGCGCCCTCTAAAAACCTCCATCGCCTTGGCCTTCAGGTAGGCCCGGGCCGCCTCGAGGGCCTTCTCCCCCAGGGCCTTCGGGTCCTTGCCCTCGGGCACCAGGGCCAGGATCACGTTGGGAATGCCTGCCTTGCCCAGTTCCTCCAGGCTAACCTCCCCTCCGGGGGCGGGAAAGATGAGCTGCTCCTCCCCCACTTCCCCCGCCAGGTGCCTGGCCACCTGCTGGGCTGCCTCGGATAGGAGGCGGCTTCCCGCGTAAAGGTCCCGGGTTCTTCGGGCGGTGGCGATGAAGTCCTGAACGGGGCCCAGGCTCAGCATCAGGATGTGTTTCAAGGGCGCACCTCCCTAATGCAGTGGAAAAGGTCCCTTCCTCGCCTGTACAGCTTCTCCAGCTCCTCCAGGGACTGCACGGCCCTCTGCGCGTCTCCCCCCTGGGGGCGCGTGCCGTGGGCGATGGCGTTGCGCACACGCCGAAGGAGGTCGTAGTCTTCCTGGGCGGCGCTGCCCAGGGTGGCCAGTTTCTCCAGAAGCTTCTCCCGGGCCTCCGTCTTGCGGGGTCGTCCAGCCTGTAACCCGCTTCGCCCGATAAAGGTGACCAACAGGTTTTCCATACGTTCCACCCAACCGGTATCTAGGGAAAAACCGGTATCTCGGGAAAAGGTGAGAAGATCTCTCCCGACGCCGTCAAGGTTGTCTGTCCCCCGTGTGACGACTCCCCGGACTAAAGTCCAGGGCTTCTCGGGCATGGTATTGCTACCCCCGAAGGCCCCGTCCAGGCCCTAGCCAGGATGTTCTGCGCTGCCGCCACGTCCC
>NZ_KB905761.1 GCF_000381045.1 Thermus scotoductus DSM 8553 | reverse complement strand
CACCCGTGATCATGTTCTTGATGTAGTCCGCGTGCCCGGGGCAATCCACGTGCGAATAGTGCCGCTTGGCCGTCTCGTATTCCACATGCGCCGTGTTGATGGTAATCCCACGGGCCCGCTCCTCCGGCGCCTTGTCAATCTCCCCGTAGTCCTTCACCTCCACGTTGGGGTTCTCCGCCGCCGCCACAAAGGTCAAAGCCGCAGTCAGCGTCGTCTTCCCGTGGTCCACGTGCCCAATCGTCCCCACGTTCACGTGAGGCTTCGTACGGATAAACTCGCCCTTGGCCATGGTTCCTCCTTCTTTCCTGCACGCAAAAGCCGCCCTGGGGGCCTTACGCCCAGGGCAGACAAAAAGATGGAGCTCGCGGCCGGGCTCGAACCGGCGACCTCACCCTTACCAAGGGTGTGCTCTACCTGCTGAGCTACGCGAGCTCGTGGAGCGGGAGACGGGACTCGAACCCGCGACCCTCGGCTTGGGAAGCCGATGCTCTACCAACTGAGCTACTCCCGCATGGGGTGTGCTTTGGCACACCTTTGGTGGGCAGGGCTGGATTCGAACCAGCGAAGGCGTGCGCCAACGGTTTTACAGACCGTCCCCTTTGGCCGCTCGGGCACCTGCCCACGCCCGCTTGGAGCCACCCAGGGGAGTTGAACCCCCAACCCCCCGATTACAAGTCGGGTGCTCTGCCTGTTGAGCTAGGGTGGCAGGACGGGGGATAGGACCCTGTCCGAGGGAATAGGCTAGCACACCCACCGGTGAGTGTCAAGATAAAGGCATGCGCATCGTACCTTTTGGCGCCGCGCGGGAGGTCACGGGAAGCTGCCACCTCCTTTTGGCCGAGGGCAGGAAGATCCTCCTGGACTGCGGCATGTTCCAGGGGCGCGAGGAAGAGAAGAACCACACCCCCTTTGGCTTTGACCCCCAGGCGGTGGACGCCGTGGTCCTGACCCATGCCCACCTGGACCACGTGGGCCGTCTGCCCAAGCTTTTCCGGGAGGGGTATAGGGGGCCGGTCTACGCCACCCAGGCCACCTTCTTGTTGATGCAGATCATCCTCCAGGACGCCCTAAAGGTCATGGAAACCCCCTTTTTCGAGGAGGAGGATGTGGAGGAAGCTCTCCGCCACGTCCGCCTCCTGGAGTTTGGGGAATGGCTCAGGCTGGGGGACCTTACCCTCACCTTTGGCCAAGCAGGGCACCTTCCGGGAAGCGCCTTCGTGGTGGTCCAGGGGGAGGGGAAGACCCTGGTCTACAGCGGGGACCTGGGCAACCGGCAGAAGACCGTCCTCCCCGACCCCTCCTTGCCTCCCAAGGCGGATCTGATCCTCTGCGAGGGCACCTACGGGGACCGGCCCCACCGCTCCTTCGCCGCCACGGTGCAGGAGTTTTTGGAGATCCTGGAACGAACCCTGGGCCAAGGCGGCAAGGTCTTCATCCCCTCCTTCGCCGTGGAACGCGCCCAGGAAATCCTCTTCCTCCTCTACGAAAACGGCCACCGCCTGCCCCAGGCCCCCATCTACCTGGACTCCCCCATGGCCGAGCGGGTCCTTGACCTCTATCCCCGGCTGGTGCGCTACTTCAGCGAGGAGGTGCAGGCCTACTTCCTGGCGGGGAAGAATCCCTTCCGCCCCCGGGGGCTTCGGGTGGTGGAAAGCGTGGAGGAATCCAAGGCCCTGAACCGCGAGCCCGGCCCCATGGTGATCATCGCGGGAAGCGGCATGCTCACCGGGGGGCGGATCCTCCACCACCTGAAGCACGGCCTTTCCGATCCCAAGAACACCTTGGTCTTCGTGGGCTACCAGCCTCGAGGGGGCCTGGGAGCCGAGATCATCCAAAGGCCCGAGCGCATCCGCCTCCTGGGGCAGGAGATACCCCTTAGGGCCAGCGTCCACACCCTGGGCGGCTTCTCGGGGCATGCGGGGCAGGATGAGCTATTGGACTGGCTCCATGGCCAGCCCCGGGTGATCCTGGTCCACGGGGAGGAGGAAGCGCTCCTGGCGCTGGGCAAGCTCCTAGCCCTGCGGGGGCAGGAGGTGGGCCTGGCGCGCCTCGGGGAGGGGGTGGAAGTTTAGGTCGGTTTAAAGCCCAGGCGCTCCAGAACCCTACGGGTGGCGGGGCTTCGGTTAAGGGTGTAGAAGTGCACCCCCTCCACCCCGGCCTCCAAAAGCTCGGCCACCTGGCGGGTGGCGTGTTCCACCCCGATCTCCAGGATGGCCTTAGGATCCTCCTGGTACCTTTCCAGCCTGGAAAGAAGGGGTCCGGGGATGCTGGCCCCGCAGACCTCGGTGAAGCGGCGGAGCTGGGTGTAGCTGGTGATGGGCATGATGCCGGGGAGGATGGGGATTTCTATGCCCATCCTCCTGGCCCTTTCCAGGAAGCCGAAGTAGTGGGCGTTGTTGAAGAACAGCTGGGTGATGGCGAAGTCCAGCCCCGCCTCCACCTTGGCCTTGAAATGGCGCAGGTCGGCCTCGAGGCTTTCGCTTTCCGGGTGCCCCTCGGGGTAGGCGGCCCCCCCCACGGAAACCCCTTCCCCATAGCGGCTCCGGATAAAGGCCACCAGCTCCATGGCGTAGCGGAACCCCTGGGGATGGGGTCTAAACACCCTCTCCCCTTGGGGAGGGTCGCCACGGAGGGCCAGGATGTTCTCCACCCCCGCCTCCACGAACCGGTCCAAGACCCCCGCCACCTCCTCTTGGCTCTGCCCGGCCACGGTGAGGTGGGCCAGGGCGTTCAGCCCCAGGTCCAGGATGCGCTTGGCCCAGAGGACGCTGCGATCCCTCGTGCTCCCCATGGCCCCATAGGTGATGGATACGAAGGCCGGCCGGAAAGCCTTAAGCTCCTCCATGGTGCGAAAAAGGGCCTCCTCCCCTTCCGGGGTTTTGGGGGGAAAGAACTCAAAGGAGAAAAGGGGCCCCTTGCGCGCCTTTAGGAGGTCCCGTATTTTCATGCGCAAGAGTGTAGCCCCTCCCCTCCCCCTGGTCAAGGTGGCAAAATAAGGATATGGTAGAGCTTCCGGAAATCCCCAAGGTGGAAGGCCTGGAGCTTCCCGCCAGGGAAACCGCTTTGATCGTGGTGGACATGCAAAACGACTTCGCCCACCCTCAAGGTGCCCTTTTCGTGCCCGATGCTCCCAAAAGCGTTCCGGCCATCCGGCTTCTTCTGGAAAGGGCGCGGCAGGCGGGGGCAAGGGTGGTCTACACCCAGGACTGGCACCGGGAGGACGACCCCGAGTTTAAAATCTGGCCCCGGCATGCGGTGGCGGGCACCTGGGGGGCGGAGATCCTGGAGGAGCTTCAGCCTAGGCCCGAGGATCTCATCGTGAGGAAGGTGCGCTACGATGCCTTCTACGGTACCCCCCTGGACCACTACCTGCACCTTTGGGGGGTAAAGCACGTGGTGGTGACGGGCACCGTGGCCAACATCTGCGTGCTCCACACCGCAGGCTCCGCCGCCCTTCGCTGGTACCGGGTGGTCCTCCCGGAGGACGCCACCAGCGCCCTTACCCCCTTTGACCTTCAGGCCGCCTTGCGCCAGGTCACCTTCCTCTACCAGGGCCAGGTAACCCGGGCCGAGGGAGTGCGCTTTGTTTGATCACCCGGTCCTAAGCCACCTGGCCCGGTACCTATGGCGAACCCCGGACTGATCCCCTTGGCCCAGGCGGAAGGCCGGGGGGAGGTTTCCCTCCTGAAGCGAGCCCAGAGCCTGGGTTTCCCCGTGGCGGAAACCTGGGTGGTGGGGCTTTGGGAGGAGTTCGCCCGCCTCAACAACCTTCCCGAGCGCATCGAAAGGCTCTTCCAGGGTGTGTTCGGCGTGCGTATAGATGAGGAACGCCTCCTCCTGGCGGCGGAAGAGGCGGAAAGGGCCGTGCGGGAAAGCTACCTCCTGCCCGAACGGGCCGAGGCCTTCCTGGAGACCCTCAAGGGAAAGGGGCCCTTCCTCCTCCGCCAGCCGGGGGAAGGAACCCACCACCTGGCCCGGAACCCACAGGAGGCCCTATTCGCCCTGAAGCGGCTTTGGGCGGAGGTCTTTCGGGTGGAGGCCATCCTGGAGCGCCACCCCCTCCTCTTCCCTCCCTCGGTTCCCGTTCTGGTCCAGGCCCTGGGTATCCCCGGAGAGGATACCGTGCCCGAGGCCCAGGAAGACCCCCTTCTCTCCTTGGATCTCTCGGAAGCCTTGGGGGAAAGGGTGGTGGTGTTCGCCTCTCGAGGCCTGGTCTTGCGGATAGAATCCCAGCATGGTGGATAGCCACCTCCATACCCCCCTTTGCGGCCATGCCCAAGGGGCCCCCGGGGAGTACCTCTTCCACGCCCGGAAGGCTGGGCTAAAGGGTGTGGTCTTCACCGACCACAGTCCTATGCCCTCCTGGTACGACCCCGAAAGCCGCATGCGCCTCGAGGCCCTGCCCTTTTACCTCCTGGCCCTGGAGAAAATCCGGGAAGATCACCCGGATCTTTACGTGGGGATCGGCCTCGAGGCCGACTTCCACGAGGGCACGGAGGAGTTCGTGCGGACCCTGCTTAAAGGCTACCCCTTCGACTACGTGATCGGCAGCGTCCACTACCTGGGGGCCTGGCCCCTGGACCATCCCGACCACCAGGAGGAGTACACCTGGCGGGACCTGAAGGAGATCTTCCAGGCCTACTTCCAGGAGGTGGAAAAAGCGGCAAGAAGCGGCCTCTTCCACGCCATCGGCCACCTGGACCTGCCCAAGAAGTTCGGCCACCGCCTTCCAGAAGAAGCCCTTGTGGAGCTGGCCGAACCCGCCCTGCAGGCCATAGCCCAGGAGGGGCTTCTCCTGGACGTGAACACCGCCGGGCTTAGGAAGCCCATCGGGGAAATCTACCCCGCCCCCGCCCTCCTGCGAAGGGCCCGGGAGCTTGGCATTGGGATCGTCCTGGGCTCCGACGCCCACCGGCCAGAGCAGGTGGGGCACGCCTTCCTCGAGGCGGTGGACCTTCTTTCGGACCTCGGGTACCGGGAAGCCCACTACTTCCAAGAGGGGAAGCCCCTGGCCTACCCCTTATCCAAGGCCTCATAAACACGGTCCCTCAGGGCACCGAGGTCCAGGTCCTCCCGCCGCCCCGAGGCTCCTTCGTAGGCTCGTACCGCCGCCACCAGCCGGGAAAAAGCCTCGGCACAGGGGTCAGGGGCCGGTGCCTCGTACTCCATGAAGGTCACCCGCTCGTACTCCGCACCGTACTCGCTGGCCTCCACCTCCACGCACTCCCGGTAGCGGCGCAAGGCTTCCTCCACATCCAGGCGGGCTTGCTCCAGAGCCGTCATCCTTCCCTCCCTCCTTTCCGACTTTGGAACCTCAGGCTCGCGGCGGGGATGGGACCCTCCTGAAAGCGCTCCTCCCGCCAGGGGTCGCCCCGGAAGTGGTAGCCCAGCTTTTCCCAAAACCCCAGCTCCAAGTGGTCCAGAAGCTCAATGCCCCGCACCCACTTGGCGCTTTTCCAGGCATAGAGATGGGGCACCACCAGGCGCACCGGCCCACCCCGCTCCAAAGGCAAGGGCTTGTCGAAAAGGGTATGGGCGAGGAGGACATCCTCCCGCAGGAGGTCCTCCAGGAAGAGGTTGGTGGTGTAGCCCCCGTAGCTGTGAACCAAGGCGGCCACCGCCTGGGGCTTGGGCTTGGCCCTCAGCAAAAGGTCCCTCACCCGCACCCCTCGCCAAGCCACATCCAGGCGGCTCCAGCGGGTGACGCAGTGGAAGTCCCGCACCACCTCCGCCTGGGGCAGGCGGAGGAGCTCCGGGTAGGTGAGGGTAAAGGGCTCCTCCACCAGGCCGAAGAGGGAAAACCGCCACTCCTCGGGGGAAACCCTGGGCTCCTCCCCATAGGTGAGGATGGGGAACCGCTCCGTGACCACCTGGCCCGGGGGAATCCTCTCCATACCTTTATGGTTAGACCAGCCCCCGGGGAAAGAAAGTGCCCTGGATCACCGGCTTCGGTAGCGGATAACCTCCACCTTCTCCAGGGTCACCAGCCCCTCCTTCACCATCCCCTCCAATACGGGCAGAAAGGCCCGGATCCTCTCCTCGGTGTCCACGATCTCGATCATCACGGGCAGGTCCTCGGAGAGCTGGAGGATCTTGGCGGTGTGGATGCGGGAGTGGGCACCGAAGCCCATGAAGCCCTTGAACACCGTGGCCCCGGCCAGGCCCTGGCGCTTGGCCTCGAGGACGATGGCTTCATAGAGGGGCCTCCCCCCATGCCGGTCCGACTCCCCCACGAAGATGCGCAGGAGCTTGGCCTCCCCTTCCAGCTTCATACCCCTAGGCTACCAGGGCCCCACCCAGGCGGTAGCCCAGGAGCACCAGGAGATGCCGCTCCACCCCCAAAGTATATTGGGACCATGAAGCCCAAGACCCTCTCCCCCATCCTTACCGCCAAAGGGGTACGCCTGGCCATCGCCGTGGGCCGCTTCAACGAACGGGTGACCAAACTCCTCCTGGAAGGGGCCCTCGAGGCCTACGCCCGCCTGGGCGGGGACCCCGCCGAGGTTCTGGTGGCCTGGGTGCCGGGTTCCTTTGAGCTACCCCTGGTGGCCAAGCGCCTGGCCCTGCGCCCCGACGTGGATGCGGTGGTGGCCTTAGGGGCCGTGGTGCGGGGGGAAACCCCCCATTTCGAGTACGTGGCCGCCCAGGCTGCTTCGGGCCTCATGCAGGCCATGCTTCAGACGGAAAAACCCATCGTCTTCGGCGTTCTCACCACCAACACCCCGGAGGAAGCCCAGGAAAGGGCCGGGGGCAAGGCGGGGAACAAGGGAGCCGAGGCGGTCTTCACCGCCATCGAGATGGTGCGCCTTCTGGAGGCTATTTCCCGGTGATAAGGGCCCGGGCGTAACGCAGGTGCAGGTAGAGGAAGCAACCCAGGCAGAAGCCGAAGGCCAGGTTGACGAAGGCCAGTAGGGCCACCACCAGGGCCAAGGTGTACCCCACCCCCTTGAGCCCGAGAAGGAGGAAGAGGGAGGAAAGCCCCAAAAACACCGCCCCCAAGGTACGGGCGAAGCGGTGAGGCCTGGGGTCCTCCTCCACCAGCCTGGCCGGGATGCCCAGGGCCCGCTTCAGGGCCACCATCAGATCCCAGGGGGTGTGCTGGCTTACCATGAGGAGGAAAAGGAGATAGACCAGAAGGGGCAGGTCCAAAAACGCCGCCAGGGGGAGAAGAAGGGTGAGGAGAACCTGGTTGAAGCGGAGCTGGTTCCGGTCCGTCTTCATGGGGGTATAGTATACACCTGAGCCTGTGAAGAATAGGGGTAAAGGCACGCTTTGCGGAACCCCAGGGCACAATAGAGGCATGGTTCCCCTCCTCACCACCCCCTTGCCCGTGCCCCACGGCTTCACCACCCGCCTGGGCGGGGTTTCCCAAGGGCCCTTTCAGAGCCTGAACCTCTCCGCGGCCACCGGGGACGACCCCGAACGGGTGGCCGAGAACCAAAGGCGGGTCCTCTCCCGATTCGGCCATCCTCCCGTGGCCGGGCTCAAGCAGGTGCACGGAGTAGAGGTCCACCTGGTGAAAGGCCCTGGCGTCTGGGAAGGGGATGGCCTCCTCACAAAGACCCCCGGCCTTCTCCTGAGGGTGGGGGCGGCGGACTGCTACCCCCTTCTCCTCTACCACCCCGAAGGGGTGGTGGGGGCCCTGCATGCCGGCTGGCGGGGCGTGGTAGGGGGGATCCTCCCTCGAGCCTTAGAGCTTCTGGAAGAAATGGGGCTGGATCCCAAGCAGGTTCACCTGGCCATGGGCCCAGGCATTGGGGGCCGGTGTTACCAGGTGGGGGAGGAGGTGGCGGAACGCTTCGCCCAAGCGGGACTAAACACCTTTACCCCGGACCCAAAGGCCCCGGGTAGGTACCTCCTGGACCTGGAAGGGGCCCTCCTTCTCCAGGCGGAAAGGGCTGGCCTCCTTCGGGAGAGGATCTACCAGGTGGGCCTCTGCACCCACTGCGAACCCACCCTCTTTTCCCACCGCCGGGACCGGGGAAAGACGGGACGGATGTGGGGGCTTATCATGCTCCCCCGTTAAGGGCCCCTTCCCGCCGTGGCACAATGGAACCATGCTCTTCCCCCGGGCGGTCCTGCCCTCCCTCCTCCACCTCACCCCAAAGTGGCTGAAGGAGCGGGGCCTTCAGGGGGTGATCCTGGACCTGGACAACACCCTCCTGCCCTATGGGGAGGAGGAACCCTCGCCCGAACACCGGGCCTGGCTGGAAGCGCTCAAGGCCGAGGTCCCCATCTACCTTCTATCCAACGCCCTACCCGAGCGCTTCGCCCGGATTCAAGGAAGGCTTGGCCTCCCCGGCCATGCCCCCGCCTTGAAGCCCTGGCTGGGGTTCCGTCGGGCCCTGAAGGCCTTAGGACTTTCCCCCCAGGAGGTGGCGGTGGTGGGGGACCAGATCTTCACCGACGTCCTTGGGGGCAACCTGGTGGGGGCCTACACCGTTTTGGTGCCCCCCTTGCGGGAGCAGGAGCTTTTTTACACGCGTTTCATACGGATGCTGGAGACTCCGTTTAGGAAACCCCGGTCGCGCGGAAGCGTGCCTTAGAGGAGGATTGGGATGAGCGTGCTGACCATTGGCGACAAACGGCTTGGCGCCATCCTTCTGGATGCCGGGCTCCTCACCGATGAGGAGTTGCAGATGGCCCTGGAGAAACACCGGGAAGTGGGAGGCTCCTTGGCGGAAGTCATCGTGGACTCGGGCCTCCTCTCCGAAAGGCGCATCGCCCAGGCCATCGAGGACCACTTCGGCATCCCCTTGGTGGAGCTTCACACCCTGGAGATCCCCCCCAAGGTAAGGGCCCTTCTGCCCGCGGAAAAGGCCAAGGAGCTCCAGGCCATCCCCTTCGCCGTGGACGAGGAGGCGGGCGTGGTACGGGTGGCCTTCGTGAACCCTCTGGACACCCTGGCCCTCGAGGAGGTGGAGGACCTCACCGGAATGGTGGTGGAGCCCTACCAGGCCACCAAAAGCGCCTTCCTTTACGCCTTGGCCAAGAACTACCCGGAGCTGGGCCTAACCCCATCCCCACCCCCCACCGGCCCCAGCCGGGAGGAGCTGAAGGTGGGCGAGCTTCTGGTGGAGAAGGGCCTCCTGGACCGGAACACCCTGGAGGAAGCCCTGGTGGAGCAGGAAAAGACCGGGGATCTCCTGGGCCGAATCCTGGTGCGCAAGGGGCTACCCGAGGAAGTCCTCTACCGGGTTTTGGCCGAGCAGAAGGGAATGGAGTTTCTCCCCTCTACCCAGGGTCTATCCCCCGACCCCGCCGCCACCAACCTTCTCCTGCGCTCCGACGCCCTGCGCTATAGCGCCGTGCCCGTAGCCTTCCGGGACGGGGAGGTGGAGGTGGTGCTGGCCGACTCCCGGCACAAGGAAGCGGTGGCGGAGCTCCTTGGGCGCCCCGCCCGCTTCCTCCTCACCCTTCCCAAGGAGTGGGAAGCCCTTTTCCACCAGGCCTATCCGGAAAAAAGCCGCCTGGGGGAGGTCTTGGTCCAGGAGGGGCGCCTGAGCCGGGAGGACTTAAGGGAGGCCCTCGAGGTGCAACGGCGCCTACCCAAGGCCAAGCCCCTGGGGGAGATCCTGGTGGAGCTGGGCCTGGCCCGGCCTGAGGACGTGGAGGAGGCCTTAAAGAAGCAACGCCAAGGCGGAGGCCGCCTGGAGGACACCCTGGTGGCCTCGGGGAAGTTAAAACCCGAGGCCTTGGCCCAGGCGGTGGCGGCCCAGCTGGGCTACGCCTACATCAACCCTGAGCAGACCCCCCCTGACCCTGGGGCCGCCCTTCTCCTCCCCGAGGACCTCTGCCGCCGCTATGGCATCTTCCCCCACCACGTGGAGGGAAATCGCCTAGTCCTCCTCATGAAGGACCCCCGGAACATCCTGGCCCTGGACGATGTGCGCCTAGCCCTCAAGCGCAAGGGCCTAGCTTACGAGGTGGTGCCCGCCGTGGCCACGGAGGCCGCCATCACCAAGCTCATTGAACGCTTTTACAGCAGGGAGGAGCTGGGAGAGATCGCCAAGGAGCTATCCAAGGGCTACCAGGAGGAGGAGGCCGCCGTTCCCGAGCTGGACGAAAGCGCTGCCCAAAAGTTCGTCAAGCAGGTGATCCGGGAGGCCTACTTACAAGACGCCTCGGACATCCACGTGGAGCCCCGCCAGAGCGATGTCCTGGTGCGCCTAAGGATTGACGGCACCTTGCGCCAGTACACCACTTTGTCCAAAGGGGCCCTAAACTCCATCATCAGCGTGGTCAAGATCATGGGCGGCCTCAACATCGCGGAAAGACGCCTGCCCCAGGACGGCCGGGTGCGCTACCGGGACGGGAGCATTGACCTGGACCTCCGCCTCTCCACCTTGCCCACGGTCTACGGGGAGAAGGCGGTGATGCGCCTTTTGAAAAAGGCCGCCGACATCCCCGAGATCGAGGGTCTGGGCTTTGCCCCAGGCGTTTTTGAGCGCTTCCAGGAGGTGATCTCCAAGCCCTACGGCATCTTCCTCATCACCGGGCCCACGGGCTCGGGCAAGAGCTTCACCACCTTCTCCATCCTAAAGCGCATCGCCACCCCGGACAAGAACACCCAGACCATCGAGGACCCCGTGGAGTACGAGATTCCTGGCATCAACCAGACCCAGGTGAACCCCCAGGCGGGCCTCACCTTCGCCCGGGCCCTGAGGGCCTTTTTGAGGCAGGACCCGGACATCATCATGGTGGGGGAGATCCGGGACTCCGAGACCGCCAAGATCGCCACCGAGGCCGCCCTCACCGGGCATTTGGTCATCGCCACCCTGCACACCAACGACGCCGCCCAGGCCATTACCCGTCTGGACGAGATGGGGGTGGAGCTCTTCAACATCTCCGCCGCCCTCATCGGGGTCCTTTCCCAGCGCCTGGTGCGAAGGATCTGCGACCACTGCAAGGTGGAGGTGAAGCCCGATCCCGAGGTCCTGCACCGCCTGGGCCTGAGCGAAAAGGAGCTCCAGGGGGCCAAGCTCTTTAGGGGCATGGGGTGCGAGCGTTGTGGCGGTACCGGGTACAAGGGACGCTACGCCATCCACGAGCTACTGGTGGTGGACGACGAGATCCGCCACGCCATCGTGGCGGGCAAGTCGGCCACCGAGATCAAGGAGATCGCCAGAAGAAAGGGGATGAAGACCCTGAGGGAGGACGGGATCTACAAGGCCTTCCAGGGAATCACCACCCTCGAGGAAGTCCTGGCGCGTACCATTGAGTGAAGGAGGTAGGTATGGCCAAAACACCCGACATCGTGGACCTCTTAACCCTGGCCGTGGAGCGGGGGGCCAGCGACCTGGTGATCACCGTGGGCCTTCCCCCCATGATCAAGGTGGACGGGGAGTTCCACCCCACGGAGTACGAGCCCCTCTCCCCCCAGGACACCCGCCGCCTCATGTACGCCCTCATGGACGAGAAGCAACAGCGGATCTTTGAAGAGGAAAAGGAGCTGGACTTCTCCTTCAGCCTCCCGGGAAAGGGCCGCTACCGGGTCAACGTCTTCCTGCAACGGGGAAGCGTGGGCGGGGTCCTTAGGGTGGTGCCCGCCACCATCAAGAGCTTTGAGGAGCTGGGCCTGCCCAAGAACATCGCCGAGATCGCCTTAAGCCCCAGAGGCCTGGTCCTGGTCACGGGGCCCACCGGGTCGGGGAAGAGCACCACCCTGGCCTCCATGATCGACTACATCAACGAGCGCAAGCCGGTGCACATCGTGACCATCGAGGACCCCATTGAGTTTTTCCACAAGCACAAGAAGGCCATCGTCAACCAGCGGGAGATCGGCTCCGATACCCACGGGTTCCACAAGGCCCTGAGAAGCGTTCTTCGCCAGGCCCCGGACGTGATCCTGGTGGGGGAGATGCGGGACTACGAAACCATCGCCGCCGCCATCACCGCTGCGGAAACCGGGCACCTGGTCATGGGCACCCTGCACGCCAACTCCGCCCCCGAGACCATAGACCGCATCGTGGACGTCTTCCCGGAGAACCAGCAGGAGCAGGTGCGGGTGCAGCTTTCCAACAACCTGGTGGCCGTTTTAACCCAGCAGCTCCTCCCCAAGGCCTTTGGGGGCGGGCGGGTCTTGGCCTACGAGCTCATGATCGCTACCCCTGCGGTAAGGGCCCTGATCCGGGAGGGGAAGAGCCACCAGCTTAGGAGCGTCATCCAGACGGGCGGCCAGTACGGGATGATCACCATGGACGCTTGCCTTGCTGACCTTTACAAGCGCAAGCTGATCACCTACGAGCTGGGCCTTTCCCGGGCGGTGGATCCCAAGGAGTTCATGCGTTTGAGCGGGGTGCAGGAGGGAGCCAAGCGCCCCTAGATCCAGCTGGTAAACTTTAGGCCATGTATGAGGCGGTCATCGGCCTCGAGGTCCACCTGCACCTGAAGACCCGGACCAAGGCCTTCTGCGGCTGCGAAGCCGACTACTTTGGCGCTCCCCCCAACACCCACACCTGCCCCGTCTGCCTAGGCCTGCCCGGAAGCCTCCCCGTGCCCAACAAAAAGGCAGTGGAGTTCGGCCTAAAGCTGGCCCTGGCCCTGGGAAGCCGGGTTCCGGAAAGGCTCGTTTTCCACCGCAAGAACTACTTCTACCCCGACCTGCCCAAAAACTACCAGATCAGCCAGTACGACCTCCCCTTGGGCCAAGGGGGAGGGCTGCCCCTGGGGGAAAGAACCGTGCGCATCAAGCGCCTCCACCTGGAGGAGGATGCCGGGAAAAGCCTCCACCTGGAGGACCGCACCCTTTTGGACCTGAACCGGGCGGGAAGCCCCCTGATAGAGCTGGTAACCGAGCCCGATATCCATAGCCCCGAGGAAGCCCGGCTTTTCCTGCAACACATCCAAGCTTTGGTGCAAACCCTGGGCATCTCCGAGGCCAGCCCCGAGGAAGGCAAAATGCGGGCCGATGTCAACGTTTCCGTTCGCCGCATGGGGGAGCCCTTGGGCACCAAGGTGGAGATCAAAAACCTGAACTCCTTTAAGAGCGTGCAGAGGGCCTTAGAGTACGAGATCCGCCGCCAGACGGAGATCCTAAGGCGCGGGGAGCGGGTGAAGCAGGCCACCCTGGGCTTTGAGGAGGGAAGCGGCAAAACCTACCCCATGCGCACCAAGGAGGAGGAAGCCGACTACCGCTACTTCCCCGAGCCCGACATCCCCCCGGTCCCCATCCCCCGGGAATGGCTGGAGGAGATCCATAAGGGGTTACCGGAACTCCCCTGGGAGAAGGAAAAACGCTACCAGGCCCTGGGGATCAAGGCCCAGGACGCCGAGGTCCTGGCCTACACCCCTTCCCTGGCCCGCTTCCTGGACCGAGCCCTAAGCCTGGGCCAGGCCTCCCCTCAGGCCCTGGCCAACTGGCTTTTGGCGGATGTGGCCGGGCTCTTAAACGAACGGGGCCTTTCCCTGGAGGAAACCCGCCTTACCCCGGAGGGCCTTTCCCGGCTGGTGGCCCTCTTTGAACGGGGGGAGATCACCAGCCGGGTGGCCAAAGAACTCCTTCCCGAAGTCTTGGAAGGGCAGGATCCCGAAACCTTGGTGCGGGAGAGGGGCCTAAGGGTGGTGGCGGACGAGGGAGCCTTGAGGGCTGTGGTGACCGAGGTGATCGCCGCCATGCCCGAAGCGGCAGAAAGCGTGCGCCAGGGCAAGCTGAAAGCTTTGGACGCCCTGTTGGGCCAGGTGATGAGGAGAACCAAGGGCCAGGCCAAGCCCGACCTGGTGCGCCGGCTTCTCCTCGAGGCCCTTGGGGTAGGATGAGGCCGATGCGTTACGAGGAAGCCGGGGTGCACATCGAGGCCAAGGCGGAAGCCCTGAAAAGGGCCAAGGAGGCCATCGTCGCCACCTATACCCCCAAGGTGTTACGGGGGATTGGAGCCTTTGGAGGGCTTTTCGACGCCGGCGGGCTAAAGGAAATGAAGGAGCCCGTCCTGGTGGCCACCACGGACGGGGTGGGCACCAAGACCCTTTTGGCCCTCCAGGTGGGCAATGTGTCCGGGCTGGGCTTTGACCTGGTGAACCACTCCGTGAACGACCTCCTGGCCCAGGGGGCCCTGCCCCTCTTCTTCATGGACTACCTGGCGGCAAGCCGCCTGGAGGAGGAGGTGCTCTCCGCGCTCCTCACCTCCCTGGCCGAGGCCTGCAAGGCCCTGGGCATTCCCCTTCTGGGCGGGGAGACCGCCGAGATGCCCGGGGTCTACCGGGAAGGAGCCTGGGATGTGGTGGGCACCCTGGTGGGCGTGGTGGAGAAGGAGGAGATCCTGGGCCCGGAAAGGGTCCGGGAAGGGGATCTCCTTCTGGCCCTTCCCTCCTCCGGCCCTCACACCAACGGCTACTCCCTGATCCGGAAGGCGGTGGAGGGGCTGGACCTCGAGGCGCCCGTACCCGAGCTTGGGGAAAGCCTAAAAGAAGCCCTCCTCCGCCCCCACCGGGCTTACCTCAAGGAGTTCCTAACGCTTAGGGAAGCTGGGGTGAGGATCCACGCCATCGCCCACATCACCGGGGGCGGCCTCCCGGAAAACCTGCCCCGGGCTCTTCCCGAGGGCCTGGGAGCGGAGATCCGAAAGGGAAGCTGGCCCATTCCCCCCATCTTCCCCTACCTGCAACGCCTGGGAAACATACCGGAGGAGGAGATGTACCGGGTCTTCAACATGGGCCTTGGGCTTATCCTGGTCCTGCCGGAAAAGGAGGCCCAGAGGGCCCAGGACCTGGTGGAAAGCTTCCCGGTGGGAAGGGTAGTGGCAGGCTCCGGGGTTCGGCTGGTATGAAAGAGCTCTGGCTCATCCGCCACGGGGAAACCGAGTGGAACGTCAAGAAGCGCTTCCAGGGCCACCTGGATGTACCCCTCTCCCCTGCGGGGATCGGCCAGGCCTTCCGCCTGGCCCAGCGGCTCGCCCGAAGCCAGCTTCCCTTCCATGGGCTCTTCGCCTCCGACCTCCGCCGGGCACGGGAAACCGCCGAGCCCCTGGCGGCGGTTCTGGGCCTTCCCTTGGAAACCACCCCCCTTTTGCGGGAAATCGACGTGGGCGCCCTGGCCGGCCTGAGCCGGGAGGAAGCGGAGGCCCGGTACCCCGAGTTCATCCGGGCTGCCCAAAGGGATCCCTGGCATACCCCCCGTCCTGGTGGGGAAAGCATGGCAGACTTAGCCCGGCGCCTGGAGGCTTTCCTCGAAACCCTCCCAGCCGGCCGGCACCTCCTGGTGACCCATGGGGGCGTGATCCGCGCCGCCTTGAAGATGGCCCTGGACCTCGAGGGCGACGCCTGGCGGCGCTTCCACATCCCCAACACCTCCATCACCCGGATCCTTCTGCCCGAGCGGGAGGTCCTCGCCGTTTCCGATAGCGCCCATTTGGAAACCTGGGCCGACTGGCTTTCCGACGAAAGCGTCAAATGAAAAACCCCCAGGCCTAGGCCTGGGGGTTGATGTGGAGCGGGAGACGGGACTTGAACCCGCGACCCCGACCTTGGCAAGGTCGTGCTCTACCAACTGAGCTACTCCCGCGTAGTAAAAATCCCCCGCACCGACCTACTCTCCCAGGACCCTGCGGTCCCAGTACCATCGGCGCTGGCGCGTTTCACTTCCGTGTTCGGAATGGGAACGGGTGGTTCCACGCCGCTATGGGCACGGGGGATTCTCGTGTTTTGTTTTTCAAAATCCCACGCCGCCTTCAAGCGGCAGGGGATCCAAGCTGGGGTGGTCATCAGGGCAAAAGGGTCAAGACCTCGGACGATTGGGACCGGTCAGCTCAACGCCTCACGGCGCTTACACCTCCGGCCCATCCACCGGGTAGTCTTCCCGGGTCCTTACCGGCTTCACACCGTGGGAGGCCTCATCTTGGGGCGGGTTTCCCGCTTAGATGCTTTCAGCGGTTATCCCTCCCGCACATGGCTACCCAGCTTATGCCCCTGGAGGGACAGCTGGGAAACCAGAGGTGCGTCCCTTCCGGTCCTCTCGTACTAGGAAGAGCCCCCCTCAAGCCTCCTGCGCCCGTGGCGGATAGAGACCGAACTGTCTCACGACGTTCTGAACCCAGCTCGCGTGCCGCTTTAATGGGCGAACAGCCCAACCCTTGGGACCTTCTTCAGCCCCAGGATGCGACGAGCCGACATCGAGGTGCCAAACCTCCCCGCCGCTGTGGACGCTCGGGGGAGATCAGCCTGTTATCCCCGGGGTAACTTTTATCCGTTGATCGATGGCCCTTCCACACGGGACCACCGGTTCACTAGGCCCGGCTTTCGCCCCTGCTCGGCTTGCAGGCCTCACAGTCAGGCTCCCTTCTACCCTTGCGCTCTCCGGCGGATTTCCGTCCCGCCTGAGGGAACCTTTGGGCGCCTCCGTTACCCTTTAGGAGGCGACCGCCCCAGTCAAACTGCCCGCCAAGCGCTGTCCCCAATCCCTTGGGTTAGGCCCCCAGCCGCGTCAGGGTGGTATTTCACCGGCGCCTCCACCGCCCCCGAAAGGGCGGCTTCACAGGCTCCCACCTATCCTACGCAGACGCGACCAAGAGCCAACACCAGGCTGCAGTAAAGCTCCACGGGGTCTTTTCGTCCTGCCACGGGTAGGCCGCATCTTCACGGCCAGTTCAATTTCACCGGGTCCCTCG
>NZ_KB905760.1 GCF_000381045.1 Thermus scotoductus DSM 8553 | reverse complement strand
CTCTGGCCGTTTCATCAAGGCGGCCCGTCGGTACTGGCAGAAGGTGCGGGCAAGGGTGAAACCCCCATCCCAGGAGAATCCCCGCATGTCCCGTCGTTTCAGGCAGATTGCCCGCAAGGAAAGCCGACAGGTGGGGCACCTCCTTCACCTGGCTACCTCCCACTTCATCCGCGAGTGTGTCCAACGCGGGGTGAAGGAGATCGTCATCGGGAATCTCACGGGCATCCGGGAAGGGATGGATTACGGTCCCCGGGTAAACCAGCGCTTACACGCTTGGCCCTACCGCAAGATCCTTCACATGCTCCGGTACAAGGCGGCCCTTGTGGGGATCACCGTACGGAACGACGTGGAGGAGCGGGGTACCTCCCGCACTTGCCATGCTTGTGGCCAGGTGAGGAAGGCCAACCGGGTTCACCGGGGACTCTACCGTTGCTCCTGTGGGTGGACGGCCCAGGCGGATGTGAATGCTGCGCTCAATATCTACGAGCGGGCATTCCACGTATCTCCCGTGAAGGGGAGTAGTGGCCGAGTGGCGCGGCCCGTGGTCTTGTCATTCCGGTTGGGATGGCATACGGTCCGTCACGGGCGCAGCCCGTATCTTGGCGAACCGAAGCGCAAGGAGTGCTTGCGTGCATCCTAAGGGATGCCCCCGAATTCATTCGGGGGAGGACGTCACGAACCTGCAACTCCTCGGTGAGGCCGCGCGAGGGTTACCTGAGGACCGCTCGGGGGGATATCTCTTTGCTGCCATGTAAGTCGCAGAATATCTGCGGAGATCTCGTAGATTTTCCGCGAGGATCGGGTGTACAATCCTCCCATGTACCCCCGCTTTCTCACCCCCCGTCTCCTCGAGGCTCTCCAGGACACCCCCGTGGTTTTTCTGGCCGGGGCCAGGCAGGTGGGGAAGAGCACCCTGGTGCGCAGCCTGGGATACGGCCGCTACCTGACCCTGGACGACCCCCTGGTCTTGGCCTCTGCCCAGCACGACCCCCTGGGCTTCCTTCAGGCGCAGGAAGGCCCTCTGGTCCTGGACGAGGTACAACGGGCTCCCGGCCTTCTTCGGGCCATCAAGCTCCTGGTGGACGAGGACCGGCGGCCAGGTCGGTTCCTGCTCACGGGTTCCGCCAACGTCCTTGTCCTGCCCCAGGCCTCGGGGGAGCTGGTGGGCAGGATGGAGGTCCTCACCCTCTGGCCGCTTTCCCAAGGGGAGCTGGAGGGCAAGGAGGAGAAGTTTCTGGACCTCCTGTTCTCCCCCCGCTTTCCCTCCGCCGGACGGCTGGAGGCTGTGTCCCTGGAGGAGCGGGTGTTTAGAGGTGGGTTTCCCGAGGCCGTGACCCGGAAGGGAAGGCGGCGCCAGGCTTGGTTCGAGGCCTACCTGAAGGCCCTGTTGGAGCGGGACCTGCGGGACCTCTCCCGCATCCACCGGCTTCTGGAGGTGCCCAAGGTCCTGGGCCTTCTGGCCCTCAGGCTGGGAAGTCCCATGAACCAGTCCGAGGTGGCCCGGGGGGCAGGGCTTCCCCTTTCCACCCTTCGGGATTACCTGGCCCTCCTCGAGGCCCTCTTCCTGGTGGTGCGGGTTCCCGCCTGGACCCCGGGGGGTGAGGGCCGTCTGGTGAAGGCGCCCAAGCTCTATTTTGTGGACTCGGGCCTGGCGGCAAGCCTCTTACGCTACGGGGGCCTGGCCCTGGATCAGGCTTCCAGCTTCGGTCCCCTGCTGGAGAACTTCGTGGTGTTGGAGATCCTCAAGGGCCTGGGTTGGAGCCAGGTGGCCCCAAACCTGTACCACTTCCGCACCCACACGGGCCAGGAGGTGGACCTGGTCCTGGAGTGGGAGGGAAGGGTGGTGGGCCTCGAGGTCAAGGCGAGCCGCACCTTGGGGCTAAGAGACTTTTCAGGACTTAAGGCTCTGCGTTCCCTGGCCAAGGATCGCTTCCTAAGGGGTGTGGTCCTTTATGGGGGAGAGGAGATCCTGGCGGTGGAAAGGGACCTGTTAGCGGTTCCCATCCAGGCCCTGTGGCGGCTGACGCCTTAGAAGGGGCTTGGCCCGCATGCGGGCCAGTTCCCGCGCGGACGGCAGAGAGAATTCGGGCGCATTGCTCCGTGTCCTTAATCTGTTTGCCCTTCGCGCAACGCAACCCTAGGCGCCTGAAAGCATATACGAAAGGCCACGGGAACGCTCTTGGCCACCTCCTCCAAAAGCTCCAGGTTACGTAAGATGGCGTCCAGGCGCAGGGGATCCGTGAACACCGTTTCCCGCCCCAAGCCCTGCCGGTAACGAAGGGCCCTAGAGGCAAACTCCCGCATGTCAACAAGGTTTAACCGCCAATCACGCAACTTTTAGGGCCTCCCGCTCCACAAAAGGCTGCACTTCCGGCCGCAGGGTGTGCTCCATGACCAGGTCCACGGGTCTGCCTAGAAGGTCCTCGAGAAAGAGCTTCAGGCCCATGTAGCCCAGAAAGCCCGGGGGACGGGAAAAGCGCACCAAAAGGTCCACGTCGCTTCCCTCACCCGCTTCCCCTCGAGCCGAGGAGCCAAAGAGGTAGAGGGCCTCCACCCCAAAACGCTCCCTCAACTCTTCCCGGTAAGGCCCTATCCTGGCCTTGACTTCCTCGGGCCCCATGGCATTTCCATGGTACTACCTGGCCCCCAAGTCGGCCTGGAAAGAAGTCCCTAGCTCCACACTCTCGTAGATCTTCTCCAGGGAAAGCCCCACGCCCAGGCGGGCGACTCTCCACTTCTCCCTCCTCACGCCTACGGGCGCGTTACAGCTAGCCCTCCGGCCCCTGGAAATGGACCTCCAGCGAAGGCTGGAGGCCCTCCTGGCCGAAGCTTTGGGGGGCTTATCCTACGGGGCAACCTTGTACATTCTCAGGCCATCCCCACGTGCGTGGGGACTACTTGCCCTGCGCATCATCCCACCTCCTCCGATGCGGGCCATCCCCACATGCGTGGGGACTACCTCCGCTTCCGGCTGTTCCCCCTCTCCCGCCTAGGGCCATCCCCACATGCGTGGGGACTACGGTTCAAGATGTCTGCCCGCGAGCGGGAGGAGCGGGCCATCCCCACATGCGTGGGGACTACCTCCACGTAGAACATGCTCCCCGCCGCCAGCACGGGCCATCCCCACATGCGTGGGGACTACCCTAATGTACCCCTTCGGACAACTATTGACAACGGGCCATCCCCACATGCGTGGGGACTACGCGTAGGGCTCCTCCCACCATGACGCCTATCCCCGGGCCATCCCCACATGCGTGGGGACTACCTCGGTGGTGCCATCGGCCACCGGAGCAGCCCGGGCCATCCCCACATGCGTGGGGACTACGTACCGACAGCATCCGAAAAGTGGGGGAGTCGCGGGCCATCCCCACATGCGTGGGGACTACGAGGGCGGTGGAGGCCTATACCGAGTCCTACTTGGGCCATCCCCACATGCGTGGGGACTACGCCTGGACCTGCCCCAGGGACAGGCGCGCTTGCGGGCCATCCCCACATGCGTGGGGACTACTGAGGATGAAGGAGGTGCGTAATGCCGCTGAACGGGCCATCCCCACATGCGTGGGGACTACGGGTGAAGGAGCTCAACCTGGACGGGCAGGAGCGGGCCATCCCCACATGCGTGGGGACTACCAGGGTGGCCGCTCGCTCCAGGGAGAGGTTTGCGGGCCATCCCCACATGCGTGGGGACTACGGCCCACTTCAGTTTCAATCACCAGATGGCTCCGGGCCATCCCCACATGCGTGGGGACTACTTCTGGACCCTCTCCCCCTTTGATGGCTTAGCGGGCCATCCCCACATGCGTGGGGACTACTCGAGGTCTGGCCCCTCAAGCTCCTCCTAGGCCGGGCCATCCCCACATGCGTGGGGACTACACGTTGAGCAGGTGACTTGGACCTTGGGGGGCCGGGCCATCCCCACATGCGTGGGGACTACGCTGGTGGGCCACGGTGGAGCTAGGCCGGGGACGGGCCATCCCCACATGCGTGGGGACTACCTCCACCAGGCGGAGCTGGAGGGGGGTGAGGTCGGGCCATCCCCACATGCGTGGGGACTACTCGTGGGAGAAGCCTACTCCTCGCCATCGGGCAGGGCCATCCCCACATGCGTGGGGACTACTACGGGGCCCCGGTCTCCGGGATCCGCACCTCCGGGCCATCCCCACATGCGTGGGGACTACACATGACCTAGACGGCAAAAACCCCCGCTGACCCCCCTCTATGTGTCTGTAAAGGGGGCTATTCCAGACAATAGGCCCGTTTAAAGCCTCGAACCCCGTGAGAAGCGAGGGATGTTTTGTCAAGAACCCCCCCTGCCCCAAGGTGCCCTGAACGTCTAGCTAGGGATAGGGCAGGTAACCCCAGTATAGCGGAACTTGGGCTATAATGCTTCCAACTATGGACCTGAAGTCCAAGGCGGAACGGTTTTTGTCCCTGGTGGAGCGCCTTAGCCTTCGCCCGCACCGGGTTTCCGAACTGGCCCAGCTTTACGGTGTGAGCGTGCGCACCGTGGAGCGGGACCTCGAGGCCCTGTCCCATGCCGGTTACAGGATAGAGCAGCTTGGCCGCGGCCTTTACCGCATTCCGGACCGACCTCCCACCTTGCATCCGGTGGAGGCCCTAGCCCTTTTCGCTGCCGGGAGGCTCTTATATCATCAGGCCCCGACCCGCCAGTATGAGAACGCCTTGGAGAAGCTGGCCAAAATGCTTCCCGAGCCTTTGAGGTCCTTGCTTTTGAAAAGCACCCAGGGGCTAGAGGAACGCCGGGGAGATTCCCGCACCCTGGAAATGGTGGCCCGGGCGCTTTTGGAGCGCAGGGTTCTGGCTTTTGAGTACCGCTCGGGTGGTTCCAAAAACTGGCGCCCCAAGGAGGTCTTGGTGTACTTCCTCGAGGCCAACCGCACCAACCTGGGCCTTTACGCCATCGGGTACGAGCGCACATACCACCGCCAGATTCTTACCTTCAAACTAAACCGCATGCGCAACGCCCGCCTTTTGGAGGAGACCTACGAGTTTCCAGAGGACTTTGACCCCAACGTCTACCTGCGCCAGGCCTGGGGGGTGGTGGGGGCCCGGGAGGAAACCGTGGAAGTCCGCCTCCGCTTTGCTCCAGAGGCAGCCTGGCGGGCCCTCGAGGGGGATTATCCCGGTCTTACGGTGGATAAGGAGCTTCCCGACGGGAGCCTTTTGGCTCGTCTCAAGGCGGTCCCGTTCAAGGGTGGGGTGCCCTGGGAGGTGCTTTCCTGGGTTCAAAGCTTTGGGCCTCGGGTGGAGGTGCTCTCGCCTCCTGAACTCCGCAGCCTGTGGCTGGAAGAGGCCCGTCAGGTTTTGGCCAAGGCGACAGAGTCTGTCGGGATAAGGGGATAGGGTGGGAACATGGAGGTGCAAACCCAAGCCTTAACACTTTGGGCCAAAAGCGGGGACCCCTTTCACCCCTTGCTGGCTCACATGCTGGACACCGCGGCGGTGGCCTGGGCCATCCTGGAAAGGGAGCCCGGGCGCACTCGAAAGCTCTATGCCACAGACTGGAACCTGGGCGAGAAAGAGGCGTTGCCTTGGGTGGCCTTTCTGGCAGGGCTTCACGATCTGGGCAAGGCCAGCCCGGTTTTTCAGGCCGCCTGGGATGAGGGGGCTAAGCGGGTGTGGGATGCGGGCCTCACCTGGGACGAGGAGCTGGTTCGGGAGCAGTGGGTTGCGCATGGGGTCTTTACGGAGCTGTATGTAAAGGACGTCTTGAAAAGGCACGGGCCCCCCTTGCGACTGGCGGACCCGCTGGCCAAGGGTTTAGGGGCCCACCATGGATTCCTGGCGCAGGGCGAGGAACTCAAAACCGCCCGTCTTCATGTGAAGTCCGAAGCTTCAACGTGGCAAGAGGTTAGGGATCATTTGGCCCTGAGGCTGGCCCAGTCCTTGGGCCTGAATTTGCCTTTGGTGCTCCCAGTGGAAGATGCGGAGGCACCTGCCATTCTGCGGGTCATGGCCCTGGCCTCCTTTGCCGACTGGATTGCCTCCGACCCCCGGTTCTTCCCCTACGGCAGGGATCCCGAGGCATTGGAGTACTGGCAGGACGCCCTGGAACTGGCCCGCAAGGCCCTCGAGGACCTCCCCTGGCCCAGGGTCAGCCCAAGGGGGGTGAGGCGCTTTGAGGAACTCTTCCCCTTTTCGCCCAACCCCCTTCAGTCCAGCGTCCCGGAGCTTTTGGAGAAAACCCCTGGGGATTCGGTTCTCCTCTTGGTGGAGGCCCCCATGGGTTTGGGGAAGACCGAGGCCGCCCTTTACGCTTCGCACCTCTTGAGGGAACGCTTGGATCACCGGGGCCTTTACGTGGCCCTGCCCACCCAGGCCACGGCCAACGGCCTCTTTAACAGGATCAGGGAGTTCCTGGAGCGGCTTTCGGGAGGGGAGCGGTGGGAGCTCCAGCTTCAGCATGGGGCGGCGCTCTTGAACCCCCAGTACGCCGAGCTCTTGGAGCGGACCAGGCCCATGGAGGTGTACGACATCGAGCTGGAGCGGAATCCAGGCCAGGAATCCGGTGGTGTGGCCGCTTCCACCTGGTTTTCCGCCAAGAAGCGGGCTATGTTGGCGGGGCATGGGGTGGGAACCTTAGACCAGGCGCTCCTTGGCGTCCTAAAGGTGAAGCACCACTTCATTCGTCTGTGGGGCCTGATGAACCGCGTGGTGGTGCTAGACGAGGTGCACGCCTACGACACGTACACCTCCGGCCTCCTGAAGTCCCTTTTGCTCTGGCTTAGGGCCCTGGGTTCCAGCGTGATCCTGATGACGGCCACCCTTCCCAAGAAGAAGCGGGAGGAGCTGCTTTCCGCCTGGGGAGTGGGAGGGGTGGAGCTTCCTCCGTACCCTAGGGTGGCCGCTTTTTCCGGGGGTGGGTTGCTGGGTGCCCGCCACGTGCCCTTAGAGGAGAAGACCTTGCACCTCCAAGGGGCTCCCACGGAGGTTTCCCAGGTGGCTGAAGCCCTGAAAGAGCAGCTACCCGGTGCCCTCGGGGCCATTGTGAACACGGTGGATCGGGCGCAAGCCCTCTACCAGGCCTTGGGCGAGGGGGAGCGGCTTACGCTGGATGAGCTTCTGGACTCCTTCGGGGCCGGGCCCAACCAGGGTGCCTGGCCTGGCCTTTGGGAGATCCGAGAGGAGAAGGGCCGGTGGGTGGTGGGCAAGCGCCTAAAGGATGGAACTTTGGTCTTCCTCCTGCACGCCCGTTTTCCCGCCGAGGAGCGGGCCTTGAGGGAAGCGGTAACCCTGGCCCTTTTCGGCAAGCACGGGCCCCGGCCAGAGAAGGCCATCCTGGTGGCCACCCAGGTGGCGGAACAGAGCCTGGACCTGGACTTTGATCTCCTCTACTCGGACCTGGCGCCCGTTGACCTCCTTTTCCAGCGGGCTGGACGGCTCCACCGGCATACTCGGAAGCGGCCCGAGGGCCACCAGACCCCGGTGCTTCTGGTAGGCGGGCTCACGGACGAGCCCGAGTTTGGCCGGGAGCTTCACTGGAACAGGGTTTACGAGGACTATGTGCTCCTATCCACCTGGCTTGCCCTTCAGGGAAGGGAAACGGTAAAGGTTCCTGCAGACCTCGAGGGCCTCTTGGAGGAGGTCTACGAGCGCCTGCCAGAGGGGTTCCCCGACAGCTTGAGGGATAGGGCGAGGAAGAGTTACCAGAATCTGATAGACAGGCTGCAAAAAGACGCCAGCATGGCGGGAAACCTTTCCTTGGCCGAGCTGGATAGGCTTCTTTCCCAGCTGGATGCTTCAGCGCTGGCATCGGACTTCCGTCTGGACGATGAGGAGGAAAACGCCAGTACCCAGCGCTTCCTCACCCGCCTGGGGGAACCCTCGGTTTCCGTGGTGCCCCTTTACCGAAGGGGAGAGGAGTGGTTCCTAGATGCCGATGGCCGTCGGCCAGCCAAGATGAAGGGTGACCTGGGGAAGGAGGATGTCCTGGCACTCTGGAGCCGGGCGGTGCGGCTTTCCAGGTTTCCGATTCCCCAGACGCTCTTGGGGGAAAAGCCTCCATCGGCCTGGGCGAAAAGCGGCCTCTTGCGAGGACTCAGGCCGTTAGAGGTGGAGAGGGTGTTTGCTAGGGAGGACTCGGTTTTGAAGGTTGTGGTGGACGAGGAGCTTGGGGTGGTGTATGTTGATGTTTAGTCCCCTGAGTTCGGGGATGGCCCGTGTTTCGCTTTTGAGTTAGCGAGTCCCCACGTTTGTGGGGTTTTTGTTTTTGGGGTGAGCCGGTACTTAAAGCCAAACACTTGACAAAGCGGAGGCGATTAAGCTACCCTTTGGGAAGGATGGGAGCTTGGATTGCCCGAACCCTCATTGCCCAGGAGAGTATGGAAGCTGCCTTAGATGCCATGATGAAGTTCATACAGCTCCATGTGCGTTCCTGTAGGGATTGTGAAGTTCGCCATTTGCTAGAGGACAGCATTGAAGAGGGAAGGGGGATCTTCTACGAGACCTTATGGCAGAAAGAACGCGAGCGTTGGTGCATTCTGTCAACGGGTGATTTGGACTCCGAACTTGATTCCGACAGCGGATGTCGCGAGGGGGACCTAGCCTGAGAAGGAGGGGAGAGGAGATGAGTAAGTTTAACTTGCTTCTGGAACCATGGATACCTGTACTCAGGAACGACAAAGTTGAAGAGGTAGGGGTAAGGGAAGCGCTCGTCAACGCCCACACCATAACCCGCATTGAAACTCCCTTCCCCCTCGAGGAGGCGGCCCTGCACCGCCTGCTCCTGGCGGTGCTCTACCGGGCCCTGCCCCCCGTGAAGGGAAAGTATGATGCTCTGGACCTTTTGGATAGGGGAGAGTTTGACCGGGGTAGCCTCGAGGGGTACCTGGACAAGTATTGGGATCGTTTTTACCTTTTCCACGACACCGCCCCCTTTTTGCAGATCCCCGACCTTCCCCAGGAGGACCTCCTCCCCTGGAGCAAACTCCTCCCCCAGCTGGCCAACGGCAATAACCCCACCCTCTTCGATCACACCGTGGACGAGAACCCTCCTCTGGCTTCCTACGCCGAGGCAGCCCGGGCCCTGGTGGTGCACCAAAGTTTCGCTCCGGGAGGGCTTTTGCGAAGGCTTGGGGTCACATCGGCCAAAGACGCACCCCTGGCCCGCCCGGCGGCCTTCCTGGTCATGGGGGCGAATCTGTTCGAAACCCTGGTGCTGAACCTGGTACCCCAGGGCGATCCCGGCATGCCCGTCTGGGAACGGGAACCCCTTAGGGTGAAGGACGTGGAGAAACACGCCACCAAGTGGTCCCTGAGCGGGGTGAGCTTGGTGTACGTCTGGCCCAGCCGGGGGGTTCGTTTGGTGGACGAGGGCCAGGGGGTAAGGTGGATGGATTATGGCCCCGGGGTGGAACCCCAGGAGGTGGCCTGGCGAGATCCCATGGTGGCCTACCGCCAGGACAAAAAGGGAAGCATCCTTCCCCTGCGTTTGAGCATGGAAAAGAGCTTCTGGCGGGATTTCGGGGCCATGCTACCCGCTGCAGGCGGCACCTGGCCGGCGGTCTTGGTGCATGCGGGAGAGCTGGAGGAGGAGGGTGTTTCCTTCACTCTCCGCGTCCTCGGCCAGGTGTCGGACCAGGCAAAAATCCTGGACATCCGTCGGGAGGTTTATCCCATTCCCAAGGACCTGCTTACCCCGAAGGGCGAGGGTCTTCTCGATAGGGGCCTGAAGGTGGCGGAGGAAGTGGCCAGGGGCCTTAAGCAGGTGGCCTGGCGCGTGGCCCAAGGGGTTCTCGGGAACCGGGATGCTTCCGAGCTGCAAAACTTTGCCAACTCCCTGCCTCTTCTTTCCCTTTACTGGGCTCAGCTGGACTTGGACTTCCCCGACTTCTTAGGTCGTTTGCCTGAACAAGGGGCGTTGGACCTTTGGCGGGAGCGCATCCAGAAGGCCGCTCGAGGTGCCTGGGAAGAAACCCGCCGCTTCGTGGGCACGGAGGCCCGGCACCTCAAGGCCCTGGCGGAGGCGGAGCGGGCTTTCCGTGGCCTGCTGGCTGGAATGAAAGAGGAGGTGAAAGGGTGAGCGGTAAGAGGTTCGTGGAATGGCTAAGCGAGCTGAAGTCTCGCCAGGGGTGGACACCGGCCCGGGCAGTCCTGAGGCGGAGCCTGGCCTTTGACCCTGGGGGGTATCCACCGGCTATGCCTTACGTGGAGCCTCTCCTCCAAAACTTGGGCGATGACGGCTGGCGGCGGGAAGCCTATTACCTGGTGGCTGGCCTCTTCGCCCTGAAGGACGGAGAGCACCAGGAGGGACGCACCCTGGCCCGAGCCCTTTGGGAGGCCCGGCAGACTCGGCAGTCCGACAGCTTGGAAAAGCGGTTCCTGGCCCTGTTAGACGCGGATCGGGACCAGATCGCCCACCGCCTTAGGCAAGCGGTAGGCCTGGTGGAGGGGGCTTTGGACTTTGCCCAGCTCCTCGAGGACCTGCTTCGTTGGTTTGACCCCAAGAGAAGGGTGCAGGCCCGCTGGGCTAGGGAGTTTTACGGCGCTCAGGAGTTTGGTCAGGAAGCTTTGGCGGAAGGCCAAGGCTCGTGATGGGGAGGTGAGAACATGAAGCTTTTGGAAGTGCACGTGATTCAGACGGTGGCCCCTAGCAACCTGAACCGGGACGACACGGGAAGCCCCAAGGATGCCCTGTTTGGTGGGTACCGGCGGGCCCGCATCTCCAGCCAGGCTCAGAAGAGGGCGGTGCGGGTGGCCTTCAAGGACTGGCCCTTGCTTTCCGAGGAGGAGCGGGCCGTGCGCACCCGGCGCTTGATGGACGCCCTTTTGGGTAAGCTTTCGGATATTCCCGAGGATCAGGCTCGCCTGGCGGTAGAAAACGCCCTCAACGCCCTGGGTTTTGGCGTTAAGGAGGGAAGGACCGAATACCTCCTCTTCCTGGGGAACTACGAGCTTTCCAGGCTGGCAGAGTTGATACGGAATAACCTGGAAAAGCTTAGCGCCGGTCCCGCCAAGGGCAAGAAGGGTGCGGAGGTGGATGCGGACCTCAAGAAGGCCCTGGAAAGGGTCCTGGACGGGGGCAAGGCGGTGGATCTGGCCCTCTTCGGCCGTATGCTGGCGGACCGGCCTGAGCTCGGGGTGGATGCCGCGGCGCAGGTGGCCCACGCCCTTTCCACCCACAAGGTGGACCGGGAGTTCGACTTCTACACCGCCGTGGATGACCTGAATCCCAAAGAGGACACCGGGGCAGGGATGATGGGGGACGTGGAGTTTTATTCCGCCACCATGTACCGGTACGCGGTGGTGAACCTGGACCAGCTGGCGGCCAACTTGCAAGGGGATGTAGAGCTGGCCCTGAGGGGCGCCCTGGTGTTCCTCGAGGCGTTTGCACTGACCCTCCCTTCGGGCAAGCAGAATAGCTTTGCCGCCCACAACCCGCCCCTGTTCCTGGCCTTTAGGGCTGGGGTAGGCCTGCCCCGCAACCTGGCCACGGCCTTTGAGCGGCCTGTCTGGTCTAAGGACGGCAAGGCCCTCTCCGCCCTTTCCGTGGAGGCCCTGGTGCAGGAGTGGAACAAGTTTGACCGGGCCTATGGCCCCTTAGAGCCCGAGTGGAAGGGTGCTTTAAACCTCACCGAGGCGGAGGTGGTGAACCTTCCCGTGGTGGAGAGTTTGGGATCGTTGAAACAGGAAGCGGAGAAGGCCCTTCGGGAGCTCTTGGCCTTGGGAGGTTAGTATGCCCACGCTCCTGTTGCGGCTTCAAGGCCCCATGCAATCCTGGGGTACCCGGAGCCGCTTTGACCACCGGGACACCTGGCCCTACCCCACCAAAAGCGGGGTCCTGGGCCTTCTGGCAGCGGCCCTGGGGCGGGACCGGGAAGAGGACATCTCCGACCTGGCCGCCCTGCGCATGGGGGTGCGGGTGGACCGGAAGGGAGTGCTGCGGGTGGACTACCAGACGGCCCAGGAGATCATCGCCGCCAGCCTTAAGGCGAAGGTTAACGTGCAGAGCTGGCGCCACTACCTTTCCGATGCCGCTTTCCTGGTGGGCCTCGAGGGCCCTGCTTTCCTTCTCGAGGAGGCCCACCAGGCCCTTTTGAACCCCCGCTATGTGCTGTACCTGGGCCGGAAGGGCTACGTGCCAAGCCCCCCCGTTTACCTGGCGGATGGTGTTAGGGAAGAACCCCTGGAAGTGGCCTTGCGGAACTACCCCTATCTCCTGCGCGAGAAGCCCAAAGAAGACCTCCTCCTGGTCCTCGAGGCCCAGGCGGGGCGTCTGGTCTACGACCAGCCCATAGCGCCCTTTGCCCAGCGCCGGTTTGGAGCCCGCTACGTTCGGGAGGAGGTGCTTTCTAAGGACCAGATCCAGGTGAAGGGGGAGGATTCCCTGGGAGAGGACCATGTGGATTAGCAAGCTCAAGCTGGACCTGCGCTCCAAGGCCGTCCGGAGGGACCTGGCCAGTCCCTACGAGATGCACCGCACCCTGTCCCGGGCGGTATCCCAGGCCTTGAAGGAGGGGAAAGAGCGGCTTCTTTGGCGCCTAGAACCCACCCGGGGTACGGAACCGCCGGTGGTCCTGGTCCAGACCCTAACCCTACCGGACTGGGATGCCCTGGAGAAGGGTTATGCCGAGGTGTATCCGCCCAAGCCCTTCCAACCCGCTCTGCGGGAGGGCCAGATCCTACGCTTTCGCCTGAGGGCCAATCCCAGCAAGCGGGCCCGGGACAGGGGAGAGCGTATAGCCCTCAAAACCCGGGAGGAAAAGCTGGTCTGGCTGGTCCGAAAGTTTAAGAAAGGAGGGTTTCGCTTGAGGGAGGAAGGAGGCCAGTACCTGGCCGCCATTCGCCAGGATACCTTCTTGGAGATACCTAAGGCAGGCCACCTGATTCAGGTTCAGGCCGTGCTGTTTGAAGGGGTCCTCGTGGTGGTGGACCCCGCCAAGGCCCTGGAGACTCTGAAACGGGGGATTGGCCCTGGCAAAGCCTTGGGGCTCGGCCTCCTTTCCCTGCACCCTTAAAGGGAAGATGCCACCGGTACCGAGTGCCCGCAACCTGAAGGAGCTTCCGAAGTTTCGCGATGGCCTTACCTACCTCTACGTGGAGCACGCCTTCATTGAGCAGGAAGCCCAGGGAATCGGCATCTATGACCAGCAGGGGCTCACCTTGGTACCGGTGGCGGCCTTGGGGGTGCTCTTTTTGGGGCCAGGGACCCGTATTACCCATGCGGCCATAAGAACGTTGGCCGCAAACGGATGCACCGTGGCCTGGGTGGGGGAGGGGCTGGCCCGCTTTTATGCCCAGGGTCTAGGGGATACGAGAAGCGCCCTCAGGCTTCAAAGGCAGGCTCGGGCTTGGGCAGACCCCAAGCTCCACCTGGAGGTGGTTTTCCGCCTCTACCAAAAGCGCTTTCAGGAACCCTTGCCCAGGGACTTCAGCCTGGAGCAGGTGCGGGGCCTCGAAGGGGTGCGGGTGCGGGCCGCGTACACCCGCTGGAGCCGGGAAACCGGGGTTCCCTGGCAAGGGCGCAGTTACGATCGCCGCAACTGGGCGGCCTCGGATCCCGTAAACCGTGCCCTTTCCTCTGGGGCTGCGTATCTTTATGGCCTTGCCCATGCCGCCATTGTTTCCAGCGGCTTCAGCCCCGCCCTGGGCTTCATCCATACGGGCAAGCTTCTCTCTTTCGTGTACGACGTAGCTGATCTCTACAAGACCGAGGTTTTGGTCCCAGCCGCCTTTCTAACGGTTGCCGAAGGGGACCATCAGGTGGAGCGGCGCGTGCGGCAAAAGCTCAGGGAGGCGATCCTCGAGGCGAGGCTCCTTGAACGGATGGTGGAGGATCTCCTCGACCTTTTCGCAGGCTTGGGCCTGCCAGAGGAAGAGGTGGACGAGGAGGACCCGACCCGTCCGGGTGGCCTGTGGGACCCGGAGGGAGTGGTGGAGGGTGGGGTGGCCTATGGTGGTGATGATCCTGGAGAGGGTGCCGAGGAGCCTGAGGGGTGAGCTTACTCGGTGGCTGGTGGAGGTGGATACTGGGGTTTTCGTGGGCCGGGTGAGCGCTGCGGTGCGGGAACTCTTGTGGGAGAAGGTGGTGGAAAAAGCGGGTGAGGGCCGCTGCGCCATGGCCTGGCGCACGAATAACGAGCAGGGCTTCGCCCTCCGGCTGCACGGGTATCAGGACCGGGTCCTCAGGGATTTTGATGGTATAGTGCTGGTAGCGGTGCGCAACGCCGAGGCTATGCGAAAGGCGGATAAGTTAAATGGCATAGCCCGGTTCGCACGCGGGGATCTTGACAGTTAATCCTTAGACTGGCTCCCTTTATATACACATAGAGGGGGGTCAGCGGGGGTTTTTGCCGTCTGGATCATGTGTAGTCCCCACACGCGTGGGGATGGCCCGAGCACGCGGCAAAAGCCGGGGGTGCCCCTAGGGTAGTCCCCACACGCGTGGGGATGGCCCGCCGCTCGCATCGCCGAGGAAGCGGCTCGCAACGTAGTCCCCACACGCGTGGGGATGGCCCGTCCACCAGCCGCTCTTGCCCCATCCATGCCCTCGTAGTCCCCACACGCGTGGGGATGGCCCGGAGCGGCCTTGCGGTTTTGACGCTAGAAACGGTAGTCCCCACACGCGTGGGGATGGCCCGGTCTTGGCCGCCGTGAAGAAGCTGGACGAGAAGTAGTCCCCACACGCGTGGGGATGGCCCGTTTCCCTTTGGCGTTGTTCGTTGGCTCCGTCCGTAGTCCCCACACGCGTGGGGATGGCCCGCGGTTTGCGGCACGCTTGCCGAGCTTGAACAGTAGTCCCCACACGCGTGGGGATGGCCCGATATAAACCGCTTCACGTCTCGGAGTCATATCGTAGTCCCCACACGCGTGGGGATGGCCCGGGCTGCGGCCAGGGTGGTAAGCACCCCTACCGTAGTCCCCACACGCGTGGGGATGGCCCGAGTTGGGACCGCTTAACGCTCAATAATCCAGCGTAGTCCCGATACGGGCGGCGATGGCCCGGTAAGGGGAGCAGTGAAAAGGCTTTTGCGCAAGCGCTAGAGGGCAAGTAGCTTCTCGAGGGCCTTGAGGTAACGGCCCTGTCAAGGAGCCCTCCCCACCGGGTTTGGGGCCACTCTCCGCTTAGGGATGCGGGCTCAAGCCTAATACCCTCCCCGGGCTAAAGCACTGGGTGTGGTGCGCGAAAGCCATCTTTCGCGAACATGTACCTGGCACCCTATGCTTGGCTAACCAGAACCGGTTTCGGAATGTTGAGGGAGATCCCGGAGCGCCTATTGGCCCTGGGGGTGGACCTGGTCACCGACAGGAAGCACTCCTGGGATGGACCCGAGATGGAGGCGGTGCCGGGCCACCCCCGGGTCCTGCGCCCCCTCAACTACAGCCCGGCCACCCCCAGGAAGGGCTTCGCGGTTTTGGAACAAGTTGGGAACCCATACCCATGTCTCCACCCTGGACACCCGGGTGCTGCCCAAGGGTACAGCCTAGGTCTCCGACGTGGGGATGACCGGCCCCAGCGGGGGCATGCAGGGCCTCCATCCCCGAAGCGCAACCCCTTGGATGGGCAACCGCCTGCCAACCAAGGGGAAGCTCGAGCTGGTGGGCATGTGTTCCCTTGCGATTCGGCGCCTCTTCCCTAACTCAAAACTTGCACTTATACGCTCTTGGGATACTTATGCGCTTTGGCCACTTGAAAAGGGCCGCTGGTTTCCCGTCTGATAACGGGTGCCATGACCCCAGCGGCCCAGTCCTTACTCTCCCGCATCCTGGCCCTCCTGCCAAGCCCCCACCTCAAGGTAGCCCTTCCAGGGCTGACCAAGGCTCTGCGATGAAGAGCGAGTTTTCCCTGGGTCAGTTTGGGCAGCGGAGTCCTTTGGGGGTGCACCGCTTCTTGGTGCTTTCCCTTTTGGCCTACCTGTTGGCCCACTGGGTGGGGGTAGGTGGGGAGGGGAGGTGGTGGGAGGTGAGGGAGCGGGCGGCGAGGGTTCTTTTGCCCGATCTGGTGGTCCAGGTGTTGATCCGGGAGCTCCATGCCCTGGGTTTGGGGCTGCCAGGGGGAAGGGAGGGAGGTGAAGGTTTATGCAGGGTATGCGGGAGGTGCAAGTTTTGAGTGGTCCATCTGGATCACCACCCCTCGCTGCCCCATCCGGTGGACGAGGTAGAGGAGGGCCGCGGAATCCCCCTTCGCCCGAGACCGCGAGGACCAAGGGGTCTTTGGGGGCCAAGGCCTGGAGCTGGGCGGCGAAACCCTCCTCCAAGGCCCACGGGTCCATCCCCTCCCCCTCTACCCCCTTAGGGCCTCCCTCCAAGACCAAAACCCCGGTGGGCCCTCGGGCTTAGGGGCCGTTTCCCTCCCTCTGCTCCTCCCACCAGAGGATTTCCGCAAGCCTTGGCTTGAGGGAAGGGAGCTCTTCCTGGATGACGCCCCAAAGGATTTCTGGGTCCACCGTCCAGTACCCGTGGGCAAGCCGATCCCGCATTCTCGCCATGAGGGACCAGGGAATCTGGGAGTGGCGCCCCTTAACCTCTTCGGGGAGGTTCTTGGCCGCCTCCCCGATGATCTCAAGTTGCCGGATAACGGCGCTCATAAGGAGTTCGTCCCCGGCGAAAGCTTGGAAATCCCTATCCCCCACGAACCGCTCTATTCTCCCTATGGCCTCGAGGATATCCCGGAGGAACAGGGTGTAACGCCTTCGCCCCACAGGTAAAGGGCCTCTTCTAGGATCTCCTCCCTGAGCTCCGGGCGCAAGGCGGCCTTCCGGACAAGGTCCACACGTAGGCCGAGAAGGGAGGAGAGGTAATCCTCGAGCTCCAGGAACTTAAGAAGCCCCGGGGGCCGGTCAAACTCCACCAGGACATCCAGGTCGCTGGAGGCCCGGGCCTCCCCCCGGACCCGGGAGCCGAAAAGGGCCAGCTCCCTCACCCCGTACCTGGACTGGAGCTCCCCCCTGTGGGCGTCCAGAAGGGCCTTGATGCGGCGGAGATCCTCCTGCATAGGCTTTGGACCAGTGCCGCAAGGGTTGCAAAGAAAAGCCCCGGTCCCATGAAAGAGCTTGCCATAAGGAAGCTCCAAAGTCAACGGCCTGTAGTCGGTCAACACATTTGAGACTCTGTGGGGACCGCCTCCCCCCGTATTCTAGCCAGGTACTCTAAAGGGGCCAGGCCCCCCAAGGCCCGGTGGGGTCGCCGGCGGTT
>NZ_KB905759.1 GCF_000381045.1 Thermus scotoductus DSM 8553 | reverse complement strand
CACGAAGACCTGAACATCCTTGCTCTCTCCCGCTCCTACGTTGCCAAAGGCATACACGACGCGGGCTGGGCCCAGTTTCTCGCAATCCTCGCCTACAAAGCGGCGGAAGCTGGTAGGCGAGTCATCAAGGTAGACCCCAAGTACACCAGCCAGGACTGCCCGATGTGCGGCCATAGGGAGAAGAAGCCTCTCTGGGTGCGGGCGTACACCTGTCCCCAGTGTGGGGCGCTTCTCCACCGGGATGTGGCCGCCGCTCAAAACATCCTGGCAAAGGCCTGGACGGGGCCTTCGGGGGAGACCCTGCGTGCTTTCCCGCAGGGAAACACCCCGAGAAGCCCCGGACTTTAGTCCGGGGAGTCGTCACTCCAAGCCCAGGAGGTGCCGCACCGCCGCCAGGTCAAAAAGGGCGTGGCCCACGCTCTTGAAAAGCACGGGGTCCCCTTCCGACCGCTTGCCCAAAAGGGCTTCCCTTAAGGTCACCACCGGCTTGGAAAGACCCTGAAGCTCCCCGGCCTCCACCAGGGCATCCTCCGTGTCGCAATAAACCGCCGCCCGCTCCACCAAGGCCCTTGGCACCTCGCGCGTCTCCGGGCGGAAGCTCCCCACGGCGGCGATGAAGGTGCCCTCCGGCACCCTCTCGGGTAGGACGGGGGTGGAGCTCGATGTGGCCGTGACGATGAAGGCCACCTCCTCAGGCACCTCAGGGGCCACCCACTCCTCCGCCTCGAGGCCCATACCCCTGGCCTTGGCCAAAAGGGCCTCGGTCCGCTCCCTGCTCCTTCCCCGGATCCACACCCGGCGCAGGGCAAATCCCTCGGCGAAGGCCTCGAGGTGGGCTTCCCCCTGAACCCCAGGCCCCACCAGGAGCAGGGCCCCCTCTTGCCTGGGAGCAAGAAGCCGGGCCGCGAGAAGGGAAAGGGCAGCGGTGCGCCTTTTCGTGATCTCTTCCCCCGGCAGGTGAACAACCTCCCCGGTATCCAGCCTCCTGACCCAGACCTCCGCCTGCACCGCAGGCTGGCGGTGGGCCTCGGGCTGTTCCCTTCGGGAAGCCTCCACCGTGACCAGCTTGCAAAGGGCCACCTCTTGGTCTGCGGCGGGCATCACCAAAAACCGCCCTCCCGGGATGGGAAGGACCTGCCTTCTCGGAACCTCCGCCTTCCGGAGAAGCACCCTTTCTATAGCCTTGGAAAGCGCCAGATAGCCTGCCATGCCTTTAGAATGCCTCACTTGCAGGCCCTTCTCAACACGGTTCTTCCCGTGGCCCTGGTGGTCTTCTCCGGGTATCTGATGGGAAAGCGCATCCCCATGGACCTCACCACCTTAAGCCGCCTTACCCTCTACCTCCTGGTGCCCGCCCTCATCTTCGACGCCATGTACCGGGCGGAGTACTCCCGGGAAGGCCTGGTGGGCCTTGCCTTGGGCTTTACCCTCACCTACCTCCTCCTCTTTCTGGCCATCACCGGGATGGCCAGGCTCCTTGGCCTCTCCCCCGAGGCCGCCAAGTCCCTTCTCGTCTGCAGCCTGTTCCCCAACTCCGGCAACATGGGGCTTTCCCTGGTCTACTTTGCCCTGGGAGAAGAGGGCCTGAGACGGGCCGTAGTGTACTTCATCCTCTCCAGCGTGGTCATGTTCGGCCTGGGACCGGCCTTCATACGGGGAGGCGGCCTCAAGGAAGGGCTCCTTTTCACCCTGCGCCTGCCCCTCTTTTACGCCCTCCTTCTGGGCCTGCTGCTGAAGACCCTGGGGGTAAGCCTTCCCTTCCGCCTGGACGAGGGCCTACGCCTCATGGGCCAGGCGGCCATCCCCGTTCTCCTCCTCACCCTGGGAATGCAGATGAGCCAGACCCGCTTCCAGGTGGGGGCCTTTGAGGGAGTGGCCAGCAGCCTGCGGCTCCTTGTGGCCCCCCTTCTGGCCTACGGGGTGGGGTTCATCCTGGGCCTTCCCCGCCTGGAGCACCAGGTCCTGGTCCTGCAGTCGGCCACCCCAGTGGCGGTGAACGCCTTCCTCCTCACGCGGGAGTTTGGGGGGGAAGCCTTGCGGGTGGCCAGGAGCGTGGTGGTTTCCACCTTCCTAGCCTTCTTGACCATTCCCCTTTTTCTCCTCCTCATCGGGGTCCGGTAGCCTGGGCATCCCCAGGTCCAGCTGGAAAAGAACCCCCTCCACCCAAAGCCCCACCAGGCGGTGGTAGCCCTGGCTCAAGGGAAAGGAAACCCGGTAGGAGCCCACCTCCTCTAGAAAGAGGGTTTTCTCCTGGAGCAAGGCCTCCTCCCGGAACCACTTGAGGTGAAGGTAGCCCGGGGAAGGAAGGCGCTCCACCCTGAGGACCAGGATGGCCTCCTCCGCGCCCTTCTCCAGGCGGGCCACCACAAAAGGCCTTTCCGGGGGCAGGGGCTTGCCCGGGTCCAGGGGGAGGAAGGTGTAGCGGCAGCCCGCAAGGAAGAGGAGGACCACACCCCCAAGCCAGCCGAAGGTCTTCATCTCCCCTCCCCGGCGGTGCACAGGGCGAGGAGGGCGATGGCTGCCGTTTCCGCCCGCAGAATCCTCTGGCCCAGGAAGACCGGGGTAAAGCCCTTTTCCTGCAAAAGCTCCACCTCCTCCTCCGCAAATCCGCCTTCCGGTCCCACGGCCAAGGCCAGGGACTTCCCAAGGTCCAGCACCTCCCGAACCAGGCTTCTTGCTCCCACATGGGCCACCATACCCTGCTCCACCTTCGGAAGGGCGTTCAGGGGAATGGGAGGCAGGACCTCGGGCACCCTTAGCCTTCCCGACTGTTTGGCTGCCTCCACGGCGATGGCCTGAAGCCTTTTCAGCTTCCCCTCCCCCATCTCCTTGGGCACGGAGTGCCGGGTGACGAGGGGTTGGATGCGGGTGGCCCCGAGCTCCGTGGCCGCGCGCACCACCTCGGCAAGCTTGTCCCCCTTTAAAAGAGCGGGGTAGAGGGCCACCTCCACCCCCACCTCCCGCTCCGGGCGCCGTTCCTCCAGGATGCGGTAGCGCACCGGTGGCCCCAGCTCCACCACCTCCGCCAGGGCCTCCCGGTCCACGTCAAAGACGGTGAACCGGTCCCCCACCTTGGCCCGCAGCACCTCCAGGAGGTGCCGGCTTTCCCTTAAGGGAAGCACCCCGGTAAGGCCTGGGCTATGGGCGCGGTGCGGGCGCATGGCTCAGATCCCGTAGGCCAGCAACACCCACTCCCCTTCCCTCTCCTCCTCCAGGAGGGAGAAGCCTTCCCTGGCCATGGCCTCCTTCACCAGGGAAGCCTTTTCCAAAAGGATCCCCGTGAGGAGGAGCCTCCCCCCAGGGGCCAGAGCCTGGCGGTAGCGGGAAGCAAGCTCCCGGTGAAGCTCCGCAAACAGGTTGGCCACCAGGAGATCAAAGGGCCCGTGAGGTAGGGCTTCCTCGAGGCTACCCGGGAGGAAGCAGACCCCGGCCCCGTTTCTTCTGGCGTTCTCCTCCGCCTGGGGAAGCACGGTTTCGTCAATATCCACCCCCAAGGCCTTGCCCCCCAGCTTGGCGGCGGCGATGGCCAGGATGCCCGAGCCCGTGCCCAGGTCCAGCACCCTTTCCCCAGGACGCAGGTGGCGGGCCAAGGCGGAAAGGGCCAGGCGGGTGGTCTCGTGGTGCCCGGTGCCGAAGGCCATGCCGGGCTCAATCACCAAAGGAATCCCCTCCCCCTCCCAGGGGTGCCAGGGAGCCAGCACCACGAAGGGCCCAGCCCACACGGGCTTAAGGTCTCGCCGCCAGGCGGAAAGCCAGTCCTCGTCGGGGAGCTCCTCCCACACCCCCCCGAAGGGGAGCTCCAAAGGGGCGGGGAAGTAGGCCAGGACCTCCCCTTCCCGCTCCTCCACCCCCCGGGCCCCCCGGTCAAAGAGCTCCAGGAGGATGGGATCCAGCTCCAAGGGGGTGCCCTTCAGGCGGTAAACCCACACCCCGCTATTCTACCCGGTACCGGCAACAGCTTCCCCCCTCCGCCAGCCTCTCCTCCCGCACCAGGGGCAGGCCTAAAAGCTCCTGGTAGGCAAGGAGCTCGCTTTGGCAAAGGGCCTCGTGCTCCCGGGAGAGGGCCAGCTTGGGGCAGCGCTTCTGGCAAAGGTACAGCCTTCCCCCTTCCTCCACCACCTCCGCCTCATAGCCCTGCTCCCTCAGGAACTGGGCCAGGCGGGCGAGCCGTTCCCTGAGGGGAAGGGCCTCCAGGTTCAAGGAAGCAAACAGGCTACGGTTCCTCTCCAAAAGGAGGTGCACCACCCCTTCCCGCCCCAGAACCCTTTCCAGACCCTCCAGCACGTCCCCGCAAAAGGCCGCGTAAGGAGCTTCCCCGTCCGAGGCCCGGTACACCCGGTAAGGCCGGCCCCGGCCCAGGCACTTCCGCACCTCCGAGCGCACCAGGCCCCGGGCCTCGAGGTCCTGTAGGTGCTTCAGAACCGCCACCCGGCTTACCCCCAGGGCTTCGGCCAGCTCCTTGGCGGTATAGGGCCTTAGCCTCAGGAGGTCCAAAACCCGTTCCTTGGTGCCTTCCAGAACTAGGGCCATATCAGGCCATGGGCAAGGCGATAAAGGCTTGCACGCTCAAGGCAGCCGCCAGCTCCCGGGCCGCCCTTCTGAAGGCCTCCGCCTCCGGGCCTTCCGGGTTCTCCACCAGGATGGGCCTTCCCCTATCCCCGCTCTCCCGCAAGGGTAGGGTAAGGGGAATCTCCCCTAGGAAGCGGGTCTTGAGCTTTTCCGCAAGCCGCCGGCCCCCACCTTCCCCAAAGATGGGGGTGGGCTTTCCGCAGTGGGGACAGAGGAAGTGGCTCATGTTCTCCAAAACCCCCAGGATGGGCACCTGCACCTTCTTGAACATATCGGCAGCCCTTTCCGCATCGATTAGGGCCACTTCCTGAGGGGTGGTGACGATCACCCCCCCGGAAACCTTGGTGAGCTGGGCCAGGCTAAGCTGCACATCCCCGGTACCTGGGGGTAGGTCCACCACCAGGTAGTCCAGCTCCCCCCAGTTCACCTCCTCCAGAAACTGTTTGATGGTTCCGTGGAGAATGGGCCCCCGCCAGATCATGGCCTGGCCAGGGGGAACGATGTTGGCGATGGACAGGACCTTGAGGCCAAAGGCCTCGAGGGGAAGGATCTTCCGGTGCTGGTCCACCTTGAGCCTCTCCCCCTCCAGGCTGAACATCTTGGCCTGGCTGGGCCCGTAGAGGTCAGCGTCCAAGAGGCCCACCCGGGCCCCCTCCTGCAAGAGGGCCAGGGCCAGGTTGGCGGCCACGGTGCTCTTGCCCACCCCCCCCTTGCCGGAGCCCACCGCCACCACGTGCTTCACCCCGGGGATGGGGTACTGCTCGGGAGCCTTAACCCCACCGCCGAAACGCACCCGCACCTCCTCCACCCCCAAAGGATGAAGGGCCCGCCTGATGTCCGCTTCTATCTGGCCCTTTAAGGGACAGGCGGGGGTGGTGAGGTTGATCAGGAGGTCCACCCGGCCTCCCTCCAGATTTATCTCCCCCACCATGCCCAAGGAAACCAGGTCTTTCCCCAGCTCGGGGTCCATCACCGTGCGCAGGGCCTCGAGGACCCGCTCTTCCGTAAGCGCCATACCGGGCTCAGGGTATACCCGGATATGGTTTTGGGCAAGGGGGGGACTCACAGTTTTCATCAAAACCCTCCTGAGGCCTGGGCTAATATGGATTTGCATGTACCCCGAGTGGCGGAAGCAACCCTTCTTTGAACTCCACCTGGCCTGGCTGATTCAGGGACCCAGGGGCTACGACCTTCTCTTCAAGATCAACCCCTATAGCCTTTACAAAACCCGTGAGGAAGCCCTGGAGGCCGCCAAAACCCTCCTTAAAGGGGAGAGGCTGGACCAGGATCCCAAGGTGGGAAGGAACCAGGCTCCCGTGCTTCTTTCCCCGGAGGACCGCACCCACTTCCTGGTCCTTTTGGAAAGCGGGAAGACCCTCGTGCCCCTGGACCGTTATGCCCTTTTGGGAGAGATCACCTTGGTGGAGGAGCGCCTTCTCCACCGGGCTCCCTTCCGGGACCCCAGCAACGTCCTCTATAGCCTCGAGGGGCTTCCCGTCCGGCTCCTCCACACACCCGTCAACGACCCCGAAGCGGATTCGAGGGAGGTATCCCAGGGGATCCTCCAGCTGGAACCGGAAGGGATCCGGGTGGGGGAAACCTTCCTGGCCATCCCTGGGGAAACCCCGATAGAGGGCCTGGCCTACGAGGATGCCTTCTTCCACCTGGGGGAGGGCCACTACTACCTCTATGCGCTTTCCAGCTCCACGCCCTCGTAGGGGGCTTCGAGGTCCAAGGCCGCTTCCGGGCAAGGCAGAACTACCCGCCCCACCGCGTAACGCCTCCCACCTGAAGCCTCCTTCCCCCCTACGGGAAAGCTCCAGGCGCGGCTCCCGGGTGCTCACCAGAAGATACGCCTGAGGTTATGGGTCTTGCTGGTCCCGGCCATAGCGTGGGGGAAACCGCCCATCAGCCCATGGCGCACGGGGCTTCCTTCCTCCATTTCTAGGTAGGCAGTGAAGGACATGGGCAAGGCCCGAGCTACTTCCCCCATGCCAACCTCATCCTAACACCCCCTGAACGCACCCCACCCAGCTTGGGTAAACTATCGGACAGCATGGACCTACCCAAGGCCTACGACCCCAAGACCGTGGAACCCAAGTGGGCGGAGAAGTGGGCGAACAACCCCTTCGTGGCCAACCCCAAAAGCGGCAAGACCCCCTTCGTCATCTTCATGCCACCCCCCAACGTGACGGGAAGCCTCCACATGGGCCACGCCCTGGACAACTCCCTACAGGATGCCCTCATCCGCTATAAGCGCATGCAAGGGTATGAAGCCGTGTGGCTTCCCGGAACCGACCATGCGGGCATCGCCACCCAGGTGGTGGTGGAAAGGCTTCTCCTGAAAGAGGGCAAGACCCGGCACGACCTGGGACGGGAAGCCTTCCTGAAGCGGGTTTGGGAGTGGAAGGAGGAATCGGGGGGTACCATCCTAAAGCAACTCAAACGCCTTGGGGCCAGCGCTGACTGGAGCCGGGAAGCCTTCACCATGGACGAAGCCCGCTCCAAGGCGGTGCGCTACGCCTTCAGCCGCTACTATCACGAGGGCCTGGCCTACCGAGCCCCCCGCCTGGTCAACTGGTGCCCCCGGTGCGAAACCACGCTTTCGGACCTGGAGGTGGAAACGGAGCCCACCCCGGGCAAGCTCTACACCCTGGCCTACGAGGTGGAAGGCGGCGAACGCCTCGCCATCGCCACCGTGAGGCCGGAAACCGTCTTCGCTGACCAGGCCATCGCCGTCCACCCCGAGGACGAGCGCTACCGGCACCTTATCGGCAAAAAGGCCCGCATCCCCCTCACGGACATCTGGATCCCCATCCTGGCGGACAGTGCCGTGGAGCGGGAGTTCGGCACCGGGGCCCTCAAAGTGACCCCAGCGCACGACCCCTTGGACTACGAGATCGGGGAACGCCACGGACTCGAGGCCATCTCCGTCATCAACCTGGAAGGCCGCATGGAAGGGGAACGGGTGCCGGAAGCCCTAAGGGGCCTGGACCGGTTTGAGGCCAGGAAAAAGGCCGTGGAGCTTTTCCGGGAAGCGGGGCACCTTCTCAAGGAGGAGGACTATACCATCCAGATGGCCACCTGCTCCCGCTGCGGCACCCCCTTGGAGTACGCCATCTTTCCCCAGTGGTGGCTTTCCATGAAGCCCCTGGCGGAAAAGGTGATCAGGGGCCTGGAACGGGATGAGATCGCCTTCGTACCCGAGCGCTGGAAGAAGGTAAACCTGGACTGGCTAAAGAATGTTCGGGACTGGAACATCTCCCGCCAGCTCTGGTGGGGGCACCAGATCCCTGCCTGGTACTGCCAGGATTGCGGGGCGGTGAACGTGCCCCACCCCGAGCGCTACCTGGAAGATCCCAGCACCTGCGAGGCCTGCGGAAGCCCAAACCTCAAGCGGGATGAGGACGTCTTTGACACCTGGTTCTCCTCGGCCCTTTGGCCCCTTTCCACCCTGGGTTGGCCCGAGGAAACGGAGGACCTCAAGGCCTTCTACCCCGGGGACGTCCTGGTCACGGGCTACGACATCCTCTTCCTATGGGTGAGCCGCATGGAGGTCTCCGGTTACCACTTCCGGGGGGAAAGGCCCTTTAAGACCGTACTCCTCCACGGCCTCGTCCTGGACGAGAAGGGACAAAAGATGTCCAAATCCAAGGGGAACGTCATAGATCCCCTGGAAATGGTGGAGCGCTATGGAGCGGACGCCCTCCGCTTTGCCCTCACCTATCTGGCCACCGGAGGCCAGGACATCAGGCTGGACCTCCGCTGGCTGGAAATGGCCCGGAACTTCGCCAACAAGCTCTATAATGCCGCTCGCTTTGTGCTCCTGAGCCGGGAGGCCTTCCAGGCCAAGGCGGAAGAGCCCACCCTGGCCGACCGCTTCATGCAAAGCCGCCTGAGCCGAGGGGTGAAGGAGATCACTGCCCTTTACGAGGCCCTGGACCTGGCCCAGGCGGCCCGGGAGGTATATGAGCTGGTCTGGAGCGAGTTCTGCGACTGGTACCTGGAGGCCAGCAAGCCAGCCCTTAAGGCGGGGAATGCCTTTACCCTACGCACCCTCGAGGAAACCCTCGCCACCCTCCTGAAGCTCCTCCACCCCATCATGCCCTTCCTCACCAGCGAGCTCTACCAGGCCCTCACGGGCAAGGAGGAGCTCGCCCTGGAGGCTTGGCCCGAGCCCGGCGAAAGGGACGAGGCCGCCGAGGAAGCCTTTGAGGCCCTGCGGCAAGCGGTAACGGCGGTGCGGGCCCTGAAGGCCGAGGCCGGGCTTCCCTTGGCCCAGGAGGTGCGGGTCTACCTGGAAGGGGAAGCCACGCCGGTGGTGGAAAACCAGGAGGTCTTCCGCTTTCTGGCCCGGGCCGAGCTGTTACCCGAGCGGCCCAACAGGGCCCTGGTGAAGGCCATGCCCAAGGTGACGGTGCGCATGCCCCTAGAGGGCCTCTTGGACGTAGAGGAGTGGAAGCGTCGGCAGGAGAAGCGCCTGCAAGAACTCCTGGCCCTGGCGGAAAGGAGCCAGAAAAAGCTTTCCGCCCCCGGCTTCCGGGAGAAGGCTCCCAAGGAGGTGGTGGAGGCCGAGGAGGAAAGGCTTAAGGAAAACCTGGCCCAGATCGAGCGCATCCGGGAGGCCCTCAGCCAAATAGGGTAAGCCGGGGGTCTTGGGCCTCCCCCGGAGCCTCGGCCACCGCCTCGGCCCGGCGCAGGTTCAGGGTGACGAAGGGGAAGGTTTCCAAAGGTTCCAGGTCCACGATGGGTTTGTTGGGGGTGAGGACGTACAGCTTGGCCTCGAGGAGGGTCTGGAAGGGTTTGGTTTGGGAAAGATGGTCGGAAAGCCGGACCCCCCGGGGAAGCAGAAGGTCGCCCGCAAGGAGGTAATCCCCATAGAGAAAGGCAGGCCTCCGCCTTTCCAAAAGGGACGGGCTGGTACGGGGCTCGCTGGGCTTCCCACCCACCACCCACTGGATCCGCTCCTTGCGCAAGGCCAGGAATCCGGTGCTGGCCTTGAGGTCCTTGGCCTCCGGGGGATGGGTGTAGCCCGGGGTGTAAAGGAGGGCGCCAGTGACCGGAAGATAGGGCTTCTCCTGGTTCAAAAGATCGGCGGTGCCCGCCCCGGGCACCAGGTAGATGAGCCCGTAGACCCGGTAAGCCTGGGTGTAGATCCTGGCCTCATGTACCTCTCGGGGCTGCTTGTACATCCTTCACCCCCTATTCGGCAATGCATCTGCCCTATCGGGCAAAGCCGCCCAGTAGGCCAACAAGGCCTCGCTGAAAAGGGGGGCATGCCCCCTCTGGTAAGCAAAAAGGAGTCTCTGGGCCACCAGGGCCCTAAGCCGCTCCTCGTCCATGGGGAGCATGAGTGGAGCCAGGAGCTTGGCCCGGGCACCCGCCCCCAGGGCCACATACACCGGACCGCGGGGAACCCCCACGGGGATGGGGGGTATCCCTAGCCAAAGCGTAGCTTCCTCAGCGCTTACTAGGCGAAACCCCGCCTTCTTCGCGTACTCCAGTCCCTCGAGGTTTTCCTCTGGAACATAGACCCCTTCCCCCATCTTGGCCCTGGCCAAGGCCTCCGCCAGGGAGATGGGAAAGGCAAAGGGGGATATCCCCCCCTCCAGCTCCCCTGGCTCCCGGAAGTCCAAGGCCTGGGCCTCATAGGACACGGTACCGTTCCAGCGGTTTTCCACCAGCAAGACGGCGGCTTCCAACTCCGAGGGCATAGCGGCCGCCCGCTCCCCCATGCGCCAGGCCACCACCCGAATCCCCCTCAGGCGGAAGGAGAGGTGCTTGCCCCCCAGATGGCTCCTTTGAGGCTGACCCCCCATGGAGCGGACCTCCTCTGGGGAGCCGGTTAGGAGGAAAAGGGGCTCGGGGTTACCCTCTCCAAAAGGCTCCAAGGCCACCAGGGCTTCATAGAGCTCGGGGAGGAAGGACTGAGGGGGCAAGAACCCCACCAAGGGCACTTCCCGCACAGGGTCGGGGAAAGAGGCGGCAAAGGCCTCCATCCGCTCCTTAAACCGGGGGAAATGAGCCTCATCCACGGCAAAGCCCGCAGCCTCCCGGTGGCCTCCATAGCGGAGAAGAAGGTCCTCGGCACTCCTTAAGGCCTCCACGGCGCTGATGGGGGGGAGGCTTCGCACCGTGCCCTTCCCCTGGACCACGATGAAGACCGGGCGCAAGGTAGCCTCGAGGATGCGGCTCGCCACGATGCCCATCACCCCCGGGTGCCCCTCGGGATCGTGCAGAACGATGGCCTTGGCCTCGGGGTCAGCCTGGGGAAGAAGCCTTTTTAGCATCTCCTCCTCTATGGCCTGGCGGCGGGTGTTCAGCCGATTGAGCTCCTCCACCAAACCCTTAGCCTCCTCCTCGTCCTCCGTGAGAAGAAGCCTAAGGGCTTTCTCCGCCTCCCCCAGGCGGCTTGCCGCATTGATGCGGGGAGCGATGCGGAAGGCTACCTCGTGGGCCTTTCCGGTGTAACCCACGCTCTCCGCAAGAAGGCGAAGCCCCAAGAGGCGGGAGTCCTTAAGGCGCTCAAGCCCTTCCCGCACCAACGCCCGGTTCCACCCCCAAAGGGGGGCCACGTCGGCGATGGTGCCCACCGCCGCCAGGTCGGCATACTCCAGGGGCGGGGGCAGGCCCAGCCGCTCATGGAGGGCCCAGAGAAGCAGGAAGGCCACCCCGGCTCCCGTGGGGTGCTCCTTAAGGTCCGGGGTGTAGGCGGGGTGAAGGATGAGGCCCGGAGGAGGGGTATCGCGGGGCGTGTGGTGGTCGGTCACCAGAACCTCCACCCCGTTTTCCACAAGCTCCCGAAGCTCGGCATGGTTGGCGATACCGCAGTCCACCGTTAGGAAAAGATCGGCGGCTTCCAGGTGCTCAGGGATGCGCTTGGGGTGGACTCCATACCCTTCCTCGAGGCGATGGGGGATAAAGGGATGCACCTCCGCCCCCAAGGCCCTGAGGCCCCGCACCAGGATGGCGGTCCCGGTGAGGCCATCCGCATCGTAGTCCCCGTGGATGCGGATGCGCTTCCTCCCCTCTAGCGCCCAAAGGAGAAGCTCCACCGCCTCCTTCAGGCCCCTGAGGGGAAGAAGGCCCAGGGAAGGCTTCAGGTCCTCCGGGCGGCGCACCCCCCGGTGCCAGTAGGCCAAGGCAGCCTCCGGCCCCACCCCAAAGGCCTCCATCACCTCCCGCCACTCCTTCAAGGGCGGCAAGGGAAGAAGACGCCAGCGCACCCGGTCCTTCATATAACCCCCTAAGCCTCCCTCCCCTATCCTCCCAGAGCGGGGATACTACACCTCTTCCCGATCGGGGATTCTGGGAATCTCCTCAATACGTTCCCGTTTTAAGGCGTTGACCTCGCCCTGAAGCCGCCGCACCTCCCTGAGAAGGGCGCGCCTTTCCCCCACGCCCCAAAGCCAAAGAACCAGGGCATACACTCCCCCCACCAAAAACCCCAGGACATAGGCCCCCGGAAGAAGGTAGTAAAGGGGCCAGGAACCCAAGGGCGTGGGCACCTCCAGGAAGGGGAAGGCCAGGTACAGGTAAAACCCCGCTCCCGCCACCCCCAAGGTGACGAGGAGAAACACCCAGTGGGCCAGCTTCATGGCCTTAGAATACCCCCTCTTTGTAGTCGGAAAGGCGCACCCGCCCCTCGTAGAGGGCCTTGCCCAAAAGGGCACCCTCCACCCCCAGGCGCTTTAAACCCAGAAGGTCCTCCGGGCCAGCGATCCCCCCGCCTGCGATGAGCTCATGGGGCCAGGCTTCCCGTACCCGGGCCACCACCTCCAGGTCCAAGCCCTTCAGGGTCCCATCCCGCCGCACATCGGTGTAGATCACCGTGCGCACCCCCATGGCTTCCCAACGCCCAAGGAGGTCCAGGGCGGAAAGGGAAGCAGCCTCCTGCCAACCTGAGACCACCACCTCGAGGCCCCGGGCATCCAAGGCCACCGCTAGCCTTGCGGGCCCCACCTCCGCCAACATGGCTTCCAAGAGAGCAGGATGCTTCACCGCCACCGTGCCCACCACCACCCGGGAAGCCCCGAGCAGGAGGATCTCCCGGAGAACCTCCAGGGAACGCACCCCACCCCCCACCTCAAAGGGAATGCGTATCTCCTGGGCGATCCGCCGGAGGGCCTCGAGGTTATCCCCCTTTCCCAGAGCCCGGTCCAGGTCCACCAGGTGCAGGAGCCTGGCCCCCTCTTCCTGCCAGCGCAAGGCGGCCGCCACCGGATCCCCGTACGGGGTTTCCCGCCCCGGGTCCCCCTCGTAAAGCCGGACCACCTTGCCCCCCTTCAGGTCCACGGCGGGAATCAGCAACATGGGGCTATCCTACCAGCGCCCTCAGGGCTTCCTCCAGATCGGGGCTTTTCATGAGGCTGGTGCCGATGAGCACGGCGTCGAAAAGCCCCTCCAAGGGCTTCAGCTCCTCCCGGCGGGAATAGCCCGACTCCGCCACCAAAACCCCGCCAAAGCCAGCCTCCCGGGCCAAGCGGCCAAGCCTCGGGGCCGTGGTGAGGTCTATCTGCAGGGTGGTGAGGTTCCGGTTGTTGATGCCCACCATCTCCGCCCCCGCCTCGAGGGCCAGCTCCAGCTCCCTTTCCGTGTGCACCTCCACCAGGGCATCCAGGCCAATGCGCCTCGCCTCCTCCAGGTAGACCCCGGTGAGTTCCCCCAAAAGGGCCACGATGAGGAGAACCGCGCTGGCCCCGTAGGCCCTGGCCTCCTTGAGCATGAAGGGATCCACCACGAAGTCCTTGCGCAGCAGGGGTAGGTCCACCGCCTGGCGGACCCTAAGAAGGTCCTCGAGGCTGCCCCCAAAGTAATGGGGCTCGGTGAGGACGCTGATGGCCCGGGCCCCGCCCCGCTGGTAGGCCAGGGAAGCTGCCACGGGATCCAGCGCCCTTATGGCCCCTTCCGAGGGGCTCGACTTCTTCACCTCGGCGATCACGGAAAGCCCTGGCTGAAGCAGGGCCTCCCGGAAGGAGGGCACCGCCTCGGGAGCAGGGGGAAGGGGATAGGGAACCACCTCTTCCGCCCGCCTACGGGCAATCTCCCCTAGCACACCGGGAACCCTACTCAAGTGGGGGCGCATGCCCTCGTTATACCATGCCTTCATAGGATGCCTTTTTACGTGTAGGGTAAGGATTGTGCGAGGGGTAGCCTTGGCCTTAGGAGGGGGCGGCGTGCGCGGGTACGCCCACCTGGGGGTGCTGGCGGTTTTGGAGGAGGCCGGAATACCCATCCGAGGCCTTGCGGGAAGCTCCGCCGGGGCCTTGGCGGCCGCCGCCTACGCCTTCGGCCACAAGGATCCCTGGAGGGTTCACGAGGCCATCTTTGACCGGGAGATCGCCGGGCTCCGCCAGGGGGGAAACCTCCGCACCCTGGCCAGGCTCTTCACCGCCTTCCGGCGCCCCCATCTTTTTGAAGCGGAAAGGATCGCCCTGGGGTTACAGCGCCTCTTCGGGGAGGCCCGCCTCGAGGCCAGCTCCATCCCCTTAGCCATCCAGGCGGCAGACCTCCTCACGGGGGAACGGGTAGTCCTCCGCCAGGGCCCGGTGTGGAAGGCGGTTCTCGCCAGCATGGCCATTCCTGGCCTCTTCCCTCCCGTGCCCTGGGAGGGAAGGCTTTTGGTGGATGGGGACGTGGTGGAAAAGGTGCCGGTGCGGGCGGCCAAGGAGCTTTTCCCCAAGGTGGTGGCCGTGGATGTATCCAACCCTCCACCCAAGGAAGGGCCAAAAACGGCCCTGGAGGCAGCGCTTTTAGCCGGGGAGGCGAGCCGCAGGCGCCTGAAGGACCTGGCCCTGTGGGAAGCCGATCTGGTCATCGCCCTTAATCCCCCCATGGCCATAGACACCTTTGACCACGAAAAGCTACCCCTGGTCTACGAGTTGGGCAAGAAACGAGCCCGGGAACGGCTCAAAGAGGTCCAGGCCCTGGCCCGGGTACGGCTTAAGGACCTAGCCTGGGCCTTGCGATTCAGGCCTTAGGCCTTGTTCCGACCCAGCAAAATCCGCTCGGAGCGGCGCCAACTATGCGCAAACCCCAAGGCGCCCAAAAGGAGGAGAAGGAAACCCCAAGGCCAAAGAAGCAATCCCATCACCCCCAGGAAGAAGAAGAGGGCCGCCCCCAAGCCCACCGCCAGCAAGGGAGCCAGGGATTCTTCGGTCCTCGAGGCGGCCTCCGCCTGGGCAAAAAGCCATACGCCCCCTGCCAAAGCTAAAGCCCAAAGGAAAGGGTGGGCCGCCCGGGGTAGCAGCCAAGCCAAGAGAAGGAGCGCACCCCCTTGAAGCAGAAGAAGGAAACCCGCGTAGAGCCTGAGCCCCCTAAGGCGCGAGGTTAAGGGGGCCTTGGGGTCTAAAAGGGCTGCCAAAGACTCCCAGGGACCCTGGCCAGACGTAGGCGTGGGCATGGCCTAATGATGGAGCACCCGTTGCAAAAAGGCCTTGGTCCTCTCCTCCCTGGGGGAGGTGAAGATCTCCTCCGGCCTCCCCTCCTCCACAATCTGCCCCCCGTCCATGAAGATCACCCGGTCCGCCACCTCCCGGGCAAACCCCATCTCGTGGGTCACCACCAGCATGGTCATACCCCCTCGGGCCAGGTCCCGCATCACGTCCAACACCTCCCCCACCATCTCCGGGTCCAGCGCACTGGTGGGCTCGTCAAACAGCATCACTTTGGGCTCCATGGCCAAGGCCCGGGCAATGGCCACCCGTTGCTGCTGGCCCCCGGATAACTGCCCCGGGTACTTCCTCGCCTGGTCCAGGATCCCCACCCGCTCCAAAAGCTCCAAGGCCTTCCGCTCCGCCCGCTCCCGGGACCAGCCCCTCACCCGCATGGGGGCCAGGGTGATGTTCTCCAGCACCTTCATGTGGGGGAAGAGGTTGAACTGCTGGAAGACCATCCCCACCTCCCGCCGCACCTCCTTGAGGGCCCGCTCCTCCTTCACGTTGTGGCCGTCCACCACCACCTCCCCCTCCTGGAAGTCCTCCAGGCGGTTGATGCAGCGGATCAGGGTGCTCTTCCCCGAGCCCGAGGGACCGATGATCACCAGCTTCTCCCCAGGGGCCACCTCCAAATGGATCCCCTTGAGCACGTGCAGGGTACCAAACCACTTGTGCAGGTTGTGGATGCGGATGATGGGGTCCACCGCCTTCATTTTCGCACCCGTTGCATGGCGTAGACCAGGAGGAAGAGGGCCAGACCGATGGCATCCGTGAGAAGGCCCGGTATCACCAAGGTGAGGGCCGCCGCCATGAGCAGGGCCCTCTCCAAGAGGGTGGTGCGCTTGTGCAGGAAGCCCACCAGGCTGGCGCTGAAGGCCGTCATGCCCAAGAGGGCGGAAAGAACGATCCACACCCCCTCCACCACGCTTTCCACTCCCAACAAGAGGAGCTTGGGGCTGAAGAAGAACATGTAGGCGAGGAGGGCGGTGCGAAGCTCGTACACGAAGCCCTGAACCGCCGTCTTCCAGAAATCGGACCTGGCGATGGCGCTGGCCGCGTAGGCGGCCAAGGCCACCGGGGGCGTGGAGTCCGCCATGATGCCGAAGTAGAAGACGAACATGTGGGCGGCCACGGGCGGCACCGCATAGCCCGCTTTCTCCGCCAGCTGAAGCACCACCGGTACCACCAAGGAGGCCATGACGATGTAGTTGGCGGTGGTGGGAAGACCCATGCCGAGAAGGAGGCTGGTGAGCTGGGCCAGGATGAGGACCAGGATCAGATTCCCCCCCGATAAGCGTTCCACGATGTCGGTGAGGCCAAAGCCGATCCCGGTCATGGTGACGATGCCCACGATGACCCCGGCGCTGGCCGTGGCCAAGGCGATGCCCACCATGCCCCGGGCGCCCGCCTCGAGGCCCTCCAGAATGAGCCTTCCCCCCCTAAGAAGGCCGAAGCCGAGCCCGGTTCCCGCCCGATAGGCCCGCCACACCTCCTGGACCAGGATGAGGACCAGCATGAGGAAGATGGTGTTCAAGGCTGCCCGCTCGGGGGTCAGGCGCAGGGCCACCAGGGCGTAGATCAGGTAGACAAGGGGCAGAAGGTAGTGAAGGCCCGAGCGCAGAATAGGACCCACGGGGGGTAGCTCCGACCTGGGTACCCCCTTGAGGCCCAGCTGCAGGGCCTCGAGGTGCACGGTGATGAAAAGGGTGGCGTAGGCCAGAATGGCGGGGATGACCGCGATCAGGATGAGCTGGCTATAGGGGATGCCCAGGAACTCCGCCATGATGAAGGCCGCAGCCCCCATGACCGGAGGCATGAGCTGCCCGTTGGAAGAAGAGGCCACCTCCACTGCCCCGGCTTTCTCCGGCGGATACCCCACCCGCTTCATCAAGGGGATGGTGAAGGTGCCCGTGGTGACCACGTTGGAAACGGAACTTCCCGAAACCACCCCCGTGAGGGCGCTGGCCACCACCGCCGCCTTGGCGGGCCCCCCGCGGAAGTGGCCCAACAGGGCGTAGGCCACCTGGATGAAGAAATGCCCCGCCCCGGCCCTTTCCAAGAGGGCGCCAAAGAGGACGAAGAGAAACACAAAGGTGGCGGAAACCCCCAAGGGTACCCCCCAGATGCCCTCGGCGGTGGTGTAGAGCTGCCCCATGAGCTGCCCCCACTGGCTGCCCGCATGGAGTTGGAGCCAGGAGGGAAGGGTAAAGGGCAGAAGCCCCTTGGGCCCGGTAAGGGCGTAGAGGACGAACACCGAGGCAATGATGGGCAGCGCAGGCCCCACCACCCGCCAGGCAGCCAGGAAGAGAACCCCAAGGGTCAGGGTCCCCATGAAGACATCCCGCTGGCTGGGGATACCCCCCCGGAGCTGGGTGATCCCGTAGTAATCCCAGACCACGTAGAGGGCCCCGGCTACTCCCAAGAGGGCCATACCCCAGTCCAGGAGGGGAATGCGCTCCCGCGGTCCCCGCCTCCCCGGGTAGGCCAAAAAGGCCAGGGCCAAGGCAAAGGCCAGGTGCACCGCCCTGAGCCGCATGGGGTCCAGGGTACCCAGCTCGGTGGCCCAAAGCTGAAAGAGGCTCCAGGCCACCCCCAGGCCGAAGAGCATATACCGGCCCGCCCCCTTGGGCCTTCGCCCCCCTAGCTCGGTTTCCTCCACCAAAAGCGAGGCGTCCTTCTCCATACTTCCTCCAGGCAAAGGGGGCCCCAGGCGGGGCCCCCAGGGTTCAAGCATAAGCGCCTACTTGAGGACCCCGATCTCCTTGTAGAAGCGCTCCGCCCCCGGGTGCAAGGGAATGGGCAGACCCTTCGCCGCCTTCTGGAGGCTGAAGAAGCGCTCCAGATTGGGGTGGATCTTCTTGAAGGCCTCCTGGTTGCCGAAGACCGCTTTCATGAACTTGTACACGGTGTCAGCGGACAGCTTTTCCGAGGCGATCAGCATGGCCTGCACCGCCACCGTGGGCGTGGTGACCTCCGCTCCCTTGTAGGTACCCCCGGGGATGTTGAAGCCCACGTAGAAGGGGTACTTCTTGGCGATGGCCTGGATCTTGCCCAGGTCCACCGCCACCAGGGTGATAGGGGTGGTGAGAGCCAGCTGCTGGATGGCGCTGGCCCCCAGGCCCACCGTGTAGAAGAGGGCATCTGCCCGCTTATCCTGCATGAGCTGGATGCCCTGGGTGGCGCTCACCCGGATGGCCTGGCCCAGGTCCTCAAACCGGAGGCCGTAGGCCTCGAGGATCTGCCGGGCATTTTGCTCGGTACCCGAGCCCACATCGCCCACCACCACCCGTTTGCCCTTGAGGTCGGCCACGGTGCGGATGCCGGCGTCGGCCCGGGCCACGATGTGGACCACCTCCGGGTACAAGGCCGCCAGAGCCCGGATACCCTTCACGGGCTTCCCATCGAAGGCAGCGATGCAACATCCCTGATAAGCGTAGTAAGCGATGCCTTCGTGTGCTACCTCATAGCTCCACCCCGGCCATCCTGAGCAAGACCCGACTCCGAATGAGGTTGTGAACCAGCAGAATGAGGTTTATTCGGGCTACCAGGCCCCAGTAGGACCGAGCCTCTATCCGATGAAGGCCCAAAGACCGCACCATCACGCTGAACCGGACCTCAATCCAGTTCCTGACCCTCCCCATCCAACCTCTCCACCCCGTCTCCACCACCTTCCCCCCACGAACCCGGTAGGGCGGGGTCTTGACGCCTTGGACCCAACGGAATCCCCGGTCCCCC
>NZ_KB905758.1 GCF_000381045.1 Thermus scotoductus DSM 8553 | reverse complement strand
CAAAGTTCCCCGTGGACCTTGAAACTTGGAGTAGGGGGTTCCATCGGGTAGTCCGATGGGTAAAACTCCAAACGAACACCCGTGGCAGAGCCAGAAGCATTGCGCTCGCCTGCCGATACGGAGTCAAGGTCTTTCTGGGCCTGGACGGGGCTTTCGGGGGAGACCCCGCGTGCTTTCCCGCAGGGAAACACCCCGAGAAGCCCCGGACTTTAGTCCGGGGAGTCGTCACGATGGAAAGGTGCTCTTCCTCTTCGTGGACGGCCTGGGCCTGGGGGAGGCCTTGGAGGACCTTTTCCCCCTTCTTTTGGAGCTTTCCCCCAGGGCCCTGGACGCCACCTTGGGGGTGGAGGGCCTGCCCCAGTCGGGCACGGGCCAGACCACGCTCCTCACCGGAGTCAACGCCGCCAGGCTCCTAGGCCACCACCAGGGGCCTTTCCCGAGCCCCAGGCTCAGGCCCCTTCTCCGGCAAAGCCTTTACGCCTGGGCTAAGGAAGCCGGCCTCAGGGTCCTCCACGCCAACGCCTACCGCCCGGAATACCTGAAGCGGGCTACGGAGGGAAGAAGGCTTCTTCTTTCCGCCTTCGCCCAGGCTGCCCTCTTGGCGGGGCTTCCCCTTTTGCCCCTGGGCCACCCAGAGGCCCTTTCCCCGGGGTTTTGGGAGGATCCCTATAAAGCAGGTGCCCAGGCGGCGACCCTGACCCGGGCCTTTGACCTGGTGGTCCTGGAGTACTGGGCCCTGGACCTGGCTGCCCACCGCCATCCGGATACCCTTCCCGAGCGCTTCCGCGAGCTCTCCCTGTTCCTGAAGGGCTTCCTGGAGGAAGGGGGCACCCTCCTCCTCACCTCCGACCACGGGAATGCCGAGGAGCCCTGGCACCCCAAGCACACCCGAAACCCCGTACCCCTGGTGTATACCGGGAAAACCCCCTTCTGGCCGCAGGACCTCGTGGGGGTGTTTTCCTGGCTGCAAGTGATTATCACTTCTAAACTTACAAAATCCGACCGGAATACTTGACTTTAATCCCCCCTTGGGGTAAAGTCCCCAGGCAGAGGGCGCCCTCGCCCCGGGGAACCCCCTGGGGAAGCAGGAAGGAGGCAAGATGCAGCTTAGAAGGTTCATACCCCTGATCGGCCTTGCGGCTTTAGGACTAGTCTTCGCCCAGCAGCAGACCCTAACCCTCTACTCCGGGCGGGGGCAGAGCCTGGTGGAACCCTTGGTGAAGCAGTTCCAGGCGGAAACGGGTATCCGGGTCCAGGTGCGCTACGGCACCGACGCCCAGATCCTGGCGGCCCTGCAGGAGGAAGGAAGCCGTTCCCCGGCGGATGTCTTCTGGGCCAACACCGCGGGCGCCCTGGGCCAGGCGGCCAGCAAAGGCCTCTTAAGGCCTCTGGGGGACACCCTCCTTAGGCAACCCGTAGCCTTCGTGCCCGCCTCCAAGGCCTGGGTGCCGGTGACCCTGCGCCTGAGGGTGCTGGCCTATAACCCCCAGAAGCTTAAGCCGGAAGAGCTTCCCGCAAGCATCCTGGACCTCCCCCGCTTCGCCCAGGAAAAGGGCCTGGTGGGCAGGGTGGGCTGGACCCCCACCTACTCCAGCTTCCAGGACATGGTGGCGGGGATGATCGCCCTCTACGGGGAAGGCAGGACCCGGGAATGGCTTTCCGCCATGAAGGCCCTAAACCCCAAGAGCTACGCCTCCAACCCCGCCATGCTGGACGCCATCCGCGCCGGGGAGATCGACCTCGGCTCCACCAACCATTACTACGTGGTGCGCTTCCGCCGGGCCGGGTACAACCTGGGGCTCCACTACTTTAAGGATGGGGACGTGGGCAACCTGGCCTTGGTCACGGGAGCGGGCATCCTCAAGAGCTCCAAGAACCTGGTGGCCGCAAACCGCTTCCTCACCTACCTGCTCTCCCCCAAGGGGCAGCAGTACTTCGCGGGCACCGTGGGGGAATACCCCTTGGTCAAGGGAGTGGTGGCCGATGCCCACCTCCTGCCCCTCGAGGAGGCCCTGGCGAAAAGCCCCAAGCTGGACTTTGAGAAGCTCCCCCTGGACCAGGCCCTTAAGCTCCTTCGGGAGCTGGGTATCCTCTAATCCCACCCCACCTTGGCTTGGGCCAAGGTGGGGGCCCCGGGACGGAGGAGCCCAAGGGGACGCCAACGGGATCTAAGATGACCAGCGCAAGAAGGCTCCACCAACTTCCCGGGCTCCTGCCCTTCCTGGTGCCCGCTCTCCTCACGGGGGGCGGGGTGGCCCTTCCCCTCCTCTACCTAGCCTTAAGGGCCCTCGAGGCCGATCCCGAAACCCTTCGGGATATCCTCCTTCGCCCCAAGAACCTGGAGCTGGTGAAGAACACCCTTTCCCTCCTCCTCGGGGTCCTCCTTTTCACCACCCTCATCGCCCTGCCCCTGGCCTTCCTCACCACTCGCACCGACCTCAAGGGGAAGCGCCTCTTCTCCATCCTCCTCACCCTGCCCCTGGCCATCCCCGGCTACGTGGGAGCCTACGTGATCCTTTCGGCCACGGGGCCCGGGGGGGTCCTCCCCCTGCCGCGCCTCGAGGGGTACTGGGGAGCGCTTTTGGTCCTCTCCCTCATCACCTACCCCTACCTCTTTCTGGGTTTGCGGGCTGCTTTTTTGGGGCTGGACCCCAGCTTGGAGGAAGCCGCCCGAACCCTTGGGGTGGGACCCTTAAGGACCTTTTTCCAAGTGGTCTTTCCGCAACTCCTCCCCGCCCTCCTTTCGGGTTACCTGGTGGTGGGCCTCCACGTCCTGGGGGATTTCGGCACCGTGAGCCTCCTTCGCTACGAAACCTTCTCCTACGCCATTTACCTTCAGTACAGCGCCGCCTTTGACCGGGTGTACGCCGCCTGGCTGGCCCTTTTCCTCCTCCTCTTTACCGGAGGGCTTCTCCTTTTGGAAGGCGCCTTCCTCCGCCGCCTTAGCCTGGCCCGCACGGGAAAGGGTAGCGGGAAAAAGGCCAGGTCCGTGCGCCTGGGCAGGTTCACCCCCTGGGCTTACCTCCTACTCCTCCTCCCCGTCCTCCTGGCCCTGGTCCTCCCCCTCTATGCCCTTTTCCACCTGGCAAGCCGCTTTCCCCGGGAACACCTCACCGGGCTTTGGGAAGCCCTCTCCCACTCCGCCATGGCCGCCATCCCCGCCTCCTTTCTGGCGGTGGGCATGGCCCTGCCCATCGCCTACCTGGCGGTGCGCTACCCCTCGCCGGCCTCCCGCTTCCTGGAAAGGCTGGGCTATCTGGGCTACACCGTTCCCCCTTTGGCCTTTGCCCTGGCCTGGATCTTCTTCAGCCTGAAAAGCCTTCCCTTCCTCTACGGCACCCTGCCCCTCCTCATCCTGGTTTTGGCCTTCCACTTCCTGGCCGAGGGCCTGGGGCCGGTGCGGGGAGCCCTTTACCAGGTGCCAAGGCGCCTCGAGGAGGCAGCCAGGACCCTGGGGGACACCCCGGCGCGGGCCTTCTTCCGCGTCACCTTTCCCCTCCTCTGGCGGGGAGCGGTGGCGGGAGGGGCCTTGGCCTTCATCGGGGCGGTGAAGGAGCTTCCCATCACCCTCCTCCTCGCCCCCATGGGGTACAGCACCCTTTCCACCCGGGTTTTCGGCTACACTCAGGAAGCCATGTTCGCCGAGGCCGCCCCCTTTGCCCTAGCCATCGCCCTCCTCTCGGCGGCCTTTGTGGGGGTGTTGCTTTGGAGCGAGCGCCGCTTCTAATCCTGGAAGGCATCGTCAAGCGCTTCGGGGAGCACGAGGTGCTTAAGGGAATCGACCTCGAGGTCTACCCCGGGGAGATCCTGGCCCTTTTGGGGCCTTCCGGCTGCGGCAAGACCACCCTCTTGAGGGTGGTGGCCGGGTTGGAGAGCCCGGATAGGGGGCGGATCTTCCTGGAGGGCAGGGAGATCACCCTCCTGCCCCCGGAAAAGCGGGGCATCGGCTTCGTCTTCCAGGACTACGCCCTCTTCCCCCACCTCACCGCCTTGGGCAATGTGGCCTTTGGACTTAAGGGGAAGGACCGCCTGGAGAGGGCCAAAAGGGCCCTGGAGCGGGTGGGCATGACCCTTTTCCAGGACCGCAGGCCGGGCGAGCTTTCCGGGGGGCAGCAGCAGCGCATCGCCCTGGCCCGGGCCCTGGCCCCGGGGCCGAAGCTGGTCCTCCTGGACGAGCCCTTTTCCAGCCTGGACGCCAGCCTCAAGGCCAGCACCCGGGAGGAGGTGCGGAAAATCCTCAAGGAAACGGGTACCACCGCCCTCCTGGTCACCCACGACCAGGAGGAGGCCCTTTCCTTCGCCGACCGCCTGGGGGTGATGCGGGGAGGAAGGCTAGAGCAGGTGGGTACCCCCGAGGAGGTCTACCTAAGGCCCAAGACCCCCTTCGTGGCCCAGTTTCTGGGGCGCACCAACCTGCTTCCGGGGGAGGGATTCGGCCGGTATGCGGAGACCTGCCTAGGCCCCGTGCCCCTGGCGGAGCCCGCCCACGGACCCCTTCTCCTCTCCCTGCGCCCCGAGGCCCTAAGGCTTCTTCCCCCCGAGACTCCGGAGGGTGCCCTGGGACAGGTGCTGGCCCGGGAGTTCAAGGGGCACGACCTCACCTACCGGGTGCGCCTCCTCTCCCCGGAGAAGGAGATTCTGGTGCAGGAAGGTCCGGAAAGCCCTTTCCGGGAGGGAGACCGGGTGCGGCTAAAGGTGGTGGGGAAAGGGGTGGCCCTCGAGGGGCATCCCTCCAAGGCCCCGGTGGGTGCGGATTAAGCTGGGCCCGTGCGCCGCATCCTGATCCTCACGGAGTACGACGGCACCCATTTCGCCGGGCTTCAGCGCCAGCGAACAGGCCTTCGCACCGTGCAAGGGGAGCTGGAAAGGGTCTTGCCGGGAATCGGGGCCCTGCCCAAGGCGGTGGCCGCAGGCCGCACGGACGCTGGGGTACACGCCTTGGCCATGCCCTTCCACTTTGACCTGGGAAGCCGCATCCCCACGGAGAAGATTCCCCAGGCCCTAAACCGGCTTTTGCCTGAGGACCTCAAGGTGGTGGCGGCCCGGGAGGTGGCCCCGGACTTCCACGCCCGCAAGGATGCCCTCTGGCGGGCCTACCGCTACCGGATCCTCCTAAGGCCCCACCCCTCCCCCCTCCTCCGCCACCGGGCCCTTTGGCTACGCCATCCCCTGGACCTCGCCGCCATCCGGGAGGCCCTCTCCTTCCTACCGGGCCGGCACAACTTCCTGGGCTTCGCCAAGGAGGAGGTGCGGGCAGGGGAAAGGGAGCTTTACGAAGCCCGCATGGAGGAGGTGGAAGGGGAAGCAGGTAGGGAGCTTCGCTTCTACTTCCGGGGCCAGAGCTTTCTGAGGGGCCAGGTGCGGGGGATGGTGGGAACCCTCCTCGAGGTGGGCCTGGGCAAGCGCTCCCCGGAGAGCATCCGGCTCATCCTGCAAACCCAGGACCGGGGCCAAGCGGGCCCCTCGGCACCACCCCAGGGGTTATATTTCCTCGAGGCCGCCTATCCCCCGGAAAAGCTATCCCCTCGGTAGACCGGGGGCCCCACCCTGGCTTTGCCAGGGTGGGGTGGCATCAGAGACGGCTCCTTGGGTCCAAAGCATCCCGAAGCCCATCCCCCAGGTAGTTAAAGGCCAAGACGGTGATGAAGATCATGAACCCCGGGGGCAGGGCCAGCCAGGGTGCGGTGAAGATGTACTCCTGGGCGTTGGTGAGCATGTTGCCCCAGGTGGCCACCGGAGGCTGGATGCCAAAGCCCAGGAAGGAAAGCGCCGCCTCGGTGAGGATGGCCCCGCCGATCTGCAAGGTGGCCTGCACGATGAGGGGCGCCAAAGTGTTTGGCACCAGGTGCCGGAACATGATGCGGGCGTCGCTGGCCCCCAAGGCCTGGGCGGCCGTGGCGTAATCCTGCTCCCTTAGGGAAAGGATGTTCCCCCGCACCAGCCGGGCCGTGCCCAGCCAGCCGAAGAGCACCAGGATGGTGATGATGATGAAAACGCTGGCCGCATCGCCGAAGACTCCCTGGGCCCACTGCCCCACCTTCACCCCGGGGTCGCGCAACAAGGCGGAAAGCACAAGAAGAAGGGGAAGGGTGGGGATGGTGAGCATGAAATCAATGAGGCGGCTTATGACGATATCCAGATCCAAGCGGATCTGTCCTTTAAGCCCATACCATGCCGCCCAGAGCACCAGGGCCAAGACCAGGCCAAAGCCCAGGTAACTCCCCACGCTTCCCGTCTGGATTCCATCCTCAGCCAAGGCCCAGGCGATGGAAAGGGCCAGGTACAAGACCCCGTAGTAGAGGAACCAGGAGAACACCCGCCACAGGGCAAAGCTCCAGGGATAAAACCCTTCCCGCTCCCGCCTTAAAGGCCCCAGGTAGAATCGCAAGGGCCGGCCCGAGAAGTACCCCGCCAGGGTACCCATGATGGTACCCAGGATCACGCTGGAAAAGGCCACGGCAAAGCCCACCAAGAGGGAGATGCGGGAACCGTAGATGATGCGGGAAAGCACATCGCGCCCCAGGTCATCGGTGCCCAGAAGGTGCTCCCGGGAAGGAGGGTTGAAATAGTACTGGCCTACGTCCTCCCCCGTAGGCTGGGCCGTGGGATCGTAAGGGGCAATCCAAGGGGCAAAAATGGCCATCAGAATCAGGAAAATGATAACCACCAACCCAGCCATGGCCATCTTGTGCCGCCGTAAGCGGCGCCAGAAAAGGCCGAAGAAGGTCCGGGGCTTGGCTTTAGTTGGGTGCGCTTGTGTTGCCATGATGCACCTCTAGCTGTAGCGGATGCGGGGGTCCACCACCGCATAGGCCAGGTCCGCCAGCAGGTTGAAAAGCGCCGTCATCAAGGCCAAAAAGGCCAAAGCCGCCATGGCCACGTTGTAGTCCTTCTCCACCAGGGCGTCAAAGATGGCCCGCCCCATGCCGGGATAGCTGAAAATGGTCTCGGTGATGGTGGCCCCGCCCAATACCCCGGGAATGGCCAGACCCACCAGGGTCACGATGGGGATAAGGGCGTTCCTGAGGGCGTGCTTGTAGAGCACCACCCGCTCCGAAAGCCCCTTGGCCCGGGCGGTGCGGATGTAGTCCTGGGAAAGCACCTCCAGCAAGGAAGCCCGCATGAACCGGGTCCACTCCGCCATCTGCAAGGAGGAAAGGGCGATGACCGGCAGGATGAGGTGCCAGGCCCATTGCCCCAGGAAGTACCAAAAGCTTATCGCCCCCGAGCGCACATCCTCCCAGAGCACCCCGGGCACCCCCCCGGTGGGGAAACGGGGGAAGCCCGGGATGTGGTCGGGTAACCAGATGGCGAAAAGGTAGAGGAGCAGGATACCCAGGAAGAAGACAGGCATGGAAAACCCCACGAAGGAGAAAAAGGTGATGACGTAATCCGCCAGGGAGTACTGGCGCACGGCGGAGAAGATGCCCACGGGGATGGCCACCAGGAGGGCCAGGGTAAGGGCAAGCCCCGAGAGGAGGAGGGTCTTGGGCAAGCGCTGGACGAAGATGTACTCCGCCGCAGGGATGCCGTAGGTACGGCTATAACCGAGGTCCCCCCGCACCGCCCGGGAAAGCCACTTGAAGTAGCGGATGTGGAGGGGCTGGTCCAGGCCGTAAGCCCGCTTCAAGGCCTCAAACTGCTCGGCGGTCATGCGGGGATTCTGCCGCTTGAGCTCCTCCAAGGGATCCCCCGGCTGCAGGGCCAGCAGGGCGTAGATCACCACGCTGGCGGCAAGGAGCAAGGGGATCATCTGTAAAAGCCTGCGCACCGTGTAGGCAAACACCTTTGTACCTCCTGTTTTTTAGCCTCCAAATAGCCTATCGGCCGACCAAAAAGCCCGCTGGGCAGAAAGCCCAGCGGGCCCTACTATACCACCTCAGGTTACTTGACGGAAAGAGCGTACTTCGCCTGGTCCCACTTCTTCACGGCGCCACGGCTTTCCCAGCCGATCTCCCAAGCGTTCCAGCCGGGGTGACCGTAGCCGCCCGCGTAAGCGCTGGCCACGTAGTTGACCAGGCCCTTGCGCACCACGTAGGGGTTGGCCCGGAAGTAGAGGGGCAGGGCGGGAAGCTCCTGCGCCCAGATCTCCTGGGCCCTCCAGAAGAGCTGCTTCCGCCTGGCCTCGTCAAACTCCAGGACACCCTGGCTCGTCAGACGGTCAAACTCGTCGTTGCGCCAGCCGCCGATGTTCTGCCCCTGGTAGTTGTTCTCCTTGGTGGGCACCATGATGGCCCCGGTGTTCAGGTTCTTGTACTGGAAGAGGGAGCCATCCTCGGCCAGGTTGGAAACCCAAGCGAACTCAAACAGCCCGGTCCACTTGCACTCGCTGGCCCGCTGGATGTACTCGTCGGAGAAGACCACGGCCGAGGGGGCGTTATTGATCTTGACGGCGATGCCGATCTTCTTCAGGTCCTCGGCGAAGAACTGCTGGGTGCGCTCGCGGATGGCGTTGCCCGCGGTGGTGACGAACTCAATCTCAAAGCGCACGGTGCGGCCACCCACGGTGCGCTGGAGGATGCCATCCGGCCCCTTCCTCCAGCCCATCTCCGCCAAGAGCGCCTCCGCCTTCTTCAGGTCAAACTCGTACTTCCGCACATTGGGGTTGAAGAGGGGGTTGACGGGGGCGATCCAGGTGTGGGCCACGGGCTGGAGGCCGTCAAAGAAGGCTTTGACCAACCCTTCGCGGTTCAGAGCGTGGAGGAGGGCCCGACGGGTGCGGACATCGTTTAGGCCAAGATCGCGTACCGTCTGACAGTTTTCAAACTTATTGATGTCAATGTGCTCCCAGATGGCCCCGGGCACAAACCAGATGTCAAAGCGGCCAGGGGCCCGGGAGGTCAGCTGACGGCTACGGCCCTGATCAAAGGTGAGGGAAACGCTGGAGGTGGCGTCAATGGAGCCACCGATCACCGCCACCAGGAGGGAGTTGGTGTTCTGGATGAAGCGGTAGACCACCTTCTGCACGTACTTGCTCTCCCCACCCTCCGGCTTGATGGGGAAGTTGGGGTTCCGCTCCATCTCGATGGAGTTCCCCGGCACCCAGCGCTTCAACTTGAAGGCGCCCGAGTAGACCATGGCCCCCCGGTTCAAGGCCTGGGGAGTGGAGAACTTGAGGAAGAAGTTGCGGTAGAGCTCATTGAGCTTCTCCGCGTCCTTGTCGGGGTCCAGGCCCCGGGCCGCCGCCTTCACCTTCTCCCACTCGGGCCCCATGATGTGCTTGGGAGCGTAGCCGATGGGGGAGCCGTAGGTGTCGTAGTAGTAGGCCGGTTCAAAGATCACGGTGAAGTTGCGGGCGTCCCTGACCCGGAGGTTCACCCGCTCCCAGTAGTCCGGGTTGAGCACCGGCATCCCCTTGGCCTTCCCCACCTCAAAGTAGAACTGCACGTCCTCGGTGGTGATGGGCCTGCCGTCGGACCAGCGGGCATCGGGCCGGATGGTGAGGTCCATCTCCAGCCGCTTCTTGCCCCCGCCGATGTCCGTCACCCGCAAACGCCCGTTTTGCCGGGTGGGCACCTCGGTGGCCAGCACGGGGAAGTTCTGGCTATCGGCGTTGAAGCCGATAAAGGGCGCAAAGAGATAGCCTTCTATCTCTCTCTTGATGGACTGGTTGGAGATGATGCTTAGGAAGTCCCCCGCCAGAACCCGGGGCTCCTGCGAAGCCCCTATGACCAGGCTGTTGTCCTGGGGCCCCGCCAGGGCCAAGCCCAGGGCGGCTAAACCGACTACAGCCAGCTTGCCTACTTTTCTCATACGGCCTCCTTTCGTGGTCGTGGCACTATCCTTAGTGGCCGAGGCTATTATACGGCGCCTCCCATGAAGGTCAATGGGAAAAAGGTTAAAGGGGCCCAGGATCTGGGCCCCCAAAAGGCGCTCAAAAGAGGCAATTAGTGGCCGCAGGTGCGGGCCTCGCCTTCCTGGTCCTTGGTGCGGAAGGAGTGGCCGCAACCGCAGGTACTGGCGGCATTGGGGTTATGGACGGTAAAGCCCCCGCCCATGAGGCTTTCCACCCAGTCGATCTCCGAGCCCACCAGGTAGGGCAGGGACATGGGGTCCACCACCAAGCGCACCCCGTGCATCTCCACGAGGGTATCCCCCTCGAGCTCCCTCTCGTCCACGGCCATGCCGTACTGGAAGCCCGAGCACCCGCCGGACTTGATGTAGACCCGGATGGCCGCATGCTCCTTGCCATACCGGGCCAGGATCTCCTTAGCCTTCTCCGCCGCCAAGGGGGTAATGCGGATGACCGCCTCCTGCGTCTCGACCATCTTCCAAACCTCCCTATCCCCTACCGTAGCACGTCAGGGGTACGAAAAGGTGAGGTGGGTTCCAAGGGCTAGGATAAAGGCATGGACCTAGCGCGCATACAGGAGGCGCTTGCAGGGGAGAAGCTGGATGGCTGGCTCCTCCTCTCCTTTGGCAAAAGCAACCCCCTGGCCCTCGAGGTGCTCTCCCTAAGCCCGCTTCACCTCACCCGCCGCTTCGCCTACCTCATCCCTAAGGAAGGGGAGCCCACCCTCCTCTGCCACGCTATTGAGGAAAGCCTCTTTCCCTCCCTTCCAGGAGAACGGCGCACCTACCACACCTGGCAAGGATACGTGGGAACCCTTGGGGAACTTTTGCAGAGCAGGAGGCGCATCGCCCTGGAGTACGTGCCGGGAGGGCTTATCCCCTACCTGTCCCGGGTGGACGGGGGCAGTTTGGACCTTTTAAGGGGAATGGGCCTCGAGCTCACCTCCTCCTGGCCCTTGCTTCTCCTCTTCCAGACCTGGGGGGAGGAGAAGCTCAAAAGCCACCGCCGGGCAGCCGAGGGCCTGGTGGCCGCCAAGGACCGGGCCTTAGCCTTCCTGCGCCAAAACCCTGGGTCCACGGAACAGGCGGTACAGGCCATATTGATCCAGGCCCTGGAGGAACGGGGCCTGGTCTTTGACCACCCCCCCATGGTGGCCTTCGGCCGGAACGCCGCCAACCCCCACCATGCGCCCACGGAAAAGGTCCTCGAGGAGGGAGAAGTGGTGCTCTTGGACCTTTGGGCTAAGGAAAAAGGAGGGGTCTACGCCGACATCACCTGGATGGCCGGCCTAAGGCCTCCCGAGGCTGCCCACCAAGCCTTCCAGGCGGTGGTAAGGGCCCGGGATGAGGCCATCCGCTTCGTGGCCGAGGCCTACCAAAAAGGGCGCTACCCCAAGGGCTTCGAGGTGGACCGGGTGGCCCGGGGCCTTTTGGAAGGGGAGGGCTACGGCGCCTACCTCTGCCACCGCACCGGGCACAACCTGGGGGAGGAGGTCCACGGCTCAGGTCCCCACCTGGATGACCTGGAAACCCACGACTTCCGCCCCTTGGTGCCGGGCCTCGCCTTCACCGTGGAGCCCGGGCTTTACCTGCCTGGCTTCGGGGTGCGCACCGAGGTGAACGTCTACCTGCACCCCACGGGTCCGGAGGTCACCACTCCCTTGCAGGAAGCCCTTACCCTCCTTTAAGTAGCCCCTTCGGGGCCGACTTGGGCATACCCCTCTCCCGTGGTATCTTGGGGAACGGCATGGACCGCCCCCTCCTGATCTTCTCCGGTCAGTCCAACAAACCCCTGGCCCAAGCCATCGCCGATGCCCTGGGGCTTCCCTTGGGCAAAAGCACCACCCAGCGCTTCGCCAACGACAACCTCTTCGTGCGCTTTGAGGAAAGCCTAAGGGAAGGAGACGTCTTCATCGTCCAGTCCCTGACCCCTCCGGTGCAGGACCACCTCATGGAACTCCTCATGATGGTGGACGCCGCCAAGGGAGCCAGCGCCGCCCGGGTCACCGCGGTCATCCCCTACTTCTCCTACGCCCGTAGCGACAAGAAGGACGCCCCCAGGATCTCCATCGCCGCCCGGCTCATCGCCGACCTCCTCCAGACCGCCGGGGCCGACCGGGTCCTCACCATGACCCTGCACTCCCCGCAGGTCCACGGCTTCTTCAAGGTGCCCGTGGACCACCTTTCCGCCGAACCGGTCATCGCCAACCACTTCGCCACCCGGGTGGACCTGGAAAATGCCGTGGTGGTGGCTCCGGATGCCGGCAACCTTAAGAGGGCCAGCTCCCTGGCCCGGCGCCTCCGCCTGCCCCTGGCCTTCATCGACAAGGAGCGGGTATCCGACACCGAGGTGCGGGTGCGGATGCTGGTGGGGGAGGTGAGGGGGAAAACCGCCTTGATCGTGGACGACGAGATCTCCACCGCCGGAAGCCTGGTGGAGGCAGTAGAAGCCCTCCTGCAAGCTGGGGCCAGGGAAGTCTACGCCGCCGCCACCCACGGGGTCTATGTGGGCCCGGCCCTGGAGCGCATCGCCCAAAGCCCGGTGAAGGAGGTGGCCGCCACCGACACCTGCCCTCCCAAGGAGGGGCCCAAGCTCAAGACCCTCCCCGTGGCCCCCATCTTCGCCGAGGCCATCTGGCGCATCCACCGGGGAGAGTCGGTGTCCAGCCTGTTCACCTGAGGGTAGCGGCATGCGGAAAGAGGTCTTCACCCTGGCAGGGCAAAGCGTGCTGGCCCACATCCCCGAGCGCCCGAGGGCCCTCCTCCTGGCCCTCCACGGGCTTCAGGGCTCGAGGGAGCACATCCTTTCCCTCCTCCCGGGGTATGTGGAAAGGGGCTTCCTCCTCCTGGCCTTTGACGCCCCCCGGCACGGGAAACGGGAGGGCCCACCCCCTTCCTCCAAAAGCCCCAGGTATGTGGAGGAGGTGTACCAGGTGGCCCTGGCCTTCGCCGAGGAAGGGAGGGAAGTGGCCCAGGAGGCCAGGGGGCGCTTCGGCCTACCCCTTTTCCTGGCGGGGGGGAGCCTGGGAGCCTTTGTGGTGCATTTGCTTCTCTCCCAGGGGTTCCGGGCGGAAGGGGCCCTGGCCTTCATCGGAAGCGGCTTCCCCATGAAGCTCCCCCAAGGGCAGGAAATACGGGACGAAAGGGTTCTGGCCCTTTACCAGACCCCACCCGCCCTCAAGGGGGAAGCCTATGGGGGCGTGCCCCTTTTGCACCTCCACGGCACCAAGGACCTCATCGTACCCTTAAGCCGCATGGAGAAGACGGTGGAGGCCTTGAGGCCCCACTACCCCGAAGGCCGCTTAGCCTGGTTTGTGGAGGAAGGAGCCGGGCACACCATCACCCCCTTGATGGCCCGGATGGGGCTGGCCTTTTTGGAGGCCTGGCTTGATCCTGGAAGGCCTTAAGGGATATAGGGGCTACCCTGGGGGCTTCAAGGCCTACGCTAAAGCCTTCCCCACGGTGGAGCTTTCCTGGTGGCACCGGGTGGGGGACAGGAGGACCATAAGCCGCTTGAGGACCCTGGCCCCGGCGGGATTCCGCTTCAGCGTCTTTGGCCACAAGCACTTTTCCTTCCAACCCTCAGGGGAGGAGAGGCGTACTTTAAGGCGTTTCTTAAGGCGGTTTGGGCTATTCGGCGAGAAAAGGGGGGCAGTGCGGATTGCAGTCCCCCAGGATGTAGACCCCACCCAACTGGTCCGCTGGCTGGACCTTTTGGAGGAAGTCTTGAAAGAAGTGGGCCCGGTACCCCTTGCCTTTCAAGCCGAGGAAGCCTTGCATCCCCTTCTCAAAGAACGGGGCTATGCCCTGGTAAACCAAACGAGAGGCCCTTTCCTCTACTTAGTGGACCCGGGGGAAATCCCTAGGGAAGGCGAGGGGTACCTTTACCGGAGCCCCATCTCTTCCCAAGCCGCCCCTTCCGCCCTACACTCAAGGGCGGAGGTTGAACGGGATTGAAAACCGCCAGGCGCTTTTCCCCCAAGGAAGCTGAGGAGATCTACCTGGTGCCCTACTGGGGGGCGGGGTTCTTCCGGGTAGGGCGGGACGGGGAGCTGGAGGTAACCCCCTTGGGTCCGGAAGGACCCTCCGCCTCCCTTCTGGAGATCGTGGAGGCCCTTAGGGACGAGGGGCGGCCCCTGCCCCTGGTGCTCCGCTTCCCCCAGATCCTCGAGGCCCGGGTGCGAGAGCTGAACGAGGCCTTTCGCAGGGCCATGGAGAAGTACGGCTACCACGGGGGCTACCGCGGGGTCTACCCCGTGAAGGTGAACCAGCGCCGGCTGGTGCTGGAAACCGTGGCCAAGGCGGGGAGGCCCTACCACTATGGCCTCGAGGCGGGAAGCAAGGCCGAGCTGGCCCTAATCCTGGCCCAGGACCTTTCCCCGGAATCCCTCATCACCACCAACGGCTTCAAGGACGACGACTTCATCCGCCTGGCCCTAATGGGAAGGAAGCTTTCCCGAAACGTGGTCATCACCCTGGAGAAGTTCGCCGAGCTTTCCCGGGTGATCCGCATTTCCAAGGAGCTGGGCGTGCGGCCCAGCCTGGGCATCCGCTACAAGCTGAAGGCCAAGGGAGCAGGGCAGTGGGAAGCCAGCGGCGGGGAAAACGCCAAGTTCGGCCTCACCACCCCGGAGATCATCCGGGCGGTGGAGATCCTGAAGGAAGAAGACCTCCTGGACACCCTGGTCATGATCCACGCCCACATCGGCAGCCAGGTGACGGATATCCGCAAGATCAAGGCGGCGGTGCGGGAGGCAGCCCAGACCTATGTGCAGCTCCGGAAGCTGGGGGCTCCCCTCCAGTACCTGAACCTGGGCGGGGGCCTGGCCGTGGACTACGACGGCTCCAAGACCAACTTCTACGCCTCCGCCAACTACACCCTCCCCGAGTACGCCGAGGACCTGGTCTACGTGACCAAGGAGGTGGTGGAGGCCCAAGGGGAGCCCCATCCCACCCTGGTGACGGAGTCGGGCCGGGCGGTGACCGCGTATCATGAGGTCCTGGTCCTCGAGGTCATCGACGTGATCACCCCCCCGGGGGAGACCCGGCCTGCTCCCCCGCCCGCGGAGGCCCACCCTCTGGTCAAGGAGCTTTGGGAGAGCCTGGAAAACCTCTCCCCCAAGAACTTCCGCGAGGTCTACCACGACGCCTTCGCCGACAAGGAAACCCTGCAGACCCTTTACGACCTGGGGCTCGTATCCCTGCGGGACCGCGCCCTGGCGGAGGAGATCTTCTACCACATCGCCCGGCGGGTCTACGCCATCGCCCAGGACCTTCCCTACGCCCCCGATGAGTTTGAGGATCTGGAGAAGCTCTTGGCCGACAAGCTGGTCTGCAACTTTTCCATTTTCCAAAGCCTTCCCGACGCCTGGGCCATCCACCAGCTCTTCCCCATCGTCCCCCTAAGCCGCCTTAACGAGCCCCCCACCCGCCAGGCTACCCTGGTGGACATCTCCTGCGATTCCGATGGCAAGATAGACCGCTTCATCGACCTGCACGATGTGCGCCAGAGCCTGCCCGTCCACCCCATCCGCCCGGGGGAGGACTACTACCTGGGCGTCTTCCTGGTGGGGGCTTATCAGGACGTGCTGGGAAGCAACCACAACCTCTTCGGCCAGGTGGGGGAAGCCCACGTGGCGGTGGACGAAGAGGGCTTCGCCATAGAACGCTTCGTCCCCGGGGAAACCGCGGAAGACGTCATCGAGAAAATGGGCTTCACCGCCCGGGAGCTTTTCCAGGGGGTGGAGCGCTTGGTGCGGCAAAGCCGCCTCTCCCCCGTGGAGAAAGGCGCCTTTTTGGAGCGGTACATGCGCGAGCTTCGCGGTTACACCTATCTGGAGGACTGAAGGCCCGTTAAGGGTCCGTTAAGGGGGGTAGGGTCATCCTGGGGGCATGGCCCAGGCAGGAAACCCCTATACTGGAGGTGACGACTCCCCGGACTAAAGTCCGGGGCTTCTCGGGATTGCTCCCGAAGGCCCCGTCCGGGCCCAGAAAGACCTTGACTCCGTATCGGCAGGCGAGCGCAATGCTTCTGGCTCTGCCACGGGTGTTCGTTTGGAGTTTTACCCATCGGACTACCCGATGGAACCCCCTACTCCAAGTTTCAAGGTCCACGGGGAACTTTGTCCCCAAGAACATTGTACCAAATCCGTGTCCACCTGTGGTGGACGTGGGGGAGTCCATGTATCCCCGGTTTGAAAACCGGGGGATTATAGCTCCCCCACACCCCCACTTTTCTCTAACTTGTACCCTACCCTCGAGCTCCTGGATCCCTTGCATCCCTTAAGGCGCAGGATGGCCTTATGGCTCCTGCCTCTCGGGGCCCTTCTGGCCCTGGTGGCCTTTGCCGCCTCGAGGGCCGCGGAGCTGGACCCCGTGGACCGCTTCCTCCTGCCCTTTCTGGCCCTGGGCTTTTCTCTTTTGGCCATAATCCTCTGGCGCTTTCCCCGTACCAGCTCCTGGGTTCTGCCCTTGGCCCATTTCCTGGTGGTCGGCTACCTCCTCACCACCTTGGCCTACCAGCTTCTCATCAGACCCAACCCCATGGGCCTCTCCCCCGCCGCCTACTGGGTTCCTTTCGTGTATTTTAGCAGTTTCCTCTTTTTTCAAACGCGACAGGCCGTGCGCCTTGCGCTTCTCTATCTGCTTGCCCTCTTTCTCCTTTCCCTGCTGGGGAGCTTTCGCGGCCACTTCCATGCGGAACACCTCAACGCTTTAGCCCAGTTCTTCGGGGCCAACCTGGCCTATGTGGGCCTCCTCTACATGCTGGTGCGGGTCAGGGAGGGCTACCTCGAGGCCCGGCTGGATGCCTACACCGACCCCCTCACCGGGCTCAGGAACCGGCGCTACCTGGATCTCGTCTTGGAAAGAGAGCTCTTCCGCGTCCAGCGCTACCGCCGGCCCCTATCCCTTTTGGTTCTGGATCTGGACAACTTCAAGCGGATCAACGATACCCACGGCCACCCGGTGGGGGACCGGGTGCTCAAAAGCCTCACCCGTTGCCTGGAAGACCACCTCCGGCAAAGCGACCGGGCCGTGCGCCTCGGGGGGGAGGAGTTCGCCGTCCTCCTTGCGGAAACCCCATTGGCCCAGGCGGTGCGCCTGGCGGGGCGCTTGCGCCAGGCGGTGGCCGCTTTAAGGATTCCCCCGGTGGAAGGGCTTTCCGTCAGCATTGGCGTGGCCCAGGCCCACCCGGAGGACTCCCCCCTTTCCCTCCTCAAACGGGCCGACGAAGCCCTTTACCAAGCCAAACGCCGCGGGAAAAACCGGGTGGAGGTGGGTTAAACCCACCCCTCCCCACCGGGGCCCCAGGGTGGGGTGGCCTTAGAGACCTGCTTCCCGCCTCAGGGCCTCCACCCGGTCGGTTTCCTCCCAGGGGAAGCCTGCGCGGCCGAAGTGGCCGTAGGCACTGGTGGGGGTGTAGATGGGCCTCAGGAGGTCCAGCTCCTCGATGATGGCCAAGGGCCTGGGGTCAAAGACCCGCTTCACGATCTCCGTGAGCTTTTCATCGGGCAAGGTCCCGGTGCCGAAGGTTTCCACCCGCAAGGAAACGGGCCTGGCCTTGCCGATGGCGTAGGCCAGCTCCACCAAGGCCCGCCGCGCCAGCCCTGCCGCCACCAGGTTCTTGGCCATGTAGCGGGCGTAGTAGCTGGCGGAACGGTCCACCTTGGTGGGATCCTTGCCGCTGAAGGCTCCGCCTCCGTGGGGCACCGCCCCCCCGTAGGTGTCCACGATGATCTTGCGCCCGGTAAGCCCGGTGTCCGCATGGGGCCCCCCCAGGATGAACCGGCCCGAGGGGTTGATGAGGTACTCCGTTTCCCCTTCCTTCAGGTACTCAGAAGGGATGGCCTGGCGCACCACCTCCCGGATCAGGTCCTCCCGAAGCTGGTCCTGCTCCACCTCCGGGGAGTGCTGGGCGGATACCACCACCGTTTTCACATAAAGGGGCCTGTCCCCCTCGTAGACCACGGTCACCTGGGCCTTGCCGTCGGGGCGAAGGTAGGGAAGAAGCCCCGTCTTCCGCACCTCCGCCAGGCGCATGGTGAGGCGGTGGGCCAGGGTGATGGGAAGCGGCATGAGCTCCGGGGTTTCGTCGGTGGCGTAGCCGAACATGAGGCCCTGATCCCCTGCGCCCACCCGGTCCAGGGGGTCGGTGGACTTGAGCGCCCGCCATTCATAGGAAAGGTTAACCCCACCGGCGATGTCCGGGGACTGCTCGTCGATGGCGGTGAGAACCGCACAGGTGTCGGCGTCAAAGCCGTACTTGGCCCGGGTGTAGCCCACCTCCCTAACCGTCTTGCGCACCAGGCCGGGGATATCCACATACCCCTCGGTGGTGATCTCCCCCGCCACGAACACCAGCCCCGTGGTAACCAGGGTTTCCGCCGCCACCCGGGATTTCTTATCCTGGGCGATAAGAGCATCCAGGATGGCGTCGGAGATCCGGTCCGCCAGCTTATCCGGGTGCCCTTCCGTGACCGACTCGGACGTGACCAGCCGCAACTCCGTACCTCCTTCGCCCCCCATCGGGGCAACCCTGATAGTATAGCACCCCCCCTTTTCCGTCCAGGGTATGATGGCGTCTCGTGAAGGACCCTAGGCGACCCATCGGCGTCTTTGACTCAGGGGTGGGCGGGCTTACGGTGCTCTCCGCCTTGCGCCGAGCCCTGCCCCAGGAGGACTTTTTCTATTTCGGCGACACCGCCCGGGTACCCTACGGGAGCAAGCCCCTTTCCATGGTGCGGCGCTTTGCCTGGGAGATCGCGGGGTTTTTGCTGCGGCAAGGGGTCAAGGCCATCGTGGTCGCCTGCAACACCGCAAGCTCCGCGGCCCTTCCCGATCTGGCTGAGGATCTTTCGGTGCCCGTCTTCGGGGTGCTGGAACCCGTGGCCAAGGCCGCACGAGGGTACGGCAAGGTGGGCCTCATCGGCACCCAGGCCACGGTGCAAAGCCGGGCCTACGAACGCTATGTGGAGGTGTCCTGGGCTAAGGCCTGCCCCCTCTTCGTGCCCTTGGTGGAGGAAGGGCTTTGGGATGACCCCGTGGCCCTCTTGGTGGCCCGGCACTACCTGGAGGACGCGCCCCAGGACCTCGAGGCCCTGATCCTGGGCTGCACCCACTACCCCTTCCTTAAGGGTACCCTGGCCAGGGTCCTCCCGGGGGTGCGGCTACTTGACTCCGCAGAGGCCACGGCGGAGGAGGTGGCTAGGACCCTAAGGAGGGAGGGCCTTTTGAACCCGGAAGGCCAAGGCCGGGTGGTACACTTGGTCACCGGGGACCCGGAGAGTTACCGGAACCTGGCGGAGCGCCTGGGGGTAAGGGTGGAGGAGCTAAAGCAGGTGAGTCTGGAGGAGCTGTGATGCCCAAAAAGCCCCTGATAGACCAGCTTCACCACGAGGACGCCTGGCGGCTTTTCCGCATCCTGGCGGAGTTCGTGGAGGGGTTTGAAACCCTTTCGGAGATAGAGGTGCCCTTGGTTTCCGTCTTCGGCTCGGCCCGCTTTGGGGAGGGCCATCCGGCCTATGCCCTGGGGTACCGCTTGGGAAGGGCATTAGCGGAAGCAGGCTTCGGCGTGGTGACGGGAGGCGGCCCCGGGGTGATGGAGGCGGTGAACCGGGGGGCCTTTGAGGCGGGCGGGG
>NZ_KB905757.1 GCF_000381045.1 Thermus scotoductus DSM 8553 | reverse complement strand
TCCCCCACGTCCACCACAGGTGGACACGGATTTGGTACAATGTTCTTGGGGACAAAGTTCCCCGTGGACCTTGAAACTTGGAGTAGGGGGTTCCATCGGGTAGTCCGATGGGTAAAACTCCAAACGAACACCCGTGGCAGAGCCAGAAGCATTGCGCTCGCCTGCCGATACGGAGTCAAGGTCTTTCTGGGCCCGGACGGGGCCTTCGGGGGAAACCCCGCGTGCTTTCCCGCAGGGAAACACCCCGAGAAGCCCCGGACTTTAGTCCGGGGAGTCGTCACCTAGCAAATTCCACTCATAAGCCCTAGGCCCACTCCACCCGGCTCCCCGAGGGATGCTTGCGCACCACGAGCCTGGCGGGAAGCCTTTCCGCCAGGGTCTCCACGTGGGTGACGATGCCCACCAGCCGCCCCCGGGTGGGAAGCGCCTCCAGCACCCCCGCCACCACCTCCAGGGTTTCCGGGTCCAGGGTACCGAAGCCCTCGTCCAAAAACAAAGCCCCAAGCCGCCCCCGAGAAAGCTCCTCGGAGAGGGCCAGGGCTAAGGAGAGGCTTGCCAGGAAGCTTTCCCCCCCGGAAAGGGTCCTCACCGGGCGCACCGCCTCGGTCCAGAGGTCCAGGACCTGGTACTCATCCTCCTTGGAGCGCAGGCGGTAACGCCCGGCAGAAAGGGTAGCCATGAGCTCATCCGCCCGCTCCACCAGGTTCCTCTGCCTGAGGCCCAGGAGGTAGGCGGGGAAGTTGTTCTGCTGGAGGTCAAAGGCCAGCTTCTCCCAGAGGCCCATCTCCCGCACCACCTCTGCCAGGCGAGCTTCCAGCTCCCGGCGGCGGTGGAGTTTTTCCCCCACCTCCTTAAGCCGCTCCTCCAAAACGGCCCTTTCTCCCATCCTGGCCTCGAGGCTCCCCTGTATCTCAGAAAGCCTTTCCTCTTCCCGCCGCAAGCGGGCCTCCACCTCCGCCAAAGGGGGAAGGGAACCGGGGAAGCGAGCCCTGGCCTCCCGCTCCACCTCCTCCAGGAGGGCTTCCACCTGGGCAAGCTCCTCCCGGTGGGCCCGGATCCTCTCCGCCAGGGCCTCCCGCTCCTTGGGGGGAAGGTAAAGGGCCTTGGCCTCCTCCTCGGGCATCAGGCCCACCACCCGGCCCTTGACCTCCTCGAGGGCCTTTCGCTGCTCCTCCTCCTGGGCCAAAAGCCCCGCCAGGGTCCGGGAGGCTTCCTCCCAGGCCCGGGCGAGATCGCGGTCCTGTTTTTCCTTTTCCTCCAGCTCCTCCACCCTCCGGGAAAGGGCCCCGATGTACTCCGGCACCGGCCTGCCCCCCGTCCTCTCCCAAAGCAGGCGGTAAAGCCCGGCCGCCAGGGCCTCCTTCTCCCAGCGCAGGGAGGCCAAGGCTTCCCGGGTCTTTTCCCAGGCGACTTCCGCCTCCTCCAGGCGAGAAAACCCCTGGCGCAAACGCTCCTTCTCCTGGGATAGCCGCTTCACCTCCTCCTCGAGGGCCCGGGCCTCCCCCTGTTTTTCCCGGTACTTTTCCCTTAGCTCCTGAAGCCTCACCTGCGCTTCCTGCAGCTTCCCCTCCAGCTCCTTGGGGTCCCCGGGGATGGGCTCCACGCCCAGGGTTTCCAGGGCCTCCCGCTTGGCCCTTTCCTCCTCCGCCACGGCCCCAAGCCGGGTCAGGAGCTCCCGTAAGGCCTTCTCCCCCACCTCCCGCCTTTTCCTGAGGTCAGAAGCCCCGGGCCCCTCCACTAGAGGGGGCAGGGGGTGAACCACACCGCCGCACAAGGGGCAGGGCTCCCCCGGTTGCAAAAGATCGCGGTAGGCGAGAAGCCCCAGGCGCCTTTCCTCCTTGGCCAGCTGGGCAAGCTCCGCCTCGAGGCGCTTTTTTTCCTCCTCCAAAAACTCCCGCCTCCTCCTTAGCTCCTCCAGCTCCTGCCGAAGCCGGTGGGCTTCCGCACCCCTAAGAGCCTTCTCCAGAGCCTCCACCTGGGCTCGGGTCTGCCCTCCCTCCTCCACCAAGGCCTTCAGGGCCTCCCTAACCCGGTTCAGGGCTTCTTCCTTCTCCCTTAGCCGCCCTTGCTCTTCCACCAGGCGGGATAACTCCCGCTCCCTGTCCGCCAAAAGGGCTTCCTCCTGGAGGAGGGATTCCAAGGCCCCCGCGTAGGCCTCGGGAGCCAGGCCCAGCCTGGGAGCCAGGTGCTCCTTCACTCCCACCCGCCGCCAAAGGGCCTCGAGGGCCCTTAGCCCCTCCGCCTGCAGAAGAGCCCTTTGCGCCTCCTTTAGGGCCTCGGGGTCAAAGGCCAGGGCCCGGCGGTCCCCTTCCAGCTGGGCAAGCCGGGCGCGCACCCTTTGGAGCTCCTGCGCTGTGGCCGCCAGGGCCTCCTCCTTCCTTCTCAAGTCCTGCCACAAAGGCAGGGCGGCCTCCGCCTCCAATGCCTTCTTGAGCCTTTCCTCCACCTCCGCCATGCGGGAAGCCTCGGCCCTGAGGCGGCCCAGGCGGCCTTCCAGCTCCCCTTTGCGAAGGAGAAGCGCCTGAAGGCCTTTGAGCTCCAAAACCGCCTCCTCCAGGCGCCTTTTCTCGTTCTGAAGGCGGGCGATCTCCCGGGTTAGGTCCGCCAGGGCCCTTTCCAAGTTCTCCTTGGCCTCGAGGCTCACCCCAAGAAGCCCCGCAAGTTCCCCCTCCAGCCGGCCCTTCTCCTCCATCAGGGCCGCCTTGCGGGAAGCCGCCTTTTCCCTGGCCCTTTCCAGCCGGGTAAGCTCAAAGAGATCCAGGAGAATCCTGCGCCTCTCCTTGGCCTCTCCCTTAAGGAAGCGGTCGAACTCCCCCTGGGGAAGGAGAAGGGCCCGGGTAAAGGCCTCGTAGGTGAGGCCCAAAAGCTCCTCCAAGGCCCGGTTCAAGGCGTCCAGGGTCTCCAAGGGTAAAAGCCGCTCCCCCACCGGACCCAGCTCGAAGAGCCGCCCTTCACTCCGCTTCCCCCGCACCCGCTCCACCCTGTAGACCCTTCCCCCCACCTGGAAGGTGAGGCGGACCCGGGCCTCGCTGGCACCCGGGTGGACCAGGCTCCCCACGTTCCGCCCTACCCGGGGCACCACCCCATAGAGGGCAAAGGCCATGGCGTCCAGGAGGGTGCTCTTCCCGCTCCCCGTGGGCCCGGTGATGGCGAAAAGCTCCACATCGGAGAAGTCCACCCCCTGCCGCTCCCGATAGGGACCAAACCCCTCAAGCTCCAGGCGCAAGGGCCTCAAGCTCCACCTCCTTGAGCACCTGGTTAAACCGCTCCAGAAGCCCTTCCTCCTCCCGCCCCCGTTCCTTCAGGTAGCGGTCGTAGGCCTCCACCAAACCCAGCTCCGGGGCCAAGGTCCCATCCCCCCCATCCTCAGGCCCTCCTGCGGTTTCCACCGCCAGGAGATGGGGAAGCTCCTGGAAGAGCCTCTCCTTCACCGCCGGGGAAAGCCGGCCCTCCACCACCACCCTGAGGTACCCGGGAAAGCGCTCCAGCTCGGGAAGCCTACCGTCCAGCTCCTCGGGCTTCAGGTGGAGGGTTTTAAGGGGCTTCCCCCAGCGCTCCCTTATGGGGTGGACCCGGACGGGCCCCCTGTCGGGCACCTCCACCAGCAAAGCCCCCCGCTCCGCCTCCTCCCCTTCGCCGAAGTCCAGCTGGATGAGGCTTCCCGCATACCAGGCCACAGGGGCCTCGGAAACCTGTTGCTGGCGGTGGATGTGGCCCAAGGCCACGTAACGGGCTCCCAGGGGCAAGGCGGAAGGAGGAACAGCGTAGCTTCCCGTGAGGTGGAAGACGAACTCCCCCGCCCCCGGGCGAACCCCCTCCAGGGCGAAGTGCCCCAGCATAAGGGGGCTTTCCAGGTTGGCGAGGATCCGCCGCATGGCCTCCGCATAGGTGCGGTGGCGCTCCTCAGCCTCCTGCAGAACCTTTTTCACCAGGATGCGCTCGGATACAAAGGGGAGAAGGGCCGCCCTGAGCCCTCCCACCTCCACCACCCCTCCTTCCTCCCGGAAAAGAGGCCTTCCCCGCACCGCCGCCCCCGCCAGGGCGAAGAGGGGGGCAAGGGCCTCGAGGCGCTCCTTGGGATCGTGGTTGCCGGCGATGACCAAGGCGGGCACCCCAAGCTCCCTAAGGCGCAGGAAAAACTCCACCGCCATGGCCTCGGCCTCGGCGGAAACCTGGGGGCGGTCAAAGAGATCCCCGGAAACCACCACCAGGTCCACCCCCTCCTTGGCCACCATCTCCAGAAGGGTTTTCAACGCCTCCCCGATCTCGGAAGTGCGGTCCACGCCCTTTAATACCTTGCCCAGATGCCAGTCCGCGGTGTGCAATAGGCGCACGGCTTCCATTATGCCAGCACCCCCTAGTGCACATGGCCATGCTCCCCAGGAGGCCCGCCCTTCCCCCCTTGGAAGAGCCAGGCGGCCACCAAGGTGGTAAGGGGCACCGCCAGAAGAAGCCCCAAGGAACCCAGCACCATGGAGGCGATCTCCGCGGCAAAGGGCTCGGTGTTCAGGAGGAAGCGCAAGGGGGTGGGATCCCGGGTGAGGAGAAGAAAGAGGGGCAAGGAACCTGCGGCGTAGGCCAAGACCAGGGTGTTCACCAGGCTGCCGATGTGGTCGTAGCCCACCTCCATGCCCCTACGGTAGAGCTCTCCAAGACCAAAGCGGGGGTTGGCGTGGGCCAGGGCCTGGACCACCGCCGCCTGGGTCACGCTCACGTCGGTCAAGGCCCCCAGCGTACCCACCACCACCCCTGCCAGGAAGAGGGAAAGGAGGTCCACACCTCCCCATTGCCTGAGGAGCAGGGCTTCCTCCGAGGCCAGGCCTGTAAACCCCATGCTTCGGGTGAAGAAGAGGGCCAGGAACAACACGAAGGCCACCGAGGCCAGGGTGCCCAAAAGGGCGGCGGTGGTCTTGCGGTTCACCCGGTGGACCAGGTAGACGGTGAGAAGAAGCACCCCCACGCTTCCCAAAAAGGCGTAGAGAAGGGGATTCCCACCCGCCGCCACCCTGGGAACCACGAAGTAGACCACCACCAAAAGGCTCAGGAAGGTACCTAGAAGCCCCCTAACCCCCTTCCCCCGGCCCAAAAGTGCTGCCAGAAAGGCAAATAGGCCCAAAAGGCCAAGGAGCCAGGGCATGCGATCCGGCTCGGTCACGTAGGTTTTACCGCCCTCCTGGTAGAGGACCACCCGCTGGCCCACCCGGTACCCGCCCCCGTCCACGGGTAGAAGGGCTTCCAGCCTCCCGCCCTCCACCTCCACCAGGGCCACATCCCGTTGGGCCTCGAGGGCCAGGATCCTTCCCACCAGATACCTTCCATCCCCCTGGGCTAAGGCGGGAAAAAGAAGGAGCCCCAAAAGTATCCAAGGGCGCATACCCCCACTCTACCCGGCCACGATGAAAACTTCTTCTCAACTTGCTATCCTAAGGCCATGGAGCGCTCCACCCGGCAACGGCGGGCCATCCGGGAGGCCTTTTTGGAGGCGGGCCGTCCCCTTTCCCCCCAGGAGGTCCTGGAGCTCGCCCGGAAGAAGGTGCCCTCCTTGGGCCTCGCCACCGTGTACCGCACCCTGAAGGGGCTGGTGGAGGAGGGATTCCTCACCCCGGTGGCCCTTCCCGGTGAACCCTCCCGCTACGAACCCGCAGGAAAGGGGCACCACCACCACTTTCTCTGCCGCCTTTGCGGAAGGGTGTATGAGCTTTTGGGCTGCGACCTGGCTTTGGAGGGCCCCCTGCCCCCGGGCTTCCTGGCCGAGGGGCACGAGGTCATGGTCTACGGCCGCTGCCCGGAGTGCACCTAGTCCCACGCGGGGTAGGCCTCCTTGGGCCTACTCCAACGCACCTCCTCCAAGGCCCCGTCAAAGCGCAGGATGGCCGCCAGCCGGGCCCGGGAGTACACCCGGTAGGGTTCCTTGGGGATGAAGGCGGTCACGATGTCCACGTGCCGCGGGGTGGCGTACTCCAGCACCACATGCAGGGGAAGCTTCAACCGGGGAGGAAAGATCATGTAGCCCAAGACCAGCATCCTTTGGTCCTCGGGGTAGATGGCCAGCTCCCTGCCCCATTCCAAGGCCCTGAGCACATCCAGCTCGGTGAAGCCCTCCTGAAGCATGTGCTTGGCCACATGGGGCCCCAGGCGGTAGCGGCCTTCCCGGAGGTGGGGGAGAAGGTCCGTTAACCTGCGAAACTTCCTCACGCAAACCCACCCCCTTTGCCTCAGTCTAGGGCCAGGCATAGGGAAAAGTGTGGGCTTTAGCGGTAAGGACCCAGGGCCCCAGGGTCCCGCACCGCTAAAAAGGCCCCGTAGACCCGGCTTGCCCCTGCCTTAAGGAGGGCTTCCTTGGCCCTTAAGAAGGTGGCCCCGCTGGTGAGGACGTCGTCCACGAGAAGCCAGCTTCCCTCCACCCGCAGCACGGGAACAAAAAGATCCTCGGGCAGGCGGCGCCGGGCCCGGCCCCGGGTGGGCTGGCTTGGGGTGTAACGGATCCGCCTCAGCACCCTCCGGTAGGGTATCCCCATGAGCCTCGCCACCTCCTGGGCCAAGACCTCCGGGGGGTTGTACCCCCTCAGGACCAACCGGGGAAGCAGGGTGGGCACCGCCGTAATCCCATCCAGCTCCCAGCCCCGGGCCTGGATGCCCTCCGCCAGGGGCTTTGCGAGAAGGGAGGCCAGGGCGAACCGCCTCCGGTACTTCAAGGCCCGCACCATCCCTCCCACCCGCCCGTAAAGACCCAGGTAAACCATCTCCCCCGCGGCAAAGGCCTTAAGGCCCTGGCGGCAGGCGAAGCAAAGAAGAGGTGCATCCAACTTCCCACCACATCCTGGGCAGGCATGGCCCAGTAGGCCCTCAAGAAGTCCCCAAAGCATCCCGTAAGGCCTCGTCAAAGGGTGGGTAGAGGATCCCCTTCTCCGTGATGATGCCCGTAAGGTAGCGATGAGGGGTAATGTCAAAGGCAGGATGGTAGGCAGCTACCCCCAAGGGGGCAAGGCGCACCCCCCTTAGCTCCAAGACCTCCTCGGGGGAGCGTTCCTCTATGGGGATCCCCTGCCCACTTTCCAGGCTTGGGTCCACGGAGGAAAGGGGCAGGGCGGCATAGAAGGGAATCCCGTGGTGGTGGGCGAGAACCGCCAGGGTATAGGTGCCGATCTTGTTGGCAAAGTCCCCGTTCAGGGCCATGCGGTCCACTCCCACGATGACCGCATCCACCCGGCCCTGGGCCATGAGGAAGCCGGCCATGTTGTCCGCGATCAAGGTGGCGGGAACCCCAGCCTTCTTTAGCTCATAGGCGGTGAGCCTGGCCCCTTGCAGGTAGGGCCGGGTTTCATCCACCCAGACATGGGAAACCCGCCCCTGGCGGTGAGCCTCCACAATAGCCCCCAAAGCAGTTCCGTACCCCCCCGTGGCCAGGGGGCCGGTGTTGCAGTGGGTGAGGACCTGGCCCCTTAGCACCTTGGCCCCATGCAGGCTTATGGCCCTTTCCGTTTCCTCCACCTCCCGCCAGATGGCCTGGGCTTCCTTAAGGCTTCCCGCCAGGTTCCCCCAGTGCGGGCGCATGCGATCCAGGGCGTAGAAGAGGTTCACCGCCGTGGGCCGGCTCTGCCTTAGAAGGCGGTCCGCCCCCTCCAGGTCCTCCCCGCTCAGGTGGGCCAGCACCATGCCATAGGCGGCGGAAACCCCGATGGCCGGGGCACCCCGCACCACCATGGCCCGGATGGCTTCCGCCATCTCCTTGGCAGTGCGCACGGGAACCCAGATCTCCTCGAGGGGAAGCTTCCTCTGGTCCAGAAGCCAGAAGACCCTTTCCTTCTCATCAAAGCGAAAGGGCAGGATCCTTTCCACCCCTAAAGCCTAACGCAGCCTTAACACCTTGTCGTCGTTGGGGCGCACCTGGCCCCGGCCATCGCGGTTGGAGGTGGTGACGTAAAGGGCTTCATCGGGACCCACCTGCACCTCCCTCAGGCGGCCAAAACCCGAAAGGGCCGTTTCCACCCGCGCCACCCGCCAGTGGCCCTTGTCCCCGTCCAGTACCAGCCGCAAGAGGGCCTGCCCCCTGAGGCCCGCCACGTACAGGCCCCCCCTCCAGAAGGCCAGGTTTCCGGGAGGGAAACCCTCGGGCCAGAAGTGAAGAGGGTCGCGGTAGCGGGGGTCGTCCCCCCGTCCCACCACCCGGGGCCAGCCGTAGTTGCCCCCGGGAACGATGAGGTTTACCTCGTCATAGCCGAAGCCCTGTTCCCCGCTGGGCCCGTGCTCGCTGGCAAAAAGCTCCCCGGTCCTCGGGTGCCAGGCCAGGCCCTGGGGGTTGCGGTGGCCATAGCTATAGATCTCGGGCCTGGCTCCGGGACGGTTCAGGAAGGGGTTCCCCGGTGCCGGCTTGCCTTCCGGGGTGATCCTGAGAACCTTACCCCCCAAGGAGGACAGGTCCTGGGCCAGCTCCCGCTCGTACACCTCCCCTGTGGTCACGTACAGCATCCCATCGGGACCGAAGGCGAGCCGTCCCCCGGAGTGCAGGCCGTGAAAGCGGGCGGGAATGCCGTCCAGGACCACCCGGTCCAGCACGCCCCTATTCCCTTGGTGCCTCAGGCGCACCACCTGGTTCCTCAGGCCCCCCTCCTCCACGGTGCGGTAGGCGTAGACGTAGGGCTCTTTGGGAAACCGGGGGTGGAGGGCGAGGCCCAAAAGCCCCGACTCCCCTCGGGCGTAAACCTCCAGCCTGGCGTAAGGCAAGAGCTTCCCCTGGCGGTAAAGGCGGATCTGCCCCGGCCTCTCCGACACGAGAAAACCCCCGCCGGGCAGAAAGGCCAAGGCCCAGGGCACCTCGAGGCCCCCCACCACCTCCTCCACCCGAAGCCCTTGCGCCCGAGCCAGGAAAAACCCCAAAAGGCCCATGACCACCTGCCGGCGGGAAACCATATCCACCCCCCTTGGGGGTGAGCATAACACACCTGGCAACGCCGGAACCTAGGCCTTGGGATCCAGAATCACCTTGACCGCCTGCCCGGAAGCCAACAGGCCAAAGGCCTCCCGGTACTGGCTCATGGGCAGGCGGTGGGTGATGAGGGGGGTAAGGTCCACCCGGCCCGAGTAGACCAAGGCGGTGCCCTGCATCCAGGTCTGCCAGAGCCTTCTTCCCGCGATGCCGTAGGCGGTGATCCCCCGCATGACCAGCTCCCCCGCCAGGTCAAAGCGAATGGGGTCCGAGGGAATGCCCAGGATCCTGGCCTCCCCCCCCGGGATCAAGGCCTTAAGCCCCTGGTGGATGGCCACCTCATTCCCGGAAAACTCCAGGAGGACCTCCACCCCGCTTCCCGTCACCTCCTCCACCACGGAAAGGAGATCCTCCTCCAGGGGGTTGACGAGCCGGTCGGCGTAGGGCCGGGCGAAGTTCAGGCGGTAGGGGTTGGGGTCGGATACCAGGATAGGCCCGGCCCCGCTGGCCCGGGCCACCATGGCCGCCATCAGGCCGATGGGCCCCGCCCCGGTGATGAGGACGCTTTTCCCGGAAACCCCGCTTCCCGCATACACCGTGTGCACCGCATTGCCGAAGGGTTCCAGGATGGCCCCCACCTCAAAGGGCAGGTCCTTGGGGTTCACCCAGGCGTTTTCCGCTGGCACCACCACGTACTCGGCAAACCCGCCGTCCCGGTCCACCCCCAGGATCTGGGTGTTCAGGCAGACATGGTAGTTGCCCGTGCGGCAGGCGGGGCAGGCATGGCAAACAACATGGCTTTCCAGGCTCACGTGGTCCCCCACCTGGGGCCTTTTCACCCCGGGCCCCACCCGTTCCACCACCCCGCTGAACTCGTGGCCGGTGATGAGGGGAGGCTTGATCCGGCCCCTTGCCCAATGGTCCCACCGCCAGATGTGGAGGTCGGTGCCGCAGATGCTGGCAGCCTCCACCCGCACCAGGATCTCCCCCGGGCCCGGCTCGGGCACGGGGCGTTCCACCAGGGTTAGGCCCTCTTCCGGGGCCAGCTTGGCTAAAGCGCGCATACCTGGGCCATGCTACCACCGGTAAAGGGCACCCACGCCGAAGCGGGTGGTGTCCGCCGCCTCGAGGCTAAAGCTCAAGCCCAAAGCCGGGGTAAGGTCGTACCCCAGGGTGAAGGTGAAGCGGGCAAGCCTGCCATCCCCTGGCAGGAAGGTGGAGCCCAGGGAAAAGCTGAGGCCATCCCGGCGGTACTGGGCGCTCAGGGTCTGCTCCCCTCTGAGGTCCAGCTGGTAGCCCAAGAAGAGCTCGGGGCTCAGGTACTTGCCCACGGAAAAGCGGGTTTCCTCCAGATCTCCCCCCTGGAGAAGGGGAAGCTGCACCTGGAAGCGGTCAAGGCCCAAGGAACGGGCCAGCTCCCGCTCCAGCTGGCCCAGCACCAGGTTCTCCAAAGCGGCCCCCAGGGCCACCTGGGGGAGGGTTTCCGCCAGCCGGGTGACATCGGGGGTACCCAGGGTGAGGAGAGCGTAGATCTCGGGTTCGCTGAGGGGCGGCTCGGAGGTGAAGTGGGGCTCGAGGCGCACCTTCACCCGGCCGTTTTCCCGCAAAAACTCCCCCCTGGCCTCCAGAAAGACCTTGTAGCCCCGGGTTTCCGCCTGGGCCCTAAGGCGAAACTCGGGGAGAATGCCCCGGTCGGGGAAAAAGCGCAGGAAGCTTGCCGTGGAATCCAGGGTAAAGAGGGAATCCCAGAGGCGGAAGTTACCCCACAGGGCCTCCACCTGTCCGGACAGGTAGGGGTCGGTGTAGCTTCCCCCCAGAAACACCTCCCCCTTGAGCTCCCCCTGGGCCAGGCTTTCCTGCACCAGGACTCCCCTTTCCGCATACACCCGCACCCCCTCGAAGATCAGGGGCACGGGGGTGGGCTTTCCCGCCCCGCTTCCCCCCAGTTCCACCCCCCCCTGGGTCAGCTCCTTGGCCCTTGCCTCCGGCAGGGCCAGCTTGGCCCGAAGGACCTCGGCGTTGCCCGTGAGGTGGTAGGTGCCCTTCTCCTCGTAGAGGAAGAAGCTCTTCACGTCCAGAAGGCCCTCTTGCAGGTAGTACCGGGGGTAGTAAAGGGGAAGGCGGCCGTAGCCGGCAAGGCGCAAGGGGAAGAGGGTTCCCTGGGCCTGGGCCTCCCCCAGGTGGATCTCCACCCCGTAGCCCGGGTAGCGGAAGGCTACCTCCGCCGGGGTTTCCTCCTTCAGCCCGGGCAGGGTAACCACGCCCTTGGCGCTAATCTGAAATTCCTCCAATCTACCCTCGAGGCCCAGCCTGGCCTTCCCGGGGAAGGGAGCCAAAAGGGTGAGCTCCCCCTCCGCCCGCGCCCCCCCGTTCAAGGAGAGTAGCCCCTGGGGAAGGTACCCCGCCACCGGCCCCAAGCGGAAGCGGAAGTCCTTGAACTCCACCTGGAAACCCTCCCCCTTAAGCCTCAGGAGGAGGCTTCCCGAACCCTCGGGCCGGTAGGGCTTTAAGGGGGGCACCACCTGGAGCACCGGGGTGAAGACCGTGTCCTTGAGGCTTAGGTAAAGGTCGCTTCCCTCCGGGCTCCAGTACCCCCCGCCCTCCCAGCTTCCCCGGCCCAGAAGGCGGAGCCGGTCCACCAGGACCCGGCCTCCTTCCAGGCGAAAGACCGCCTGGCCCTTAAGCTCATCCCCAGCCCCCACGAAGCGCAAGGCCTCCCCCACCAGGACCCCCTCGCCCCGCAAGGGGTGGGAAAGGGGAAGGCGGAGCCGCACCGCCCCCGTCCAGTAGGCCTCCCCCTCCAGGGGCCCCGCCACCGCCATGAGGAGGAGATGCAGGGGAAAGCCCCGGAAGGAAGCGGAAAGGTCCAGCCGATCCCCCTCGAGGGCCACTTGGAAGGGACTTTGCCCAAGCTGCCCCTTGCCCTGCACCAACCCAGGCCCAAAAGCTCCCGCGAAGAGGAAGGGCAGGCGGCTTCCCGCCACCTCCGCCTCCCCCGAAAGCCGGCCCTGGGCCCGGGTACCCTCCAGGGCCAGCTCCCCGGAAACCACCCCCTTCAGATAAGGAGCGTAGCGGCCGGCGAAATCCTCCAAGGCCGCTCCCTCCAGGCGAAGCCTGCCGCTAAGGGGAAGAAGCCTTCCTTTGGCGGTGATCCGGCCCACCGCTCCCTCCAACGCCCCCTCCACCTGGTACCCCTCTCCAAAAACCCGGCCCCGGAAGCGGCTTTCCAGGGGGGGAAGGGGAAGGTCCACCCGAACATCGCCAGCAGGGGGATAGGTAAGCTCGCCGGCAAGGTAGGGACCCTCCGCCCGGAGCCTGGCTTCCAAAAGCCTCCCCTCCACCTCCAGGGCCTGTTCCCCCGCCCAGTAGGAAACCCTGTAGGCCCCTCCAAGATCCACCTCTCCCTGAAGCCTCCCCGCCCCCGCCGCCCACCAGGAAAAGGCAGGATGCTCCCCCAAGAGGCGCACCCGGTCCTTCGCCCCTTCCAGGCGCAAGCGGAAGCCGGAAAGGTCCAAGGCCAAGGCCCCCTCCACCTGGCCCCCGGCATAGGCCAAGGCCCCCTCCCCTTGGGGAGTGGTCAGAATCAGGGACAGATCCTTCAGGTTCACGCTGCCCTCCAGGGGCAGGCCCACCCCGGGCACCCGGTAGTCCAGAAGAAGCCTATCCCCCTGCCCCAAAACCCCAAGGCCCCCGGGCAACAGGGCCTTAAGGATCCTGCCCTCCCCTTCCGCCTGGCGGGCCGCCAGGTCCAGGCGCACTCCCCCCACCTCTAGACGAGGCCAGGCCAGGCGCACCCTTTCCCCCAAAACCTCCCCCTGGAGTTCGGGAACCTGTTTGCCGGAAAGCTCCAGGCTTCCTTCCTTAAAGGCCACCTTTCCCTTCCAGGCCTCCTGCCAGGCCACCTGCCCCTCGAGGTCCCCGTGGAACTCCAGGACAAGTCCCTCCCCTCCGTACCGCCCTTCCACCTCAGCCTTCCGGCCCCAGGCCATGAGGGCCAGGTTCAACCCCACTTCCCGCCAGGGACCCTCCATTCTGCCGGAAAGGGTCAAGGGACCATAGCGGAACCCCTCAAACCGAAAGGCCACGCCCTTAGGCCCCACCTCGCCGGAAACCCCCGCCCCGGAAACCCCCACCTGGAAGCCCTGAAGCCCCTTAAGGGAAAGCGCCACCTCCCCGTAGCGGTACCGGCCCTTAAGCCACTCCCCGGGATAAACCCCTTCGGCCCAAAGCTCCCCCAGGCCCCGGGGCAGGGCCCCGGCGTAGCGGTAGGCCAGGCGGAAGGGGGAAAGATCCAGCCGCCCGGAAAGGGGAAGCCCCTCTCCCAAGAGATCCAGGCCCAGGCCACGGCCTTGGGCCAGGACCGCCCAGTAAGGGGTGGAAAGCCTCCCTTCCCCGGAAAGCACCCCCAGGTAACCCTTCTCCGCCCGGTAGGTGTAGTCTCCCTGGAAGGCCAGCTCCCCGTAGGCCAGAGCGCCTTGAACCCTGGCCAAAAGGCCCGGGCACCTTCCCAAGGGCTGGGGCAGGCAGAAGCTTCCCCAAAGGCTTCCCCGCCAAGCCCCTTCCCCTTGGAGTCCAAAGGAGCCTGCCCCCAGATCCACCGCCCCCGCCAAGCCCCCTTGGGCCAAGGGGTAGCGGAGGGTAAGAAGGCCGGAAAGCCCATTCCGGTAGCGGGCCTTCCCAAATAGCCTCGGCCCCTGGAAATCCCCCACCGCCTCCCCATCCTGGTATCGGAGCCCCACCCTTTCCCCTAGCACCTCCCCTTGTAGCTCCGCCCGCAGGGGCCAAAGCCACACCCTACCGGAAACCTCCCCCTCGGGGCGCTCTAGTCTTACCTGAAGGGCCTCCTGCCAGGGCCCATCCGCCTGGGCCCAAAGGCGCACGGGGAAGCCGAAGGGGGTGAGGTCCTTATCCAAGTCCAGGCTCAGGTGCCCCTCCTTTAGGCTTATCCGGTAGCCCTCCCCCTCGCCCGCCAGGGAAAGCCCCTCCACCGGCAAAGCTCCGCCCCGGTAGCGGTAGGCGAAGCGAAAGGGCAGGGCCTCCCCCTCCCCCAAAAGGCTTCCCTGGCCCTCCAGGAAAACCTCGGGCAGCCGCCCCTGGAAAACCCCCTGGGCCTCAAGCCTAAGCCCCCTTTCCAGCTGGTACCGGGCCCTTCCCGAAAGGCTGAGGCCCTCCAAGGTCCCTTCCGCCCAGACCTCCCCGGGAAGCTCCTTCCCCTCAAGCAAGAGGCGCAAAGGACCCTCCCCCTTCCCCCAAAGGGAAAACCCGTACCCCTTGGCCGCAAACCCGCCCCTATAGCCCTCAGGCCCAAAGGAAAGGTCCGCCTGCAGGGAAACCCCCTGGACCTCCCCTTCCCCTTGGATGGCCAGGTGCCAGGCCTCATCGTGGCGAAGCCAAAGGGCCAAGGGAGCCTGCCAGCTGGCCTCCAGCCTGGCCCCTTCCCCCTTCAAGCGGACCGGGCCTTGCTGCTCCAGGTACTTTAGGCCCCTGAACCACCCCTCCCCTTGGTAGCGGGCCCCCTCCCAGGCCCAGGCCATCTCCCCTTCCCCGTAAGGGGAGGCGTGGCGCAAGGTGCCCTGGCCCCTTAAAGCCAAGAGGTCCACCCGGCCCAGAAGGGAGGTTTCCCCCAGCCCCTCCCTTTGGTAGCGGGCCTCGAGGGAAAGGGCCTCCCAAGGGCCCTTTAACCTCACCGCCATCCCCAGGTAGCGGAAACCTGCCTCCACCTCCCCCTTAAGGCCGGGCCCCAGGGAAAGCCTGCCTCCCCCAGAAAGCTCCCCCAGGCCCCAAAGCCGCCCCTCTTGGGGATTCCAGGCTAAGCCCAGGTTCCGTTCCGAAAGGTGAAGCTTAAGCGTCCCCCCCCGATAGTCCAAAGCCAAAGGCTCGCCCCCATACCGCAGCCGGGCCCAGGCCTCCCCTTCGCCAGAAAGGGTCAGCCTTCCCCCCGCCCTTCCCGCAAGGGAAAGGCCCAGGGCCCGGGCCAAAGGGGCCACCTCCTCCAGGGAAAACCTCACCTCCTCCCCCGTTAGCGCTGCCTCGCCGCCCTCCCACCTTAGGGCCAGGAAGGGCTTACCCTGGTATCCCCCCTGGAAGGTGAAGGGCAGGCCGGCAAAGTTCCCCTCCCCCTTCCCCGCCACCTGAAGCCCCTGGCCCTGGAAACTCCCCGCAATCCTTCCCTCCCTTCCCAGGGCAGCAAAGGGCAAGGCCAGGCTACCCCTATAGCTGGGTCCTTTCCCCTCGAGGGACAAGGGACCTTGCAACCGGTAGCGAAGGCCTCCCCCCTCGGTCCACACCTGGCCCGAAAGGGGCAGGGCGCCAACGTAGGGAAGCCGAGCCTCCCCGGAAAGCCCCAGGCGGAAGGCCCGCCAGGGCCCTTCCCCTTCCGCCTTTAGGCGCACTCCTAGCCCGTTTTTCTCGTACTCTCCCCGCACGGCCAAGGAAAGCCCTTCCGGGGAAACCTGGCCCTCTCCCTGGAAGAAGGGCCCAGAAAGCCTGGCCTGAGCGGAAAGAAGTTCCTCCCCGGTGAAAAGGACCTCCCCGTAGGGGCTTTCCAGCCTAAGCCTTCCACCCCGGGTGCCCCAGGTGCCGCTGGCCCGTGCGGGAAGCCCCCAAGGGGAGAGGTCAAAGGCCTCCGCCTGGAGCAGAAGGCTTAGCTCCTCCTCGTACCCTCCCAGGAGACGAAGACCCGGAGCCTGGCCCTGGAAGCGGAAGCCCGCCCCCCGCCCCACCAGGCCGAGCCTTAGGTCCAGCTTCTCCAGGTGGGCCTGGGCCTGGTAGGCAAGCCCCAGGAGGTCCAGCTTCCCTGCCATCCGCACCGGACCCACATAGGGAACCTCCCCCTGCCCCCTTACCCTTAGGTCCCGCCAGCCTCCCTGAGCCTCCACGCGGCCATAGGGAGAGGAAAGGCTAAGCTGGCCTCGTTCCAGGGTACCCTCCGCCTGGAAGCGGCCGGAAACCCCTCGGTACCTCCAAGGAAGGGCTAGGTGGAAGGGATACCGCCCGGCGAACTCCAGCCTCCCCACCCCCAGCACTTCCAAACCTTTCCGGTCCAGACGGAAGGCCAAAGGAGGCACCTCGAGGCCCTCCGGCAGGGGAGGGAGGAACCTACCCGCAATCCGCAGCTCCGGGTAGACCTCCCCTTCCCCCTGGGCGTACCCCTTTAGCCCCGCCAGGACCAGCCTTCCACTCTCCCCCTGCAAAACCCCTGCCAGCCAAGGGGTTTCCACCCGGGCCCAGCCTTGGAAGCCCCCATCATAGAGGAGGTCGGCCCCAAGGACCAAGGGTCCCAGCCGCGCCCTTCCCCTCAGGCTTAAGCCCCCTTGATAGCGCAGGAGAAGGTCCTGGGCCTTCAAGGTGAGGCCCGGCTTTGGGCCGTAAGCCCCAGCAAAGGGAAGGCTTCCCCAGGGGGTCATGAACCTTCCCTGGATCTCCGCTCCCAGGCGGCGCAGGTTCCCTTCCGCCTCCAGATAACGGCCCTTCAGGGCAAGCCTTCCCGAAAGCTCGCCATCCCGGTACAGGGCTTGCCCGGAAAGACGGAACTCGTCCAGGGCGTGGATGGGCAGGTCCCGCAGGCGCAGGGCCAGGATCCCACCCCGGTACTCCCCCTCCCCGTGAGGGGTTTGGAAACGGTAGGCCCCACCTTCCTGCCACACCCATAGGGGAAAGCCCGTGTAAGGGGAAGCGTAGCGCAGGTGGGCCTGAAGCCTTCCCCCTAAAAGCCTTCCCTCCCCTTCCAGGCTCCCCACCTGCAAGGGCGTGGGGGAAAGCTTTAGCCCAAGCTGGCCCCAGCTCCCCCCAAGGGCCAGAGGACCAAGCCTTCCCGAAACCCGGTCCCCTTCCCCCGCCACCTCCCCCGAAAGGTCCAGGGGCAGGAAGAGGGGAAGGCGCACCCCCGCGCTTTCCACCCGGGCACGCCAGCGGTTTCCCTCACTGCTGAAGGCCACCTGGGCCAGGCCCTCCAGGGGCCTAGGCCAGGCCACCTGGCCCTGGGCTTCCGTGCGGTTTCCCTGGCCCTTGAGGACAACCCTGCTTCCCAAGGAGTCCTCCAGGCTCGCCTGGTAGTCATGACCCACCAAGCCAAGGCCCAGCCGGTAGGTGCGGTCAAAAAGCCTTCCCTCCGCCTCCGCCTTCAGGGAGAAGACCTGGTCGAAGGAAAGGGTTCCCTGGTGGCGGAAGGGCTCGGAGAGAAACCGCCCCTCCCCCAAAAACCTTCCCTTGACCCGGATCCGGTCCCAACCCTCCCCCTCAAGCCGAAGCTCCCCATCCCCCTCCACTGGCAGGGAAAGGCGGTAGTGCCGGGCCAGGGCGGGAAGCCGGGGCCGGCCCGTGAGAAAGAAGCGGTAGCGTTCCGCCTTCAGGTCCACCTCGGCCCTTGCGGAAAGGGGCCCCTCGAGGCCCACTCCCTTTAGCTCCGCCTCCACCCGATCCTCCTTTAGGCGGATGGGCCCCTCCACCCGGGTGAGGAGGAAGCCCAAAAGCTCCACCGCCCCTTCCTCCACCTGGCTCTCCCCCTCCACACCCGTGGGCAGAAGGCGAAAAACCCCGGAAAGCCTGCCCCCCTTAAGCCCCGGGTAGAAGAAGGAAAGCCCTGCCACCTCGCCCCTATAGCGCACCTCCCAGGCGGAAAGATCCCGGGCCAAGGCATGCGCCTCCCCCTGGAAGCTTCCCCCGGGAAGCCGGGCCACGAAGGCATAGGGGTTTTCCCCGGCCAGGGTGAGGCGCAAAGGGGGCAGGAAGAGCCTTTTCCCTTGGGGAAGCTCCACCTGGACCTCCTCCAGGAGAAGCTGCCGATAGACCACCCTTATGGCCGGGGGTGGTCCGGGTTTTTCCGGGATCAGGGCCTCCCAGGTGGGCTGGACCTTAGCCCTCTTCACAGACACGGAAAGGGGAAGTTCCTTGCGAAGAAGCCCTAGGAGGTCATAGCCCAAGCGCACTTCCTCCGCCTTCAGGGCCAGGCCCGGCCCCTGAAGGTCCACCCCCTCGAGGCGGAGGCCAAAGAGAAGGTGGCCCCGCACCTCCCCCACCTGCCCCTGGAAGCCCGAAAGGGCAAGTCCCCGCTCCACGGCAAGCCGCAAAAGGGGAGGCCAGGCCAAAAGGAGAAGGGCCAGGGCGAACCCCAGGAGGAGGAGAAGCCCCCGCCGCATCCCTATTAGCATAGGCAGCGGAGATGAAAACCGCGTGGCAAAGAAGCTAAAATGCCACCATGCCGCGCCTGGTGGCCTTGGTCAAGGGAAGGGTACAGGGAGTGGGGTACCGGGCCTTCGCCCAGAAGAAGGCCCTGGAGCTCGGGCTTTCCGGCTATGCGGAGAACCTCCCCGACGGCCGGGTGGAGGTGGTGGCGGAAGGCCCTGAGGAAGACCTCCTCGCCTTCCTCCACCACCTCAAGCAGGGCCCCCGCCTGGCCCGGGTGGAGGAGGTGGAGGTCCAGTGGGCCGAGGAAACCGGCCTAAAGGGGTTTTACGTGTACTGAGGAGCCTGGGCCCAGGGCTGGGGCCGAACCCCCACCTTAAGGAGGGCCTCCGCCAGGGCCTCCCTGAGCTCCGAAACCCCCGTACCCTTCAAGGCGGAAACCGGCACCCCGCCCAGCTTCTCCCGCAAATAGAAGAGGTCGTAGGGAGCCGCCCGGTCCACCTTGGAGAGGGCCAGGACCCGGGGGGCCTCCACCCCCAGCTCCGCCAGAAGCTCCTCCACCACCCGGTACCGCCCCATGGCCCCTTCCTCCGAGGCATCCAGGACGTGGACGAGAAGATCCGCCTCCCTCACCTCCTCGAGGGTGGCCCGGAAGGCGGTGAGGAGCTCCTTGGGCATCTGGCGGATGAAGCCCACGGTATCCGTGAAGAGCACCTCCCCCACCCCCGGCAGGAAGCCCCGGCGGGTGAGGGGCCTTAGGGTGGCGAAGAACTTGTCCTCTCCCGGCTCCCCACCCCGGGCCAGGGCCTGGAGGAGGGTGGTCTTGCCGGCGTTGGTGTAGCCCACCACGGCGATGAGGGGCACACCCCGGCGCTTCCTCTGCCGCCTCGCCTCCTCCCGGCGCCGGGTGAACTCCCGGAGCTTATGGCTTAGGTGGGCGATCCTTTCCTGAAGCCTTCTCCTGTCCACCTCCAGCTTGGTTTCCCCGGGCCCCCGGGTACCGATCCCACCCCCCAGGCGGCTCAGCTCCTTCCCCTTCCCCACCAGGCGGGGGAGAAGGTACCTCAGCTGGGCCAGCTCCACCTGGGTCTGGGCCTCAGGGGTTTTGGCGTGCAGGGCAAAGATGTCCAGGATGAGCTGGGTCCGGTCCAGGACCTTGAGGCCCGTGGCCTTCTCGATCTCCCGGGCCTGGGTGGGGGTGAGCTCCAGGCCGAAGATGAGGGTGGAGGCGTTTTCGTGGTAGGCCAGGCTCTTGAGCTCCTCCAGCTTGCCCAGCCCCACCAGGTACCGGGGGTCCAGATGGGGACGAAAGACCAGCACCTTCTTCACCGGCACCCCCCCGGCGGTGCGGGTGAGCTCGGCCAGTTCCGCCAGGTAGGCCTCGGCCTCGGGGCCTTCCCCCCGGTCCACCCCCACCAGGATGGCCCGCTCCCCGCTTCCATCCACCAGCTCCCGCACCCGGGCCTGACGGGCCAGCTCCTCCTCCAGGGCCTCCACCTCCGCCCGGTGGTCAAACTCCAGGTACTGGAAGTAGGGCTTGGGGGGAAGGAGGCGCCAGTCCTCCTCGAGGGCCTTGGGCGGGGAGAGGAAGGCCAGGTGCAGGGTGGTGGGCCTCCCGTCCTCCACCTCCAAGGCCGCCAAACTGTCCAGCCGGTTCAGGAAAAGCACCGAGAGGTCGGGGCGGGAAAGCCCTCCCTTGGCCAGGTGGGTGTGGAGAAGCCGGAAGCCCGATAGCCTCCACTCCCCCCTGGCCCCCTCGGGGATGGGCAGGTCCTTGGCATCCCCCACCCCCACCCGCACCACCCGGCCCTCCCGGTCCAGGAGGAGGCTGATGGGCCTCCCCACCTCCTGGGAAAGCCCGGCCAAGACCTGGGCCAGCTCGGGGGTGAGAACCCTTTCCTTGGGGATGCGCCTGCGGTACAGGTTGGAAAGCCTCTTGAGCTCACTCTTCTTGAGCCCTTCCGTCTTGCCGAAGATCTTCTCCAATGCACCCTAAGTATACCAAAAACCCCCGCCTAGCCCTAGATTGAAACAGGACTTTACCCACATCTCCGTTTCGTGGTAAATCTCCAGGACTTTACCCACATCTCCGTTTCGTGGTAAATCTCCCCTTGCGGGCGCAGCCCGTATCTGGTACCGGGGGTGATCCATGGACATGCTCAAGGTGGCCGAGGCCAGGCTCCAGGAGTTCACGGGCCGTTTTGCGAGCGTTTTCCCCCGATAAGCGCCTCCACCGACGGTTTGAAGAGGTGGTGCGGGGCGCCTTGGCCGCAGGCTCAGCCCGGGTGAGCGAGATGGTGGCCTCGCTCCCTTCTCCCCTCCAGAACCGCTTCCACCAGGCCAAAGCCCTTTA
>NZ_KB905756.1 GCF_000381045.1 Thermus scotoductus DSM 8553 | reverse complement strand
CCATGTATCCCCGGTTTAAAAACCGGGGGATTATAGCTCCCCCACACCCCCTCTTTTCTCTAAGGAAGGAATCAGCCCAGGGCCACGTCCAGGGCCATCATCACGGCAAAGCCCATCATGACCCCAAAGGTGGACACATCCCCGTTCCCCTCCGCCTGGCTTTCCGGGATCACCTCCTCCACCACCACGAAGACCATGGCCCCGGCGGCCATGGCCATGAGGTAGGGAAGGAGGGCCATCATCTGGGCCACGAGGAGGGCTCCGAGCACCGCCCCCAGAGGCTCCACGATGGCGGAAAGCTGCCCGTAAAACCAGGCGAGGCCCGCCCCGATCCCCACCCGCCTTAAGGGCCAGGCGATGGCCAGGCCCTCGGGGAGGTTCTGGAGGCCGATGCCCAAGGCGAGGGCGATGGCCCCGCCTAAGGTGGCGGTTCCCGTAGGGTCCAGCCCCGCCGCCCCGAAGGCCACCCCCACGGCGAGCCCCTCGGGGAAGTTGTGGAGGGTGACGGCCAGGATGAGGAGGGTGGTGCGCCGCCAGAGGGTCTTGAGCCCCTCGGGGGCGTCCTTAGGGCCCAGGTGGACGTGGGGCAGGTAGCGGTCCAAAAGCCGGATAAGCCCCCCGCCCAGGAGGAACCCGACCACCGCGGGGAGAATGGGATTTTTCCCCTGGGCTTCTGCCATTTCCATGCCCGGAAGGAGGAGGGAGAAGACGCTCGCCGCCAGCATCACCCCGGCGGCGAAGCCCAACATGCCGTCTAGGAGCTTCCGGCTCGGCTCCCGGGCGAAGAAGACACTCGCCGCCCCTACCGCCGTGAGGCCCCAGGTGAAGAGGCCGCCCAAGAGGGCGTAAAGGAGAAAGGGCTCCATGCCCCCGAGTTTAGGCTAACCTAAAACCGGGGTCAAGGGCTGGGTGCGCTATCCTGGAAACAGGTATGCTGGACAAGCTTGACCGCCTAGAGGAAGAGTACCGGGAGCTGGAGGCGCTCCTTTCCGACCCTGAGGTGCTTAAGGACAAGGGGCGCTACCAAAGCCTCTCCCGGCGCTACGCCGAGATGGGGGAGGTGATCGCCCTCATCCGGGAATACCGGAAAGTGCTGGAAGACCTGGAGGGGGTGGAGAGCCTCCTCGAGGATCCCGAGCTCCGCGAGGTGGCCAAGGCGGAGAAGGAGGCCCTTCTTGCCCGTAAGGCGGAGCTGGAAAAGGAGCTGGAGCGCCACCTCTTGCCCAAAGACCCCCTGGACGAACGGGACGCCATCCTGGAGATCCGGGCCGGCACCGGGGGTGAGGAGGCCGCCCTTTTCGCCCGCGACCTTCTGGAGATGTACCTTCGCTTCGCCGAGGAGATGGGGTTTGAGACGGAGATCCTGGACTCCCATCCCACGGACCTGGGGGGCTTCTCCAAGGTGATCGTGGAGATCCGGGGCCCGGGGGCCTACGGCACCTTTAAGTATGAAAGCGGAGTCCACCGGGTGCAACGGGTTCCCGCCACGGAAACCCAAGGGCGGATCCACACCTCCACGGCCACGGTAGCGGTTTTGCCCAAGGCGGAGGAGTCCGACTTCCAGCTCAACATGGACGAGATCCGCATCGACGTGATGCGGGCCTCGGGGCCTGGAGGCCAGGGGGTAAACACCACCGATAGCGCCGTGCGGGTGGTGCACCTGCCCACGGGAATCATGGTCACCTGCCAGGACTCCCGTAGCCAGATCAAGAACCGGGAGAAGGCCCTGATGATCTTAAGGAGCCGCCTTTTGGAGATGAAGCGGGCGGAGGAAGAGGAGAAGCTCCGAAAGGCCCGCCTGGCCCAGATCGGCTCCGGGGAGCGCTCGGAGAAGATCCGCACCTACAACTTCCCCCAGTCCCGGGTCACGGACCACCGCATCGGCTTTACCACCCACGACCTCGAGGGCATCCTCTCAGGAAACCTCCAGCCCCTTTTGGAAGCCCTTAGACGGGCCGACCAGGAACGGCAGCTGGAGGCCATGACGGAAGCGTGATGCGCCGGGAGATCCTGGTGGTGGCGGCCATCCTCCTGGACCGCCAGGGCCGGGTCCTCCTGGTGGGCAACGACTGGGGCCGGAAGGGCTTGGTGCGCTATACCCTTCCCGGGGGCACGGTGGAGCCGGGAGAGACAGCCCTGGAAGCCCTGGTGCGGGAGGTGCGGGAGGAAACCGGCCTTAGGGTGAAGGCCATTGAGCACCTGGCCTACGCCATCCAGGTGGAGGACCGCCGCAAGAACGAGCGTACCCTGGCCATGGCCTTTCGGGCCAGCTACGAGGGGCTTTTGAACCCCAGGGATCCCGACGGCCACATTGTGGAAGCCCGGTTCTTCACCCCGGAAGAGGTGGCGGTAAAGCTTGCTGGCCATCGCCCCTTGCTGGAGCCGCTCTTGGACTATCTGGGAGGGGAACGGGGACGGTTCTACGCCTACACGGGCTGGGGCCAGCCGGGAACCCGGGTCTAGGGGCCCAGCTTCCGCTTGAGGTAAGCGGTAAGCTCCTCTATGGCCTTCCTCAGGGCCCGCTGTTCCTCCGCCAGGGCCTCGAGGGGGTCCTTGGCTCCCTCCGGTGCGGAAAGGGCCTTGAAGAGGAGGGTGGAGTTGCCGCACCGGGGGCAGACGAGGCCCGCGGGGCGGACCGAGGGAGCGTAGAAGATCCGGGTGTGGCACCGGGGGCACAGGAGGTACTTGACCCCCGAGGCCTCCCCCTTGCGCACCGCCTCCTCCAGCTCCAGGGCCTCCTCCCGGGGGAAGCCCAAGAAGAAATCCTCCCCCACTTGAACGGAGCCAGGCTCCTCCCGGGTGGGCTTCAGCTCCCCCTGCCCCCCCTCGGGGGTTTCCCAGGTAAAGCCGTTCCAGCGGAAGTGGCGAAGGTGCTTTCTCCCTTCCAGATCCTCAATCTCCACGATGAGCTGAAGGACGGGATCCTTGGGATAGTAGTACAGGCGCACCGCCTGCACCCTGGAAAGGCCCTTGCTGCGGGGCAGGGTGTAGGCCAAAGGACCCTCCCCCTTGGCGGGGTACCCCACCAAGCGCTGCAGGTCGTAAAGGGTGAGGCCAGGGCGCTCCATATCCCCGAAGAGGAGGCTTTCCACGTAGCGGAAGGCAGCCGCCAGATCGGAACCTTGCCCCTGACCGAAGCCGGGGTTCATAAGACCAGTCTATCCCCAAAAAGAGCGCGGGGAAACCCGGCCCCCACGGGACGGTTTCCTTACGATTTCCTTCAAGAGTCCTCCATAATGGAGGCATGGCCTTGCTCTTCACCCCCCTGGAACTCGGCGGCCTCCGGCTGAAAAACCGCCTGGCCATGTCCCCCATGTGCCAGTACTCCGCCACCTTGGAGGGAGAGGTAACCGACTGGCACCTCCTCCACTACCCCATGCGGGCCCTTGGGGGCGTGGGGCTCATTCTGGTGGAGGCCACCGCCGTGGAACCTTTGGGCCGTATCAGCCCCTATGACCTGGGCATCTGGTCGGAGGATCACCTTCCGGGCCTGAAGGAGCTTGCCCGGAGGATCCGGGAAGCTGGAGCGGTGCCGGGGATCCAGCTGGCCCACGCCGGGCGCAAGGCGGGGACCGCCAGGCCCTGGGAAGGGGGAAAGCCCCTGGGCTGGCGGGTGGTGGGGCCAAGCCCCATTCCCTTTGACGAGGGCTACCCGGTACCCGAACCCCTGGACGAAGCAGGGATGGAGCGCATCCTCCAGGCCTTCGTGGAAGGAGCCAGACGAGCCCTTAGGGCAGGCTTTCAGGTGATCGAGCTCCACATGGCCCATGGCTACCTCCTTTCCTCCTTCCTCTCCCCCCTTTCCAACCAGCGCACCGACGCCTACGGGGGAAGCCTGGAAAACCGCATGCGCTTTCCCCTCCAGGTGGCCCAGGCAGTGCGGGAGGTGGTGCCCAGGGAGCTTCCCCTTTTCGTGCGGGTCTCCGCCACGGACTGGGGGGAAGGAGGATGGGGCCTTAAGGACACCCTGGCCTTCGCCCGCCGGCTAAAGGAACTTGGGGTGGACCTTTTGGACTGCTCCTCCGGCGGGGTGATACCCAGGGTGCGGATTCCCCTGGCCCCCGGCTTCCAGGTGCCCTTCGCCGACGCCGTGCGCAAGGAGGTGGGCATGAGGACGGGGGCCGTGGGCCTCATCACCACCCCCGAGCAGGCGGAAACCCTCCTCCAGGCGGGAAGCGCCGATCTGGTGCTCCTGGGCCGGGTTCTCCTCCGGGACCCCTACTTTCCCCTAAAGGCGGCCAAGGCCCTAGGGGTAGCCCCAGAGGTCCCACCCCAGTACCAGAGGGGATTTTAAGGAGGATCCAGAGGGGAAAGGGCGGGATGGCGAAAGAGCCAGCGCACCTCCCGCCTCAGGGTTTCAGCAAAGCGGGGGCTTCTTTCGGGCAGGGCCTGCCACTCGGCCAGGGTATAGACCAAGGCCTCCGCGGGCACGGGAAGCTCCTCTAAGGGCAAGCTTAGGGCCCGTTGCCAAGGAGGAAAGGGAGAGGCATCCACAAGCACCAGGAGATCCAGGTCGCTTCCCACCCCGTGGTCCCCCCGGGCGTAGGAGCCGAAATACCCCAGGGCCAAGAGACCAGGGATGGGGTGGCGGGCAAGCCAGTCCCTAAGGGCCGCCTCCACCTCCTCCCGGCTAGGCCATCTGAGCACGGCAGAATTCAAGGATTTCACGGGCATAGCGGACCGCCTCCTGGCTTTGCAAAGGGCCGTAGTGCTCCGCGGAAGGCCCTTCGGGGAACGCATCGGGGTACCTGGTGGGTATATAGAGCCCATCCAAGTAGCGTGCCTTTTCCACCAGGTCTTGTGGAACCTCCAAGGGCAACTCCTTGAGAAGCCGGGCAATCACGTGCCCCCAAGCCTCCTGGCCTAAGTGGAGGTGAAGGGCTTTCACCGCCTTTTCTGCGGCCTGTTGTGCAGCAAAACAGGCCCACTCGTGCCGGCCTGCCTTCCGGGCGATCTCAGCCATCTCCAGGTCCCTTTCCGCCTGGAGAAGCCAGTCCTTAGCCCGATTCACCCCTCCAGTTTACCGTAGACTGTTCCCCATGAAGGCCGTACGGGTGCATCAGACAGGCGGGCCCGAGGTCCTGGCCCTCGAGGACCTCCCCACCCCCGAGCCAGGGCCAGGGGAGGTTTTGGTGAAGCTTTTGGCCATCGGGGTCAACTACATCGACACCTACAAGCGCCGGGGTCTCTACCCCATGCCTCTTCCCTTCACCCTGGGAGAGGAGGGGGCTGGGGTGGTGGAGAAGGTGGGGGAAGGCGTGGTGGGGGTACGCCCCGGGGACAAGGTGGCCTTCGCCAACGTTCAGGGTGCCTACGCCCAGTACCAGGTGGTGCCAGCGGAGAGGCTGGTACCCGTGCCCGCAGGGCTGGATCCCAAGCTGGCGGCAGCGAGCCTCCTGCAGGGCATGACCGTCCACTACCTTCTGAAGGGCACCTACCCCGTCCGCCCTGGGGATCAGGTCCTGGTCCATGCGGGGGCCGGGGGGGTGGGACTTCTCCTCATCCAGTGGGCCAAGCGGCTGGGGGCCACGGTCTACGCCACCGCCAGCACCGAGGAGAAGCGGGCCCTTTGCCTCGAGGCGGGGGCGGACTACGCCCTGCCCTACGAGGGCTTCGCCCAGGCGGTGAAGGCCCTCTCCGGAGGGGGGGTGGACGTGGTCTATGACGGGGTGGGGCAGAGCACCTTTGAGGGAAGCCTCGAGGCCTTAAGGCCCAGGGGCTATCTGGTCCTCTTCGGCCAGTCCTCGGGGCCCGTGCCCCCATTTGACCCCCAGGTCCTGAACCGGAAAGGAAGCCTCTTCCTAACCCGCCCCACCCTGCACCATTACACCGCCACCCGCAAAGAACTCCTCTTTCGGGCGGGGGAGGTCTTTGAGGCCATCCGGGCAGGGTGGCTACGGGTGCGCATCGGGGCGGAGTTCCCCCTGGAAAAGGCCAGGGAGGCCCACGAGGCCCTAGAGGGGCGGAAGACCACGGGCAAGGTCCTCCTCATCCCCTAGGTATCGAACCTGCCAGGACCTGAGCCCCTTTTCCGGAAGGTAGGCTCCCCGCACGGTACAGGCCAAGGCGGATAGGGCGATGGCGCCCTCCAGGATCTCCTTTAGGTCCGGCAAAGACGGGCGGGGAAGGTTCCCTTTGCCGTAGCCCTTTCGGAGAAGAAGGGCCAGGAGCCCGGCGGTGAAGGCATCTCCTGCCCCCACGGTATCCTTCACCCTCACCGCCTTGCCGGGGAGGCGCACCGCCTCTTTCCCCAAAAAGGCCACCGCCCCTTCCCGGCCCAGGGTGAGGACCTTTAGGGGTACATCCAAGGTCTTCACCGCCCTCACGGGGTCTTCGGGGAAAAGAAGTTTGGCGTCTTCCAGGGAAAGCTTCAACAGGTCTATCCGGTCCAGATAGGCTCTTATCCGCTTCTTTTCCTTGGGGGCGGGGGAACGCCGGAGGTTGGGGTCGTAGGATACAAAGGCTCCCTCCTCCTCCGCTTCCTGCAAAAGGAGGCCTAAGCCTTCCTCCACACGATCCTCGAGGGCCAGGAGAGAGCCGAAGTGGAACACCCTGGCTCCCCGGAGGCCTTCAGGCCCTGGGCGGTAAGGCAGATGAAAGGGACGGTGGAAGCTATACTCCCCATTTCCCTCCGCATCCAGGCGCACCAGGGCCAGGGGCATGGGGGCGGGATGGCGGAAAAGCCTGAGCTCGAGGCCTCGCTTTCTCATCTCCTCCTCGCTCCAGGCGGAAACCCAGTCCTCCCCCACCTCAGAAAGGAAGCGCACGGGAAACCCCAACCGGACCAGGGTGGTGGCGGTGTTCAGCACCGAGCCTCCAAGGACCCCCCTAAAGCGCAAGGGGTCCTGGTTTTCCTCAATGAGGTCCACCAGGACCTCCCCCAAAAGGGCCAGCATGGCTCCATTATGCCTGTCACCTCCTTTACATTATCCGGGGGTCTGGGTGGTATAATCCTCCAGAACCTGGGCAGCGGTGCGTGGCCTTCTTCGCAACAGGTGTCTTCCCTTTGGCCCAGAAGGAGGTAAAGGATGCTCGGTGGATATGCCCATAGGATTGCCCGTATCAACCTCTCTAGCGGCCAGGTGGAGTACTTCGCCCCCGACCCCAAGGACCTGGAGATGTATGTGGGCGGGAGGGGTCTAGGGGTCAAGTACGTGTTTGAAAACGGGCCCAAAGTGGACCCCTTTAGCCCCGACAACCTCCTTTGCATCATGAACGGCCCCCTTTCCGGCACCCGGGCTAAGATGTCGGGGCGCCTGGCGGTGGTCACCAAGAGCCCCCTCACGGGCACGGTAACGGATAGCCACATGGGGGGCTGGACCGCGGCCAAGCTGAAGTGGGCGGGGTTTGACGGGCTCCTCATCAAAGGGGCCTCGGAAAAGCCCGTTTACCTGCTGGTGCAGGATGGGGAGGTCACCCTCCACGATGCCTCCGACCTATGGGGCAAGACCACCCATGAGACCCACCGCATCCTTAGGGAGCGGCACGGGGAGGATGCCGACGTGATGGCCATCGGCCCCGCCGGGGAGAACCTGGTGCGGTTCGCCAACTGGATCAACAACGACGAGCGCGCTGCGGGCCGGGGGGGTACCGGGGCGGTGGCGGGGAGCAAGAAGCTCAAGGCCATCGTGGTGGTGGGCAAGCAGGAGAACATGCCCCAGCCCAAGGACCCCCAGCTCTGGCGGGAGGCCGACCGCCAGGCCTCGGCCACCATCAACGACCCCAAGAACGTCACCGCCCCCAAAAAGGGAGGGCTTTCCCTTTACGGCACCAACGTGCTCATGAACATCACCAACGTAATGGGGGCCCTGCCCACCTTCAACGCCCAGCACACCTGCATGGAAGGAGTAGAGACCATCTCCGGGGAGTACATCCGCGAACACCGCCTCATCAAGGACAACACCTGCCACGCCTGCCCCGTGGCCTGCAAGAAGATGGTGGAGGTCCACATCAACGGCAAGGCCATCCGCTTTGAGTCCTACGAGTACGAGTCCGCCTGGGCCCTAGGGGCCCACTCTGGCCACACCGACACCGATTGGACGGGCTACGCCATCTACCTCTGCAACGCCTACGGCATGGACACCATCGAGACGGGTAACGCCATCGCCGTCCTCATGGAGGCCACGGAGAAGGGCTACTACCAGGGCCCTGATGGGATCCGCTTTGGGGACAAGGAGGGCGAGGCCCGCATCATCGAGGCCATCGCCTACCGCCGGGGAGTGGGGGACAGCCTGGCGGAAGGCCCGGCCCGCTTTGCCAAGGCCATCGGCCACCCCGAGATTGCCCTCGAGGTCAAGGGGCAGTCCATCCCCGCCTACGACCCCCGGGGCCTCAAGGGCATGGGCATCGCCTACGCCACCTCCAACCGCGGGGCCTGCCACCTCCGGGCCTACACCCCCGCCTCGGAGATCCTTGGGGTGCCCTACAAGACCGACCCCCTGGCCTGGGAGGGGAAGGGCAAGCTCACCAAGCTCTTCCAGGACCTCTCCGCCTTCACCGACTCCTTGGACCTTTGCAAGTTCAGCCAGTTCGCCGAGGGTCCCGAGGAGTACGCCAAGCAGCTTGCCGCCTACTGGGGCCGGCCCGTGACCCCCGAGGAGATCCTCCTCATCGGGGAGCGCATCTACAACCTGGAGCGCTACTACAACAACCTGGCAGGCTGGGCGGAAGGCTCCGACTACCTGCCCGAGCGCTTCCTCAAGGAACCCTCCGACTGCGCAGGCTCCAAGGGCCAGCTCACGGAGCTGGACCTGATGTTGCAGGAATACTACCAGGAGCGGGGTTGGGAGAAGGGGGTGGTGCCCCCGGCCAAGCTCCAGGCCTTGGGCATTCTGTCCGCCGCCGCCGACTAGGCCCTTTAATGGCACCCATAACCCTGGCCTTTTAGGCCAGGGTTTCCTTTAGACTCAGGCTATGCCCAAGGTGAACCTGTACGCCACCTTCCGCGACCTCACGGGTCAAAGCCAGGTCCGGGTGGAAGGCAAGACGGTGGGGGAGGTTTTGGAGGCGCTGGTCCGGGCCTATCCCACCCTAAAGGAGGAGCTCTTTGAAGGCGAGGAGCTGGCTGAGCGGGTATCGGTTTTCCTGGAGGGGCGGGATGTGCGCTACCTGGAAGGGCTCGCCACCCCCTTGACGGAGGAGGCCACCTTGGACCTCTTCCCCCCGGTGGCGGGCGGAACCTTCGCCCAGCGCTTCGGGGCTTTGCCCGCCTGGCTCTTGGAAAGGTACCTCAGCGAATGGGGCGGGAGAAAGCTGGAGGAGGGAGTCTACGCCCTCCCCGGGGCCCGGGTGCGCTTTGCCGAGGCGGAACCCTTAAGGGTGGGAAGCCTTTCCCTCCCCCAGCTCCAGGTGGAGGTGGAGGGCGAGGAGGCCGAGGCCTGGTTCCAAAGGATCCAGCTGGCCGCAGCCCGGGGCGGAGGTTAAGGAAGCAACCGCCCCTCCAAAAAAGCCTGGCTCCTCGAGTCCCTTGGGCTTTGGAAAAACCGGTCCGCAGGGGCTTCCTCCACCACCTGGCCCTGGAAGAGGAAGACCACCCTATGGGCCAGCCTGCGCACCTGGAAGAGATCATGGGTGGCCAGGATAACTCCCCGGCCTCCCTCCGCCGCCTCCTTTAGCATGGCCTCCACCTTCAGGGTGTTGGCGGGGTCCAAGCTGGCGGTGGGCTCGTCCAATAGCAGGGCTGCAGGCTCCACCAGAAGCGTCCGGGCCAAAGCCAGGCGCACCACCTCCCCCCCGGAGAGGAGATGGGCGGGCTGACGAGCCTTGCCCTCCAAACCCACCTCTTCCAGAAGCCTAAAGGCCCGGGCCAGGGCCTGGTGCCGGGGGACACCCCTAAGCCAAAGGCCAAAGGCGGCGTTTTCCAGGACGCTTCGCTGGAGAAGGGGAGGGGTCTGGGGCAGATAGGCGCGGAATCCTCCTTCCACCTGGCCTTCTTCCGGGGAAAGGAGGCCCGCAAGAAGGCGCAAGAGGGTGGTCTTGCCGCTTCCCGAAGGCCCCAGCACCGCCAGGATCTCCCCGGCATAAACCTCGAGGTGGGGAACCTCGAGGCGAAAATCCCCGTAGCGGTGGACCAACCCCTGGGCCTGCAAAACCGGGCTCATTCCCGCTCCAGGATAACCAGCAGGGCGGTGACCAAGAGGGCCACCCCCAGGAGAATAAATCCTAAGGCCAAGGCGCTTTCCAGCTCCCCCTTTCGGGTTTCCACCACGATGGCCGTGGTGAGGACCCGGGTGTGGTGGCGGATATCCCCGCCCACCAAGGTGGCCGCCCCCACCTCGCTGATGGCCCCGCCGAAGCCGGCGGCCAAGGCAGCGGCCAGGGTGCGGCGGCTTTCCCAGAACAGGGTGGGAAGCACCTGGCCCTCCTTGCCCCCCAGGCTCCGCACCAAAAGCCGCACCTCCTCCACCCTACCCCTGGCCCCCGAAAGCACGAAGGCGGCGATGAGGGGAAAGGCCAAGACCGCCTCCGCCAGCACCATGGCGTAGGGTGTATAAAGGAGGCCCAAGGATCCCAAAGGCCCCGAGCGGGAAAGGAGGAGGTAGAAGAAAAGCCCCACCACCACGGAGGGGAGGGCGAGGCCGGCATAGAGGAGAATCCGCCCGAAAATCCCCCCACCCCCCTTAAGGGCCAGCCAAAGCCCCAAGGGCACGGCGGGAAAAGCCGCCAGCAAGGTAGCAAGCCCCGCCACCCAGAGGCTGCGCAAGGAGATTTCCAAAAGCTCAGCGGCCTCCACCCCTGGGGATGATACACCGCCCCCTCAAGGGCTTAAAGAGCGGGGTCCCCTCCACCCGCAAACCCTCCACCAACCGAGCCGCCTCCTCCGTGGCCAGGAAGCGGCGCAGGGCCTCCGCCTCCTCCGCCTTCGCCCCCTGAGGCACCAGGTAGTAGGTGTACTGGTTCAAGAGAAGGGGATCCTCCCGCCGATAAAGAGCCTCCAGCCCCCGTTTGCGGCCCACGGTGAGGTGGGTGGCCAGGTCGGAGAGGGTATAGGCTCCCTTCTCCGCCGCCAGAACCAGGGTCTGGCCCATGCCCGCCCCGGACTCCAGGTACCAGCCTCCTTCGGGGGTGAGGCCTGCCTTCCGCCAGAGCTCCAGCTCCTTCAGGTGGGTGCCCGAGCGGTCCCCCCGGGACACGAAGGGAGCCTGGGCCCGGGCGATCCGCCGCAAGGCCTCCAGGACATCCCCTGCCTCCCGGATCCGGGCGGGATCCCCTTTTGGCCCCACCAGGAGGAAGCTATTCTGGGCCAGGCAGAAGGGCTGGGCGATGATACCGCGCTCCAAGGCTTCCCCCTCGAGGTCCGGGGCATGGACCAGGACCGCATCCACATCCTTGCGCTCGGCCAGCCGCAAGGCCTGCCCCGTGCCCACGGCCAAAACCTCCACCCGAACCCCCGTGGCCCGCTCAAAGGCCGGCAAAAGCCGGTCCAAAAGCCCGGAGTCGTAGACGCTGGTGGTGGTGGCGAGCCTAAGCCCCAGGGCTGGAACCGAAGCCAGGGCAAGCAGCAGGGGCACCAGGACAAAGCGCATGGCCCCAGTTTAGCCTAAGGCGTGGAAGCCTTGGGTGAGGCCTGGCGTCTTTTTCAAGAGGGCCAATACTTTGAAGCCCACGAGGCCCTGGAGGAAGTCTGGCGGGAGGCGCAGGGAGAGAAACGGCGTTTTTTGCAGGGGCTCATCCTCCTGGCGGCGGCCCTGCACCAGGCCAAGAGCGGGCGGGGAGGCCTGAGGAACCTGAAAAAGGCGGAAGGGAAACTCCTGGGCTTCCCCTCCCCCTACCTTAGCCTGGACTGGCGGCCCCTTTTTGAGGAAGCCCGGCGTAGACTTGGAGCGTGAACGCTTGGGTCTACGCCTACCGCGGCCAAGAGGTGGAAAACCGGCACCGCATTTCCCTGGCCATCCACGGGCCGGAAGGCCTACTGGCCTATGCGGGAAACCCTGGGCTTTGGACCTACATGCGCTCCTCGGCCAAGCCTTTCCAGGCCCTGGCCCTCTTCCTCACGGGGGCGGTGGAGCGGTTTGGCATCACGGAGGAGGAAGTGGCCCTGGCCACCGCCAGCCACGACGGCACCCCCCGCCATGTGGCGGTGGCTTCCGGCTTCTTGGCCAAGCTGGGCCTCGGCCCCGAGGCCCTGGTCTGCGGGGTCCACCCTCCCTCCTCCAGGGAGGCCCGGAAGGCCCTGGAGGAAGCCGGGCAAAGCCCCACGCCCCTCCACCACAACTGCTCGGGGAAGCATGCGGGCATGCTGGCCGTAAGCCTGGCCCTGGGAGCCAGCCCTGAAGGCTACGAGACCCCCGACCACCCGGTCCAGGTCCTGAACCGGAAGACCCTGAGGGAGCTTTCCGGGGTGGAGCCCCTCCTGGCCATCGACGGGTGTAGCGTCCCCACTTTTTCCCTGCCCCTTTCCCGGGCCGCCCGGGCCTTTTACCTCCTGGCGGCGCCGGAAAGAGCCCTCGAGGCGTACCGGGAACCCCTCCGCAAGGTGCAGCAGATCATGCGCCGCCACCCCGAGCTGGTGGCAGGACCCGGGAGCATCGACACCCTCCTGATGGAGCGCCTGCCGGTGGTGGCCAAGCGGGGAGCCGACGGCTATTACGGCCTGGCCCTTCTGGAAAGCCCCCACGGGCCCCTGGGGATTGCCTTGAAGGTGGAGGACGGCTCGGCCCAGGCCCGGGAGGTGGCGGTGGTGGCCCTCCTCAGGCTCCTGGGCTTGGATCCCGGGCCCACCCCCTGGGACCAGCCCGAACGCAGGAACTACCGGGGGCTCCAGGTGGGCTATCTGAAGGCCCACCTGGAACTCACCTGGGTCTAGGCCGTCCCCTGCTCCTCAGCCAGCCCGCAGGCCCAGGATCAACCCACCCACGAAGCTAGCCCCGAAGGGCAGGTTGTAGGTGAGGGTGGTGAGGAGCCTCTCCCACAGGCTCTGCAAACCCGGTTGCTGGAGGAGGGGCTCCACATCCCTTTGGATGCGGGTCCAGTCCACCTGGATGTAGCCCGCCTGGGCCAAAAGCTGCACGACCACGAAGAGGAGGCCGAGGGCCACGGCCAGAAGGCGGCCCAGCTTTTTCAAGGCGTAGCCCACCGCATACCCCGCCAGGCCGCCAAAGGTCACCTGCCCCAGGTAAGGGCTTAGGTCGGGTAGCTCCACGCCCTCCACCCTAGCGGAACACAGGGGGCGAAGGCAACTACTTTAGGCCCAGTAGCTCCGCTTCCTTCCTCATGGCCTCGAGGACAAAGGCCATGTGCTCATCCAGGGAAAGGCCCAGGTCCTCGGCCCCCATCCGGATCTCCTCCCGGTTCACCCCCTTGGCGAAGGCCTTGTCCTTGAACTTCTTCTTCAAGCTGGAAAGCTCCAGGCCCAGGATGGAGCGATCCGGGCGCACATAGACCGCGGCGGTGATCAAGCCCGTAAGCTCGTCCACCGCGAAAAGGGCCTTGGCCATAAGGGTCCTGCGGGGTACCCCGGTGTAGGAGGCGTGGCCCAGGATGGCCTCCAAGACCTCCTCCGGGTAGCCCAGGCGCCTCAGCTCCTCCACTCCCCGGTAGGGATGCTCCTGGGGGTACTTCTCGTAGTCCATGTCGTGCAGGACCCCGGCCATGGCCCAAAGCTCCTCGTCCTCCCCATAGCGGCGGGCATAGGCCCGCATGGCCACCTCCACCGCCCGCATGTGCCGCCTTAGGGACTCGCTTTCCGTCCAGGCTTCCATGAGGGCTAGGGCTTCCGCAAAGCTCGGCATGCCCTAAAGTATAGCCATGCGCCTAGGTTACGGGGAGGATAGCCACCGCCTTATAGAGGGAAAACCCCTGTATCTCTGCGGCCTCCTGATTCCAAGCCCCCACGGGGCCCTGGCCCACTCGGATGGGGACGCTCCCCTGCACGCCCTCACCGACGCCTTGTTGGCCGCCTTTGGCCTTGGGGATATCGGCCTCCTCTTCCCCGACACCGACCCCAAGTGGCGAGGAGCCCGCAGCGAGGTCTTTCTAAGGGAGGCCCTCCGCCTCGTTGAGGAAAGGGGGGGAAGGTTGATCCAGGTAAGCCTGGCCATCATCCTGGACCAGCCCAAGCTCTCCCCCCACCGAAAGGCCCTCGAGGAGAACCTTTCCCGGCTTTTAGGCCTGCCCTTGGACCGCATCGGCCTGGCCTTCAAGACCTCCGAAGGACTCGCCCCCACCCACGTCCAGGCCCGGGCGGTGGTGCTTTTGCAGGACTAGGCTTATCTGAGCTTGGCCAGTTCCTGCCGGGCCCTCTCCTGGTCGTAGCGGTCGGCGGCAGTTTTGGCGGGAAGGGAGAGGGCTTTTTCCAGCTGTTTTCTGGCCTCCTCCTTTTTGCCCCAGGCGGCAAGGACCCTGGCGTACTCCACCCGGTGGATGATCCCATCCGGCTCTAGCTCTATGGCCTTTTTCATCAAGGGCTCCACCCGTGAGCCATCCGCCCCCTGGGTGGCCGCCACCAACCAGCCCTTCTGCACCAGCTCAAAGTGCCAGAGGGCCAGGGCCACCATGGCCCCGGCGTGGTCGGGCTTGAGCTTCAAGGTCTTCTCCAGGTCGCCTCGGATCCTGGAGGCCAAGCCCTCCGCCAGGGCCTCGAGGATCCCCTTGAACTGGGAAAGCCGCCCCAGGGCCCGGGCCCGCTCAAAGTAGCCCTCGGGGTAATCCGGGTCCTTGGCGATGGCCTGGGAGGCCGCCTTCTCCGCCTTTTCAAACCAGGTCCGCTTCTCCTCTGGCTTGGCCTGGTAAAGGGCGTAGAAGCTTGCCCCCTTGGCCGCCAGGGCCAGGGCCTCGGGGGTGCCCAGTTTCAAGCCCAGCTCGTAGGCTTCCTGAAACCGCCCAGCATCCACCAAGGCCCCCACCTGGGGTGCCTGGGCCTGGCCGACGACCCAAACCATCGCAACAACCAAGGTTATCCATCGCCTCATGGGTTTCACCCGCAGCGGATTATACCCGGTACAAGAGAAGAGCAGCGTAAACTGGAAGGCATGAGATTTATTGGAGGGTTACTGGTTCTGCTGGGCCTGCACCTCCTTCCTACCGCTTTAACCCAGGGAGCCGAGGACTATTTCGCCCGGTGCCAACGGCTATACCAACAAGGAGCCCTGGAAAGTGCCCAGGCCACCTGCGAGCTGGCCCTTAAGAGCGACCCCGGCCACCAGCCAAGCCTCCTCCTTCTGGCCCGTATCCACCTGGAAAGAGGGGATCTGGACCGGGCGGAAAGCTACCTGGGACAACTGGGCGACGAGCCCGAGGCAAAGCTTCTTCGGGCCCGGATTCTCCTGCAAAGAGGCCGGGCCGCGGAAGTCCTCAAGCTTTCCCTGCCCCCAGGACCCGAGGCCGACCTCCTGCGGGCCATGGCCCTCAAGGCCCTCCGTCGGTACGAGGAGGCCTTAAGGCTCGCCCAGAACCTGCCCCCCACCCCCGAGGCCCGGCTATTCCTGGCCCAGCTCCACCTGGCCTTGGGGCAGCCCCAGGAGGGCTTAAAGATCCTGGGTCCCACCCTGGCGGAGAGGCTGGAAAGGGGCCGCCTCCTCCTTTTCTCGGGGAAACCCCAGGAGGCCATTCCCCTTCTTGAGGGGCTTCTTCCCCAGCTTGCGGCAGAGCCCCGGATGCAAAGCGAGGTTCTCTCCCTGCTGGTCCTGGCCTACCTGGGGCAGGGTCAGCTTTCCCAGGGACAGGCCGCCCTAAGGCAGCTGGCTTCCTTGGAAAATCTCCCGGCCCGCTTCCTGGCCTGGGCCTGGCCTTGGCTTCTGGTCATCCTGCTCTATCTGCTCCTCGTCCTCCTCGGGGAAAGCCGCATTGAGCCCTTGCGCACCCTCGAGGTGGTGGAGGATCCCCTGCCGGGGCCGGGAAGCCTTTACCTGACCCTCCTGGGCTCCCTCCTCCTGGCCCTCCTCCTGGCCGCCTTCCTGGGCAAAACCCTTTTCGCCAACGCCCTGGCCCTCATCACCCCTTACCAGAAAGAGCTGATCCTTCCCAGCTTTTACCTCTTCTATGGCCTTCTCCTCTTCGCAAGCCTCCTTCTCCAAAGGCCCTTCCGCAAGCGCCTTTCTGCCCTTTTGGGACCCTGGTCCAGCTGGATCGAGGGGTTTTGGGTGGGGCCGGCCTTGGTCCTCCTCCTTTTCCTCTACGGCTGGATCAGGGACACCCTGGGGCTTGGCACCCTGCCCCTAAACCTCCTGGCCTTCTTGGGCCTGGCCCTCATGGAGCCCTTCTTCCGGGGCCTTGTTCCCCTGGTCCTCAAGGAGCGGTATAAGGACCTCCACCCCTATTTAGCCGTCCTCCTCTTCGCCCTGGCCGTGCCCGGGCCCACCTTCCTCCTCATCCTCTTGGGAACCGGGCTCCTTTGGGCCAAGGAACGGGTGGAAGGCACCCTTGGCCTGGCCTTGGGCTGGGTGGTGGCGGGGGTGATCCTGGCCCTCTTCCCCGCCCTCTGGCTTCGGGCCTTTTAACGAGAAAATGCACCCCGTCTTCTTCCTTTCCGATTTTGGCCTCGAGGACCCCTACGTGGGCGTGGTGAAGGCGGTGCTCTGGGAAAAAGCTCCCGGGGTACCCGTCCTGGACCTGGCCCACGCCCTACCCCCCCAGGACCTGCGCCGGGCTGCCTACGCCCTTTTTGAGGCCCTCCCCTACCTGCCGGAACAGGCGGTGGTCCTGGCGGTGGTGGACCCTGGGGTGGGCACGAGGAGGCGGGCCATCGCCGCCCTAGGAAGGCGGCTTTACGTGGGGCCTGACAACGGCCTCTTCACCCTGGCCTGGCTTCTGGACCCACCCATCCGAGCCCACGAGATCACCTGCATCTCCCCTCCAAGCCCCAAGGGCATCCTCCCCCTTCCGGGCTGGGCCCCGGGGGGCTACACCTTCCACGGCCGCGACCTCTTCGCCCCCGCCGCAGCCCACCTGGCCCTAGGGCTGGCTGCCGAGGAGCTTGGACCAGAGGTGCCCGCCCAGGACCTCATACGCCTTCCCCTCACCCTCACCCCAGGCCCAGAAGGGGAGATCCTCACCTTTGACCGCTTCGGCAACGCCATTACCACCCTCCTCGAGGCTCCCTTGGAGGGCGTGGTGGAGGTGGCGGGGAAACGCATCCCCATCCGCCAAACCTTCGGCCAGGTGGAAGCGGGAGAGGCCGTGGCCTACCTGGGAAGCGGAGGCCTCTTGGAGATCGCCCTCAACCGGGGAAACGCCAAGGAAGCCCTGGGGCTAAGGGAGGGGATGCCGGTGGTCATACTTCCTCCACCCAGCGGGCCACCTCCTCCAACAGATCTGCCGCCGTGAAATCCAGGCTCACGGGGGTGATGGAGATGTACCCGTGGCGCACCGCGTGAAGGTCGGTTCCCTCCTCCTCCTCCCCCACGGGGGTGCCGGCGATCCAGTAGTAGGGCCTCCCCTCGGGGTCCAGGCGCTCCACCACCGTGTCCTCCCAGTGGTGGGTGGAAAGCCGGGTAACCCTCACCCCTTTGGGCACCCCCGCCGGGAAGTTCACGTTGAGGAGAACCCCCTTGGGAAGCCCCCTTCGCATCACCAGCCGGGCGATCCTTACCGCCCACTCCGCCGCCAGGGTGAAGTTGAGCTCCTCCCCCGAGGTATCCAGGCTGAAGGCGATGGAGGGAATGCCCAAGGAAGTACCCTCCAAAGCCGCAGCCACCGTGCCCGAGTGGGTGAGGTCCAAGCCCAGGTTGACCCCGATGTTGATGCCCGAGACCACCAGGTCGGGCCGGCCCAGGAGGTGCACCCCCAGCACCACGCAGTCCGCAGGGGTGCCGTCCACCCGGTAGGCGGGGATCTCCCCGAAGCCCGCGCTGGCGGTGTGCTTGAACCGTAGGGGCCGCCTCACGGTGATCCCGTGGCCCACCGCGGACTGTTCCACATCCGGGGCCACCACACAAACCTCCCCCAAAGCCCGCATAGCCAGGCCCAGGGCCTTGATCCCGGGGGAGAAGATGCCGTCGTCGTTGGAAACCAGGATGCGCATAACCCAAGCCTAAAGGAAAGAGGCCCCCGATGGGGGGCCTTTCACTGCTAAAAACGGGGCTTTATCGGCACCCCAGCCTGACTTCGTCAGGCTGGGGTGGTCTTACCGGGGCCCCCACCCTGGCGCGAGCCAGGGTGGGGTGGTATTAGAGGCGGCGGACCTTCTTGGCCTGGGGGCCCTTGCCGCCCCGGCCGGCCTCCACCTCAAACTCCACCCGGTCACCCTCGTTCAGGGTGCGAAACCCCTCGGCCTCGATGGCCGTGAAGTGCACAAACACATCCGGACCCTCTTCCTGCTGGATGAACCCGTAGCCTTTTTCCGCGTTAAACCACTTGACGGTACCCTTCTTCATGCTTCTCCTTCATCCCGAAAACCCACCTGGCTTTCCAGGGACTCTTCACTATCCCACGGATTACCCAAAAAGTCAAGCCCCAAAACCGCAAGGGGCCTTGGGGCTTCTAAGGCAGCAGGTTTAGTGGTGATGCCCGCCCTCGTGCACGTGGCCGTGAAGGATCTCCTCGGGGGTGGCCTCCCGGACCCTTACCACCTCCACCTCGAAGTCCAGGTCCCTGCCCGCCAGGGGGTGGTTGAAGTCAATGGTCACCTCTTCCCCCTGGACCTCCACCACGGTGAGGGGCATGGGGTTCCCCTCCATGTCCTGGGCGTAGAACTGGGCCCCGGGCACCACCTCCGCGTCCTCGGGGAAAGCGGAGAGGGGCACCACCTGGACCCCCTCGGGGTCGCGGGGTCCATAGGCCTTGTCCGCAGGCACACGGGCCTGGAAGATCTCCCCCTCCTCGCGGCCTTCCAGCTCCTCCTCGAGGCCCCGGATCAGGTTGCCGTGCCCGTGCAAATAGGAAAGCTCCCCCTGGTCCAAGACCTCCCCCTCCACCTGGAGGGTGTAACGGATGGTTACGACCTTGTCTTGTTCAACCTTCATGGTCACCCTTTCGCAAGCCAGGCTTGCTCCCCTTAGCCTAGCAGACCTCCCCCCTCGAGGAAAGATGGCCGGCCCTTTTTCTGTACCCAATGGACCTTTCCCTTTTTGCCAGGCCCTATAGTAGGGGTATGCGGGTGGAAACGATCATCGGCAAAACCCCGGTGGTGCGCCTTTTCAGGGTGGTGGAGCCCGACATGGCCGAAGTCTGGGTGAAGCTGGAGGGCCTCAACCCCGGGGGGTCCATCAAGGACCGGCCCGCCTGGTACATGATCAAGGATGCCGAGGAAAGAGGCCTCCTCCGCCCCGGCTCCGGCCAGGTCATCGTGGAGCCCACCAGCGGCAACACCGGGATCGGCCTGGCCATGATCGCCGCAAGCCGAGGCTACCGCCTCATCCTCACTATGCCCGCCCAGATGTCCGAGGAGAGGAAGCGGGTGCTGGAGGCCTTCGGCGCCGAGCTGGTCCTCACTGACCCGGCGAGGCGGATGCTGGCCGCAAGGGAGGAAGCCTTGCGCCTTAAGGAGGAGCTTGGGGCCTTCATGCCCGACCAGTTCGCCAACCCCGCCAACGTGCGGGCCCACTACGAGACCACCGGGCCGGAGCTCTTTGAGGCCTTGGAGGGGCGGATCGACGCCTTCGTCTACGGCTCGGGCACCGGGGGGACCATCACCGGGGTGGGGCGGTACCTGAAGGAAAGGATCCCCGGGGTGAAGGTGATCGCCGTGGAGCCCGCCCGCTCCAACGTCCTCTCCGGGGGCAAGATGGGCCAGCACCAGTTCCAGGGCATGGGACCCGGCTTCATCCCCGAGAACCTGGACCTCTCCCTTCTGGATGGGGTCATCCAGGTGTGGGAGGAGGACGCCTTTCCCCTGGCCCGGCGGCTGGCCAAGGAGGAAGGACTTTTCCTGGGGATGAGCTCGGGAGGAATCCTGTGGGCAGCCCTGCAGGTGGCCAGGGAACTGGGCCCTGGCAAGAGGGTGGCCTGCATCAGCCCGGATGGCGGCTGGAAGTACCTCACCACCCCCCTCTACGCCGAACCCTAGCGCCGCACCACCTGGGCGTCCTTGGGGTAGCGCTTGAGATCCTGGGGGCGTAAGGAGGCTTTCTTGAACTCCACCACCCGCAGGTCGGCCATCACCTTCCCCGCCTCGTCCCGAAACACGAAGCGCACGGGCCTGGGATCGTTCTTCAGGATGTAAAGCTCCAGGGTGGCGAAGCCCTGGCCCTCCTGTGCCCGGCCCACCAGCTTCCAGGCCACCCCCTCCGGCAGGCGCTCCTCCCCCACAAGGCGAAGGCTCACCCGCTCGGAAAGCCCCTTCAGGTCCCCAAGGCCCTGGGGGCTAAACCCCAGGCCCTGCACCTGGGCCTTTTCCTTGGGGCTCACGATGAGCTGGTTGGTGAGGTAAAGGTAGTTCCAGACCTCCTTTTCCGTGATCACCGTGAAGTTGCCCTCCAGAGAGCCCGGTTTCTGAAACTCTATGCGGAAGAGGTTTTCCTTGGGAATGGCCAGCACCCGGGCTTTAAGCTCCTCCTGCCCTCCGGGTCCCTGGATCTGGCCCTGCACCACCGCCTGCCAGGGGTCCTGCAGGTTCCTTTCCACCCGGTCCAGGATCTCGGAGACGCTTTGCGCCAGAGCCAGGCCCAGGGCCAGGAGCAAAATACCCCAGGGTTTTTCCATAAATCTCCTCCTCATGGCCACCTCCAGGCGTACCGGACCCAGGCGTAGGGAGCCTCCCTATATCCTCCCTCGAGCCCCAAGTCCCCAAGCCACACCCCGAGGCTACCCGCAAAGGGATAGGAAAGGGTGAGGAAAAGGCTAGCCTCCCCTAAGTAAAGCCCCGCCTCGAGGCGATTTAACCCCCCTAAGCGCAGGGCGAGGTCCAGAACCTCCATCCCCTCCCCCACCTCGCCCTTCCAGCCCAAAACCAGATAGGGCAGGCCGGAAAAACCCGCCCCCAGGGTATAGGTGGCCTCCTCCCTCAGGGCGTAGCTCACCTCGGCCCGCAAGACCTCTCCCCTTTCCAATAAGAGGCCCACCACCTCCTTGGGCACCAGGCGGTAACGCAGGGAAAGCCGGCCGAACACCCCCTCCTCGGGGAACAGGGGGAAAACCCTCTTGGAGCGGTAGCCGAGCCGCGCCGCCAGGGCCAGGGGGCCGGCACCCCCTTCGGCAAAGGCCATCCCCCCAAGCCCCCCCACCCCCACCTCGGCTTGCAGGCCATAGGCCAGGTACCCCAGGGGCCCTAGGGCGAGGCTCGAGGAAAGCCCCAAGGCCCCCCGGCTTTCCTGCCCCACCTGGAGCTTCCCGTAGACCTCCCCCGGCTCCAGGGTGAAGCCTCCCTCGAGGGTGGAGGCTAAGCTTCCCGAAACTCCATAAACACCGGCCTCGAGGCGCCCTTGGGCCAGGGCCAAGCCCAAAACCACCCACCCCGCCCACCAGATCCTTTTCATGCCACCACCTGCCTTTGGAAGCGCACGGAGGCCAGGAAGAGGACCAGGGCGGAAAAGAGGAGAACCCCGGTGAGGATCCGCACCAAGGTGGTCTTCCCCGCCCCGTTGGGCCCCAGGAGGTCGAAGACCTCCCCGGGGCGCACCTCGAGGCTCACCCGGTCCAAGGCCTTGAGGCTACCGAAGCTCCGACTGACCTCCTCTGCCTGCACCATATCTGCCCTCCAGATACCCCCGCAGATAGGCCTCCGGGTCCAGGGGCAGGGGCACCCCCAAGGCCTCCCCCAGAAGGAAGCGGGCCATCAAGGGTCCCACAAAGGCCAAGGCCATCTCCTCGGGAGGCTCATCGGACCGGAGAAGACCCTTGCGCTGCTGGGCCCGGAAGAAGCCCACCACCCTTTCCAAGACACCCAGGATGCCTTTCGGAGGTCCTGCGCCCCTTAGCCCCGGGTGGCGGAGAAGCTCGGCCAGCAGCTTGGGCAAAAGGGCCTGGTGGGCCTTTAGAGAAAAGAGGGGGTGTGGGGGAGCTATAATCCCCCGGTTTCCAAGATAGCCCTCAAGATACGCTAACGCGTGACACAGGCTGACCAAACCGGGGATACATGGGTCAGCGGTCACGCGGTCACGCGCAGCGTACCTTGCAGCGTACCTTGCAGCTACATGCGACCGAAGGGAGCTTAGCTCCCCCACGTCCACCACAGGTGGACACGGATTTGGTACAATGTTCTTGGGGACAAAGTTCCCCGTGGACCTTGAAACTTGGAGTAGGGGGTTCCATCGGGTAGTCCGATGGGTAAAACTCCAAACGAACACCCGTGGCAGAGCCAGAAGCATTGCGCTCGCCTGCCGAGG
>NZ_KB905755.1 GCF_000381045.1 Thermus scotoductus DSM 8553 | reverse complement strand
CTGGCTCTGCCACGGGTGTTCGTTTGGAGTTTTACCCATCGGACTACCCGATGGAACCCCCTACTCCAAGTTTCAAGGTCCACGGGGAACTTTGTCCCCAAGAACATTGTACCCAATCCGTGTCCACCTGTGGTGGACGTGGGGGAGCTAAGCTCCCTTCGGTCGCATGTAGCTGCAAGGTACGCTGCAAGGTACGCTGCGCGTGACCGCGTGACCGCTGACCCATGTATCCCCGGTTTGGTCAGCCTGTGTCACGCGTTAGCGTATCTTGAGGGCTATCTTGGAAACTGGGGGATTATAGCTCCCCCACACCCCCTCTTTTCTCTAAGGGGGGGCATTTGTCCTAGAGGGTGAGGGCTATCCTGAGCTTGGGAGGTGAAGGGATATGGGAAGCTACAACCCGCTGGTCTTCGTTTTAGGCCTGGTCACGGCGGCCGGGGTCTCGGGGGTGGCCTACTTGCTCGCCGTGGCCCGGGGTGGGGACGAGAAGGCCCTGGGCCGGCTTTACGGTCCCCTCTTCTTCACCCTTGGGGTCTTTGCCCTTGGGGCGGTGGCCCAGCTCTACTGGACCAACTGGGCGGGCCGTCCGGTGCCCCAGTACACGGAGCTTTTCGGGGTGGCCACGGGGCTTTTCGCCTTCATGATGGTCCTCGCCGGCTTTTACCTCTACCAGGGCCTGGAGCTTAAAGCCCTGGCCTGGCCTTCGTTTTTCCTCGGGCTTTACCTCCTCCAGGGAGCGCGGGCGGTGTTGGACTTCGGCCTCACCCGGAACCCGCCCCTCACCGCCCTCATGTGGGGGGCGGCGGGCCTCGCCAGCCTCGGGATCCTCTTCTACGCCTATAGCCGCCCCGAGGCCCGGCGCACCTGGGCCTACCTCGGGGCTTTGGTCCTGGCCCTGATGGCCCTGGGGGCCTTCCTCACCGGCTTTATGGCCTACTACGGCCACATCGCCAGCGCCGTGGGGGGCGGGGGCTAAGGGGCCCAAGGGTTTGTGTCCCCATGCCCAAAGCGCTTCCGGGCATGGGGTAGCCTTTTGAGGAAGGGAGGTGCTATGCCGGTCCGGAAGGCGAAGGCGGTATGGGAGGGCGGCTTTAGGGAGGGGAAAGGGGTCATGGAGCTAGAAAGCCAGGCCTTCCAGGGGCCTTACTCCTACCCCTCCCGCTTTGAGGAGGGGGAGGGGACGAACCCCGAGGAGCTCATCGCCGCGGCCCACGCGGGGTGCTTCTCCATGGCCCTGGCGGCCAGCCTGGAGCGGGAAGGCTTTCCCCCGAAGCGGGTCTCCACCGAGGCCCGGGTGCACCTGGAGATGGTGGAGGGCAAGCCCACCCTCACCCGGATTGAGCTTCTGACCGAGGCGGAGGTGCCGGGGATCTCCCCGGAGAAGTTCCTGGAGATCGCCGAGGCCGCCAAGGAAGGCTGCCCCGTGTCCCGGGCCTTGGCGGGGGTGAAGGAGATCGCCCTTCAGGCCCGCCTGGTTTAGGGACTACTCCCCCTTCCAGAGGAGGCGGCCACAGGAGGGGCAGCGCACCAGCTGCCCCTGCACCACTTTCTGGGCCACGTGGGTGGGCAGGACCACGTTGCACCCCTCGCAACGGAAGACCTGGCCCTGGCGGTGCATGCGGGCGATGCCGGTGCCCTTCCGGGCCCGGCGGATGGCCTCGTACTCCTTCAGGACAGGGGCAGGGATGGCCTGGGCCATCAGGGAGCGTTCCTCCAGCCTGACGGCAATCTCGGCCTTTAGGGCCTCCACCCGCACCCGGTTGGCCTCCAAGAGTTCTTCCAGGTGGGGCCTTAAGGCCGCCAGCTGGGCTTCCACCTCCTGGATCTCGTTTTCCAGGTTCTCCATGGCCTCCATGATGGGGGTGGAAAGCTCCAGGAGCTCCTTGATGCGGTCCTTGATCTGCTGGATGCGGTTTTCGTACTGGGTCTGCTCGCGGGCGCTTTGGGCCTGGCGCTGCTCGGCCTCCGCCTGCTTTTCCTTGGCGGTGAGGTCCTCGATGTCCAGGCTGTGGCGGTTGTACTCCTTGCGGAGCTCTGCCTGGCGCTCCAGGAGCTCGGCAAGCCGGTCTTCCAGGGCCTCCACCTGGGCCTTCACGGAAACCAGGTCCTCGGGAAGGGTTTCCGCCTCCTTTTGCAATCGGTCTATCTCCAGGTCCTTTTCCTGCAGGTCATAAAGAGCCTTGAGCGCCTCAAGCTGTCCCCTGTGGGGAGCATCCGCCCCGTTCACGTTTCCCATTCTAACCCGAGGAGGAAGGGGTTGGTCTTGGCCTCGAGGGCCAGGGTGGTGGGGGGTCCGTGCCCCGGGTAGACCTCCGTTTGTGGGGGCAGGGTGAGGAGGCGCTTTAAGGAGCGGAAAAGGTCCTCCCGGCTTGCCCCTGGCAGGTCGTAGCGGCCGATGCTCCCTTGGAAGAGGAGATCCCCGGAAAGAACCCGGGGGGGTTCCCCGGCCTCGCCGGGATGGATGAAGGCCACATGGCCGGGACTATGGCCGGGAAGGTGCCAGACGGTGAAGCCGTAAAGGACCTGCCCCTCTTCCAGAGGCTCTACCGGGAGGGGAGGGTCGGGGATGGCGAGGCCCCACATGCGGGCCACTTCCGCCGCATGCCGGTAAAGGGGAAGGTCCAGGGGGTGGAGGAAGACCGGCAGGGAGAGGGCCTCCACCAAGGGGGCCACCGCTCCCACGTGGTCGAAGTGGGCGTGGGTGAGGAGGATGGCCTTGGGGGTTAATCCCGTGGACTCCAAAAGGGCCAGGATCCTTTCCGCCTCGTCCCCGGGGTCTATGAGCACCGCTCCTTCCTTCCCCTCCACCAGGTAGGTGTTTTCCTGGAGGGGGCCCACGCTCAGGCCGTACACCTTCATGGCTCGGTGGGAAGCCCTTCCTGCAGCCACTCGTGCATGGAGCCCAGGTAGTTTCTGGCCCTCACCCCGAGGCTTCTCAGCACGAAGAAGGCCACGGCGCTCCGGGCCCCGGAGTGGCAGTAGACCCCCACCTCCTGTCCCGGCTCCAGGCCGAGTTGCTTTAGCACCTTGTCCGGCTCCAGGAAAAGCTCCAGGGGGGCATTCCGGCTCCCCGGGATCCGTCCCCCCTTGGGGCAGCAGGGGGGGTGGACCTTGCCCTGGTATTCCTCGGGGCTTCGCACATCCAAAAGAAGAGGGTGCCTGGCCGCCTCGTCGGCGGTAAGGAGCCAGTCCCGCCGGAGCTGGGCCCGGGTTTCCGTGCGCTCGGGCTTGGGCTCCTCCCGTTCGGTGGCGTAGGGTTCCCAGCCCTCCGTCCAAAGTTCCACCTCTAGCCCCCCAAGTCCCAGGAAGAAGGCGGTGCGGCAAAGGCGGCTGGTGAGCCCCTCGTCGTAGAGGACCACCGGGCTTCGTAAGCCAAGTTCCTGGAAGAGGTCGGTGAGGCCGGCCTCGAGGGCCTTAAGCTCCGCCTCTTCCCGCAGGCGGAGCCTGGGGACGGAAAGATCCAGGTGGCGGGCGCCTGGCAGGTGGCCTGCCTCGTAGGCGGCCCTGGGCCGGGTGTCCACCAAGACAGCCTCAGGAGGGATCTCCATGCCCTTGATTATAGGGGGCGCAAGGGTAGGTGCATAAGCCTAAAGGTACTTGACAAGAAGGCGCGCAGGTGATATAAGTGAAAAGGGAGGTGATAGGTATGGCCCTGGTTCGTAGGAATGTGCGTCCTGCGGAGATCACTCCCTTCCGTACCTGGGGTCCTTTCTCCCTCCTGGAAGAGGCCAACCGGCTCTTTGAGGAGGTCCTGGGCGACTTTGCCCGGCCCGTGGCCACCTACGTGGCTCCGGCCGACCTCTACGAGACCGACGAGGCCTTGGTCCTGGAGATGGCGGTGCCGGGCCTGGCTCCCGAGGACCTGGAGGTGAGCCTCGAGGGGGGCAAGCTCACCGTACGGGGCCAGGTGAAGCCCGCCGAGGAGGTTAAGGTGCGCCGCTACTACCTGCAGGAGATCCCTCACGGCTCCTTCGTGCGCACCTTCACCCTCCCCGTGGAGGTGGATGCCTCCCAGGCCAAGGCGGAGTTCCGCCACGGGATCCTGCGCCTCACCCTGCCCAAGGTGGCCGAGGCTCGGGCCAAGCGGATCCCCATCGAGGTGGTCCAGTAAGCCCGGAAGCTCCTTCCCCCCGGGGAACGTCCCCGGGGGGTTTACACTTTCTTTAGAGCCTCGGCAAGGCGCTTCAGGGCTTCCTCCAGCACCTCGGGGTAGGTGGCGAAGTTGAGGCGCACGTAGCGGTCGTATCCTTCCCCGAAGTTTTCCCCGGGGTTCAGGGCCACCCGGGCCTCCTTGAGGAAGAAGGAGGCCGCCTGGGGAATGGGGGTTTTGAACCAGGCCAGGTAGGTGCCCTCCGGGGGGAAGTGCCCGAGGCCCACCTCCTTGGCCCAGGCCGCCACCCGGTCGCGGTTGGCCCTAAGCCGGGCTAGGGTTTCCCGAAGCCAGGGCCCAGCCTCCAGCAGGGCGGCCTTCCAGGCGGCCATGGCGAGCACGTTGGGAAAGGTGTGGGGAAGGTGGCGCCTTAAGGCCTCCACCAGGGGCCTAGGCCCCACCACCGCCCCTATGGGCAGCCCAGCCAGGTTGTAGGCTTTTCCCGGACCCAGCAGGGTGAGGGTGCGCTCGGGGAGGAAGCGGGCCAGGGGCACGTGGGGCTTCTCGTAGGTCAAAGGGGCGTGGAGCTCATCGGAAACCACGATGAGGTCGTGCTTGCGGGCGATGGTGGCCAGGGCGGAAAGCTCCTCCTCGCTGTAGACCCTTCCCGTGGGGTTTTGCGGGTGGCAGAAGAGGAGGAGCCTGCTGGCGTAGGCCAGGCGCTCCAGGCCCTCGAGGTCCAGCCGGTACCCTTCCTCCGTTTCCCGCAAGGGATTCGCCAAGATGGTGCGCTTCTGTTCCCGGATGGCGGCGAGGAAGGGCGGGTAGATGGGCACCTGGGTCAAGACCCCCTGCCCGGGTGCGGTGAAGGCGGCCACCGCCCCGTAGAGCCCCACCACCACCCCGGGCATGAAGGCCAGTTCGCCTTCCAAGCCCGTTTGTTCCAGGATGAGGGCCTTGAGCTCCAGGTCCCCTTCCCGGGGTGGGTAGCCCAAGAACCCCTTGGCCCTTTCCTCTATGGCCCGGCGGATGGGTTCGGCCACGGGGAAGTCCATGTCCGCCACCCACAGGGGCAGGACACCTTCCGGATAGGTGCTCCACTTGAGGGAGTCCTTGCGGGGCGGAAGCTCCATGGGGTTATCTTAACCGGGGCCCTTCCCCAGCCGGCGGAGCATGTACCAGGAAAGGAGGATGAGGGGCAGGCTCACCACCTGGGTGGCGGTGAAGAGGCCGATGCCCAGCTCGTCATTGCGGTACACGGGAAGCCACAGGGGATTCAGCCGGAAGGGCTCCTCGAGGACCGAGCGGAGCACGCTGTACCACAGGATAAAGTTCCAGAAGGCGTATCCATAGAAGGGCTTTTTGCGAAGCCAGTAGTAGGAAAGGGGCAGAAGGATGAGGCCCACCAGGGCCCCATAGATCTGGGTGAGGTGCACGGGGCCCCGGAGGAGCTCCGCGCACCGGTACACCTGGGAGATGTCCTCTATGCCAGGGCAGATTCCCGGGAAGCCCTTGGCCCACTCCGGCCAGGTGAAGCCGATGGGCAAGGAGGTGAGGCGCCCCACGGTATCCGAGCCATTCATCAGGTTCCCGATCCTGCCGGCGATGATGCCCAAGGCCACCCCCGGGGTGGCGGCGTCCAGGTAGGGCCAGAGGGGGTAGCCCTTTCGCTTATGGAAGTAGAAGAAGACCAAAGCCCCGCCCAGAATGGCCCCGTGGAAGGAGAGGCCCCCCTGCCAGATGTACAGGACCTCCACGGGGTTTTGCAGGAAGTAGCTGGGGGAGGTGAGCACGTAGCCCAGCCTGGCCCCCACCACCCCGAAGATGACTGCCCAGAAGGCCACCACCTCAAACTTCTCCGCATCCAGCCCCCAGGCTCTAAGCCGGCGCTTGGCCAGCTCAAAGCCGATGAAGATGGCCAGGGTCAGGAGGAAGCCGTACCACTGGATGCGCAAGGGGCCGATCTGGATCATGGTGGGGTTCATGCCTTACCTCCCTTGGACTCCTGCCAGCGCTCCACCAGGGCCAGCAGGTCTTTCTCGCCAAAGGCTCCTTCCAAAAGCACCTCTTCCCCCAGGAGGAGCACGGGTACCCGGAAGGTGTAGAGGCGGAAAAGCCCGGGGTCTTGGCCCACATCCCGGCGCACGTAGGGGATCCCCAAGGTCCAAAGGGCCCTTTCCGCCTTTTCGCAAAGGCCGCACCCCTCGCGGGTGACGAAGACCAGGTCCATGGGGAAAAGCATACCTTGCACTGGGGTAGTACCGCCGGGGGCCCCTAACCTGGTTTGGCCAGGTTGGGGTGCCATCAGAAGATGGCCCGGATCACCAGGATCCCCATGGCCACGTGGACGATCGCCTTGGCCACCACGCCCCCCATGAGGCCCACCAGGGTTCCCCAGGCGGCCTTAAGGGCTTCCTCCGGCCTTCTTCCCGAAAGGTACTCAAAGAGCCAGGCCAGGAGGAAGGGAAGAATCAGCACCCCCAGGACACCCAGAAAAAGGCCTAGGATTCCCCCCAGAAAGGCCCCCCAAAGCCCTGCCCGCCCGGCCCCGTACCTTCTGGCTCCCAGGAGGGTGGCGAGGTTGTCCAGGCTCATGGCCAGAAGGGCCAGGACGCCCAGGGCCAGCCACAGGCCCAGGGAAAGCTCCCGGAAGCCCACCAGGGCCTCGTGGAGGAGGGCGGCCGCCAGGATCAGGAGGGTGGCGGGGACGAAGGGCACCAGGGTGAGGAGCACCCCCGCCCCCCAAAGGACCACGAAGAGCCAGTCGGCGAAGGTATCCACGAAAAAAGCCTAGGGTGGGATTTCATGAGAAGGAAAAGGACATCCGCCCTGAGGCAGGGCCTTAAGCTCGAGGCGAGGAGGCGGGTATGGAGTTTGGCCTACCCAAGGAGCAAGCCGTGGTCAAGACCCAACCCCCCTTCGGGGAGGTGCGGGAGGGGCGGGTGGCCCTTACCCCCCAAGGGGTGCGGGAGCTGGTGGAGAGGGGCCACCGGGTCTATGTGGAGCGGGGGGCGGGGGAGCGGGCGGGCTTCCCCGATGGGGCCTACGAGGAGGCCGGGGCCCGGCTGGTGAGCCGGGAGGAAGCCTTTGGCCGTGGGGAGGTGGTCTTGAAGGTGGGAAGGCCCACCCTCGAGGAGATCGCCTTGCTCCGGCCCGGAGCCACCATCATGGCCTTCATGCACCTGGCGGTGGCGGAATCCTCCCTGGTGGAGGCCATGGCGGAAAAGGGTTTGACCGCCATCGGCTACGAACTCATCGGAGCCGGGGGGAGGCGCCCCGTGCTCAAGGCCATGAGCGAGATCGCAGGCCGCCTGGCCCCCCAGATCGCCGGGAGGCTTCTGGAGGCTCCCTTTGGTCCCGGGGTGCTTCTTTCCGGGCTGCCGGGGATTCCCCCTGCGGATGTGGTCATCCTGGGGGCGGGGGTTTTGGGAAGGGCGGCGGCCCGCTCCTTTTTGGGAATGGGGGCCTCGGTCTACCTCCTGGACAAGGAGCTTTCCGCCCTGGAGGAAGCCTCCAAGGAGGCCAAGGGGGCGGTTGCCGCCCTCATCACCCAAAGCCGGCTGGAGCGGTACGCCGCCTTTGCCGACGTCCTGGTGGGGGCGGTGGCGGTGCCTGGGGAGAGGGCCCCCTTCCTCCTAAGCCGGGCCCTGCTCTCTCGCATGCGCCCGGGGGCCGTGCTCCTGGATTTCGCCATCGACCAGGGGGGGATTGCGGAAACCAGCCGGGTGGGGGTGTACCAGGAGATGGGCATTACCCATTTCTGCCTCCCCAACGTTCCCGCCCTGGTGCCCCGTACCAGCAGCCACGCCCTCACCGCCACCCTTTTGCCCTTTCTCCTGGAGGTGGAGGAGGATCCCTTGGGGGTTCCCGAGCTCCGGCAAGGGGCTTACCTCCTCCTGGGCCAGAAAGGAGGCCACCTGGAATGAGCTACCGCAAGAAGCTGACTTCCCCCGAGGATGCCGTCACCCTCATCCGATCCGGGATGCGGGTCTTCGTTTCCGGAAACGCCGCCACCCCTACCCCCATCCTGAAGGCCCTGGCTGATCGCAAGGACGAGCTTGTGAACGTGGAGCTCGTGCACCTCCTCCAGTTGGGGGAGGATCCCTTTGCCTCCCCGGAGATGGAGGGCCACTTCCGGCGCCGCTCCCTCTTCGTGGGGCCCGCCGACCGGGAGGCGGTGAACCAGGGCCGGGCCGACTACGTGCCCATCATGCTCCACCAGGTGCCGTGGCTTTTCAAAAGGAGCATCCTTCCCCTGGATGCCGCCATCGTCCAGGTTTCCCCACCCGACGAGCACGGCTTCTGCTCCCTGGGGGTGGAGGTGATCGCCACCAAGGCGGCCCTCGAGGCGGCTCCCATTGTGATCGCCATGGTGAACCCCAGGATGCCGAGAACCCTGGGGGATACCTTCGTCCACGTCTCCCGCTTCACGGCCATCGTGGAGCTGGACTGGCCCCTGCCCGAGCTGAAGCGGGAGGGCTTTGGCGAGGTGGAGCGGAGGATCGGGGAGCACGTGGCGAGCCTCATTGAGGATGGGGCCACCTTGCAGATGGGCATCGGGGCCATTCCCGATGCCGTGCTGGCCAGCCTCGAGGGCAGGCGGGACTTAGGCATCCACACGGAGATGATCTCCGACGGGGTTCTGGAGGCCTTTGAAAAGGGCCTCATCACAGGGGCCAGGAAGACCCTTCACCCTGGCAAGGTGGTCGGCACCTTTGTCCTGGGCTCGGAACGGCTCTACCGCTTCGTCCACGACAACCCCCTCTTTGAACTCCACCCCGCGGACTACGTGAACGATCCCTTTGTGGTGGCCCAGAACCGCAAGATGGTGGCCATCAACTCCGCCATCGAGGTGGACCTTACCGGCCAGGTGGTGGCGGACTCCATCGGCACCCGCATCTACTCGGGCTTCGGCGGTCAGCTGGACTTCATCCGTGGGGCGGCGAGGAGCGAGGGGGGCAAGCCCATCATCGCCCTGCCCTCCACCGCCAAGGGGCAAAGCCGTATCGTTCCCTACCTGAAGCCAGGGGCCGGGGTGGTCACCACCCGGGCCGATGTGCACTACGTGGTCACCGAGTGGGGCATCGCCGAACTCTTCGGCCGCTCCCTAAGGGAGAGGGCCCTGGCCCTCATTGAGGTGGCCCACCCCGACTTCCGGGAGGAGCTTTTGAAAGCGGCGTGGGAGAGGAGGCTTCTGCCCAGGGCTTATCCTGGTGTTGCGCCCGGCTCCAAGGAATAGGCGCGTTCTCGCCTAGCGGATCCTCACCCGGTAGCACACCTCTCCCATCTCCCCTGGCCCCACGGTGCCCACCAGAACCCTTACAAGGCCGCTTGCGATTTCCCCGGCGTCATCCCCGGTTTGTGCGGTGAGGTGCTGGGTGGCGCTTCCGTGGGTCCACTGGATGGCCTTGTTGCCGTAGTCGGCCACGGTGGTGAGGGCTTCGGTGAAGAAGGGGATGGGGTCGCTGAGGACGAAGTTGCTGACGGGCTGGGTTCCCAGGTTGCGGTAGGCGATGCAGTACTCCAGGACCTCGTTGGGTTTGCCCTGGGCGGTGGTGGCGAAGGGGGTGTTTTGGGAAATATTGCGCACCCGTTTTTCCAGGCGGACCTCACCTCCCACCACGTGAAGGGTATCCGTGAGGGTGTCGGGTTCCTGGACGCTGGGGTTTGCTGCCCAGGTGAGCCTGGCTTCCACCAGGGCGATGTCCATGGCTCCTGCGGGTTCCCCGGCGGGCACCAGGGCTCGGACCTCGAGGGCACAGGCCCTGAGGCCGCCATCGGCTTCCCGGGGCCAGGCGGTGCCCACGGTAAAGGTGTAGGGGAAGGAGGCCCAGTCTTCCCCTGGACCGAAGGAGCCGTTGCAGTCCAGATCCACCCGGACCTGGTAGGTGTAGCGGGGGTTGGGCGGGGAGAGGAGGCTTAGGGTCACGCTTCCCAGGGTGCCCGGGCGGTACCCGTGGCTGAAGGTGTAGACCCCGGGGGAAGAGGTTTGGCCGGAGCCATCGGGGTAGAGGCGGCTATCCCGGACCACGCCGAAGTTCCGCACCCAGGTGTTGCCTGCCAGGGCGGAGGCGGGGCCCAAGGAAACCCTAGCCCCCGAGGAGCTTGGGCCCGTGGCATCCAGCCAGCTTGCCACCTGGGTGGGGGTTACCCCGTCGTTATAGCCGGTGGCGGGGCGCAAGGGGTGGGAGAGGGTGACACTGCCCCAGCCATGGGGAAGGTAGAGGCGATAGTAGCCATTGCCGTCGGTTGAGGCGGTGCGGGTGTTGCTGCCGTCGGTGGCGGTGACCGTGACCCCGCCCACACCCCGTTCGCCGCCATCCCGTAGGGCGTTGTTGGCGGTGCCTCCACCTAGGCCGTCATCCAGGAAGATCTGGCCCACCACCACCCCGCCATGGAAGAGGCCGAAGTCTAGGCCTTGGAGGTGGTTGCTTACGGAGATGTCGCGTTTGCCATCGCCTGGGTTGACGAAGAGCCAGCCTGAGGGGGCCTGGGGGGTGGTGTTGCTGTTGGAGGTGGTTACCAGGAGGGTGTAGGTTCCTGGGGGCACACCCGGGAAGGAGAAGGTGCCGGTTCCGGGGTTCACGGTTGCCGAGGCCACCACGGTGTTGCCCTGGACCAGGTTCACGTAGACCGTGGTTCCCGTGGACCAATCCTCATTTGGGCCTTTCAAGCCGTTGGGCTCTTGGTCGTGGTAGACGGAGCCGGAGATAGTGTAGCCTTCTACTACCAACGTGGCGCTGGTGGCTTCCTGGTTAGCTCCAAGATCCGTTTGTAGGGCCCCGGCTAGCAGGATATTGGTATAGGATCCTGGGGCACTGGCGGTGACGTTCACGGTCAGGGTACAGCTTCCGTTGGCAGGGATCTGTGTTCCTGAAGGCAGGGTAATAGTGCTTTCTCCAGGATTGGCGGTTAGGGTGCCGCCAGAGCATGTGGTGCTGGCACCTGAGGGATTGGCCACCACCAGGCCGCTGGGTAGAGTGTCCACCAGGTTAGATGTAAGGGTGGCAGGGGTGGGGTTGGGGTTGCCAAGGGTGATGGTAAGAAGGCTGGTGCTGCCTGGAGGGATAGAAGCTGGGGAAAAGACCTTGTTGAGGGTGGGAGGGTAGGGGATACTCACAGAGGCACTGACGGAAGCGGTTTTGCTGAAACTCGTGCCCAGGGTCAAGGAGTTGTAGGAAATCTGAGCCGTGTTGGTTATGGTCTGGCCGGCGGCCTGCGGCAACACCTGTACCCGGAAGCGCACCCTGGCTCCTTCCCCAGGGAGGATTACACCACCCTGAGAGGCATTGGCTCCGGAACCAAGCCGGAACCGTACACAAGGGGAACCCCCATGTTCTGGACATGATGGGCTGTACTCGGCGATGTCGTCGCCACTCGCATCAGTGAACGTGCCGGTGGGAGCGCTGGCGGCGTTTTGAACCGCCTGGAGACTACCCGGCACGTACTGGGTACCCGGAGGGATAAGATCGGTGAGCACCACATTGGAGGCTCCATCTGTGCCTGTGTTGCTAAAGCTCAGCTGATACTCCAGTACATCTCCCACCACTACCTGGCCGCCGCTGAGGTCAGTGAAGGTTTTTTGGAAGGTGCTCACAAGGTCAGGAAGATAGAGGTTAATGGCGAAAGTCAAGGCTTGGGGAAAATAAGTGTCCTGAGTCGAGGTGAATTGCAGGTCTACCGCGGTGGTTCCGTTGGGTAGGTTATTGTATTGGACCACATCTGCGTCCAAAGCAAAGGTGTTGCGATAAGCGGGGTTTCGGTTTAGGTAGTGCTGTCCTAAGCGACTTATCGTGGAGTTAAAGAAATTGCTACTTGGGTTCACAGCATCTGACAGGTCAGCCCAAGCTAAGCTGCCGGTAGGCCTGATTTGGAGGTGGTCGCCGCTTATACCGCCGTCCCCTTCCCAAGCCACTGCACCTACCCGGGCTTCCACGGTGCCTACCAGTGGCGTGAGCAGCCCGGAAACCGTGATGGTTACGTTATTGGTACTGTTGACGCTGGCTAGTCCGTGGAAAACCTGGAGGCGGCGGAAGGGCTCAGCCGGATGCTGGTAGGCCACCACCAGACTCCAGCCAGCGTAGTAACCCAAGCTGTCACTGCCCGTGAGGCCAGTGATGTTGGCGACCCAGTATTCCCCAGATCCAGCGCTTTGCACCAGGGAGGTGACGTCCTTAAAGGCCGCATAGGGGCGACTAGTGGTGTCACCTCGGTCGGTTATGGTCGCAATCCAATCCGCCGTCACAGGCTGGTAGGTTGGAGAACCAGGGGGCCTTATCCGGATTTGGGAGCGATTAGCGTTGTTGGGATCGGCCCGTGCGCCCCAATAGAGGCCAGCCCACAGAACCTGGGCTCCCGAGGGAAGGCTCAGGAAGCTACTGGAGGAGTTGGAGGTGGAGGAGTCGTTGTCAAAATCCACAAACGCCATTTGTTGGCCGTTATTTAGGTTTTGATCATTGGTATTGCAGGTGGGGGGACGTGAAGGAGTGACGGTCTGGCCATCGGACCTACACGTCATCAGGGTGTTGCCCACGATGAGAATATCCCCGGTGGTTTCCACCCGGAAGGCCTCCTGGAAGGAACGCACCACTTGGGCTTGGGCTAGACCTAAAAAGGAAAGGATAGAGAGAACCAAACCAAGACGCACGTACCTCATCGGCTACCCCCAAAGAAATCCAGGCGCAGGTAGAGGCCTTCGGGTTGCAGGAGGGTTTCCCCAAAGCTATAGCCCAGGTTGAACCAAAGGCCCTCCAGTACCCTGAGGCTTCCCTCCACGCTGTAAACGAAGCGGCCCTGGCCCGTGCCGGGCTGGAACACGTAGTAGCCAGCCCCACCCAGGCCGAAGCGTTCCGTGAGGTAGAGGTTGGCTCCTAATCCGAACTGGTAGGTGTTGGCCAGGGGGTCCTGGGGCTTGATGCGGTAGGCAAGGCCAGGCCTGATTTGGAATCCAGGCTGGTGGTAAGCGGAGATGAGTTCGCCTTCCAGGAGAGGCTCGTTTCCCAGAAGGATGCGGTGGTAGGTGAGGAGGTTCATTTGAGAGGCGAAGAGGGCGTAGGCCACGGTGAAGCGGCCCTCGGGCTTGGGCAGGACCTGGTAAAGACCGTCCACGGACAGGGTGTTTTCCTCGTCCAGGCTTCCCGCCGCACCGCCTTTGAGCACCAGTTTGGTTTCCTGGCCCAGGGAAACCTCACCCCCTAAGGTGGCGGAGAGGGTTTCGGTTTTGTACCGGGCGGCGAGGCCAAAGGCAGCGGTGCCGGTGCCCGTGTTCAAGTTCCGCTCCAGTCCGGCGGTGAGGTTGAGGCTTAGGGTGTCCGTGAGGGGCAAGGGTGCTTCCACACCGAAGCGAGCCCGGTTCCCCTCTCCGCTGGCGGTGGGAAGCTGGTAGGAAAGGGAGAGGTTGGCCCCAGCGAGCCTTTGCCGCAGGCCCAGGGTGCCGGAAAGCCCCTCGCCCCACGGGTAGGCCAACCCTGCCTCCAGGGACAGGTTGGGGTCCAGGGGCAAGGTGGCCTCCAGCCGGCTTATGGCCTTGCTGAGCCCGAAGGCCTGGCTGTGGGTGAGGAGGACCTTGGCCCCAGCTTCCTCGTACCCCGCCCGCCCCAGGAAGGCCCAGGCCGCCTCATTCCACATGTAGCCGAGGCCGGCTCCCACGGTGAAGGGCTTGGGCCGGTACTCCAGGAGGAGGGCGGACTGGGCGGGGGTGGTGTGCTCCAGGGCCACGCCCAGGGAGCCTTCCTCGTAGGCGAGCCGGGCCTGGCCCTGGAGGGCGGCGAGGCCCTGGGCGATATCCTCCGTGCGCAGGTCCCCCTGGAGGCGGAAGGCCCCCAGGCGGGCATCGGCCCCAAAGGCCAGGCGGAAGCGGCCCTCGGCGTAGCCGGCGCTGAGACCCAGGCGGTCCGACCCCTGGGCGTAGCCCGCTTCCAGGCCATACCGCCAGGAGCCCAGGTAGGCGGCGGAAACCCCGAAGCGGAAGCCTCCTTCCTCATAGGTAGCACCCAGGCCGTAGGCCAGGAGATCCCGGGGGGTGCTCACCGGGGCGTATTCCGCCAGGAGGTACACGGGAGCCAGGCTCGGGGTGGTGGGGAAGAGGGGCCGGGAAAGCTGGATGTTCCCCAGATCGTCCACCACGTAGTCCTTGCCCTCCACCAGGCGGGTTTCCCGGGCCCCTTCCACCAGGATGAGGCTTACGGAGCCGGGCTTGGGAGGCTGGGAGAGACGGTAGTACGAGGTGCCGTCGGGGGTTATCCGTTCCTGTACCCGTGCCCGGGGCAGGAGGCCCAGGAAGCCTTCCAGGCGCGTGGCTCCCCGGGTGGCGAAGCGGAGGGCGGTGGCCTCGGGCAGGGCTGCTCCCAGGGGAGCCCGTTCGTAAGCGATGGAGAACTCCGCCTGGTCGTAGCGGAAGGCGATGGGGTCGTCGGAGGTGAGGGGACGCTTGGCCTCGGTGGCTGCCCCGGTGACGGGGAAGCGCTCCGGGGTCAGTTTCCCGGCAAGCCCGCCTGCGGTGTCCAGGGCCAGCTGGCCCTGGCCTCCCAGCACCGGGCCCTCGGCATAGGCTCGGGCCAGGCCAAAAAGGCGGAGGTTTTCCAGGCTAAGCCCCTGGGATATCTCCTTTAAGGCTACCCCCACGCTTCCCTGGGCAAGCCAAAGCCCTTCCCTCCTTTCCCCGGGGAAGAAGCGCTCCTTGGCTTCTATGCGGTTGAACTCGGCCCGCACCGTGAACTCCCGGGGGGCGGATAGGGGCTTAAGGAGAAGCTCCGCCCGGCCATCCTTGAGGAGGATCTGGTAGCCGGAGATCTCCAGGAAGGCATCCGGGTTCAAGGGCTCCAGATCGGTTTCCACCGTGACGGGGCCGAACCCGGAGGGAAGCCCGTTTTCGTCTAGGGCCTCCACCCTCACCCGGATGGGGGTGCGGCCATCCGCTTTTCCTTCCAGGAGGGAGAGCCTGAGCCTGACGGGGTTTCCCGTGCGAAAGACCTCCACCCGGTCCTGGGCCACGCCCTCCACCTCCAGGAGGTTCTTCCCCACGGCCAGGGGCACCCCGTAGTACTCCAGGCGCTGCCAGCCCCGGCCCTCGTCCAGCTCCGCCTTGCCCAGGCGATCCTGGCCCACCACCTGCCCGTTCACCTTGAGGGTGAGGGGGCCCAAGGGGGCTTCCAGGACCACGGTGATGGCATCCCGGTCCCGGAAAACCTGGCCGTCTTGGGGCTGGCGGATCACCCCGGACCGGGAGGTGGCCAGGGGTTTGGCCTTGCGGTACTCCTCCAGGGTTGCCCTACCCTCCAGGGCCACCTCCCTGCCCCCGGAGAGGAGGGTAAGGCCTGGCTTGCCCATGGGGGGCAGGGCCCTTTCGTGCTGCAGCAGGAAGCGCACCTCGCCCTTTTGGGCAAAGGGAAGCCTCCAGTATAGGGTCTGGGCCCCCTCTTGCTCGTAGACCAGGGGGTCTTCCAGGGGAAGCTCCTGGTGCCGGGCGCTACCCGGGATGTACTGGGCTCCCGGGGGAAGAGGGAAGGCCAGGAGGAGTTCCTCCCCCTGGGCGGCCTGCACCTGGTAGGGCAGGCGCACCTCGGAGATGCGCTCGGGGATCAATAGGGGTAGCCCGGCCAGGGTGGCCTCGGCGGGGAAGGCCACCGGGGAGTCCCCCAGGAAGGCGCTTGCCCGGTTGACCCAGACCCCGGCGGGCACCGCTTCCACGGGAAGCTCAAGGATGCGGGTTTCCCCGGCCTCGAGGGCAAGCTCCCTATCCAGGGCCTCCATGGACAGGCCCTTGGGGGGGGTGTCCAGGAGGCGGATGCGCACAGCGTGGTCGGCGAGGTTGGTCACGGTGAGGAGAAAGGCAGCTTTGTTCCCCTCCAGCACCCGGGCGGGAAGGGCTTCCTTCTTCAAGGAGAGGAGGACACGGGCCACGGAAGCCTCCGCCGTGGGGTTGCCCCGTGAGGTGTGCAGGGTGGTCCGGCAGGTGCCCTGGGCTTCCGGCCCGAAGCGCACCGTGGCCGTGTAGGTGTGCACCCTCTCCCCACCTGGGGGCAGGGTTCCTTCAAACCGGGCCTCCCGGGGTTCCAGGAAGTCCGGGCAGGTGTCCTCCAGGATGTAGCGCATGGGAGCCTCGCCCAGGTTGCGCACCACCAGGCGGTGCCGTACCTCCTCCCCCGGCAGATAGCGCTGGAAAGGGAGCTCCCGGGCCAGGGCGGGCTTGGGCAGGAGAACCTCCACAGACGCCTCGGCCCGGGCCAGCACCTCCCCTTGCTGGGAGAGGAGTTCGGCCCGGTTCAGCAAAAGGCCCTCCCCCGTGGCCCGGAAGGCTACCTCGTAGCTTTTGCCTGTTTGGGCCTCCAGGTAGATGCGCTCCTCCAGCTTCGGCCCCTCGAGGCCCGCCCCGCCAGGATCCCTCAGGATTACCCAGCCGGCCTCGTCCCCTCGGTTCACCACCGTGAGGCGGAAGCGGGCTTCCTCCCCCTGGGCCACCTTGGGGGTGAGGGCCTCCTTGTGCAGGGTGAAGGTGGCCTGCCGGAAGAACTCCACCTGCCCGGAAGCCTCGAGGCCATGGGGCTGGAGTCTTCCCTTAACCACGTAGGTGCCCTTGGGACCCTTGAGGTCCACCGTAAGCCGCAAGGGACGGTTCTTGCTTAGGGGGCCAGTGATGCGGGTGGGGGTCAGGGCCTCCAGGTCCTCGGGAAGTTCCAGGGAGAGTTCCCCGGGGAGGAGGCCAGGGTAGGAGGTGGTGGCTTCCAGGACCACCTGGGCTACCTCTCCTTCCCTCTGGCGCTGGGTCTCGGGGGTGAGGGTGAGGTTCACCTGGGGGAAGAGGCGAAAGACCACCTCCCGTTTCTCTCCCGGGGCAAGGGTGACCTGGCTGGGTCCTTCCACCTTGGCGCCTTCCACCCGAAGGGCGAGGGGATACGTCCCGGGTGCCAGGGTGAAAAGAGCCTCCCCTTCCACCCGTTTCGCCTCTCCCCTTACCTCCAGAAGACCTTCCCCGGGCCGTTCCCCCGTGGGCAGGGCGAGGAGGACCCGCACCCTGAGCTGGGCCGGGGGTATTTCCACCACATAGGTGGCCTCCCCTCCAGGGCAGCCGAAAAGGACCCGACCTCCCTCCAGGGTTTTCACCGCCCCTTGGGTGCGCACTTCCAGTAGACGGTAGCCCTGGGGTAGGGCCAGGGTAGCCAAACCTTCCGGGGTAAGGGTGGGCGTCAGGTCCAGGGGATTCCCCTCGGGATCCACCACCTTTACCTTCCTGGGGCCTGGGGGTACCAGGGAGAAGCCTCCCTCTTGCCTACGCAAACCTCTTTCCCCCCCGGGTAAGGCGGCCTCGGCTTGCAAACATCCGGGCACCTGGAAGGCCAGGGTGTTGGAGTACTGCCGGGCGGTGGGGGGCTGGGTGAAGAGGAAGCGGGTGAGGCCGGGGAGCCTGAGGGTGTAGGAACTCCATTCCCGGTCACCGGACACGGGGCGCTCCTCGAGGGTGCCGTTGGGCAGAGCCACCTGGGAGCGGAGCTCTTCGGGGCCATCCTCATCGTAGAAGCGCACGCTGAGGGGAAGGGCGTCCTCTGGCACCCTTAGGGCGAGAAGCTCCACAAAGGTTCCCTGCTGGCCGGGAAGCTGGCGGAGGGTGAGGCCTGCTTCATGGGGGGCCATGTCCACCACGTAGGCCTGGGGATCCAAATAGACCTTGAAGCCCTCGGCCCGCAGCACGAAAGCGTTCTTGCCCAGGCCCTCAAACCGGGCCACCAGGCGGTAGACCTGGCCCGGGACCAGTTTCCCCAGGAAAAGCTCCACCTCCCGGTGGGGTTCCACTCCAAACTCCACCCGCCTGAGCAGGGTGCCTTCCCGGTAGAGCTCGTAGGTGGCCTTGACCTCCCCCTGGCCCCGGTCGTAGCGTTCATCCCCAAGTTCCTCCTTGCCCTTAAGGGCGCTTCGGTAGTCCTCGGGGTCAAACCCCGGGGAGAAAAGGGCGATCCGCCCTTCCTCGGCCATGGGAACCAGCCAGACCTCGAGGCGGTCCAGCTCCCATTCCAGCCCCGTGCCCACCAAGGTGGCCTTAAGCTCCACTTGGGGAAGATTGCTTTGGGCCGTAGCCCAGGGGAAAAGGGCCACGGCCCAAAGGACCATGCCCAGGAGCAGTTTCCAGGTGCCTCCTTGCCTCGTCATGGGTACCTCCACCGCACCTCAGGGTCGGTCAGCACGGCCTTTTCCAGCTCGTATACCAGGACCTCTTCCCCTTTAAACTCGGCAAACGAAAAGGTTTTGGCCCCTCCATCGGGCAAAGGATCGGTGAGGGTGAGTTCGGGGAGGGGCTCGGGGCTTTTGAGGCGGAGTTCCACAAAAAGCCGGTCCCCCACCTGCACGATTCTCTTCTCCACCGAGAAGGGGCCCAGGCGCAAGGTGGTGTTCCGGAAAACCTGGACTGAGCCCCTGGGAGGCCTTAAGGGGAAGTCCACCACGGTGAGGCCCTGGACCACGGCGCGCTTGCGGTACCCCTCCCCGAGGTTTTCCGGCATGGGAAGGGGGGGGAAGGGAGCCGAGGCAGGATCCAGCATCACTTGATGGAGGCCCTCGAGGTCCCGGAAAGCGTACCGGCCAGCGCTATCCGTGAGGGCCTGCACCCCGTTGGAAAGGAGGATTCTTGCCCCTGGAAGCGGAAGGTCCTGGGGTCCAAAGGTGCCGTCCCCATCCATATCCAGGAAGACCCGGCCCAGGAGCATCCCTCCCAGGGCGAAGGGCCCGGGCTTTAGGAGAGCCAGGGCCTGGGCCTTGCCGCTGGCGGTGGCCGCCCCGTTTCCGCTCACCCCCAGGGCCTGGGCGGTGTTGACCAGTTCCTTGGGTGCTCCAGGAAGAAGGCGGAGCTTATAGGTCAGGCAGAGCTTGCCCTTGCCGGATAAGGAGAGGTTTTCCCACACAAGGCTTCTGTTCTCCCGCCGGGGCTCTAGGGCTTCCCCACCTCCCTGGCATTCGGGGAAGAAGAGGGCGGTGCCGGGCTCGTAGCGGGTTCCCGGGGGTGGCGTGTCGGTGATGCGTATGGTAAGGCTTGCGGACGAGGGATTTTCCAGGGTGAGGGTTGTTTTGTGTGCAGGGGGAGGAAGGCGCGGAAGTCCCTTGGGGTTATGCCCTATGGAGGTTTTGACGTGTACATAGCGGGGTAAGGTAGTAGGTGAGAAGATCGCCCACCACGGCTTCCTTCGGACTCACTTCCTTGCGAAGGAGAAGGTTCACACTAAAGACCGGATGGGTTACCGGGTTGGAGGTGAGGGGATTGGGGGTTTCCTGGGACCTAAGCAGGAAGGTGTTTGCCACCAGGCTATCGTCGGGAGTGTTGGCCCGCACCCGTACCTTAAGGATAAGGAGGGTTTCTCCCTGAGGAAGGGAAGCAAAGGTCCATACCACCTTGTGGGCTTGGGCCTCGTACACTCCTCCATGAGAGGCGGAAACGAACTCCACATGGGGGCTTAAAGCATCCTCCACCGCCACCTGGGAAAGGGAAGCGAAGGCGTTTTGAATGCGCAGGGTGTAGGTGATCACATCCCCAGGTTTCAAGGTGGTGCCTGGAGCGGGATCCGCTTCCTTCACAAGACCCAGGGCGTTGGCCGGGAGGAGATTCAAGAGGTCCACCGTGGTGTTCCTGGCTCCGGTAGCCTGGGAGAGGGCTACCACCCGGGCTTGGAAGGTACCCGCTTCCTGGGGAAGGTAGCAAACCCTGAAGTCCATCTGCTCCCCAGGTCCCAGGACCAGGGGTGGGGTCAGGGGGCTACGGTCCATTCCCGTAAACCAGTAGCCCAGGCCTTCAGGGAGGCCCTCCACGTGGAGGTCGTAGGCATCCTGCACCGTGCCCGCATTTTCCAGGGTATGGGCAAAGCAAAGGGGTTGGCCTGCCAGACCCTGGGCTTCTTGCCGGTCGTTCGTGGAGCCCTCTCCACTGGGAAGGGCCCTGGGGTTACCCAGGGGACCCAGGTGGTGCTGGTAGATGGGGAGGATCTCTAGGGCAGCCCTTCCCTCCGCCGGACCTCCTGGGCCTTCCGCCCGGGCCAGGTTTTCCACCTGGCCCGGTGGAGTGCCCGGGGGTACCTTCAGGCGGAAGGTGAGGGTGGCTTCCTCTCCCACCAAGAGCCGGTCCAGCACCAGGCGGACTCCCTTCACCACCTGGGGCTCAGTTTGTTGCCAGGTGGTGCCGTCGTAATACTCCAGCCGGCCCTTAGGAGCCTGGGCGCTGCCGAGAACAAAGGGAAGGGGAAGGGGCTGGTCCAGTAAGGTTACCGTGTGGGCCGGGGCGGTTCCCAGGTTACGCACCCGGAGCAGGACCGGGATCTCCTCTCCCGGAAGGGCGCTTGGGGGCATCTGCTTTTCCACGGAAAGGGCTGGTCCCGTGGTGACGGTAATCCGGGCGTAGTTCTCGGCATCTTCCTGGCCGTTTGGGCAGCGGGCCACCGGGGTAAGAAGCAGGCTTCCCGTGGCGGAGGCGGGTGCCCTTATACCCACCACCAGGCGGAGGATCTCGCCCATGGCCAGGGTGGCTTGGGTGAGAGGAGTGGAGTTATCGGGAAGCCCATCGGCGTTTTGGTCGGGGAAAATGGCCATCTCCGCCGGGTCCCAATCGCGGGGGCCCGGGACAAGGGAAAGGGAGAAGGTGAAGGCGTCGTTCCCGGCGTTGGTCAAGACGTAGGGCAGATAGGCGTAGCCGCCAGGGCTTATACCGGCTTCCTGGCCTGGGGTAGTGGGGGTGCCGTTGGGGGTGAGGGAGGGAAGGCAAAGGGGCCGGACCACGGTTTCCACCACGTTGGAGAGGTAACGTTCGTTGCCCACCAGGGCCGTGGCCTGGTTGCGGATTACCGTGCCCGCCGGGGTCATGGCGAAGGCAAAAGTGAAAAAACCAACGATAACCCCGAGGATCGGGGTTATCGTGATTAGCCTTTTTACCTTTTCCCTCATCCCTGCCTTCACCTCCCTTATCCTCAGGCCCCGGTGTGAAAATCCTTCTAAAAGCCTCGTTTGAAAGCGCTTCTTCTGTTTTTGGCTTCCCCCCTTAGGGGGCCCCGCCCCGGGAAGCCCCGGGGCGGGGGAAGAGGGTTTACTGCACCTGCACCCGGAAGGTGATGGTGATGATGGCAGCGGGTGGCATGATGTCGGCGCTGGTGATGGTGTTGTCCGAGTTCGTGTCCACCGCCACGTAGATGCTTCCGCCTGCGGGCAGGGAGGTGGGAGCCGTGGTGCTCCAGGTGGTGCCGTTCGTGGAGTAGAGCACCTGGGCGCCCGTGGGGAAGCCGCTAATGGTGGCGGAGACGCTCACGAAGTTGGTGTAGGCGGGCAAGGGGTCTGTGACGATGACCTGGGTCAGGTTGCCGGTGCCGATGTTGGTGGCGATGACGGTGTAGGTGAGCGTCTCGCCCGGGTAAGCGGTGGCCTTATCCACCTGCTTCTCCAGGCGGAGCTCCCCGCCCACGATGGTGGTGGTCTCCGTGGCGGTGTCCGTGGCAGTGGTGCTACCCACCTGGCAGGTGGCGGTGACGGTGTTCACGTCCACCCGGCCGATGGGCTGACCCGCCGGCACGGTCACCCGCACGTAGATGGTGACGGTTCCGCCGTTAGCAGGAACAGAGATGCCGGGCGGGTTGGGCAGGTTGTTGGACCAGGTGGTTCCATCCGTGGAGTACTGGTAGGTCCAGCCGAAAGAGCCTCCGTTGCCGGAGATGGAGCACGTGGCCGGAGCGTTGGAGTTGTTGAGGAGGGTGTGGGTGTACTGGATGGTGCCGGGGCTGGTCACGGTGCCGTTCCGGTCGGGGTCAAGGCGAACCTGGGCCACCACGTTGACCGTGGCAGTGGTGGAAACCGTGTCTTGGACGCTGGAGTTGGTGGTGCTGGTGGCGGTGAAGGTCACGTTGTTGCTACCCGGAGCCGTACCTTGTGGCACGCTCACCGCCGCCACGAAGCACACCCTCTGGCCGGGGTTGACCGGGCCCACGTTGGTGACGGGGGCACCATCAGGGGTGCCATCGCAGTTGGTGTCGGGGTAGAAGACCACACTCCAGCCCGTGGGCACCGTGCCGCTCAGGTTGTAGGTGTCGGTGTTCTGGCCGGTGTTGGTGAGCTCCAGGGGGAAGTAGACGGTCTGGCCGGGGTTGGCGGTCTGGCCAGTGGGGTTGTCGTTGGAAGGATCGCTATCGTTAGAAGTCCCTTGCCCTGCCAGGTCTACCGCATACCCCAAGGTCACCTGGCTCACGGTGTCTGTGGTGGTGTCGGATTGGGATGGATCGCCCTGGCTGATGGCGGTCACGGTGATGTTAACCGCGGTGCTGCTGGTGTAGTTGGCGGGGATGGAGCACCTGAGGGCGAAGTTGAAGTCGCTGCCGCTGGCGAGAGGTCCCACAGGCCCGGAAATAGGTGTGGTGAGGTCATCGGCCACCAGCTGGCAGGTCCAGCCCGAAGGCTGTCCGGAGAAGGAGAGGGAGAAGCTATCGGTGGTGTTGCCGGTGTTCCGCAAGGTGTGCCGGAAGATGACGGTGGTGCCGCTATAGGCGGAAGCAATGGTCTGCTGGTCCCCACTGCGGCTGACCGTGTAGCCTCCGGCAAGGTAGGAGCCTGTGGCGGAACCCAGGGGGAACTGGTAGGGACCCACCTTGACGCTGTATTGGGCGGCCACGGTGTTGGTGGTGGAGTTGGTGCTTACGGTTTCGCCGGGGTCGTTGGCATCGTTATCGTTATTGGCGTCAAACTTCACCGTGGCGGTGTTGGTGTAGGAGGTTCTGGCAGGAGCGTTGCTGGGCACCTGGGCCTGGAAGGAGAAGGTGTACCCGGCTCCCTGAGGGAAGAAGGCACCCGTACCCTCAATCAGCATGCCGATCTTCTTGGTGCCGTCACCGGTGATGGGAAGCATGCTGGAGGTGAGGGTCACCCAGCTGGTGCCGTTGTAGTAAATGTAGCGGATGCTTCCGGCCCCCGCGGAGCCCGTGGGCATCTGGGTCACGGTGAGGCCCGAGGGAATGGTGTCCTCAATCAGGATGCCCGTCTTGGGGGTGCCGTCCACGGTGACCTGGATGCCGTAAGCGGCGCTACCGCCCGTGTTGCTGCCGGAGATGGTGTAGGTGATGGTGTTGCCGGGCTGGATGTTTCCGAAGGGGTTTGCCGCCTTGAAGGCGGTCAGGGCCGCCTGGGTGGTGGCCACCGCCCGGGCCCAGTTGTTGTTGTCGGTGACAGTGTTATTGCCCTGGGAAGTGCCCGCCAGGTTCAGGTTGCCGTAGTGGCCGTTCTGGGCGGTGCTGGGCACCGTGGCGGCCACGATCACGCAGGCCGAGGCGTCAGCGGCCAGGGTGACGCTGGTTACCTGAGGCTCGCCGGCGTCCACGTTGCCGTTGCAGTTGGTGTCCCGATAGATGAGGATGTTGGTGAGATCAAAGTTATCGCTGGTCCCCTGAACGGTGCTTAGGTTGATGGTGTCGGTACCGTTACCGGTGTTGGTGATGGTGTACTGGAAAAGCACCTGCCCGCCAGAAAGCCCGTTTCGGATCTGGCCTGGGTTGGCTTCCGTGCCGTCTGGGGTGATGGTGAAGCTATAGACCTGCTGGACGATGGTGGTCACCAGGTTGGATGTGGTGGTCCTGGGTTGGCCCGCCGAGTCTATGTAGCTGGCACTGGCTTGGTTTTGGATGGCTGTGCCCGCTGGGGTACCTGCGGCCAGGGCCAGTCCCAGGGCTAGGACCAAGACCAGGGTTAAAAACCATGTGGTTATTCCTTTCCCTTTCACATTACCTCCTTTCTACCTAACTGCCGTGCGCAAGGATACCTGCAACTTGGCTCCTTTAGGGAACTCAGGGACTACCCACCGGGCATGGGTGTATTCCTCTGGCTTTACCTCCACCTCCTTTTCCACCTCCTTTCCGCTTTCCACCACCCGGACCCGCTTTTTCAGGGGAGGCAGGCCGTAGGTCTTCCCCCCGTCAAAGCTGAACTCCGGGCGGATGGTGGCACCGTTAAGGGATAAGGGCTTGGCGGTTCCCTCCAGATAGTAGGTTTCCTTGGGGATGGGGATTATAAGGATTACCTGGCGCAAAGGACCCTGGGGGTTTTCCGCCGCCAGGCGCCATTCCAAAACATCCCCTGGTTTAACCTGCAAAGGGTTTTCCTCGTAAACCTCCTTGCCCTCCAAGGATTTGACCAGATAATATCTTAGGTCCAGGCCCAAGGATTGGGCAAGGCCTATGGCCAAGGCTAAAAGCCCTATTCCTAGGATTCGGAAAAGGTTGGATTTTACTGGCATATCTTCACCTCCTGTACATAAAGGTACGGGATCCGTGTGAAAAGGGTGTGAAAGTGGTAGAGCCAAGCTGCTAAGTACCCTCCCCCAAGATTTTCAACTCCACACCCCCCAGGGCCTTGAGGGCCTGAACCACCGCCTCCCTAAGCTCCTCAACCCCCCCGTAGTGCCGCCGAGGCATCAAAAACCCCTTCACCCGCCGCCACACACCCTCCATGGGGTTCAAATGGGGACTGTACCGGGGCAGGTATCCCACCGTAAGCCCCCGCTCCCTCCACGCCCCCTTCCTCCCCTCCATCCCCCGCGACCGGTGAAAGGACGCATTGTCCATGAACACCCT
>NZ_KB905754.1 GCF_000381045.1 Thermus scotoductus DSM 8553 | reverse complement strand
TGGTGATGGCCCTGGCCCTTCTGGTGTACGCCCTGGGGGAGTGGGAGCTGAGGCGGAGGCTGGAGGGGACGGGGTCCAGCCTGCCGGATCAAAAGGGGAGACCCACAGCCAAGCCCACCTTGCGCTGGGTGTTTCAACTCTTTATGTGGGTCCGCCTGGTGGAGCTGGGGGGCAAGTTGCTCGTCCTCAACCTGGCTCCCCATCACGAGACCGCGGTGCGCCTTCTGGGGGCCGGGCGATATTACCTGCTGGAGTGAAGGGGGTGCGGAATGTGGGGTCCAGGATAAGCTCCCGCCTCAGGTCCTTTGGGGTCATGGCCGAGTCGTCGGCGATTAGGGGGAGGATTTTCTTCTCCCTTAGCTTCCTCCTGGCCTCCACCTCCTCAACGGGCAGGGGCTCTTCCACGTAGAGGAGGCCCATTTCCTTCCAGGCTAGGAGGTAGCGCTCGGCCTCCTTGGGGGAAAGGGTTTCGTTGGCGTCGGCGTAAAGCTCGGCGTCGGGGAAGGCTTCCCTAAGGCGGCCGATCTTCCGGCCATCCTCCTCCAGGTCCCGGCCTACCTTCACCTTGAAGACCCGCACCCCCGCCTCGTAGGCCATGCGGGCATCTAAAAGCATCTCCTCCTCCGAGGCCATGCCCAGTATGTAGGAAACCCGCACCCGGTGCTTGGCGGGCTTCAATACCTGATAAAGCTCCTCCCCCTCGCTTCTCGCCCAAGCCTCCCAAAGGGCGAGGTCCAGGGCTCCTTTAAGGCCCAGGTTGCAGGGAAAAGACTCCAGCACCGCCCGAATGGCTTCCTGGTCGTCCGCCTCGAGGCCCAAAAGCCGGGGCTTCAGATACTCCAGCCCCGCCCTGACGCTTCCTAAGGTTTCCCCGTAGATGGTGGGGCGGATGGCCACCTCCGCCTGGCCCAGGGAGCCATCGCTGAGCTCCACCTGCAAAAGGGCATGGTCCAGGGCCGCCATCTCCGAGGCCTTACCCCAGCGCAAAGGAGCCCTTAAGGGGATGCGGAAAGGAACCAGCCTGAGGTCGCGGATGGTCGCCATGAGGCCATTTTAGAGGCCAAGCCGCCTGAGGAAGCCCCTAACCGCCTCCACCTCCTCCTCGAGGGAAAGCCTCTCCGTGTCCAGGATGAGGGCCCGGGGGTGGTCCTCAAGGAGGCGCAAGGGGCCAAGGGGGTCGTAGTTCCGCTTCTCCTCGGCCACGATCTTGAGCTTGGCCAAGACCTCTTCCCAGGGAGCCAGGGCCAGGGCCTCCTCCAGCTCCCCTGGGGAAAGAACCCCTTCCGCCAACGCCCTTAGCTCCGCCCTCTCCTCCGGGCGAAGCTCCACCCGGTCAAAGGCATCCTGGCGGGAAAGTAGCCTTTTAAGCCGGGTGGCCTCCCGGGCGTGAAGGACCACGAAAAGCGCTTTGGGCAGATGCTCCAACGCATAGGCCACCTCCGCCTCCCCCCTAAGCCCGTCGAAGAGAAGGGGGAAGCGGGGCTCCACAAACCCCCGGGCCAGGACCTCCGCCACCCCTCCCGGGAACTCCTCCCGGAAGCGCCGAGTCAGGCGAAAGCGCTCCTCCCGGGGAATGGGGAGGTTGACCCCGTAGCGGGGAAGGACGTAAAGGTCCACCAGCTCCCTGCGGTCAGGAAGCCGGGAAAAGCCCAAGGCCTCCACCAAAGTGCTCTTCCCCACCCCGGTGAGGCCCACCAGGATGAGGAGGGGGTGGTCCTTTACGGGAACTAGGTTGGGACGGGGCTCGAGGGCGAAAGCAACCGCCGCCATGAGGAGATTGTACGGCTTCTAGGGGGTGGAACTAAATCCCAGGGAAAAGGCAACCGGAATCCCGCCTGGTGACGACTCCCCGGACTAAAGTCCGGGGCTTCTCGGGGTGTTTCCCTGCGGGAAAGCACGCGGGGTTTCCCCCGAAGGCCCCGTCCGGGCCCAGAAAGACCTTGACTCCGTATCGGCAGGCGAGCGCAATGCTTCTGGCTCTGCCACGGGTGTTCGTTTGGAGTTTTACCCATCGGACTACCCGATGGAACCCCCTACTCCAAGTTTCAAGGTCCACGGGGAACTTTGTCCCCAAGAACATTGTACCAAATCCGTGTCCACCTGTGGTGGACGTGGGGGAGTCCATGTATCCCCGGTTTAAAAACCGGGGGATTATAGCTCCCCCACACCCCCTCTTTTCTCCTAAGATAGGGGGGATATGAAGCGCCTAGTCGCCCTTTCCCTCCTGGCCCTCAGCCTGGCCCTGGCCCAGATGCCCGCTTATCCGGAGAACACCCTGGGGCTAGGGTACGCCCCCGATAAGGGCGTCTACCTGCAGGGAAGCGCCCTTTTGCCCTTCAGTCCCTTGGGGATCGACACGGGACTGGATGTGCAGGCCCTCCTTTCGCAAAACCCGGAGGTCTTTGCCCTCTTCAAGGCCAATCTCTTCCCGGGCCTGGTCCTTTTGGACCTCTACACCTCCGTGGGCCTGGGCCTGGACCTGCGGTATCCCTTTGGAGCGCACCTGGGACCGGTGGTGAGCCTCGAGGTGCCAGGAGGAGCCCTTTCCGCCTACGGGGGACTCGGCTACCAAAGCGGGTTCCACCTGGCCTGGGGAGCCGGGTTCAGGCTCTACCTGGAACCCCTGGCCCTGGAGGTTTCCGCCTCCGACCGGTATCCCTTCCTGCTGAGCTTTCTTTACCTCTGGTAACCCGTGCGGCGCCTTCCCCTTTTCCTCTTCTCCCTTCCCGCCCTCCTCACCCTGGGGGTGTTCATCCTCTACCCCTTTTTGGATGTGATTCGCTTTTCCACCTGGGACTGGTCGGGGCTTTCCGAGCCCAAGCCGGTGGGGCTCAAAAACTACCGGGATCTTTTCCAAGACCCCGCCTTCTGGGGAAGCCTCTGGGTGACCCTGAAGTTCATGCTCCTGGCCCTGCCCCTTTTCGTGGGGCTTTCCATCGCCCTGGCGGTGGCTTTGGAAGGGGCACCCTACGAGCGCTTTGCCAAAAGCCTTCTCTTCCTGCCCGGGCTCGTCACCCTGGGTGGGGCCACCCTGAGCTGGTACACCCTCTTCACCCCCGAGTACGGGGCCTTAGCCCAGTTCCTGACCATCCCCCCTTGGGACCGGGAGGGGTTTTGGGCCTTGGTCATGGTGGTCCTCTTCACCCTGTGGCGGCACCTGGGGTATGGGGTCCTGGTGGCCTCGGCCCGGCTTAAGGCCATCCCCAAATCCCTTCTGGAGGCCGCCTATGTGGACGGGGCAGGGCCCTTGGAAGCCTTCCGCTACATAGTTCTTCCCCTCATGCGCCCGGCGGTGGCCTTTTTGGTGGTGGTGGGCACCATCCTCTCCTTGCAGTCCTACTCGGCGGTCTTCCTCCTCACCCGGGGCGGGCCCTACGGGGCCACCCGGGTCCTGGGCTACTACCTCTATGAGTCGGGGTTTGAAAACTTCCGGCTGGGGTATGCCGCCGCGGTCACCGTGGTCATCCTCCTCCTCACCCTCCTCTTCGCCTACGCCCAGCTTAGGCTTCTGCGTCACGGGGAGGAATAGCGGTGTAGGCGGAGGTCCTCGAGGTGGGCCTCGAAGCTGGTGTTGAGGAAAAGCTCCCCCTTGGCGTGGAAGAAGTAGAGGTAAGGGCGCCCCTTGGGGTCGGTGCGCACGGGATTGAGCACGGCAAGGAGGGCCTCCCGCCCCGGGTTGCCGATGGGCCCCGGGGGAAGCCCGGCGTAGCGGTAGGTGTTGTAGGGGGAATCATGGGCGAAGTCCCCCGCCTTCCGGGAAAGCTCGGGAAGCCTTTTGCCCAGGGCGTAGGCCACGGTGGGATCCGCCTGGAGGGGCATGCCCCTTTCCAGCCGGTTCAGGAAAACCCCGGCGATGTAGGGCATCTCCTTCTGACTCCCCGCCTCCACCTGGACGATGGAGGCCAGGGTCACCCAGGCGTGAACGGAAAGCCCCCGCTCCTCCAAAAGGCGCCTCACCGGGGGCGTGAGCTCGGCCTCAAAGCGGCGGAGAAACGCGCGCACCACCTCCTCCGCCGTAACCAGCAGGTCAAAGGTGTAGGTGGCAGGGAAGAGGTAGCCCTCGAGGGTCGTTCCCTCCACATAAGGAGGGCGCAGGGCCCCAGGCTCCTGGACAATCCTTAGAAAACCATCCCCATCCAAGCCCGCCTGGGAAAGCCTTTTGGCGTAGTCCACCGCCCTTTCCCCCTCGAGGAAGGTGAGGGTGACCGTGAGGGGCTTCTCTCCTCCCGTGAGGGCCCTGGCCAGGCGGAAGGCCCCATCCCCCTTTAGGCGGTAGACCCCGGGGACCAGCTTCCTGGCCTGGCCGGAGAAGCGCAGGTAGGCGGAAAAGAGGTACCCGGAGCGCAAAAGCCCGGCCTCCTCCAGGATCCTGGCCACCTCCTGCCCCGTGGCCCCCCGGGGAATGCGCACCGTGGCCTCTTTTCCCGTGGGGCCCAAAAGCCAGAGGGCGTAGAAGAGGAGAAGGGCGAAGGTGACGAAAAGGGCCACCACCCCCCGCCACAGCCAGCGCCTAGAGCCTTCCCGCAAGATAGCCCTCCAAGAGGATCACCGCGCTCATCTCGTCCAACCGGCCCTTCTCCCGGCGGATCCGTTTGGGGGCGTGTTTCAGGCGCCGGGCTGCCGCCTGGGTGGTGTAGCGCTCGTCCACAAGCTCCACCTCCACCCCCTTGGCCCTAAGCGCCTCCACCAGGGGAAGGACCCTCTGGGCCTGGGCGCTTTCCTTGAGGTCGGTGCGCAAGGGAAGGCCCACCAGAAGCTTTCCCAACCCCTCCCGGCGCACGAAGTCCAGGAGGGCGGCCACGTCCTCTTCCAGGCTCCGCCGCACCAGGTAACCCCGGCCGTAGGCGAAGGGGCTTCCTTCCTCCCCCACCGCCAGGCCGATCCTGGCCTCTCCCACGTCAAGCGCGCCCAGACGCATACTGTACGCTGCGATCCGCCAAGACCACCCCCAGATAGAGCAGGGCAACCCCCATGGCCCCGGTGAGGTACCAAAGCCGATAGAGAAGGGGATTCCAGGCGCCCAGGAGCTTGGCCAAAAGCTCGGCGGAAACCGCCAGGGCGAAGAGAAGAAGGCCCAGGGAGTAGAGGGCGTTGTGAAGGGAGGGACGCCCCCGGTACCGCCCAAAGGTGGGGCCGAAAAAGGCCCAGGAAAGGGCCACCGCCACCAGGCTCAGCAACATGGCCATGGGCTCATTTTACCGGGGAGGGTGTCCCCTGCCAGGCACCCCGGCAAGGCCAGGGGCCTCCCTCAAGGAAGCAGGTCGGGAAGGGCCGCCCGGGCCTTTTCCGGGGAAAGCCCTGCCCCCTGGGCTAGGGCTCCCTTCCCACCCCCCCGGCCTCCCGCCCGCTCCGCAAGGGCCCGGAAAAGGGCCCCCGCCTCGAGGCCCCTTTCCTGGGCCTTTGGGGAAAGCTTCAGCACCGCCTGCCCCCCGCTCAGGACCAGGGCCACATCCGCTCCCCTCTGCACCAGATCGTCCGCCGCCTGGCGCAAGGTGGCCATATCCACCCCGGAAAGCTCCAGCACCCCGTAGCGCAGGCCCCCCTTCTCCGAAAAGGCGACCTCCTTCTTAAGCTCCGCCTGCACCAGGCGCGCCTTAAGGCTTTCCACCTCCTTTTCCTTGGCCTTGAGCTCCTGCAAGAGCCTCTCCAGCCGCTCCTCCAGGTTGGCCTCCCCCACGGAAAGCCTCTCGGCCAAAGCCCTCATGCGGTTCAAAGCCCCGCGGGCGAAGCGCACCGCCCATTCCCCGGCCACCGCCTCGAGGCGCCTCACCCCGGCGGAAACCGCCTCCTCCTTCTGGATGAGGAAGGCCCCGATCTCCCCCGTGCGCCGCACGTGGGTGCCCCCGCAAAGCTCCTTGGACTCCACCCCAGGCAGGGGGCTTCCCTCCACCCGCACCACCCGCACCACCTCCCCGTACTTCTCCCCGAAGAGGGCCATGGCCCCTTCCCGCTTGGCCTCCTCCAGGGGCAGGTAGCGCCAGGTGACGGGGAAGTCCGCCTGGATCCAGCGGTTCACCAAAAGCTCAATCCGCTCCAGCTCCTCCTGGGTCAGGGGCTCGGGGTGGGTGAAGTCAAAGCGCAGGCGGTCCGGGGCCACCAGGCTCCCCGCCTGGCGCACATGGGGGCCCAGCACCGCCCTCAAAGCGGCGTGGAGGAGGTGGGTGGCGGTGTGGTGGCGCTCCGTGTCCCGGCGGGCGGGGTCCACCACCGCCCGCACCCTTTCTCCCACCCGGAGGGTGCCCTCCTCCACCTTGGCCCGGTGCAGGAAGATCCCCCTTTCCGTCTTGAGGGTGGTTTCCACCCTGGCCCGGCCCGAGGGCCATTCCAGGTGGCCGAAGTCCCCAATCTGTCCCCCCCCTTCCGCGTAGAAGGGAGTCCGGTCCAAGACCACCTGGACCTCGGTCCCGGGGCCCGCCTCCTCCAGGCTTTGGTCCCCCGCCAGAAGGGCCAAGACCGTGCCCTCCGCCTCCAGGGTCCCGTAGCCCAAGAACTCCGTGGCCCCCCGTTCCGCGTAGAGTTCCTCCAGCACCTGGGCGCTCTTCTTGAAGATCTCCCGCTCAAAGGCCATGGCCGCCCGGGAACGCTCCTGCTGCTCCTCCATGGCCCTTTTGAAGCCCTCGGTGTCTACCCCGAAGCCCCTTTCCGCGGCGATCTCCACCGTGAGGTCCAGGGGGAAACCATAGGTGTCGTAGAGGCGGAAGGCCTCCGCCCCCGGAAGCACCTCGCCGGGCCTAAGGCCCGAAAGCAGGGTGTCCAGCCGCTTCAAGCCCCCTTCCAGGGTTTCCAGGAAGCGCTCCTCCTCGAGGCGGATCTGCTTCTCCACCGCGGGAAGGTTCTCCCGCATCTCCGGGTAGAAGTCCCCAAGAAGCTCCGCCACCACCGGGGCCAGGCGGTGAAGGAAGGGTTCCTCCAGGCCTAAAAGGTAACCGTGGCGGAGGGCCCGGCGAAGCAACCTGCGGATCACGTAGCCCCGGCCGGTGTTGGAGAAGGTCACCCCGTCGGCCAAGGCCGCTACCACCGCCCGGATGTGGTCGGCGATGACCCGGTGGCTCACCGAAGCCTTCCCCTCGTAGGGCTTACCGCTAAAGAGGGCCACCCTTTCGATGATGGGGTAGAAGGTGTCCGTGCGGTAGAAGTCCTCCACGTCCTGCAAAATGGCCGCCACCCGGTACAGGCCCATGCCGGTGTCGATGTTCTTCTGGGGCAGGGGCTTGAGAATCCCGGGGCCGGGGATGGGGCCTTGGCGGTCGTACTGGGTGAAGACCAGGTTCCAGATCTCCACGAACCGGTCCCCGCTTCCCGTGTTGGGGCCGGTTTCGTCCGGGGTGCCGAAGGCCGGGCCCCGGTCGTAGAAGATCTCCGAGCAAGGGCCCGAGGGCCCATTGGGCCCGTGGGTGATGGCCCCTCCCGGCCAGTAGTTCTCGTCCTCGCCGAAGCGGCCGATCTTTTCCTCAGGCACCCCCACCAGGTCCCGCCAGATGGCGTAGGCCTCGTCGTCGTCCTCGTAGACCGTGACCCAGAGCCGATCCGGGTCCAGGCCCAGCCACTTGGGGTCGGTGAGGAACTCCCAGGCCCAGAGGATGGCCTCCTTCTTGAAGTAGTCCCCAAAGGAGAAGTTGCCCAGCATCTCGAAGAAGGTGTTGTGCCGGGCCGTCCTCCCCACGTTTTCTATGTCCCCCACCCGGAGGCACTTCTGGCAGGTGGTGATCCTTCGCCACTCCTTGCCCCCGAAGATGGGCTTGGCCCCCAGGAAGTAGGGCTTTAGGGGAGCCATGCCCGCCGAGGTGAAGAGGAGCGAAGGGTCGTTCTCGGGGATGAGGCTGAAGGAGGGAAGGCGCAGATGCCCTTTGCCCTCAAAAAAAGACAGGTACTTCTCCCGGATCTCCGCCGTGCGCATGCCTTTGATTATAGGGGCTCAACGCGCTGGCCTTCACCCCTTTGACGTCAAACCCTCATGCCGTCAAAATGGTGGCATGGCCAGGCGCAAGACCACCCTGTACCTGGAGGAAGAGGTGCTCCGGGCCGCCAAGGTGCGGGCGGCAAGCCTCGGTCTAAGGGAGTCGGAGCTGGTGGAGCGGGCCTTGCGCCACTACCTGGGCCTGGAACGCCTCGAGGCCCTTCTGGCTAAAGGCCCCCTCTCCGAGGAAGAGGCCCTGAAGCTGGCCTACCAGGAGCTCCACGCCTCCCGGGGATGATCCGCGCGGTCCTTGACCCAGGGGTGCTGGTGGCGGCTCTCCTTTCCTCCCAGGGGGCCCCGGCGCAACTTTTGCGCCTCTTGGTGAAAGGGCACTTCCAGCTCGTCCTCTCCCCCAAGCTTCTTGAGGAAGCCGAACAGGTCCTAAAAAGACCCAAGTTCCGGGACTACGTGAGCCTCGAGGAGGTCCAGGACTACCTGGCCTTCCTGATCCGTTGGGGGGAGGTGGTCCCCGACCCCCCAGAAACCCCCGGCCTCTCGCCGGATCCCGGGGACGATTACCTGGTGGCCTTGGCCCGGGCCTCGAGGGCCAGGGTCTTGGTATCGGGGGACCGACACCTGCTCGGGCTTGCCCACCCGGAACCCCCGGTGCTGTCGCCTAGGGCCTTCTTGGAGCTGCTGGAATCCTTGGATCCTTAAGGGTAAGCTTGGACCATGACGGTCCAGATGCGCCGCTACCGGATCAAGGAAGGGACCAGGGAGGCTTTTCAGAAGGTGTTCTTGGAGGTCATCGTCCCCTTGCGCCAGGCCACGGGCTTCCAGGTCCTGGGGGCCTACTGGACTGGGGAAAGGGAGTTTTTGTGGTTCGTGGGCCACGAGAACTTTCAGGAGGCGGAAAAGGCCTACTACCAGCACCCCGAGCGCAAGAAGGTGGACCCCAGCCAGTTCCTGGAGGAAATAGAAACCCGCTTCGTGGAAAGACTCATCTAGAAGGCCATCCCCGGTGTTTGGCCCTCTGTGGGCCCCGGCACGTCCGCTTTCCGCACCAGGAATAAGCTTGAGAAGATGGAAATCCTTTCCATGGTCCTCCGTAACCTCCTGGCCCGCCCCGTGCGCAGCCTCCTCACCCTCCTGGGGGTGCTCATCGCCACCACCAGCATGGTCCTCTTCCTCTCCTTCGGGGAAGGCTTAAGGCGCTCCCTGGCCCAGGAGCTCACCCGGGTGGGCCCCGCCATCCAGCTGGTCCCCGAGGGCATGGAGGGCCTGGGGTTTTCCGGCTACCCCGAGATCACCCCCGAGGAGTACCGGCGGGCGGTGGCAGCGGGGAAGGAGCTGGGGGTGAGGAGCATCATCCCCACCCTCTTCCTGGTCCGGGGAGGGTTTGACCCCCAAACGAGCTTCTTTTTCCAGGGCCTCCCGCAAGGCGTGGCCCCCGACCTCCTCTACCCCGGGGTGAAGGTCCGGGAAGGCCGGCTTCTGCCCTCGGCCAAGGGAGCCATCGTGGGGGCCAAGGTGGCCAAGCGGAGCCAGCTTTCCTTAGGAAGCCCCCTCAGGCTTTCCCCCAGGGTAGAGCTATGGGTGGAGGGCATCCTGGAGGAAAGCGGGGGGCTTGCCGACAACCTCATCTTCGTTCCGCTAAAGCCCTTGCAGGAGGTCTTGGGCACGCAAAACTACACCGCGCTTCTCGTGGCCCTGAACCCCGGGCAGAAGGCGGAGGAGGTGGCCCGGGCCCTCGAGGCCAGCCTCCCCGGCCTCAAGGCCCAGACCACGGGGGACGTGATGCGCTTTGCGGAAAGGGCCTTGCGCATCAGCGACCTGGTGCGCTTCGGCATCAGCCTGGTGGCCCTCATCGTGGGGGGGCTTCTGGTGGCCAACACGGTGATGATGTCCGTGTACGAGCGCACCCGGGAGTTCGGGGTCATGCGCGCCCTCGGGGCCAAGCGGGGCTTCATCTTCCGGCTGGTGGTGCTGGAGGCCCTCCTCCTCTCCTCCTTGGGGGGGCTACTGGGCCTCCTCCTGGGAAGCGCGGTTTCCCAGGCCATCAACCTCTACACCCTGGAGCAGGTGGGCCTGGCCCTTTCTGCCGTCACCTTTAGGCTTTCCCTTTTCGCCCTTCTCGTGGCCCTGGGGCTTGGGCTTTCCGCGGGGATCCTTCCCGCCTACCACGCCAGCCGGATTCCCGTGGTGGAGGCTTTGGGGAGGGTGTGAGACTGCCTTGGCTTCCCCAGGAATAAGCCCCCTTCTCGGGGGTAGTTCCGGAGCAGCCAAGAGATAGGAAAGGATATGACGAGCGTCCTTCGGGCGGAAAACCTGGGCAAGCGTTACCGGCAAGGGGAGAAGGAAGTGGTGGCCCTGGAAGGGTTTACCTTCGCCTTCCCCCAAGGAAGCACCGCGGTGGTGGGGCCCTCGGGAAGCGGCAAAACCACCCTGCTAAACCTCCTTGCGGGCTTTGACCTGCCCACAGAAGGAGGGGTGTACCTGGGGGAGCTGGCCTTAAACCGGCTCTCCGAGGATCAAAGGGCCGAGGTGCGCCTAAAGCACATGGGCTTCGTCTTCCAGCAGTGGAACCTCATCCCCACCCTCACCGCCTGGGAAAACGTGGCCTTTCCCCTCCTCCTTGCGGGCCTTCCCCCTAAAGCCCGCAAGGAAAGGGCCTTGGAGCTTCTGGAAAGGGTGGGGCTTCTGGAAAGGGCCCACCACCTGCCAAGCCGCCTTTCCGGCGGGGAACAGCAACGGGTGGCCTTGGCCCGGGCCCTGGCCCTGGACCCTCCCATCCTCTTCGCCGACGAGCCCACGGGCAACCTGGACGCCACCTCCCGGGAGCAGGTGGCATCCCTGCTATTTGAAGCCGGGGAAAAGCGCACCCTGATCCTGGTCACCCACGACCTGGAGCTGGCAAGCCAGGCGGACCGGATCCTGCACCTCAAGGGAGGCCGGCTGGTACGGGTAGCCACCCCGGCGCCAGGCTGACCCCCCTTATGGGACATCTGGCCTGGAAGGCCGTGGCACAATACCCCCTATGGGCAAGCGGCTTGTGGTCATCGGAGGGGTGGCGGGTGGGGCCTCCGCCGCCGCCAAGGCCAAGCGGGAAAACCCCGAGCTGGAGGTGGTGGTCTACGAGAAATCGGGGTGGGTTTCCTACGGGGCCTGCGGCCTGCCTTACGTGCTTTCCGGGGAGATACCCCGCCTGGAAAAGCTGGTGGCCAGGACCCCGGAGGAGTTCCGAAGGCAAGGGGTGGAGGTCCGCACCCACCACGAGGTGGTGGACGTGGACCCCGAGCTTAGGACCCTCACCGTCTTTGACCACCAGGAGCGACGCACCTTCCAGGACCGGTACGATTACCTGGTCCTGGCCACCGGGGCCAGGCCGAGCCTTCCCCCCATCCCGGGCACGGAGCAGGAAGGGGTCTACACTCTAAGGAACATGGAGGATGGCCAAAAGCTCCTCAAGGCCCTGGAGGGAGCCCAAAGGGCCGCCATCCTGGGAGCCGGGTACATCGGCCTCGAGGTGGCCGAGGCCTTCCGCAAACGGGGCCTCGAGGTGACCCTCCTGGAGCTCAAGGACCGTCCCCTACCCCACTGGGACCAGGAGGTGGGGAACCTCCTCAAGGAGGAGCTGGAACGGCACGGGGTGGAGGTCTGGACCCGGGTGGAGGTGAAGGCCCTAAGGGGCCAGGGCCGGGTGGAGGCGGTGGAGACCTCGGAAGGCGTGGTGCCCGCCGACCTGGTGCTGGTGGCCACGGGGATCAAGCCCAACACCCTTTTGGCCCAGGCCATGGGGGTAGCCTTAGGCCCCACAGGGGCCATCGCCACCGATGAGAGGATGCATACCAACCTGGAGGGAGTGTATGCCGCCGGGGATGTGGCGGAAAGCTTCCACCAGGTGCTGAAGCGCCCCTACTGGCTTCCCCTGGGGGACGTGGCCAACAAGCACGGCCGCACCGCCGGGGCGGTGATCGCCGGCAAGGAGGCCCGCTTCGCCGGGGTGGTGGGCACCGCCATCTTCAAGGCCTTCGGCCTGGCGGTGGCCACCACCGGGCTTTCCCAGGAAGCGGCCTTAAGGGAGGGTTTCCAGGCCAGGAAGGTCTTCATCCAAAGCCGGGACGGGGCCCACTACTACCCGGGAAGCCAGCCCCTTTGGGTGGAACTCATCTACGAGGAGGGCACGGGAAAACTCCTGGGCGGGGCGGTGGTGGCCCATGGGCATGGGGCCTTGCGCATAGATGTCCTGGCCGCCCTCCTGCACCAGGGGGGCACGGTGGAGGACCTCCTGAGCCTGGATCTGGCCTACGCCCCACCCTACAGCCCTGTCTGGGACCCCCTCCTCATCGCCGCCCAGCAGGTGAAATAAAATGGTGTAGTTAATAGGAGAACACACCACTACTGGGTGTCAAGTCCCCGACCTTACACCCTACACTGTAACTCCTCCCACCTCCAAACTGATCTTTGGAGGTGAGGGATGGATCCTCTGAGCGTGTTGACCCCAGAGATGCGGCAGGAGGCGGAGGAGCTTCGGCGGGATTGGGCGACCAACCCCCGGTGGAAGGGAGTGAAGCGGGACTACCGGCCCGAGGACGTGGTCCGGCTTCGCCCCAGCGTGAAGGTGGAGTACACCCTGGCCAAGCGAGGAGCGGAGAAGCTCTGGCAGCTTTTGCACGAGCGACCCTACGTGCACACCTTCGGGGCTTACACCGGGGCCATGGCGGTGGAGATGGTGCGGGCCGGCTTGGAGGCCATCTACCTCTCCGGCTGGCAGGTGGCCGCCGACGCCAACCTGGCCTGGCAGACCTACCCCGACCAGTCCCTCTACCCCTATAACTCCGTGCCCCAGATCGTGAAGCGCATCAACAACGCCCTGATGCGGGCGGATATGATCGAGCGCTCCGAGGGCAAGGTGACCCGGGACTGGTACGTGCCCATCGTGGCCGATGCCGAGGCGGGCTTCGGCGGGGCTTTGAACGTCTTTGAGCTCACCAAGGCCATGATCGAGGCGGGGGCTGCCGGCATCCACTACGAGGACCAGCTGGCCTCCGAGAAGAAGTGCGGCCATCTGGGGGGCAAGGTCCTGGTGCCCACCTCCCAGCACATCCGCACCCTGCAGGCCGCCCGCCTGGCAGCGGACATCATGGGGGTGCCCACGGTGATCATCGCCCGCACCGACGCCGAGGCCGCCACCCTCATCACCAGCGACATCGACGAGCGGGATCGGCCCTTCATCCTGCCCGGGGAACGCACCCCGGAGGGCTTCTACCGGGTGAAAAACGGCCTCGAGGCGGGAATCGCCCGGGCCCTGGCCTACGCCCCCTACGCCGATGTTATCTGGATGGAAACCTCCAAGCCCGACCTGGAGGAGGCCCGCAAGTTCGCCGAGGCGGTGAAGAAGGAGTTCCCGGATAAGCTCCTCGCCTACAACCTCTCCCCCTCCTTCAACTGGAAGAAGTTCCTGGACGACGAAACCATCGCCAAGTTCAACCGGGAGCTGGGGGAGATGGGGTACAAGTTCCAGTTCATCACCCTGGCGGGCTGGCACACCGTGAACTACTACACCTGGGAGCTGGCCAAGGGCTACAAGACCCGGGGCATGCCCGCCTTCGTGGAGCTCCAGCAGAAGGAGTTCCTGGCCCAGGCCCAGGGCTTCACCGCCGTGAAGCACCAGCGGGAGGTGGGGGCGGGCTACTTCGACGAGGTGGTCCTGGCCCTCACCCAGGGGGAGGCCTCCACCCTGGCCCTCAAGGGCTCCACCGAGGAGGCCCAGTTCAACGAACCCGTGCACTAGGTTTAGGGGACGCCTGCTCTGCCGCCCTCCAGGTTCGGGGGGCGGCAGGTTACTTTTCCGTGGTAGGTCGAAGGCACACCAAAGCTGATATAGTGTAATCACCATGCCAGAGGCCAATACACCCTGGCTACGCTACCTGGAAAACCTCCGTCCCCACCTTAAGGGCCGGGATCATCGGGGCAAGCGGGGCTCCCTAAGGTGGCTCGAGGCCCTCATGGCCGAACGGGGGGGCAAGGCCGGCACGGTGCGCAACATCCTCTACAAGGACCTGGGGAGCCCCGAGGAGAAGGAGAGGCTTTACAGGGTCATCGCCGACCTGTACCAGGAGGCGGGCCTCCCACCCCCCCCTCCCCCGGCGGAGCTTTTCCTGGAAAGCGCCCGCAAGACCCTTGGCCGGGACAAGCGCCGCATCTTTCGCCGCTTTCTGAAGGAGCTGGAAGCCGGGGGGAGGCCCCAGATGGTGGTGGTGGGGGGACCGGCCACGGGTAAGGGGGTGCTCCTTTCCGCCTTAAGCCGGGCCCTTTCCGCGCTACCCGAAAAGGAGCCCCACCTCCTGAACCTGGGGGGAGAGCTGGCCCAGTCCCTGGTTCCCCTGGCGGAGGCCCTGGGGCTTTCCGAGGAGGTACGCTCCCTCCTCGCCCAGCTCTCCCCCACCCAGCCCTATATCCTCCAGGGAGCCTTGCAGCAGGAGATCCTTTCCCTCCTGGCCCGGGGCTTCAACCGGACAGGCCGCCCCCTCCTCCTTAGGGCCGAGGCCGAGGGAACCCTGGAGGGCCTTCCCTTAAGGGGACCCGACGGAGGCCAGAAGGGGCTTTCCGCCTGGCTGGAACCCTTCCTGAAATCCCTCACCATCCCCTACCTGGCCGCCCTCAGCGAACCACCCCCCACTCTCCCCTTCCAGCCCCTCTCCCCCCCTAGCCGCGAGGAGGCCCGGCGCTTCGTTAGGGAGCGCCTGCCCCACCTGCCCCCGGAAAGGTTGGAGGCCCTGGTGAACCAAGCGGGGCGCAACTTCGGGGAGCTTTCCCGCCTGGTCCTCCTGGAGGCCGCCAAGCACGATCCCAGGACCCCCCTTCAGGACGACCCGGCCCTGAAGCCCCTGCTCCTGGCCCTCTCCGCCTTCAGCCCCGAGGCCGATCCCACGTTTCCCGCGGAGCTTTTAGAAGGAGCCCTGGGCAAGCCTCTGGAACGCCTTTCCCAGGCGGAAAGGGCCCTTCTGGACTGGGTGGGGGAAGGCTTGGTGCGCCCCGCCCTAAGAAGCCTCCTTCCCCAGGAAGCCCCCAGGGAACTCCACCGCCTGGCCCTCGCCTACTTCCCCAAGGAAAACCTCTTCCGCAAGCTCCATCACGCCTACAAGGCGGGGGAAACCCGGATACTTCTGGACCTTCTCCAGGAGGATCCCGCCCGGCTGGCCCTCCTTCCAGGACTCTGGCAGGAAGCCCAGGCCTGGCCCCGGGAGGACCTCGAGGCCCTGGCCGCGGTGGTGGTGCGCTACCGGGCCGTCTTGGGCCAGTACGCCCATCCCGAGGCGGAGGAAGCCCTCAGGGTCCTCTCGGAGGCCCAAAACCCCTCCTTGCGCACCTGGGCCCGCATCAAGGCGGCGGAGGCCAAGGCGGACGCCGCCCTTTACAAGGAAGCGGAGGAGCTTCTGCCCCCCAAGGAGGACCTCAAACTCCTGGACGACACCGCCCAGGCGGAGGGGCTTTTGGTCATGGCGGCGGTGGAGCGCTGGAAGGGGGATTACGAGAAGGCAGCCCACTTTGTGGAGGAGGCGCAGGGGCTTCCCGTGGCCCCCTTCCTGCAGGACCGGGTGTACCTGTGGCGGGGCCTGGTGGCCAAGGACCTCGGCCGCTACCCGGAGGCCCTGGAGGCCCTCTCCCGGGTGGGCCACGACCCCCTCCTCCTGGGAAGGGCCCGCTACCAGATGGGGGACCTCCTCATGCGCTTAGGAAGCCTGGAGGCCAAGCCCCGCATGGAGGAGGGTCTGAAGGCCCTGGAGGAAGCAGGAGCCCCCAAGGACGAGGTGGCCCGGGTGCGGGCCCGCTACGCCACCCTCCTCCGGCGCCTGGGCCTGTACGAGGAGGCAGGAAGGGCCATTGAGAAGGCCCTGGCCGAAGCGGAGGACCCCTTCACCCGGGCCCGGGTGGAAAGCGAGGCCGGGATCCTCGAGGCGGCCCGCGGCCGCCCCTTTGCCGCCCTCAACCTTCTGGTCCCCGCCGAGGCCTACTTCCGCTCCACGGAGGAGAGGCCCAAGGAAGCCCGCTACCGCCATCTGCGCACCCTCTTCCGCCTGGGGGCCACCTACCTCCTTTTGGAGGCGGGGCAGCCCTACCGAGCCCCCTTCCTGGGAGGGCTTTACGCCCCCACGGCCCAGCGCCTCCTCGAGGACCTCCTGGAGCAAATCCCCTGGGAAGCCACGGATCGCTACACCGCCTTGCGGCTGGACACCGCAAGCCTCCTGGCCCTCCTCCTTTCCCCCGCCGAGGGAAAGGCCCTCCTAAAGCCCCTTTTGGATGTGGAAAACCCCTACCTCAGGGCCCAGGCCCGCCTGAGCTACGCCGAAACCCTGGTCCGCGAGGGCAACCTGGGGGAGGCCCTGGCCCAGGTGGTGGCCCTCCCTCCCCTGGAGGACCCTGGCCTTTTAGCCCAGGCCCGGGCGGTGGAGGTGCTGGCCCTCTTGGGCCTGGGGGAGAAGGAGGCCGCCTGGCAAAAACTTTCGGAGGTGAGGAGAAGCCCTCTCCCCGAACCCTTCCGCTTCCAGCTGGGCCGGGCTTTGGGCCGCTTCTGCCCCGAGCTGCAAAGGCGCCTTCCCCCCACCCCCCTGGCCCTTCCCGAGGCCCTGGGCTTCCACCTGGCAAATCCCGACTAAATCACTATACTTTAGGGGGTGGAGAGGTTATACTCTTACTGCGAATGGGTCGCAGTAAGAACCCGACCCGGCATCAGGAGGCAAAGCGATGAACCAGCTAGAAATCCGCGACCTCTGGGCTTCCATTGACGGCGAAACCATCCTAAAGGGCGTGAACCTGGTGGTCCCCAAGGGCCAGGTGCACGCCCTCATGGGCCCCAACGGGGCCGGGAAGAGCACCCTGGGCAAGATCCTGGCCGGGGACCCCGAGTACACGGTGGAACGGGGGGATATCCTCCTGGACGGGGAAAGCATCCTGGATCTATCCCCGGACGAGCGGGCGAGGAAGGGCCTCTTCCTGGCCTTCCAGTACCCCGTGGAGGTGCCGGGGGTCACCATCGCCAACTTCCTGCGCCTGGCCCTGCAGGCCAAGCTGGGCCGGGAGGTGGGGGTGGCGGAGTTCTGGACCAAGGTAAAGAAGGCCTTGGAGGTCCTGGACTGGGATGAGAGCTACCTCTCCCGCCACCTGAACGAGGGCTTTTCCGGCGGGGAGAAGAAGCGGAACGAAATCCTCCAGCTTCTGGTCCTGGAACCCGCCTACGCCGTCTTGGACGAGACCGACTCCGGGCTGGACATCGACGCCCTCAAGGTGGTGGCCCGGGGGGTGAACGCCATGCGGGGGCCCAACTTCGGCGCCCTGGTCATCACCCACTACCAGCGCCTACTGAACTACATCGTCCCTGACCGGGTTCACGTGATGATGGACGGGCGCATCGTGGCGGAGGGCGGCCCCGAGCTGGCCCTGGAGCTGGAGGCCAAGGGTTACGAGTGGCTCCGGGAAAGGGTGAAGGAGGAAGCATGAGCGAGGCCGATCTGAGGGCACTGGGCGAAGAGTACAAGTACCACTTCGTGGACGAGGTCAAGCCGGTCTTCGTGGCCGAGCGGGGCCTCACCCGGAGGGTGATCGAGGCCATCAGCTACCACAAGGGGGAGCCCGAGTGGATGCTGAAGTTCCGCCTGCGGGCTTTGGAGATCTTCCAGAAGAAGCCCATGCCCACCTGGGGCCCGGACCTCTCGGGCCTGGACCTGGACAACCTGGTCTACTACGTGAAGCCCGCAGAGGTGAGGGACGCCAAGAGCTGGGAGCAGATCCCGGAGGAGATCCGCCGGACCTACGAGCGCCTGGGCATCCCCGAGGCCGAGCGCAAGGTGCTCGCCGGGGTGGGGGCCCAGTACGACTCGGAGATGGTCTACCACCGGGTCAGGGAGGAGCTGGAGCGGCAGGGGGTCATCTTCGTGGCCATCGAGGAGGGGATGAAGAAGTACGAGGACCTCTTCAAGGAGTACTTCGCCAAGGTGGTCCCCCCGGAGGACAACAAGTTCGCCGCCCTGAACTCCGCCGCCTGGTCCGGGGGCTCCTTCGTCTACATCCCCCCCGGGGTGAAGGTGGAGCTTCCCCTGCAGGCCTACTTCCGGGTCAACACCCCCGAGTTCGGCCAGTTTGAGCGCACCCTGATCATCGTGGACGAGGGGGCCGAGGTGCATTACATCGAGGGCTGCACCGCTCCCATGTACTCCACGGAAAGCCTCCACACCGGGGTCATCGAGATCGTGGTGAAGCGGGGGGCCAGGAGCCGCTACACCACCATCCAGAACTGGTCCACCAACATGTACAACCTGGTGACCCAACGGGCCCTGGTCTATGGGGATGCCTTCCATGAGTGGCTGGACGGCAACCTAGGCTCCAAGGTCACCATGAAGTACCCTTCCAGCTACCTCCTGGAACCCGGGGCCCGCACGGAGATCCTCTCCATCGCCTTTGCCAAGACCGGCCAGCACCAGGACACCGGGGCCAAGATCATCCTGGGAACCCCCCACACCTCGGGCACCATCGTTTCCAAGAGCATCTCCAAGGGCGAGGGTCGGGCCAGCTACCGCGGGTTGGTGAAGGTCCTGGACGGGGCCAAGCACGCCAAGGCCAACGTGGAGTGCGACGCCCTCCTCATTGACCCGGAAAGCCGCACGGACACCTACCCCTACATTGAGATTGAGGAGGACTCCGCCCACGTGGGCCACGAGGCCACGGTGTCCAAGATCAACGACGAGCAGATCTTCTACCTGCAAAGCCGGGGCCTCAAGGAGGACGAGGCCGCAGCCCTCATCGTGCGGGGCTTCATCGAGCCCATCGCCAAGGAACTGCCGCTAGAGTACGCGGTGGAGCTGAACCGACTCATCGAGCTGGAGATGGAGGGCTCCGTAGGCTAAGGGCTTCCGTCAAGGGTCTTAACCTTTGCGCTAGGAGGATTCATGCAGGTACTGGACAAAACGCAGGTGGAAGCCATCTCCCGGGCCCTAAAGGAGCCGGGCTGGCTGCTGGAGAAAAGGCTAAAAGCCCTCGAGGCCTTCGCCCGCCTCTCCTATCCCAGCAAGAAGGACGAGGCCTGGCGCTACACGGATCTCTCTGAGGCTCCCCTGGAGCAGGAGGTGGAAACCCCCAAGGGGCTTAGCCTCTCCCGGGATGAACTTCCCGAGCTGGTGAAGCGCCGCCTGGAGAAGACCGATGTTTCGGGCTTTCTGGTCTTCGTGGGCCCGGATCTGGTTTACGCCGAGGTGCCGGAGGAGCTTTCCGCCAAGGGCCTGGTCTTCACCAGCCTGGCCGAGGCCTTGAAGACCCACCCCGGTAAGGTGGAGGCCACCCTCTTCCGGGGGGTCTACGTGGAGGACAAGTTCGCCGCGGAAAACTCCGCCTTCTTCACCCACGGGGCCTTCCTCTACGTACCCGCGGGGCTCGAGGTGGAAAAGCCCCTGGGGGTCTTCAAGGTGCTGGAAGGGGGCAAGGCCTCGGCGGGCCGGAGCCTCATCTTCCTGGAGGACAACGCCAAGGCCGCCTACATCGAGGAGTACCTCTCCTTGGACCTCCCCCCCACCCTGCACCTCTCCGCCACGGAGATGGTCTTGAGGCCTGGAGCCCGGCTGCGCCACGCCCACGTGCAAACCCTGGGCGACGGGGTCTGGCACTTCCACCGGCAAAGGGCCCTGCTGGAGCGGGATGCCGCCTTAAACGACCTGGTGGTCAACCTGGGCGGGCGCTACGCCAGGAGTGAGGTGGCCTCGGAGCTATTGGGCCCGGGAGCGGAAAGCGAGATGCTGGGGCTTTACTTCGGCCACGGCCTCCAGCACTTTGACCACTACACCCTGCAGCACCACGTGGAGCACCATACCCGAAGCGACCTCCTCTACAAGGGAGCGGTGAAGGACGAGGCCCGGGCGGTCTTTTCCGGCCTCATCAAGCTGGAACGGGGGGCCCAGAAGACCGACGCCTACCAGGCCAACCGCAACCTCATCCTCTCCCCCACCGCCCGGGTGGACTCCATCCCCCAGCTGGAGATCGGGGCCAACGACGTACGTTGCACCCACGGCAGCACCACCGCCCCCGTGGACGAGATGCAACTCTTCTACCTGCAGTCCCGGGGGCTTTCCCGTAGCCTGGCCCAGGAGCTTTTGGTCAAGGCCCACCTGGCGGACGTCCTTAACCGCATTCCTCTAAAGGCCTTAAGGGCCCACCTCGAGGCGGTCATCGAGGAAAAGGTGCGCATCTAAGCCATGTGGACCCCGGTAGCCCGGCTGAGCGAGCTACAAAACGGCCGCCTGGTGGTGAAGCGGCCCGAGCACAAGAAGCCCATCCTCCTCCTCTACACCGGGGAGGAGGTCTTCGCCCTGGAGGACATCTGCACCCACGACGGCGGCCCCCTCCACGAGGGGGATGTGGAAGACGGCCAGATCGTCTGCCCCCGGCACGGGGCCCGCTTCGACCTGAAAACAGGCCGGCAGACCCTTCCCGCCCCCAGGCCCGTCAAGGTCTTCCCCGCCAAGCTGGAGGGGGATACCATCCTTCTGGACCTATAGACGCCCATCCCGTCCGCAAGGCCCCAAGGAGGACTTGGGGCCTTTGTCCTTGACGGCGGGCGGAAGAAGCGCTAGGGTGAGAGTACCCACCCCACCTGGGGTGGGGGGAGGTAAGGGATGCTGAAGCTCAAGGTAGAAGGCATGACCTGCAACCACTGCGTGATGTCGGTGAAAAAGGCGCTTCTTAAGGTACCCGGGGTGGAGAAGGTCGAGGTGAGCCTGGAACGGGCCGAGGCCCTGGTGGAGGGCAAGGCGGACCCTGAGGCCTTGATCCGGGCCGTGGAAGAGGAAGGCTACCGGGCCGCCCTGGCGGGCTAAGGAGGCCCTGTGCCCCGCCACCCCCTCCACCTGGACCCCAAGGTGCGGGAAGAGGCCAAAAGGCGCCTCCTCTCCGCCAAGGGCCACCTCGAGGGCATCCTGCGCATGCTGGAGGATCCCCACGTCTACTGCGTGGACGTGCTGAAGCAACTCAAGGCGGTGGAGGGTGCCCTGGACCGGGTGGGGGAGATGGTCCTAAGGGCCCACCTCCGGGACCACGTGGCCACCGCCCACGAGCGGGGGGACGTGGAGGAAATCGTGGAGGAACTGATGGAGGCCCTCAAGTACCGTTGATCCCACCCGGTCCAGGGCGGGGCAGAAGCCCAAGGGCACACCAGCCCGGGGAAAGCAAAGGGGTTTCCGCTAGGGGGTATGAAGCTATGGCATTGGAAGTGAAAGTAGGGGTAAAGGGAATGACCTGCGCCTCATGCGTGGCGCGGGTGGAAAGGGCCTTAAAGAGGGCCCCGGGCGTGGAGGAAGCCCGGGTTAACCTCACCACCGAGGAAGCCTTTTTGCGCCTCCAGGAAGGCATAGACCTCAAGGAGGTCCTGAAGCAGGTGGAGGAGGCAGGTTACGAACCCGTGGTGGCCCGGGCGGAGATCCCCGTAAAGGGCATGACCTGCGCCGCCTGCGTGGCCCGGGTGGAAAGGGCCTTGAAGAAGCTACCCGGGGTGCTTTCCGCCCACGTGAACCTGGCCACGGAGAAGGCCTTCGTGGAGTACCTCCCGGACACCGTGACCCTGCCCCGCCTGCGCCAGGCCATCCGGGATGCAGGGTACGAGCCCCTGGAGGTGGTCCAGGAGGAAAAACGGGCCCCCGCTTATCCCTTGGACCTCCTCATCGCCCTGCCCTTTGCCTTCCTCACCCTTCTCCTAGCCATGGGGCCCATGCTTCTTCCCCTTCCCCACCTTCCTCCTCTCTTCCAGGTCCTCACCGCCCTCCCCGTCCTCTACGCCGGCCGGCGCTTCTTCCGCCAGGCCCTGGCGGAGATCCGGCACCGCTCCCTGGGCATGAGCACCCTGGTGGCCCTGGGGGCGGGAAGCGCCTACCTTTACTCCTTTTTGGTCCTCCTCTTCCCCACCCTGTTCCCCGAGGAGGCCCGCCATCTTTATCTGGAAGCAGGAGCGGTGATCCTGGCCCTGATCCTCTTGGGCAAGCACCTGGAGGAAAAGGCCAAGGGGAAGGCCTCGGAGGCCATCCGCAAGCTCCTGGCCTTGAGGCCCAAGACCGCCCGGGTGGTTCAGGAAGGGGAGGAAAGGGAAATCCCCGCCGAGGCCCTCATCCCCGGGGATCTGGTGCGGGTGCTTCCCGGGGAGCGCATCCCCGCAGATGGGGTGGTGGTGGAGGGCTTTAGCCACGTGGACGAGGCCATGCTCACCGGGGAGCCCATCCCCAAGGCCAAAAAGCCCGGGGATGAGGTGGTGGGGGGTACGGTGAACGGGGAAGGAGCCCTCCTGGTGCGGGTCAGCCGGGTGGGGGAGGCCACGGTCCTGGCCCAGATGGCCCGTCTGGTGGAGGAAGCCCAGGCCTACAAGCCCCGGGTGCAGGAGGTGGCGGACCGCATCGCCAGCGTCTTCGTGCCCATCGTGCTCATCATCGCCCTTATCACCTTTACCCTTTGGATTCTCTATGGCCCCGGCCTCTCCTACGCCTTCATGGCCCTCCTTTCCGTGCTCCTCATCGCCTGCCCTTGCGCCATGGGCCTCGCCACCCCAGCGGCCATCGCTGTGGCCACGGGGCGGGCGGCCCAGCTCGGCCTCCTCTTCCGCAAGGGCCAGGCCATCGAAGGCCTCGCCCGGGCGGATACCGTGGTCCTGGACAAGACCGGGACCCTGACCCAAGGGAAGCCCACCCTCACGGAACGCCTGGGGTTTGCCCTAAGCCCTGAGGAGGCCTTGCGCCTCGCCGCCGCCTTGGAGCGGGGAAGCGAACACCCCATCGCCAAGGCGGTTTTGGATGCTGCCAAGGACCTTTCCATACCCGAGGCCCAGGCGGTGCGGGCTCTTCCCGGGGAGGGGATCGAGGGAGTGGTGGAGGGGAAGAAGCTTTACCTGGGGGGCCCAGCCCTGATGGAGAGGCTTGGGGTGGCGCTTCCCAAGGAGGCCTGGGAGCTATCCGAAAAGGGCTACACCCCCCTTTACCTGGCGGATGGGGAGAGGCTTTTGGCCGCCTTCGGGGTCTTTGACCCCCCCAAGCCCGAGGCGCGAAGGGTGGTGGCCGCTTTAAAGGCCCTGGGCCTCAAACCCGTCCTCCTCACCGGGGACCACCCCATCCCGGCCAGGCGGGTGGCCGAGACCTTGGGCATAGAGGAGGTGCTGGCCGGGGTGCGCCCTGAGGGTAAGGTGGAGGCCATACGGCACCTCCAGGCCCAGGGGCGGAAGGTGATCTTTGTGGGGGACGGCATCAACGACGCCGCCGCCTTGGCCCAGGCCGATGCGGGCATTGCCCTGGCCACGGGCACGGACATCGCCGTGGAGGCAGGGGATGTCATCCTGCTTTCTCCGAGCCTGGAAAGCTTGGTGGACGCCATCCTTCTGGCACGGCGTACCCTTCGGACCATCTACCTCAACTTCTTCTGGGCCTACGCCTACAACATCCTCCTCATTCCGGTGGCGGCCGGGGCTCTTTACCCCTTCACCGGGCTTCTTCTGAACCCCATGCTGGCGGCCGGTGCCATGACCCTCTCCAGCCTCTTCGTGCTCAGCAACTCCTTGAGGCTAAAAGGGTTCCAGCCAAGGAGCTTTACCGTAGCTTAATCCGCCGAGGCTAAGCTGGAACTAGGAGGTGAAAGGTATGTGGTGGTGCGACCACGGTGGGTACCTGGGCTGGTGGGGGCCCCTCTTAAGCCTCCTTTGGTTCGCCCTCCTAGGCCTCTTGGTCTACTGGATCGTCAGGACCTTAGCCCCTGAGCGGCGGGACCGGGCCTTAGAGGTGCTAAGGGAGCGCTACGCCAGGGGGGAGATCGACAAGGAAACCTTTGAGCGGATGAAGCGGGACCTGGCATGAAGGTCCTCTTGGCGGACGACGACCCGGCCCTCCTCGAGGTCCTGGGGGCCTACCTGAGGGGGGCTGGGTTTGAGGTGCTGGAGGCAAAAGATGGGGAAAAGGCCCTGGAGCTTTTTCCCCGGGCCGATCTCATCATCCTGGACCTCATGCTGCCCAAGCTGGACGGTTTCAAGGTCCTGGAGGAGGTGCGCCGGGAAAGGCCCGAGCTACCCATCCTCATGCTGACGGCAAGAGGGGAGGAGGAGGAAAGGGTTAAGGGGCTGGAGCTCGGGGCCGACGACTACGTGGTCAAGCCCTTCAGCCCCAAGGAGGTGGTGGCCCGGGTCAAGGCCCTCCTCAGGCGGGCTGGCCTCAAGGAAGAGCTCAACTATGGCCCCTTGCGCCTTCTTCCCAAGGAGCGGCAGGCCTACCTGGAGGGCAAGCCCCTTCCCCTTTCCCAGCTGGAATTTGACCTCCTCCTCACCCTGGCCCAGCATCCGGGGATGGTCTTCACCCGGGAAAGGCTCTTGGAAAAGGTATGGGGGCCGGATTTCCCGGGCATAGACCGGGTGGTGGACGTGCACATCGCTGCTTTGAGAAAAAAGCTCATGGACGATCCGGAAAACCCCCGGTTCATCGAAACGGTACGGGGGGTGGGGTACCGCTTCCGGGAAGGCGATGCGCCTCTTCGCTAAGCTTTTCCTGAGCCACCTTCTGGTAGCCCTCCTGACCCTTTTTCTCTTCTTCCTCCTGGCCGAGGCCCTGGCCCCCTCCTTCTACCGGGAACATGTGGAACGCATGTACCACGCCCTCTCCATGATGGGGGGGCTCATGATGGGCGAGGCCTTGAGGCGGGACCTCGAGGCGGGCCTGCGTTCCACCCTCACTACCGCCCTCCTCGCCGCCCTTCCCCTCTCCGTGGCCGGGGCCGCCCTATCCGCCTCCTTCGCCAGCCTGCGTTTCTCCCGCACCGCAAGGCTTCTTTCCGAGGGAAGCCGGCGCATGGCCCAAGGGGAGTACCGGGTGCGCCTTCCCCTTCTGGAGCAGGACGAGCTGGGCGAGCTGGCCCTCCACTTCAACCGCCTGGCCGAGGCCCTGGAAAGGGTGGAACAAAGCCGGGTGGAGCTCATCGGTACCGTGGCCCACGAACTGAGGACCCCCCTATCCGCCCTGCAAGCCTACGCCGAGGCTCTGGCGGACGGGGTCATGGAACCCGAGAGGGCAGCGGAGAGAATCCAGCAGGAAGTGCGGGCCATGAGCCGGCTGGTCCGGGACCTCTCCCTGGTTTCCCAGGTGGAGTCCAAAGCCGTGGAGATCCACCCCCAGCCCCTGGACCCCCACGCGCTTTTGGAACAGGCGGGGGAGCGTTTCCGCCCCGCCTTCCAAGCCAAGGAGGTAGCCCTGGAGGTGTGGGCCCCTGGCCCTCTCCCTCGGGTATGGGCCGACGGGGAGCGGGCCCTTCAGGTGCTCTCCAATCTGCTCGCCAACGCCCTCCGCCACACCCCGGCGGGAGGAAGGGTAAGGCTTAGGGCGGAACCGGCGGGCCAGGCGGTGGTCTTCAGCGTGGAGGACACAGGACCCGGCATCCCCGAGGAACACCTTCCCCGCATCTTTGAGCGCTTCTACCGCATAGACCCCTCCCGCAGCCGTCAGGACGGGGGAACCGGAGTGGGCCTCACCATCGCCAAGGGCCTGGTAGAAGCCATGGGGGGAAGGATCTGGGTGGAAAGCCAGCTGGGCCGGGGAAGCGTTTTCCGCTTCACCCTACCCCTTTACACAGGCTTAACAGGCAGGGCTTAGGGTGAGAGCCATGAAGAAGCTTCTGGCGCTTGCCCTAGGCGTGGCTTTAGGCCTGGCCCAGACTCCCTCCCCCGAGGCCCTCAAAGGCCTGAAGCCCGAAGAGGCCCTGGCCCTGGCCAAGCGGTGGCGGGAAGAAGGGCAAAGGGTGGTGAGCTACGTGACCCCTGAGGCCTTCTTCTTTGAGTTCCCGGACGGCCGCAAGGCCCAGGTGGCCCTCAAGGACCGCTTCCTCCTGGCGGTGGCCCCCTATGTCAGCCGCACCCACCCCTGCCAGGTCCACTACTTTTCCAGCTGCACCGGGGAGCTACAGGAGGAGGTATTTCTGGTGCGGGTGCTGGAGGGGGAAAAGGAGGTGCTCAAGACCCAGGTCAAGACAGGAAAGGACGGCTTCTTTGAGCTTTGGTTGCCCCGGAACCGCCGCTACACTCTGGAGATCCGCTTTGGAAATCTGGTGGCCACAGGGCCCGTGGCCACCTTCAGCCAAAGCCCCACCTGCCTGACCGGCTTCCGCCTTGCCTCGCGGTAGAACGCCATGCGCCCTCTCGCCCTCCTTCTCACCCTGGGCCTTGCCCTGGCCCAAACCTCCTTGGGCCCGGTGCCTACCCGGGACGTCCACGCCCTTTTATGGCACCCCTCGGGAGCCTTGCTCCTGGGCCACCACGACGGCATTGTTCTCTGGAATAACAGCACCTCCCAGGACCTGGTGCGGCGGCGGGACTGGGACGCCATGAACCTGGCCTGGGACGGCAGGCGCCTCCTGGTTGCCGGGCACTGGATTCTTGCGGAAAGCCAGGATCTCAAGCGCTTCCGCGACCTAAAGCCCAAGGGCCTTCCCGCCTTGGACCTCCACGCCTATGCCGTAAATCCCAAGAAGCCCGAGGTCCACTACACCCTCGAGGCCACCTACGGCTACTTCCAGAGCCAGGATGGAGGGCAGACCTGGACGAAGTTGCCTGCCCAGGGCCTGCCCAAGGCCGGGATGGCTTTTCTCCTGGTGGACCAAAAGGGCCGCATCTGGGCCTCCCTTATGGAAAGAGGGCTCTTCCTGAGCGAGGACGGGGGTAGGAGCTTCCGCCCCATCCCCACCCCGGACCCTGCCCCGGGACCCTTGGCCCTCTCCCCCTCCGGCACCCTGCACCTGGGAGGAAAGCTCGGCCTCTGGCGGCAGACGGAGGCAGGGTGGCGCAGGCTCTGGCAGGGGACGGTCCTGGCCCTGGCCGCCCACCCCCAGGAGGAGGGCCTGCTGGCCTGGGTGGACGGAAGGGGCACCCTCTGGCGGGGGCGCTAAGGGCTATTCCTTCCAGGCCACCCCGGCCACATGGGGGGCCACCAGGGGAAGGGGCAAAGCGAAGGACGCTGCCTCCACCCGGGCAAACCCGGCCTCCCGGATAAGGGCCAGGGTTTCCCGGTTGGGGTGGCAGCCATCCCCCAAGAAGGCCCATAGGGGGCAGAGGAGGTCCTGGGCCCAGCGCAGGCCGGAACCCCGGGGAGCGGCCACATGTTCCAAAAAGACGAAACGCCCCCCGGGCTTCAACACCCTAAGGATCTCCGCCAACGCCCGCCTGGGATCCTCCACCGAGCACAGGACCAAGGTGGCCACCACGGCCTCCACGCTTCCCTCCGGCAGGGGGATGGCCTCCGCCTGACCTAAAAGAACATCGCCGGAAAGCCCCCTGAGGCTTAGAGCCCGCCGGAGGTGGGGGTGGAAGTAGGGATTGGGCTCGAGGCCAATCCAGTAGACCCCATCCGGCAGGTAGGCCAGGTTGACCCCCGTTCCCGGGCCGATCTCCAACACCGTGCCCGCCAGGCCTCCCAGGAGTTTCCTCCGCCAGGGCTCGCTTACCCTGGCGTGCCCCTGGGAAAGAGCGGGAAGAAGCGCCGCGAAAAACCGGGCCCTTAGACCCCTCTTCATGCCCTTGCCTCCCATGCTAAGTGCCAACCCCTTATCATGTCAACATGGCAGCCCCTCTTCAGATCCAGCTGACCCCTGAGGAGGACCGGCTCCTGCTGGAACTCTCCCTGGACCCGAAGACCCACAAGAAAACCCGCCTCTGGGCCGCCATGGTCCGCCTGGCCGCCGAGGGCTGG
>NZ_KB905753.1 GCF_000381045.1 Thermus scotoductus DSM 8553 | reverse complement strand
CGAGGGACCCGGTGAAATTGAACTGGCCGTGAAGATGCGGCCTACCCGTGGCAGGACGAAAAGACCCCGTGGAGCTTTACTGCAGCCTGGTGTTGGCTCTTGGTCGCGTCTGCGTAGGATAGGTGGGAGCCTGTGAAGCCGCCCTTTCGGGGGCGGTGGAGGCGCCGGTGAAATACCACCCTGATGCGGCTGGGGGCCTAACCCAAGGGATTGGGGACAGCGCTTGGCGGGCAGTTTGACTGGGGCGGTCGCCTCCTAAAGGGTAACGGAGGCGCCCAAAGGTTCCCTCAGGCGGGACGGAAATCCGCCGGAGAGCGCAAGGGTAGAAGGGAGCCTGACTGTGAGGCCTGCAAGCCGAGCAGGGGCGAAAGCCGGGCCTAGTGAACCGGTGGTCCCGTGTGGAAGGGCCATCGATCAACGGATAAAAGTTACCCCGGGGATAACAGGCTGATCTCCCCCGAGCGTCCACAGCGGCGGGGAGGTTTGGCACCTCGATGTCGGCTCGTCGCATCCTGGGGCTGAAGAAGGTCCCAAGGGTTGGGCTGTTCGCCCATTAAAGCGGCACGCGAGCTGGGTTCAGAACGTCGTGAGACAGTTCGGTCTCTATCCGCCACGGGCGCAGGAGGCTTGAGGGGGGCTCTTCCTAGTACGAGAGGACCGGAAGGGACGCACCTCTGGTTTCCCAGCTGTCCCTCCAGGGGCATAAGCTGGGTAGCCATGTGCGGGAGGGATAACCGCTGAAAGCATCTAAGCGGGAAACCCGCCCCAAGATGAGGCCTCCCACGGTGTGAAGCCGGTAAGGACCCGGGAAGACTACCCGGTGGATGGGCCGGAGGTGTAAGCGCCGTGAGGCGTTGAGCTGACCGGTCCCAATCGTCCGAGGTCTTGACCCTTTTGCCCTGATGACCACCCCAGCTTGGATCCCCTGCCGCTTGAAGGCGGCGTGGGATTTTGAAAAACAAAACACGAGAATCCCCCGTGCCCATAGCGGCGTGGAACCACCCGTTCCCATTCCGAACACGGAAGTGAAACGCGCCAGCGCCGATGGTACTGGGACCGCAGGGTCCTGGGAGAGTAGGTCGGTGCGGGGGATTTTTACTACGCGGGAGTAGCTCAGTTGGTAGAGCACGACCTTGCCAAGGTCGGGGTCGCGGGTTCAAGTCCCGTCTCCCGCTCCACATCAACCCCCAGGCCTAGACCTGGGGGTTTGTTTTTTTATCCCTTGCCCTCCGGCCTAGGGCGTAGTATGGTGGCCCGAAGAGGGAAAGGCATGAAGCTACTGGACAACTACGGGCGCCTTATCAAAGACCTTCGCATCTCCGTCACCCCCCGGTGCAACCTGCACTGCCTTTACTGCCACCCTTTAGGCCTCGAGATGGCCGAGCCCCCGGGAACCCTCACCGTGGAGGAGGTGGACCATTTCCTCGAGGCCGCCTCCCTCCTTGGCCTTTCCGCCGTGCGCTTCACGGGCGGGGAACCCTTGGTGCGCAAGGAGCTTCCCCAGATGATCGAACGGGCCCGGAGCAAGGAGGGCATCGAGGACGTGGCCATCACCACCAACGGCCTCCTCTTCGCCAAAAGGGCCAAGGAGCTGGTGCAAGCAGGCCTGAACCGGGTGAACATCTCCTTGGACGCCATCACCCCTGAGGTCTTCACCCGCATCACCCGGGGCGGCAAGGTGGAGCGGGTTTTAGAGGCCATAGAAACCGCTTTGGAGCTTGGGCTTCATCCCGTCAAGCTCAACGCCGTGGTGATCCGGGGGATGAACGAGGAAGAGGTGGTGCCCCTAGCCAGCCTCTCCCTGGACCGTCCCTTGCACATGCGCTACATCGAGTACATGCACCTGGACAACTCCGACCCCGAGGAGTACCGCCGCCGCTTTGTGTCAGGAAAGGAGATCCGGGCGCGGATCGAGGCGGTCTTTGGTCCCTTGGAACCCGTTCCCCATGACCCCACCTCCCCGGCCCGGGTTTTTCGGATCCCCGGGGCCCAGGGCACCCTGGGGTTCATCAACCCCGTCACCGAGCCCTTCTGCTCCAACTGCTCCCGGCTTCGCCTCACCTCCGACAAAAAGCTCCGGCCCTGCCTCCTCACCGATCTGGAGATGGATATTTCCTGGGCCTTTGCCGCAGAGGAGCCGGTGGAGGCCCTGGTGGATGCCATCCTGATCGCCACCAACCGCAAGCCCGCCTTCGGCAACACCCTCCCCACCTTAAGGAAGCGGGTCATGCTGGGGATCGGCGGATAGCCTGGAAGGTGGCCAGGACCACCAGAAAGGCCCCAAGGCCCCCCAGAAAGCCCAGCCTTTCCCCCAGAACGGCGAAGGCAAAAAGGGTGGCCCAGACGGGTTCCATGGTGTAAAGGATGGCCGCCTGGGGTGCAGGCACGTACCTCTGTCCCCAGGTCTGGAGCCAGGTGGTGAGGGCCGTGGCCACCACCCCTAGGTAGAAAACAGCACCCCAGGGTATCCCTTCCCACCTCACCCCCTCCCAAAGGGCCCAGGGCAGGGCAAGTAATGCCGTGCCGAAGATCTGAACCGCCGTGAGGGGCAAGGAGGGAAAGGCCTTGGCGTGCACCTCGAGGCGCACGATGTAAAGGGCATAGGTAAGGGCGGTAAGAAGGGTCCAGAGATCCCCCACGTTCAAGGGAGGCTGCCGGGGATCATAGGAGAGAAACCCCACGCCCAAAAAGGCCAAAAGGGCCGCCAGCCAAACCCCCCCAAGCCTCCGGCCCACCAGGCCCAGGATCAAGGGGACCAGGACCACGTTCAAGGCGGTGATGAAGGCGCTTCGGCTCGCCGAGGTGTACATGAGGCCCACGGCCTGGGAGGCATAGCCCAGAAGCAGCCAAAAGGCCAGCTCCATCCCCGGGCCCCACACCCCCTTGGGCAGGCGAAAGGCCCAGGGGAGGAAGAAGAGGCTGGCCAAAAGAAAGCGCAGGAAGACCAGAAGGCTTGGGGTCATCTCCCCTACCGCCCCCTTGACCACCACAAAGGTGGTGCCCCAAAGAAGGGTGAGGAGGTTGAGGGCCAGGAGGCCCAAGGCGTAGCCGCGCATGGCCTAAAGTGTATAGCATGGTGCCCTCTCCCCAGGAAGTGAAGGATGCCCTCCACGAAAGACTCCTGGGCTACCTGACCCACCCGGATCCCGCTTACCAGGCGCTTCTTCAGGAGTATCCATCCCGAGGTGGAAAGAGGCTCCGGGGGCTTTTGGTGGTCTATGCGGGGCTGGCCCATGGTGCTACCCTCGAGGCCAGCCTTTGGGCAGGAACTGCCCTGGAACTTTTCCAAAACTGGGTGCTCATCCACGACGACATAGAGGACGGCTCCGAGGAGCGCCGGGGAAGGCCCGCCCTGCACCGCCTCTACCCCATGCCCCTGGCCCTGAATGCCGGGGATGCCTTGCATGGGGAGATGTGGGGGCTTTTGATCCGAGGTTTGAACGAAGGCCTCTTTGGACCGGAGGTGCTGGCCGAGTTCCATCAGGTGGTGCACCGCACTGCCTACGGGCAACACCTGGACCTCCTCTGGACCCTTTCCGGCCGTTTAGACCTGACCCCGGAGGATTACCTCCACTTGGTGGCCCATAAGGCCGCCTACTACACCGCCGTGGCTCCTTTGAGGCTTGGAGCCCTGCTTTCCGGGAAAACGCCCCCTGCCCTCTACGAGGAAGCAGGGCTAAAGCTGGGGATAGCCTTCCAGATCATGGACGATGTTCTCAACCTCGAGGGGGACCAGGCTTACGGCAAGGAGCTCGCCGGGGACCTCTATGAGGGCAAGCGCACCCTGATCCTGATCCGCTACCTCCAGGAAGCCCCCAAGGAGGACCGCATCCGGGCCGAGGCCCTCTTAAGCCTTCCCCGGGAGGCCAAGCCCGAGGCCGAGGTGCGCTGGCTTTGGCAAAACCTCCTGGTCTCCGGAGCCGTGGCCTGGGCCAAGGAGGAGGCCAAGAGACTTGCCCAAGAGGGCCTGGGTGCCCTTATTCCCTACCTGGACACCCTCCCCGGACGGGAGGCCACCTCCCATTTGCAAAACCTCCTCACCGCCCTGGTGGAACGCAGGGCATAATGGGGCCATGCAGGGGGTTAGGTTCAAGGTGATCACCGCCAACGATCCCGATATCTTTCAAGAAAGGCTGAACCGCTTTGTGGAGGACCTTCCCGAGGAGGTGGTTTTGGTGGAGGTCAAGTTCTCCGTGGCCGATGGGTCCTCTCCCCTCTTCGCCGCCTTGGTGCACTACAAGGAAGTGGAGGCGTGGAAGGAGTAGGGGCCTTTCTCTTTTTCCTGGCCCTAAGGGGAGAAGCCAGACGGGAGGAGGTGCGGGCCCGCTTCCCCAAGCTGGTGCCCTTGCTCAAGGCCCTGGACCAGGAGGTGGAAGCCCAAGGGGAAACCTTTCGCCTGCGGAAACCCCTCCGCCTCTCCTGGTTCGCCCCCCTTTTCCAGCGGGAATACTCCCCCCTCCTGCCCGAGGAGGAGCGAACCCTGGCCCTGGAAAGGCTCCTCGAGGCGGCCCACTTCTCCGCCCAGGAAGGCGAACCCCTGGCCGAGGCCGAAGGCCTCTTGAGGGTAGCCCGGGCCTTCCAGGAAGGCAGCCAGGCCCTCCTAAGGGCGGCGTACCGGGAGGCCCTCCACCGCTACGGGGAGGGCCTGGGGCTTCTTGAAAAGGAAGGTCTCCCCTTCCCTGCCACTGCCTTGGCCCTCCTGGCCCTGGCCCAGGAGGGCTTCCGCCCTGGGGGCAAGGGGCGGGAAACCGCCAGGAAGGCCCTGGAAAGGGCCAAGACCCCCTTTGCCCGGGAGGTAGCGGAAAGGCTCCTCGCCCGGGACACAAAGGCCCAGGAGGCGGACGCCTAGAATGGAGGGCATGGAGAGGGAGCTAAAGCGCCTCTACTTGGCCCGGCCCAGGGGCTTCTGCGCCGGGGTGGTGATGGCCATCCAGACGGTGGAGCGCTGGGCGGAGGCCCTGAAACCCCAGGGGGAGCTGGTGGTGTACCACGAGATCGTCCACAACCGTGCGGTGGTGGAGCGGCTTAGGGCCAAAGGGGTGCACTTCGTGGAGGATCTTTCCGAGATCGATAGCCTTCGCCGGGAAAAGCCCCTGGCGGGCACCCTGGTCTTCTCCGCCCACGGCCACCCTCCGGCCGTGCGCAGGCAGGCGGCGGAAATGGGCTTCCACATCCTGGACGCCACCTGTCCCCTGGTCACCAAGGTGCACATCGAGGCCAGACGCTATGCCCAGGAAGGGTACTGGATCCTCCTGGTGGGGGATTCCGCCGACCACCAGGAGGTGAAGGGCACCTACGGGGAGGCCCCGGAAAGGACCATCCTGGTGGCGGTGCACACCCACGTGGGCAAGGACCCCCGCCTGGCCGACCCCCGTACCGTGGAGGTGCCCGACCCCGAACGGGTGGTGGTCCTCACCCAGACCACCTTGAGCGTGGAAGACACCTTAAAGACCATAGAGATCCTCAAGGCCCGCTTCCCCAAGCTGGTGGTGCCCAGGCGAAAGGACCTTTGCTACGCCACCCAGAACCGCCAGGAGGCGGTGCGGCGCATCGCCCCCCATGTGGACCTCTTCCTGGTGCTCACCAGCCCCCACTCCTCCAACGGGATGCGCCTTTTGGAACTGGCCCAAAGCCTTACCGGCAGAGCCTACCGCCTGGAAAGCGCCAGGGATCTCCAGGAGGAGTGGCTCCAGGGTGCCGAAAGCGCGGGCATCACCTCCGCCGCCAGCACCCCCGAGGACCTGGTGCAGGAGCTGGTAGAGTTGCTCCGGGCAAAATACCCGGGCCTCGAGGTGATCGAGGAAGGGGAAGAAGAGGACATCGCCTTCCGCGAACCCAGGGTCCTGTCCCCGGCGGAGGTCTTGCAGGGTGTCTGACCACCGCCTGTCCGTGGCCCCCATGGTGGACCGGACGGACCGGCACTTCCGCTACCTGGTCCGCCAGATCAGCCGCAAGGTGCGGCTTTACACGGAGATGACCGTGGACCAGGCGGTGCTCCGGGGAAAAGCCGAAAGGCTCCTTGCCTTCCACCCCGAGGAGCACCCCATCGCCCTGCAGCTTGCGGGCTCGGATCCCAAAAGCCTGGCGGAGGCGGCGCGGATCGGCCAGGCCTGGGGATACGACGAGGTGAACCTAAACCTGGGTTGCCCCTCGGAAAAGGCCCAGGAGGGGGGGTTTGGCGCCTGCCTCCTCCTGGACCCCATAAGGGTGAGGGAGATCCTCAAGGCCATGGTGGAAGCGGTGGACATCCCTGTCACGGTGAAGCTCCGGCTGGGGGTGGAAGGGGAAAGCTACCCCCTCCTCGCCCGCTGGGTGGAAGCGTATGGGGAAACCGGGGTGCGGGTCTTCATCGTCCATGCCCGTAGCGCCCTCCTTAACCTCTCCACCCGGAAAAACCGGGAGGTTCCCCCCTTGCGCCACGACTGGGTCCACCGGCTAAAGGCGGACTTTCCCCACCTCACCTTCGTTCTGAACGGAGGGGTGCGAACCCTGGAGGAAGCCCTTCCCCACCTGGAGAAGGTGGATGGGGTCATGATGGGCCGGGCGGTCTACGAGGACCCCTTCGTGCTGGAGGAGGCGGACCGGCGGGTGTTCGGCCTGGCGCATAGGCCAAGCCGGCTGGATGTGGCCCGGCGCATGCGGCTCTACCTGGAAGCGGAGGCGCAAAAGGGTACCCCTCCGTGGGCAGTGCTGAGGCACATGTTGAACCTCTTTCGGGGGCAGCCTGGGGGGCGGCTTTGGCGACGTCTGCTTTCGGAAGGGCGTTCCCTGGACGCCTTGGACCAGGCCCTAGGGCTTCTTCAGGAGCAGGTAGACCAGGAGGGTGAGGAGGAACACCCAGACCCAAAGGGGAATGCGGCGGTGAAGCGGGCGGCGCTGGGGTTTTCCCGTCAGGGGATCTAGGGAAACAGGCGGGCGCATCTTGAGGCGGGTGGCCTGCTTCATGTGGGCTATCATCCTGTCCAGGTCCCCCTTCCGCTTATAAAGGGCCGCCAGGTTCTCGTGGACCAGGGGGTCCTCCGGGGCCAGTTTCAACGCCCGCTGGTAAAGATCCAAGGCCGCCTCCAGCTCGCCCCTTTCCAGGTAAAGGTTGCCCAGGTTGCTGAGGGCCCGGTGGTGATGGGGATCCAGGGCAAGGGCCTTTTGAAAACGGGCCTCGGCCTCCTCCCTTCTCCCCTCCCTCACGGCCCTTACCCCCAAGAGGACCTCCCGCTCCGCGGCGAACAGGGGGTCTTCCAGGCGCTCAGGGGCTTCCTCAAGACTTGTTTTGCCTTCGGCAAAAGCAACTAGCAGGCTAAGCCCGGCCAAAAGCCTCTCCCTAAGTTCCTCGGGGAAACCCTCCGCATAGACTCTGGCCTCCTGGTACTCCTTGCGCCTTAGAAGCCGGAGAAAGTGGAGCAGGGCCTGGGCCTCTGGGTCGCCCGCCAGGGCCTTGGCCTCGAGGTCCGGAAGCATCCCCCCCATATTAGCCCAGGGCCTTTCGGTAGACCTCCAGGTAGGCCCGGGCGGACCTTTCCCAGGAGAAGTCCTTCTCCATGCCCCTCAGGCCCAGGGCCTCCGGCCCCAAGCGGAAAAGGCGCAAGACCCCGTAGAGGAGGCCCTCGGGGTGGTAGGTCTGGAAGAGTACCCCCGTGCGGCCATCCTCTATGGTGTCCTTAAGCCCCCCCACCGCCCGGGCCACGGGCGGGGTGCCGTAGCGCTGGGCGATCATCTGCACCAGGCCGCAGGGTTCAAAGCGGCTCGGCACCAAAAGGGCGTCCGCCCCCGCGTAGGCCAGGCGGGCCAAGGCCTCGTCGTAGGCCTCCACAAAGCGCACGAAGCCGGGATTCTCCTCCTCCACCTGCCTGAGGGCTTGCGCTAGGCCCTCGTCCCCCACCCCCTGGACCAGAAGATAAAAGCCCAGCTCCTTCAAGCGGGGAACAGCCTTCAGGATAAGGTCCAGGCCCTTTTGCCCGTCCAGCCGGCCCACGTAGGCGAGGAGGGGCCCCTTAAGCCCCGTGCGCTCCCAAAGGGCCTTTTGCGCCAGGGCCTTGCCCCTTACATCCTCCCGGGAGTAGGGGGCGGGAAGGTGGGGGTCCTTGGCCGGGTCAAAGACCTCGAGGTCCAAACCATTCAGGATGCCGAAAAGCTTACCCGCATGGCGCCTCAGCACCCCATCCAGCCCCATGCCGAACTCCGGGGTCTGGATCTCCTCCGCATACGAGGGGCTCACCGTGGTCACCGCCCGGGCGAAGACAATACCCCCCTTCATCAGGTTCACCTGGCCGTAGAACTCCAGGGCCTCCATGTGGAAAAGACTCCAGGGAAGCCCCGTCCAGTGGAAGAAGAGGGCGGGGTCCACCAGGCCCTGGTGGGCCAGGTTGTGGATGGTGTAGACGGCAGGCACCCTGGCGGTAAGGGGCAGGAGGGCAGCGGTCCAGTCGTGGGCGTGGACCAGGTCAAACCCCAGGGCCACCCGGCCCGCCGCCACGGCAAAGCGGAGGTAGCGCTCCACGTCGTCGGGGTAGCCGTAGACCCGGTCCCGTTCAAACCCGGGCACGCCCAGAAGGAGAAACCGCACCCCTCCCTCCCACCGTTCCCCCAGGGGAGCCCTTTCCTCCTGTCCGGCGAAGGCATAGGCCACCTCTCCCACCCGCTGCGCCTCCACAAAGCGGTGCCAGGGAAGAAGCACCGTGGCCTCCACCCCCAGGGGTCTTAAGGCCTTGGGCAGGGCCCCCACCACGTCGGCGAGCCCCCCCACCTTCACCAGGGGATAGGCCTCGGGGGCCACCATAAGGACCTTCATGGTCATACTATAATCGACTATAATGGTCTTATGCGTAGGGTGTCGGTGAGCGAGGCCAAGGCCCACCTCTCCAAGCTCCTAAGGGAGGTGCGCTCGGGGGAGGAAATCCTCATCCTAGACCGCGGCAAACCCGTGGCCAGGCTGGTGCCCGCCGCCTTGCCCGAGGGCCTGGAAGAGCTGGTACGCCTGGGAATGGTGCGTCCGGGGAGCGGGGAGGTGCTGGACTTTGCCGGAATGCCCCGGATACCCGGGCTGGTGGAGGCCCTTTTGGAGGAGCGACGGGAGGAAGGATGAGGTTCTGGGACGCCTCGGCTCTTCTTCCCCTTCTGGCCCTCGAGGCCGCCACGGAAAGGGTGCAGGACCTCTATCTGGAAAATCCCTTGGTGGTGGTCTGGTGGGGAACCGAGCTGGAACTGGTTTCCGCTCTTGCCTGCAAAGCCCGAGAGGGAATCCTAAAGGATGCGCCCCTGGCCAAAGCCCTGGATCGTCTGGAAAGGTTACAAAGGGCGTGGTACGAGGTGTTGCCGGGGGAGGAGGTGCGGAAAACCGCACGCCGCCTCCTCTTCGCCCACCCCTTGCGAACCGGGGATGCCCTTCAGCTGGCCGCAGCCTGGGTGGCCAGCCGGGGCCGGCCCCAGGACCTTCCCTTTGTAACCCTGGATGCACGCCTGGCGGGAGCAGCCCTTAGGGAAGGGTTTCCCGTCCTCCCCGACCCGGGGGAAGCCTAGGCCGGCCACACCCCTTGGGGAAGCCAAACCGCCCCCTCCAGGCCCCCCAGGTAGAGGTAGGTCCAGGCGAGAAGGGGGCCCTCCTCCGTTTCCACCAGGACCTTAACCCGCCGGTACTCCACCCCCTCCTCCTCCAGCTCGTCCAATAGGGAGAGGGCCTCCTCCGGCAAGAAGAGGACCTCCCCATAGACCCTTCCCTCCCCGGGAACCATGCCGGGATAAGGGTAAGGACGGCCCGGTCCCTCGGCCAGGTGAAAGAGGCGATACCCCTCCACGTACCCGGGAAGGACCTTCACCACCCGTCTTTCCACCAAAGGGTAGTTCCTTTCCCCCCGCTTCAGGGTCCCGTAGACGAAAACCCGCTCCATCACTCGCCCAGGAAGCGGTAACCCATCCCCACCACGGTTTCAATGAACCGGGGAGCCTGGGGGTCATCCTTGAGCTTTTTGCGGAGAAGGCGGATATAGGCGTCCACCACCCGCTCCGAACCCTCAAACTCGGGCCCCCAAACCCTTGCCAAAAGCTCCTCCCGGGTGTACACCCTTCCCGGGGTCTGGGCCAGGACGAAGAGGAGGTTGGCTTCGGTGGCGGAAAGCTTCAAGGGCTGACCGTCCAGGTAGGCCTTCCTGGCCTCCAGGTCCAGCTCCAGGGGACCGAAATACCGCCTCCCTTCCTTGCCACCTCGGCGCAGGAGGGCCTTGATGCGGGCCAAAAGCTCCTTGAGGGAGAAGGGCTTGCCCAGATAATCATCCGCCCCCTCTAATAGCCCCTCCACCCGGCTATCCTCTTCGGCGCGGCCCGTGAGGAGGACGGGGAGAAGGGGGTCCAGGTCCCGCAAGGACCTGAGGACCTCGAGGCCCTCCATGTCGGGAAGCCCCCGATCCAGGACCACCAGATCCGGCTTGGTCCCTTCCCAGGCCTGCTTCAGAGCCTCCCTCCCCGTGCGGGCCCACACCACCAAAAGCCCCTCCTTTTCCAGAAACCTTTTGACCAGCTCCCCTACCTGGGGATCATCTTCCACCAAGAAAATCCGTGCCATAAATCCTTCCCCAAATACCCTTTAGCGTATTGTTTTCGTCCTAAAATCACCACCACCCCAGGGTATTCCCCCTCGGGCAACCGCAGGAGGTGAGCCACCATCTCATCATAAAAGGTCTCGGCCGGGTATGCGGCCAGTCCCTGACCGATGGCGGAAAGAAGCACCAAGCCCGCCGCATAGCCCGCCTCGAGGAGGGCATACCGGTATCCCCTGAGGCCGAAGAGGGCCTCGCTCCTTTCCGGAACCAGAGTCAAGACCAAAAGGGCCGCCGCCTGCTCGAGGCCAAGGCCCAAAAGCGCCTCGGACCAGGAAGCCTCCTCCACCCTGGCGGCGATCTGGAAGAGCTGGTGCTCCTTGGGGAAGTAGTGGTAGACCCCCGGGAAAACCCCTTCCACCCGGCGCACCACCAGGTAGGCCTCCACGGGATAAGCCTCCCCCGCCGAGGGAAAACCCCGCCTCCCCGAGCGCTCCGCCAGGGGATAGAGGACCTGGGAAAGATCCTTCAGGGTCAGAGCCGAACCCACCTCGGGCAGGAGGGGCCTGAGCTGGGAAAGAACCCGGAACAAAGGCGGCCCTCCCTCCTCCCGGAAGGGAGGCAGGACCTGGGTTTCCAGGGGATTGGCGTAAACCTTGGACTTGGGCTTCCGCTTTAGGGGAAGCTCCTCCCCTTGGGCCAGGCGGGAAAGGCGATAGAAAAGCCTACCCGGATGCTTCTCCATGGCTAAAAGCGGTACCCCTTGGGCACCACCACCACCCCTTCCGGGGTAACGGTGAAGCCCCGGGCACGGTCGGCCTCGAGGTCGTAGCCGATCTCGGTATGGGGAGGAATCTTCACGTCCTTGTCGATGATGGCGTTGCGGATCCTGCAGTAGCGGCCCACCTCCACGTCGTCAAAGAGGACGGAGCGCTCCACCAGGCTGTAGGAGTTCACCCGTACCCGCCGGAAAAGGACCGACTCCCGCACCGTTCCCCCGCTCACGATGACCCCCCCGGCCAGAAGGCTGTTCAGCGCCCGCCCTATCCGTTCCCCCGTTTCGTGGACGAACTTGGCGGGGGGACTGAAGAGGTTGGCGGTCCTGAGGGGCCACTCGGGATTGAAGAGGTCGAACTCGGGAACCACCTTCACCAGGTCCATGCTGGCCTCAAAGTAGGCGTCCAGGGTACCCACGTCCCGCCAGTACAGGTTGGGACCCTCCTGGCCGGGGATGGGATTGCGGTGAAAGTCGTAGGCAAACACCCGGTACCCCTCCTTGAGGGCCCGGGGGATCACGTCCTTGCCGAAGTCGTGGCTGGAAGCGCTCTCCTTGGCATCGGCCTCCAGGAGTTCAAAGAGGGCCTCGGTGCGGAAGATGTAGTTGCCCATGGAGGCCAGGGCCAGGTGGGGCTTGCGGGGAATGGGCTTGGGGTTCTGGGGCTTTTCCTGGAACTCGGTGATGCGCCAATCCTCGTCCACCTGCAAAACCCCAAAGCGCCGGGCCTCCTCCACCGGCACGGGGTAGGCGGCGATGGTGATGTCGGCCCGCTTCTCATAGTGGTACTCCACCATGTGGCGGATGTTCATTTTGAAAATGTGGTCGCCCCCGAAGACGGCCACGGCCATGGGGGCGTGATTGTGCACCAGGTGCAGGTTCTGGTAGATGGCGTCGGCGGTACCCCGGTACCACACGGGGCCCAGCTCCTCGTAGCGGTACATCTGGGCGGGCACCAGGAGGATGAAGTGGTCCTCCAGGAAAGCCCCGAAGCGCCAGTAACGCTGGATGTGCTCGGTGAGGGACTGGGCCTTGAACTGAGTGAGGACGTAGATGGAGTAGATGCCCGAGTTCACGAAGTTGTTCAGGACGAAATCAATAATCCGATACTTGGCCCCGAAGGGCACCGCCGGCTTGGCCCGCTTGGCGGTGAGGGGGTAGAGGCGGCTTCCCTGCCCCCCTGCCAGGATCATGCCCAGGACCTCCACCTTAACCATGAAATCCCTCCTTTGTCCACTAGTTTACCCCAGGCCCCTCAGGGCGTGGGTCCGGGTATAGTGAGCCCGATGCGGGTTAGCGCTCTTGCCTGGTTCACCCCACCCACGGAGCCTGAGCCTGCCCCTCCCTTCTTCGGCCAGGAGCGGGCTTTAAAGGCCCTCGAGGCCGCCTTCCGCCAGGGAGGGCACGGCTATCTGGTGGGGCCAAGCGGCCTTGGCAAAAGAAAGCGCCTCCTTGCTTACCTGCAGGACCGCCCCTTCCCCAAGGAGGAGCTGGTCTACCTGCCCCTCCGGGAGGAAGCCTTCCCCCTTCTCCTCCCCGAGGGGCAGGGCCGGGCCCTGGTGGAAGGGGTGGAGGCCCTCCTCGCCGAGTTCACCCCCGCCCTCTTTCGGGAAAAGGGGTTCCTCTACGCTAAAAGCCTGGTGGAGGCCCGCCACGAGCGCGAGGCCGAGGCCCTGCTGAAGGCCTTAGCAGAGGAGGCGGAAGGCCTCGGCTTCACCCTTTTGGAAGGCGAGGAAGGGCTCCAGCTCTCCGGCAAGGGCCCCCTACCCCCTGAGCTCTCCGCCAAGCTGGAGGAGACGGTCCTGGCCTATCTAGACGTGCGGCAGCGGGCCCAGGCGGAGGTGGCGGCCCTGAGACGGGGCTTCGCCGAGCGCTTCCTCCTGCCCAAGGCCGAGGCCCTAAAGGCCCGCTTTCCCCAAGCGGGGCGCTACCTGGACCGGATCCTGGAGACCCTGCTCCGGGCCGCCGCTTTGGAGGAGGAGCTCCTCCTAGAACACCTCCTCCCCCGGCTCCTGGTAGAGGGAGGGGAGCGGGTAGTCTACGAGGCCAACCCGACCCCGGAGAGGCTCTTTGGCCACCTGGAGTACGAGGCCCGGGATGGGGTCCTCTCCACCCACCTGGGCCTCCTCCGCCCCGGGGCCCTCATGCGGGCCACCGGGGGGGTGGTGGTCCTGGAGGCCCACCGGGTGTGGGAGCTGGGAAGCTACCCCCTCCTGAAGCGGGCCCTGGCCACGGGAGAGGTGGAGCCCCTCGCACCCCGGCCCGAGGTCAAGGGCCCCCGCCTCAAACCCGCCCCCCTCAAGGCCCAAGTCTTCCTGGTGGGCCCCCCGGAGGTGATCGCCTTCCTGGAGGAGGACGAGGAATTCCTGGAGCTCTTTCCCTTCCGCGTGGAGTTCAGCCCGGAAATCCCCTACACGAAGGAGAACGTGGCCTACCTGGGGGGGTTCTTGCAAGCCGAGGGGGTGGCCCTGACCCCTGAGGGTCTCTCCGCCCTGGCGGACGAGGCCCGGCGCTGGACCGGGCACAAGGAACGCCTGGACGCCAGGCTCTACCGCCTTCTGGACCTGGCCCGGGAGGCTTCGGCCCTCAAGCACCCTCTGGACCGGGAGGCGGTAGAAAAAGCCCTACTGGCAAGGGAGGAGCGGTTCGGCCTGGAGGAGGAACTGTACCTGAAGGACCTCGAGGAGGGGGTGGTGGCCCTCGAGGTCCAGGGTATGCAGGTGGGGGAGATCAACGGCCTGGTGGTGGTGGAAGGCCCCCTGCCCCGGGGACGGCCTGTGCGCATCACCGCCCAGGCGGGCCCCGGGCGCGAAGGCATCCTCTCCATCGACCGGGAAGTGGGCCTGGGGGGGCAGGTGTTCCACAAGGCGGTCCTCACCCTGGCGGGCTACCTGCGGGGAAGCTACGCCAGCCTGGGGGCCCTTTCCGCCACGGTGAGCCTGGTCTTTGAGCAAAGCTACGGGGGCATAGAGGGGGATTCGGCGGGGCTTGCGGAGCTTTTGGCGGTGCTTTCCGCCATCTCTGGCCTTCCCCTAAGGCAGGACCTGGCGGTCACCGGAAGCCTGGACCAGACGGGAAGGGTTTTGGCCGTGGGCCGGGTGGCAGAGAAGGTGGAGGGATTCTTCCGGGTCTGCCAAACCCTGGGGCTCACGGGAAGCCAGGGGGTGGTGCTTCCCAAGGCCAACCTTCCTCATCTGACCCTGCGGAAGGAGGTGGTGGAGGCGGTGGCCAAGGGACGCTTCCACCTCTATGCGGTGGAGGAGGTGGACCAGGCCATAGAGCTTCTCTTCGGCCGCAAGGCCTACTGGGTCCACGACAAGGTGCGGGAGGTCCTGGGGGAGTTCCGCAAGATGGAAAACGGGGAGGAGAACCCCTCCCCGTAAGGCGGCTTCGCTAACGCCCGGGTTCCAGAAGCAACACCCTCTCCCGGGCCGGGGCGGCGAAGGCCATGGGCAGGTACTCCCCTCCGGCCCAAAGGGGCAGGAGGTCCCCGTAGCCAGGGGCCAGGAAGTGCCCCGTCTGGCCCATGGGGTGGATGAAGAGGGAGGCCTCCGGATGGGCCAGGTCCACGATCTGGCGGTAGCTGGGCCCATGGGACATGAGGAGGGTTTCAGGGTCAAAGGGGGCCACGTTCACCGTGTACCGGTCCCCGCCAAAGGGAACCCTCCGGTCCGTAAACCGCTTCAAGGGGGTGTGGGTGAGGACCGCATGGGGGAAGGTGGCCCGGTGCACCTGGCCCCAGGAGCGCACCCTCAAGGCCTCCTTCCGGTCCAAGGCCCTTTCCAGGGCCAAGGCGGCGAAGTCCAGGCAGGACTCCCGGTACTCGGTGTTCGGCTGGTCGCAGTTTGGATCCCCTTCCCGCATGGCCCGCAGGAGGTAGCGGGGCTCGTCCCAGAACTCCTCCCCCACCTCCCTTTTGGGCAGGCGGGTGAGCTCCGTGTACCACAGGGCGAAGACCAGGGCCTCCTCCGAACTTTTATCCATGGTTCCATCCCAGGCCAAAAGCCTTTCCCGAACGGTCTTGGCCCTTTCGGAGAGGGGGTTTAGAAGCTCCAGCACCGGGCGGAAGTCCCGGAAGAGGAGGGTCTTCTGGTCCTGCTGAATGGCCTTCATGTCCTCGAGGGCAAGCCTTTCCTTGGCCAGGAGGAGCTCCCGGATGCGCTCCGCCCGGTAGGGTTCGGCCCAGTCGTAGGTGAGGGCGTAGGGGAAGCCCTGGGGAGTGACCTTGTTGTTGGCGGTGACCAGGAAGCCCTCCTTGGGGTTCAACACCTTGGGCCACTCCTCCGGCTTGCGGTAGCCCTGCCAGTCCCATTCCCCATTCCCCGGCACCGGCACCATGCCCGTGTGCCCTTCCTTACGGATGGGAAACTTTCCGGGAGCGATGTAGCCGATATTGCCGTCCGCATCGGCGTAGACGAAGTTCTGGCTGGGGGCGGAGTAGTGGCTTAGGGCGGCCACGAACTCCTGCCAGTTCTGCGCCCGGTTGATCCCCAGATAGGCCATGAGGATGTGGTCCTCCTCATCCAGGCTCACCCAGCGAAGGGCCATGGGAACCTGGGGAGGGTTCTCGAGGGCGTCGGTGATCACCGGTCCATAGACCGTTTCCCGCACCCGAAGGATCTCCTCCTTTCCCCCTTCGACCGGGATCCTCTCCTCCCGCACCCGGTAGGGAAGCACCTGGCCCCTGTAGCGGTACCCTTTCCCCCCCACGTCCTCCAGGAGGTAAAGGTCCTGTACATCCGCCCCCACGTTGGTGACCCCCCAGGCGATGCGGTCGTTGCGCCCGATGACGATCCCGGGAACCCCGGGGAGGCTGGCCCCGATAACCCGGTAGCCGGGGGCTTCAAGGGCCATGAGGAACCAGAGGCTGGGAGCCCCCAGGCGCAGGTGGGGGTCGTTGGCCAGGAAGGGCTTTCCCGTGACCGTGCGGCTTCCCGCCACCACCCAGTTGTTGCTGGCCTCCAGGAAACGGGGCGGGGCCATCCTAAGCAGGGCCGCCGGGGCTTCCTCCCGCTTCAGGGGAAGCTCCAGGTCCTCCCCTTGCAGGATGGTGGGGGCATCCTCCGGGTAAGGGGGAATGAGCTCCAAAAGCCTTTCCTGACTGATCCCCCGGGCCAGGAGGCGGTGGCGCAGAAGCTCCTCCTCCCAGTTCCCGGAAAGGTCAAAGCTCATCATCTTGGCCCAGACCAACACATCCGGCCCCGTCCAGGGCTCGGGGCGGAAGCCCAGGAGGCGGAACTCGGGGGGAAGAGGAGCCCCGCTTTGCAAAAAGGCGTTCACCCCGGCCACGTAGGCGTCCACCGCCTCTTTCTCCTCAGGGTAAAGCCGCTCGTAGGCGCTCTTTGCCGCCTGGTAAAAGCCCCAGGTGCGCAGGAAGCGGTCCTGGGCCAAGGTGGCCTCCCCCAGCACCTCGGAAAGCCTTCCCTGGCCCACCCGCCGCTGAAACTCCATCTGCCAAAGCCTTTCCTGGGCGTGAACAAAGCCCTGGGCAAAGAGGAGATCCTTTAGGGTCTGGGCCCGGATCCGCACCACCCCACTTCCATCCCGCCCCACCTCCACCGGGGCGGAAAACCCCTTGAGGGCCACCCGCCCTTCCACCTGGGGCAGGGAGGCCCGCAGGGTGACATAGGCCGCCAGAACCACCCCCAAAACCGCCAGGATGGCCAGGCCCAAAAGCCAGGCAAAAACCCGCAAAAGGCGTTTCATAGTTGGACCGAGTATATCACTATAATAGGAATCATGAGGCTGGTGTTCGTGGAAAACGGGCCCATCCGCTTGGAAGGCCAGCGCATCGTGGTGCGCATCGGGGAACGGGAGGAGGTTCGAGAGGGAAAGGTTTCCCTTTGCCGCTTCGGGGGATCGGGGAACAAGCCCTTCTGCGACGGCACCCACAAGCGAATCGGCTTCCAGGCCCCGGGAGGGGAGCTGGAGATGGGGGACTGACCCGCTGGTCAATTTCCGCCTCGAGGGGTAAACTCCGGTAGCCATGGGCGAGATGCGCTATCGGAAACTGGGCAAATGGGGGCTTAAGGTCTCGGAGATCTCCCTGGGGGCCTGGGTCACCTTCGGGGATGTGGTGAAGGACAAGGAAACCATCCGGGAGATCGTCAGGATCGCCTACGAGGGCGGGGTGAACTTCTTCGACAACGCCGACGTCTACGCCAAGGGCCTTGCCGAGGAGATCATGGGGGAGGTCCTTAAGGAGTTTCCCCGGCACACCCTGGTCCTCTCCACCAAGGCCTACTGGCCCATGTCGGAGGACCCCAACGACCGGGGCCTAAGCCGGAAACACCTCCTGGAGAGCATCACCCAAAGCCTGAAGCGGCTAAAGACCGACTACGTGGACCTCTTCTTCGCCCACCGCTATGACCCCGAGGTGCCCATGGAGGAGATCGTCTACGCCATGCACACCATCGTGGAAAGGGGCTACGCCCTCTACTGGGGTACCTCGGAGTGGCCCGCCGCCCGGATCGCCGAGGCGGTGGCCTTTGCCCGGGAAAACGGCCTCCACCCGCCTGTGGTGGAGCAACCCCAGTACTCCATGCTCTACCGGGAGCGGGTGGAAAACGAGATCCTCCCCGAGGCAGAGCGCTTCGGCCTGGGCCTGGTGGTCTGGAGCCCCTTGGCCATGGGCATGCTCACCGGGCGATACGACCAGGGAATCCCCGAGGACAGCCGTTTCGCCCGCTACCCCCAGTTCGCCGAGCGCTTCCTCACGGAGGAAAACCGGAAGAAGGTGCTGAAGCTCAAGGAGGTGGCGGACGAGCTGGGCCTCACCCGCACCCAGCTGGCCTTGGCCTGGGTGTTGCGGCTTCCCGGGATCAGCAGCGCCATCACCGGGGCCACCCGGCCCGAGCAGATCCGGGAAAGCCTGGGAGCCGCCGGGGTGGACCTGCCTAAGGAGGCCCTGGAGCGGATTGAAGCCATCCTCAAGGGGGAGGCCTAGGGGGCTTAAGGCCAGGTCCAGGTGGAGGAGGTAGCGGGCCTGGCCCTCTTCCTGGCGAACCGGAAAGAGGGCGGCGCCGTTCTGGCAAAGGAGGAGCCCGCGCCCCCGACGTGATCGGGCCCGGACGCCGGAGCAAGGCCAAGGGGTGCCCCTGCAATGTGCCTCCCTTCCCTCCCAAGGGAAGGGGGAGCCTGTAGGTTTCCCCTATGGGGAAGCCTCTCCTCGCCCCGGCCCTCCGCCTCCTGGAGGAGGGGAAGGACGGGGAGGCCCTGGCCCTTTTGCAAGGCGCCCAAGAGGACCTCCCGGAGGCGGAACGCCTGGCCCTTTTAGGTTTCGTGGAGGCCCGCAAGGGGAACTCGAGCGCCTACCGGGCCCTGGCCTGGGAGGCCGCCCAGAGGGCCCAGACCCCCCTCACCCTCTACCACCTGGGCCTGGCCCTTCCCCCAAGGGCGGGGGCCTTGGCCCTGGAGGAGGCCCTAAGCCGCTTCCAGGGGGACGCCAAGGGGGAGGCCCGGCTCCACCTGGCCCTGGCCATGGCCCTGGAGCGCCTGGGCCGGCCCGAGGCCCTGGCCCACGCGGCCCTCGCCCGCCTCAAGGACCCCTCCCCCTGGACCACCTTGCATCACTTGCGCCTCGAGCTCTTCTTCGGCACCACCCCCCTCCCTTCGGTCCTGGAGGAGGCGGAGCCCTTTTTGCCCCACCCCTCCCCCGGGGTGCGCCTCCTCGCGGGGCACACCCTGGCCCTGGCCCACCTCCTCCGGGGAAACCGGGGGAGGGCGGGGAACCTCCTCCGGGGCCTCCTCCCCCTCCTGGCGCCGCCAAGCCTCGCGAGCTTCCTCGTCCTTGGCGCCCTGGCCCTGGACCCCCCGGAGGTCCGGCTTCTCCTAGAGGGGGCCCAGGTCTTCCTCCCCCGGGAGGGCTGGCCCTGGGGGTTCTACCTCCTCGCCCGGGGGCTTGGGGAGGGGGATGAGGCCTGCCTTCTCGCCGCCCACGGCCTTTTGCGGGAAGATGGGGCCCTCTACGCCCTCCTGGCCGAGTCCCGCCTAAAGGCCCTTGGCGTGGAGGTGGAAGCCCCCCTGGCCCCGGGGCTTGCCCCCGGCCTCCGCCCGGAGGCCCGCGCCTTCCTCCTGGGCCAGGCCGAAGCGCCCCTCCTTCGCCTCCTTGGGGAAGGCCCCCTTCCCTCCCTGGGCCCCAGGGGCACCGAGGCCTTGGCCCTCCTCCTCGCCCACAAGGAGGGCCTCTCCGGAGAGGCCCTGGCGGAGGCGCTTTACGGGGAGCCCAACCTAGGGGCTCTGAAGGCCCTCCTCCACCGCCTGCGGGGAAAAGGCCTCCGGGTCTCCTGCGCTCCTTACCGCCTGGCAACCCCTCCCCCCTCGGACCTTTCGGCCTTCCTAAAGGCCCTCTCCCAGGGGGATCTGGAAGGGGCCCTAGCCCTCTACCGGGGCCCCCTCCTCCCCTGGAGCCAGGCCCCAGGGGTGGAGGAACTCCGCCTGGAGCTGGAGGAGACCCTGAGGCAAGCGGTGCTCGCCAGCGGGAGGCTAGACCTCCTCCTCACCCTGGCGGAGCGCCTGGGGGAGGACCTGGAGCTTTGGGAAGCCCTCCTGGAGAGGCTTCCCCCCGAAGACCCCCGCCTTCCCATCGCCCAGGCCCGGGTGGCGAGGCTCCGCCGGGAGTACGGGGTGTGAGGCCGGGGGAAAGCAGTTGGGGTCCCAGCAGGCCAGATGGGGCTCGGAAGGCCGGAAGAGAAGCCAGGCCAAGAGGAGAAGAAGAACCTTGCCCCTCATGCCCCCAGGGTGCCACGAGGCGGGTTACGTGGGGGGCCAGAGGTTACGCGAGGTTACGCGGGAGGCCAGCTGTGGAACCCTTTCCACGTAACCCCGCGTAACCTCCCCCCTGCTACCTTGGGGGTAACCCGGAAGGGGGTGGAAGAAATGCACGAGAGGGGTTTACAACTTCCAAAGGTCGTAGGCCAGCAGCATGATTTCCTGATGGTTGCCATTGATACAGGCAATTTTATATTGGCTTACGAGGAGGACCTCGAAGAAGGATTAGGCTCGGAATACGAAAGGCTTTGGGTCGAAGACGTGCCCCTTGTCCTTGCCAGCGACGCTAGCGTTGTCCTACGCAGAGAGCGGTTCGGGGGAATACTCTACGGCTTTAAGAGGGGCATTTTTCTCAATCAGGAAGCCTTCGACCTTGTTAGATCCTTTGTAGTTGCTACTAGGCCATCGCTGGCCCTCAAGCAAGTTCTCAAAGAAGGAGGCTTAAGTGAAATTACCAAGGGATTTGTAGAGGCAGCGGGGCATTTAATCCTTTACTTGATTGCCGAGGGATACCTTCGCCCTTCTCAAGAAGGGCTGGAATCTAAAGCTTTGTTCCTAGACGATCAACACTTCTCCGATGACCGGTACTATAGGCCTCTATCCATGGAAATCGAGCTCACGAATAGGTGCTATAGGCGTTGTGCATACTGTGCATACGAATCCGGCCCTGAACCCAAAATACCTCTTCGGGAAGAGCTGACTTTCGATGAGTGGGGATATATCTTGGATTCCATAAGAAAGGAAGGGGTCTTCTACCTTGAATTCACAGGAGGTGATCCACTGAGTAGGCCAGATGGATTGGAGATCATCCGCCTAGCGGACGAGCTAGGGTTTAGCGTTCAAGTTAACACCGACTTGTCCGTGTTGCGAGATAGCGACTTAGATAAGATTGCGTCCACAAAAAATCTGAACTTCGTGGGTACCACTTTAGACGGATCTAGTCCGGATAGCCACGATTTGCTTCGGGGTAAGGGGGGATTTAAGACTACCTTGCGGCAGATAAGTCTCATTGCCAAAGCCGGTATCCCTCTGGCTGTCTTCACGGTAGTTCACAAGAAGAACTACACTGAGATTAGAAAGATAGGTGAAATCGCAACACAAAACAACGCTATGTATGGGATTGCGCCCATGTATCCCGCAGGGCGCGGGGCAAGCTTGAATCATCTCGTTCTTAGCCAGGAAGAGTGGGACTTCGCTGTAGGGGAATACATGGACATGGTTAGATTAGGTGCGATTAAGCCCCACCAAAGGCTGTGGTATAAGCTTTCTAGAGAACTTAGATCGGAAAACCCGGCCCGCGATCAGATATGGCTTACCTCTAGGGGTAATCGTGCTCTTCGCGTAGATCCGAGGGGTAATGTCTACGTTTCTGCCAAATTGCGTGAGTGGCGGCCCAGGTATTCGTTCTTCGGCAACCTTCTAACGAGCACTTTAGCCGACATTTGGGAGAATTCGCCTCTACTGCAAGAGCTACGGAAAATACCTGTTCAACCGAACTTCTTTGATGCCGTGGACATTCGGACTATCCCCAATTACACCAGCGAAATCCCTCTAGCTGATGGCTCAGCGTCCCAGCATGGCTAAGGATTTAACTCCGCCCTCGGGTACCTTCTCCTTCTTCCTCCTCGCCTTCCTTCTAACCCTGACCGGCCAGGGCCTGGTGGTGGCGGGCCTATGGCGGTTCCTGGAAGCGGGAGCCTCGGGGCTACAAACTTCGGTCCTCACCCTGGTTCAAGCCTTAGCGAGCATCCTGACCCCCTTTCTCCTCCAATCCTGGCTTGAGACCAGGCCCCAAATGGTGCTCCGCCTCCTCGCCTTTGGCCTTGGGGTAGCGGCCCTCCTCGCCCTGGGAAGCCCTGGCCTTAGCACCTTTCTTCTCCTTTACGCCGCCTTGCTCGCCCTCTTCCTCTTCCTTACGGCTGCTCTGGCCATCTACGGCGTTTTACTGGGAAGCGCCCTGCCCCGCCTCTTCCCTAAGGAGGCCCTGTCCCAGGCCAACGCCCGCTGGGAAATGGCCAATACCTTGGGCCTGGTCCTGGCCCCCCTCATAGGGGGCTTTGCCGTGGACCGCCTGGGGCCCTACGCCCTTCCCCTCTTCGCCCTTCCTCTGGGGGTGGCCCTGGTCCTCCTCCTGGGCCTGAAGGCCCCTCCTCCCCTAGGCCCTTCCGAAGGGAGGCGGAAGGCCTTTGGGGGTGTACCCTTGGGTGTTCTCCTCCCCGTTGCTCTACCTGCCCTTCTCCCTGCCCTGGCCCTCACGGGGGGCGGGGTCCTCACCGCTCTTCTCTTCCACGACCTCAAGCGGCCCGAGGGGCTAGGTATCGCCTGGGCGGGCTTTAGCCTGGGGGGCTTCCTTGTGGCCCAGGCCCTTACCCGCGTCTCCCTCCCCCCGGTCCTTGGCCTCCTCGGGGGGCTTGGCCTCCTGGGCCTGGGCAACCTGGGGAACGGCCTCCTCCCTTACCCCCACCTCCTCCTCGGGTCTTTGGTCTCGGGGGCGGGGGTTTCCGTGGCCCGGATCGCCTTCCGGACCTTCCTCCAGCGGCTTGCCCCCCCGGAGACCCTGGTGGGCCTCTTTGCCTACGTCAACGTCCTCACCCAGACGGCCCGGGTCCTGGGCTCCCCCTTGGGCGGGGGGCTTGGGGACCTCCTGGGGCCCAGGGGGGCCTTCGTGGCCTTTGGGAGCGTTTTCCTCCTGGCCTCCCTTCTCTTTCCCCCTCTCCTCCGCCTCTCCCAAAGGGTTCTCTCCCCTCGTGGTGACGCCGAGGGGCGTGGGTGAGGCCCTCCTGGGCTCCACGGGCGGTATTCCCCTGCTGCTACTCTGGGGCTAACCCGTAAGGGGGTGAATGGCGATGCTCAAGGAGGTGCAAGAGGTCAGGGTCGGCGGCCGGACGCGGCGGGTTTACGTGAGGCCCTTCGCCTGGGGTTTGAAGAATCCCTCCCACATGGAGTGGACCCCAGACGGCAGGCTTTTGGTTTCCGAACACACTGCGGGCACTGTTCGGGACATTACAAAAGGGGGGGACGCTTCGGAGGCTAAACCTTTTTGGATTGACGATGCTGCTGGAAGGGGCTTCTTCTACCTCGCTGTAGGAAGCCTGGGCCAAATCTTCCGCATAAATCCGGATGAATTGCCGGAGAAAATTACCTACTCTGAGTTGGTTGCCCATCCGAATGCGTTGGTAGCCTGGGGGCTTCATCGCCTAGGAGGGATGCGGTTTCATCCCTCATCCGGATTGCTCTTTGCCGTTCAGCCAGAGATGGGAGAAGTCATTGCCGTAGACCCCGCTCAACCTGGCAATTACCACTTCCAGCCTCCCGTTGTGAGAGGGCTAAGGATGCCTACTTGCGTAAGCTTCTCTCAGGACTCGGAGAAAATGTACGTTTGCTCCTCTGCTGACGGGGTGGTCTGGGAAGTAGAGGGTTTCTTGACTTAGCTGAGGGTGTTCTTATTAGCCACGATCCTGTTTTTGGCCAGCTGCGCTGGGGGGGCCGTAGGCACCGCGGCCTCCCTCCACCTCGCTCGCTTAGACAACCCCTTCTACCTGGGTCTGCAACACGCCATCGGTTGGGGTGCCTCCGTCTTAGCCCTCTTCACAGGCTACCTTCTAGATCGGACGGACCGCAAAAAAGCCCTCAGCTTCGGGCTTCTCTCTGGCAGTCTCCTGCGCTTTCTTTTAGGAACAAGCCTCGGCCTCATTGGTCCATGGACCTTTCTCGGCCTTTACCTGGTAGACAACATCCTTGAGCTTCTTCTGGAGGTCCGGGTCCTGGTCCCTAGACTCGTGCCGCAGGAACGGGAGAAGGCCCATGGGCGTCTTTACACGGCAAGTCTCCTTGCTGACCTTCTCGGCGCCCCCTTAGGCGCCTTTCTCTTCGTCCAGAATCCCTCCTGGCCCTTTTTCCTCGGGGGCGCGCTAGGCTTTGTGGCCATTCACTTCGCCGCTAGGCTCCCTCCCATACCGCCCCTTGGAAAAGCCCCCCCGGGGGTGCTGGCTGGCCTGAGGTGGCTGTACCAGGAAGCCTTCTTTCGTCGGCTAGCCGGAGCGGTCCTTGGAGCCAGCTTCCTCCGGGTCATGCCCTTCGCCCTTCTTCCCCTCTGGTCCCTCCAAGCCGGGTACGGACCCATAGGGTATGGGCTCCTCAGCACCGCCTTCTCCCTTGGGGGGGCCTTAGGAGGGCTTTTGGCAGGGAAACTTAAAGGCAAAAGGCCGCAAAGGGTGCTTAGCCTCCTTTTCCTCATGGACGCCGGGGCCGTCCTGGGTTTGCTCTTCAAGCCTCCCCTTCCCCTGGGCCTGCTCCTCGTGGCCCTCCTGGGGATAAGCGCCATCCTCCTGGGGGTCCAAGAGGTGGTGCTAAGGCAGGCCCTGGCCCCGGATGCCCTGCTGGGCCGGGTAGGGGGTGGAATGAGGTTCCTTAGCGGCTCGGCCGGGCTTTTGGGGGCACTTTTGGCGGGGGCAGTGGGGGGAAAGGTGGGCTTGGAGGAGGTCTATCTGGGAGCGGGGCTTGGATTTCTCCTCCTGGCCTTGGTCGCCTGGGGCTTCCTCGGCCAAATGGAGAAACGGACCCGGTGATCTCCTGGGAGCGTTTTCTGCCTCGCCTCCTTTCTCCTCCTCGGCCCCACGGCCCGGCTAGCCCGTCAGGAGCCCCGCCGCTAGAGGGGCCGGCCGGATTTGGCAAGGGCTTGGGGCCCTGGTTACGGGGAGCCACGCGGGATGCTGGCCGTGGCACCCTTTCCACGTAACCTCCGCGTAACCTCCCCCCTGCTACCCTGGGGCTAACCCGTAAGGGGGTGAAGCAAATGACGGTTTACACGGTTACTCGGGTCCTTCGGCAAGCTGGACAAGGAGGCGAACAACCCACGCTTTTCCGCGGTAGAGAAGGACTTACCAATCGTAGAGGGCATGACGCTGGAGGTTGGTGATATCCTTAAAACGCGGGACGGCCTCGTGGAGGTTAGGGATAACTACGGCCTGGTCCTTCGCTTGGGCCCATCTTCGGAGCTTGAGTACGTTTACCATCCTCAAGGAGGCATCATCGCTCAGCCCGCTGAGCGGCCTACTTTGGTCTTCTTCGGGGAGATCTTCAAGTTCCGGCACTACGTGCGGCCACTGGAAGTGGTGGCTTGCGGGAAATACCGCACCTCCTGCTGGTACTGCCCAGCGAATGTGTACGCCCGCAACCTGGACGCCCATAGGGATGCTTTCTATGCGCTACTGGGGGGAGTCTTCATCTGGGAGTGGGATGAGAGAGGTCAATCCTTTGACCTCGTAAGTATCCCCGAGGGGTACAAAGCGGTGCTCCGCCACGCCCCTACCCAGCCTATGCGAAACCGCTATGCGGTGGAAGACATGATGCCAATTTCGGAAAAGGAGTGGGAATACATAGCTTCTAACTACATCAACCCCACGCGTTGGATTTCTCGTCCGCAGGAGGTGGTTGGGGCTGGGTAAAAGATCCCTTTGGCGCCTGCTGCTCCCTGCGCTGCGGCACATCTTCCGCGCAAGCCCCAGGGAGAGCGCCCTTTTGCTTGGGCTCCTGGTCCTGGGAGGGCTCGTGCCAGTGGCGGTGCTGGGCCTCACCCGTGCCTTGGTGGACCAGCTGGCGACCACACTGGGGGGTAGTCCCTTTACCCCAACCCTGCTTTGGCCGCTGGTGGGGTTAGCGCTGGCTTTTGGCCTGGACTTCCTCCTCACCCCCTGGGTGGCCTACCTGCAAGGTTCGGTGAACGAAAAGCTCACCGCTCGGGTTCACCTGCTCCTCATGGAGAAGGTGGCCGGCACGCCGGACCTGACCCCCTTTGAGGATCCCCGCTTTCACGATGAGCTTCAGGTGCTACGCGACCAGGCCCCTTACCAGCCCCTCAACCTGCTGGTTTTCCTGGGCAACGCTTTCCGGGAGGTCCTCGCCGCTCTCGGGGTTCTTCTCCTGCTATTTGGGCTGGCACCTTTCTTCCCCTTACTCCTGCTTTTGGCCACCCTGCCCCAAGCCTGGCTCACCTTTCGGCTCCAGAAGGGGGTGTGGGAGGCCCTACTCTTCGGGGCCCCCGAGGCCCGGCGAATGCGCTATTTCGCCGAGGTGCTCTTGAGCCCCGAGACTGCCAAAGAGGTGCGGTTATTCGGTCTTTTGCCCTTCTTCCGCAGACGTTACCTCGAGGTTTTCCATAGCCTTTACCAAAGCCTGCGCCGTGCTCGAGGCCGCCAGGCCCTAGGGACCAGCCTGCTGGTGCTACTGAGCGCCCTTTTCACGGCTCTTGCCCTCTTCTTGGGGCTGCGCCAGACCCTCTTGGGAGGGAGCCTGGGCAGTCTGGTGCTCCTCTTGCAGTCGGTGGGAAGCCTCCAGCAAAACCTCTACGCCCTAGTCCAGGACGGGGGCATGCTGTACGAAAGCCTGTTGTACTTTGAAAAGCTGGAAAGCTTCCTAGCCAGGCCCGCTTCCATGGCGGAGACTGGCCCGGGCAGGAAGGTCCAGGGTTTTGAGGAGATCCGGTTTGAAGGGGTGGGGTTCTGCTACCCCAACGGAAAGCGGGCGCTTGCGGGAGTCTCCTTTGCCCTCCGACGGGGGGAGCGCCTGGCTTTGGTGGGGGAAAACGGGGCGGGCAAGACCACCCTGGTAAAGCTCCTCCTCCGCTTCTACGACCCCACGGAGGGCCGCATCCTGGTGGACGGGATTGACCTCCGGGAAATAGACCTGAAGGCCTGGCGCGCCCTCATCGCCGCAGTCTTCCAGGACTTTGGCCGCTACGCCCTAACCCTCGAGGAAAACGTCGCCCTTTCCGACCCGGACGTGAAGCCCGACCCTAACCGTGTCGCAGAGGCCTTACGCTTAGGCGGGGCCTGGGAGCTCCTCCAGCGGCTTGGCCCCCAGGCCCTCCTGTCCAAGGCCTTTGGCGGCACAGAGCTTTCCCTGGGGGAGTGGCAACGAGTCGCCCTCTCGCGGGCCTTCTTCCGCAAGGCCAAGCTTTTGGTCTTGGACGAGCCTACGGCCTCGCTGGATCCCAAAGAGGAGGCCCACCTCTACAGGCGCTTCGCCGAGATGGCCGGGGGTAAGACGGTCATCCTCATCACCCACCGCCTGGGTTCGGTACGCATGGCGGACCGGATCCTCGTCCTCCAGGAAGGCCGGTTGGTGGAGGAAGGGACCCATGAGGAGTTGTTGCGGAGGAAGGGCGCCTACGCCGAGCTTTGGCGGCTCCAGGCCCAACTTTACGAAACCTGAGGGGATCTTGACCGGGGTGAGGCTTCCCCTTCCCCCTGGGCGCGGTCCCCTTCCTGGGCAAGGCGTAAACTCAAAGGCATGGACAAGCTGGAAGCCCTAAAGCCCACATTCCGCACCCCCTTCACTCCAGCAGGTAATATCGCCCGGCCCCCAGAAGGCGCACCGCGGTCTCGTGATGGGGAGCCAGGTTGAGGACGAGCAACTTGCCCCCCAGCTCCACCAGGCGGACCCACATAAAGAGTTGAAACACCCAGCGCAAGGTGGGCTTGGCTGTGGGTCTCCCCTTTTGATCCGGCAGGCTGGACCCCGTCCCCTCCAGCCTCCGCCTCAGCTCCCACTCCCCCAGGGCGTACACCAGAAGGGCCAGGGCCATCACCATCCCCAGG
>NZ_KB905752.1 GCF_000381045.1 Thermus scotoductus DSM 8553 | reverse complement strand
AACTTTTCCCGCACTGCGCCATGAAAAAGATGCCTGCGATACTTGGGGGTGAACACAAAATGGTAGTTCAAGTTGTAATGCGAATGGCGTGTAGTGCGCTCCTGGGGCATATGCATATGATAGCATATCCGCTGCCCACTATGCTATGTGCTCCTTCGGAGCACGTGGGGGAGTCCATGTATCCCCGGTTTAAAAACCGGGGGATTATAGCTCCCCCACACCCCCTCTTTTTTCTAAGAGGCGGAAATCGCCTTCCATAGGGAGCCGAGGTAGCCCTTGCCGAAGAAGTGCACGTGGGCCAGGAGGTAGTAGACCTGGTACTGGGGCAGGGCCTCCTCCACCTCCTCCGGAATGGGGTATAGTGCCTGGTAAGCCTGCCAGAAAACTTTGGGAAACCCTCCGAATAGGCGCATCATGGCCAGGTCCACCCCCCGCTCCCCCACGAAAAAGGAAGGATCCAAGAGGGCAGGTCCCTCCGGGGTAAACCGAAGGTTGCCGTGCCAAAGATCCCCGTGCAGGGGTGCAGGCCCCTCGGCGGGCAGGGGCCTCTGAAAGAGGGCTTCCACCCTGGGACCAAGGCCCTCGAGGCGGTCCCAAGTGGCCTGCAAGAGAGGCTCTATGCGCCGCGAAAAGAAGAACTCCGTCCACTCCCTCCCCTCCCCGCCCGGCAGGGGAAAGGTGCCCAAAAACCCCGCCTCGGCCCGGTAAACCGCTTCGCGCTGGCGGTGTAGCCCCGCCAACATGCGGGCCAGGCCCTCCCAATCGGGTGGTCCTTCCGGCAGATATTCCAGGATCAATCCCTCTTCCGAGGCAAAGAATACCCGGGGCACCCGCACCCCCCGCTCGGCCAGGGCCTTAAGCCCCTGGGCTTCCGCGGGGAAGAGGCCTAAAGGTGGGTTCGGCGCAAGCTTCACCACATAGGCCCCCAGGCGGTATACCCGGGAAATATCCCCACCGTAGAGGGACTGAGGCACACCCTTGGCCTCAAGCCCCGCCCGTTCAAGAAGTTTCCTGGGGTCCATCCTCCCCCAAAAGGCGGTCCAGGAAAGCCCTGGCAGCCGCTTCCACCATCCAGTAGACCTCTTGGCAGTCCTCCAGGTCCCCGTAGTACGGGTCCGGCACCTCCCCCCCGCCCAGGTAGTCCAGGAGGAGGTGGACCTTCTCCCTGGCCTCGGGGAAACGCCTTTGCACCTCCACCAGGTTCTCCCGGTCCATCACCAGGATGTGGTCGTAGTGGAGGGCATCCTCCCGGGTCATCTGCCGGGCCACATGGGGAAAGTAGGCCCCTTCCCGCTCCAGCACCTTGCGGGCCCGGGGATCCATGGGCTCCCCGGCGTGCCAAGCCCCCGTGCCGGCGGAATCCACCTCAAACCGGGCCTCGAGGCCCCGCTCCCGGATGAGTTTGCGGAACGCTCCTTCCGCCATGGGGCTTCGGCAGATATTCCCCAAGCAGACAAAAAGCACCCGTACGGGACGGTCCATGCCTCCCATGATAAGCAGGTCCTCAGTAAGGAACCTCCGCCACCACCTCCGTACCCTTTCCCGGCTCCGAACGCACCTGGAAGCGCCCACCCCGGGCCTCCACCCGCTCCCGCATCTGCGTGAGGCCAAACCCACCTAAGCCCTGGGCCTCGGCGTTTTGGAACCCCTTCCCGTTGTCCCGCACCACCAGCCGCGCCCCCCGCTCCCGCAAGGGGAGGAGTTCCACCTCCACCCGGCTGGGCTTGCCGTGCTTGGCGGCATTGGTGAGGGCCTCCTGCAGAACCCGGAAGAGGACCAGCTCGCTGGCCTGGGAAAGCCCCACTCCCTCCGGCAAGGCAAGCTGCACCCGAAAGCCCGCCTGCTCGGCAAAGGCCTGGGCGTAGCGGCGCACGGATTCCAGGAAGCCGTAGCGCTCCAGGTCGATGGGCCTCAGGGCGAAGATGCTCCGGCGCACCTCCCGGATCTGCGCCCTCAGGGTCTCCTTCACCTCGGCCAAGGCCTTCAGGGCCGCCTCCTGGTCCTTGGCAAGAAGCCTCTCCGCCAGATCCAGCTTCAAGGCCATGAAGGCCAGGCTCTGGGCAATGCCGTCGTGGATCTCCCGGGCGATGCGGGTGCGCTCCTCGTTGATGGCCAGCTCCTCCGCCCTGAGGTACGCCTGGGCGTTGCGCACCGCCAAGGCCACCTGGGAGGCCAGGAAGGAGAGGAAAGGAATCCGCCGGGAAAGGCCCTTGCCCTTAAGGACCAGCACCCCCACCGTCTCCCTGGCCTTTAGGGGCAGGGCCAGGGTTTCCTCATCCACGAACACCGGCCCCTCGAGGCTCCCCTTCCAAACGCCATCCGGCAGGAAGGGATGGGAGGGCAGGGCCAGGTTCCGCACCACCCGGGGTACCAAAAACCCCTCCTCGTCCATCAGGAGAACCCCACCCCCCTCCGCCTCCGCCCAGGCCTGGATCCGCTCCAGAAGCCCTTCCAGGAGGCGGTCCAGGTTGGCCTCCGCCTTGAGGGCCTGGTCCACCTCAAAGAGGGTGAGGCGGTCCCGGCTTCGGGCCACCACGGATTGCAGGGCCCCGGCCACCTCGTGGGCCAGCACCTCCAAAAACACCCGTTCCGGCTCCGGAGGGCAGGCTTCCAGGTACCCTTTCAAACCCGGAAGCTCCACCCGCATCCCCCCGCATTCCTCCCCGGCATGGACCCCCTCGGCCTCGAGGGCCACAGGGTACCCCAGGGTCTCCCCCAAAGCCCGGGCGATGCGGGAGACCGCCTCCTCCAGGTTCTCGCTCTCCAAGGCCTCGCGGAACACCCGCCCTGCCGCCAAAAGGCGGCGGTTAGCCTCCTCCAAAGCCCTTCCCGCCCGCACCTTCTCCAGGGTTTCCTGGGCGATCCACTCCAGCACCGCATAGGTGACCAGAGGCCCCACCAGGCCGTAAAAGCCAAGCCGTAGCCAGAGGAGGCTATCCACGTGCCGGTAGGGCAGAAGGGCCAGCTCAAAGACCACCACCACCGAGGCGATCAGGGGCGGCAAAAGCCGCTGGGCCAGGCGCACCAATCGGTAAAGGCTGTGGCTAGCCATCCTTCCCCTTCGTACCCTCCTTTTTCAGGGCGGAGGCTACCGCATACCGGCTTTGATGCAGAAGCCCCCTGAGAAGCTGCACCTCCCCAGGGGAAAGCTGGGCCTTGTGGAAGATGCGCCGCAGGCGGCGCATGGCGTAAGGGTGGCGGTGTTCGTCGGTGAACCCGATCTCCAGCACATACCGCCCCAAATCGGCGAAGAATCCCTCGAGGGCCGCCACATCCGCCAGTTCCCCCTGGGATACCGTACTGCCCTGCTGCAACCAGGCCTGGTAAAGCTCGTAGGCAAAGACCACCACCGCCTGGGCCAGGTTCAAGGAAGGCTGCTCGGGAGCGGTGGGGATGGTACCGATGAGGTGGGCCAGGTCCAGCTCCTCGTTGGTGAGCCCAAAGGTTTCCCGGCCAAAGACCAGGGCAACCTCTCCCCTTATGGAAAGCACGTGGGCCGGCACCTCCCGGGCCGTCACCACCGGGGCCGGGTAGAGTTCCCGGGGCCTTCCCGTGGTGGCCACCACGAAGCTCACCCCCTGGAGGGCCTCCCCAAGGCTTCCCACCGCCACCGCCCGGTCCAGCACCTCCTCGGCATGCACCGCCAGCCAGTAGGCCTCCCGGGCCCACGGAGGGCCCACCCGGGGCGAGGGATTCACCAGGTAAAGCCGCGAAAGGCCAAAGTTCCGCATGGCCCGGGCCACCGCCCCCACGTTCATGGGCTCCTGGGGTTCCACCAAAACGATGCGCACGCGTTCCAGCACAGCCTCCTCCTCGAGGTCCTCACTGCCCAGGTGGGGGAGTAGGGGAAGCCTCCTCGTTAGAACCCGGAGGGTAGTCCGTAGGCGCCACCCCAGCCGGGGGGGCTTCCTGAAGAAGCCCCGTTCCCTCCGAGGGCGAAGCCTGCAGGGGAAGCACGGGTACCTTCCCCTGGGGGAACCAGACCTTTACCCCTTCCTGGGAAGGCTGGCCTGAGAGGAGATCCATCCCCACCTGCACCAGGCCTGCAGGCGGGGGGAAATCCCCTCCAGGCCTTCCCCTCAGGGCCCCCGCCACGAACTCCCGCCAGATGGGGGGGTTGACCACGGAGCTGGAAGGCTCCCTCCCTCCCATGCGCAAGGGCTTGTTGTCATCCCGGCCCACCCAGACCACTGCGGAAAGCCCTCGAGTCACCCCGGCAAACCACAGGTCCCGGGCCTCGTTGGTGGTGCCGGTCTTTCCCCCCACCACCCGCCCGGGGATGCGGGCCCCTTTGGCCAGACCCTTTTCCCCCAGGTCGTAGACATATCCCTTCAGGAGGTCCCACCCCTGGTAGGCCACCTGGGGATCAAAGAGGCGCTGCCGTTCCGGAAGAGCCTGGTAAAGCACCTGCCCTTGGGCATCCTCCACCCGCTTCACGTAGATGGGAGTAACCCGGTAACCCCCGTTGGCAAAGGCGGCATAGGCCGCCGCCAGGTCCACCGGGGTGATGGAGGCTCCCCCGATGGCGATGGCCAGGGTGGGATACTTCACCGCAAAACCCGCCTGGGACAGTTTTCTCGCCACCTTCTCCACCCCTATGGCCTGGGCGGTGTAGATGGCGGGCAGGTTGAGGGAGAGGTCCAAGGCATAGCGCACGGTGATCTCCCGGTTAAGAAAGGTGCCGGAGAAGTTCTTGGGCCGCCATACCCCTCCCTTCTGGCTGGGATCGGGAAACTCCAGGGGGCGATCGGGAACCAAGGTGGCCTGGGTCCAACCCTCCTCCAAGGCGGTGGCGTAGACAAAGGGTTTCACCGCACTCCCGGGGTTGCGCAGGGCCCGGGTGGCCCGGTTGTACTCATCCCCCTCCCGCCTTACCCCCCCCACCAGGGCCAGCACCTCCCCCGTTTCGGGATCCAGGCCCACGATGGCCAGCTCCGCCCCCTCCGGCAGCCTGGCTCCCTTGGCCGCGGCCTCCGCCGCCCGTTGCATGGCTGGGTCCAAGGTGGTGTACACCTTAAGCCCCCCCTCGCCGTAGACCTTTTCCTTCCCGAAGCGGGCCTCGAGGAAGCGGCGCACCTCGAGGACGAAATGGGGGGCCATCCGGTAGTCCAGCTGCCTGAGGATGCGGGCCTCGGGATCCACCAGCCTGGCCTCCAGGAGGTTTCCCTCCCCGTCGTAGCGCACCTCCCACCCCTTGGGGGCAAGGGGCTCCCGCCAGGCAGCCTCGGCCACCTCCGGGCTCACCCAGCCCTCGGCCACCATCTGGTCCAGAAGCAGGCGCATCCGCTCCCGCACCCCCTTCAGGTCCTGGTAGCGGGCGTTGGGAGCCGGGATCAAGGAGGCCAAATAGAGGCCTTCTGCCAGGGTCAAGGCAGCAGGGTCCTTACCGAGATAGGCTTCCGCCGCCCCCTTGATGCCCACGGCGTTGCCTCCCCAGGGCACCACGTTCAGGTACATCTCCAGGATCTCCGCCTTGGTGTAGCGCCTCTCCAGCTCGAGGGCCAGGGCCCACTCCTTGAACTTGCGCTCCAGGGAACGGGCCTGAGCCAGCTCCTTGAGGAGGGTGTTTTTGATCACCTGGGTAGTGATGGTGCTCCCCCCCTGAAGATCTCCCCGAAGGATGGCGTAGAGAGCCCCTAGAAGGCGCACGAAATCCACTCCATAGTGCTGGAAATACCGGCGGTCCTCCGAAAAAACCACCGCCGCCACCGCCGCCGGGGAAACCTCAGAAAGCCGCACCAGGCTCCGGTGGATGGCCCTTCCCTCCTCCACGCTGGCGATCTGGGCCAAGGGGGTGCCGTCCCGGGCGTAGAGGGTGGAGGTGGCGGTGAGGCGCAGCCGATCAAACTGGGAGAGGTCGGGAAGCTGGCGGGTGTAGGCGTACGCCAGATACCCCAGGGCCAGGCCTGCGCCCGCAAGAAGTCCGGCCAGGGACAGGAGGAGGAAGCGGAGCACCCGCACGGCCCTCAGTTTACATGGGCCTACCCTAAACCCAAAAAGCGGAATAGCTTGTCCCGGGTGAGGGGTTTTTCTATGGCCATCACTCGCACCACCTCGGCGGTAGTCCTAAGCTTTTCGGTGGGCTCTATGAGCACCGCCAAGGGCACCTCCTTAAGCCGGCGCACATGCCGGATGCGCGCGGCCACGGCAAAGGGATCCACGTCCAGATCCTGGTCCAAAAGCACATACCTGGGCGTGTGGTCCAACAGCCAAAAGAGGCCTTCCCGGGCCAGGTTAAAGTGGCGTACAGGCACATCCCGCTCCGAGAGAACCAGGTCCACGTAGGCCCGTAGGGCCTCGTTGCGGCTTAATAGGAGAAGGCCCGGATAATCCGACGCCACGGGGCCAGTTTATTCTGGGAGTGCGAAAGCGGTGTGAAAAATCTGGCTGGGGCGCGTGGACTCGAACCACGACCGGCGGATCCAAAGTCCGCTGTCCTGCCATTAGACGACGCCCCAGCGCCAAGGTGCTTGCCCCAACCAGCAAGGCAACCAAGAGGGATTGTAGGGCAAAGCGCGCCCGCCGTCAAACCCCCTTTACACGTTGAAGAGAATGTAAAGGACATCCCCATCCTGCACCTGGTACTCCTTTCCCTCGAGGCGCACCCAACCCCTTTCCTTGGCCCTGGCCCATCCAGAAGCCTCCACCAGCTTGTCCCAGGGAATGACCTCAGCCCGGATGAAGCCCTTCTCCATGTCGGAGTGGATCTCCCCCGCCGCCTCCGGGGCCTTGGTTCCCCGGCGCACCGTCCAAGCCCGCACCTCCTTCTCCCCGGCGGTAAAGAAGGTGATGAGGCCAAGGACCCTATACCCCGCCTGGGCCAGGCGCTGGAGGCCACTTTCCCTTAAGCCGTAGGCGGCGAGAAGCTCCCGTGCCTCCTCTGGGGAAAGCTCGGCCAGCTCCGCCTCCAGCCGGGCGGAAACCACCACCACCTCGGCCCCCTCGGCCTTGGCCCTTTCCCGCACCGCCTGCACATGGGGGTTGCCCTCCCCCTCGGGTAGGTCCTCCTCACCCACGTTGGCCACGTAGATCACCGGCTTGGCGGTGAGGAGGGGGGTTTCCTTAAGCAGGCGGCGAAGCTCGGCATCCTCTCCCTGCTCTCCGTTTAAGAGGAAGGTGCGGGCGGGCTTTCCCCCTTGCAGGTGGGTGTAAAGGGCCTCCGCCACCTCGAGGGTGGGGGCCAGGTCCCGGTTGGCCCGGGCCTCCTTCCTAAGCCGCTCAAGCCGCCTTTCCCAGGTGGCGAGATCGGCCAGGAGAAGCTCGGTTTCCACCACCTCCGCATCCTCCAGGGGATCCACCCGGCCCATCACGTGCACCACATCGGGATCGGGAAAGCACCGGAGCACGTGGGCGATGGCCGCCACCTCGCGGATGTGGGCCAGAAACTGGTTGCCCAGGCCTTCCCCCTTGTGGGCTCCCTTGACCAGGCCCGCGATGTCCACAAACTCCACATGAGTGGGGACAACCGGAGGCTTGCGATCCCCCTTGGCAAATACCTCCTGCAAGGCGTAAAGCCTTTCGTCCTCCAGGGATACCACGCCCACGTTCTTGTCGATGGTGGCGAAGGGGTAGTTGGCCGCCAAAGCCTGTGCCCGGGTTAGGGCGTTAAAGAGGGTGGACTTGCCCACGTTGGGTAGACCGACGATTCCCACAGCCAGCATCTCAACCTCAAAAAAAGCCCCACCAAGGGGCCTCTTTTCATCCTATCACATCCCTTGCGTATGATGGCAGGGTATGGACCTGGCCGCCCACATTGACCACACCCTCTTAAAACCCACCGCCACCCCGGAGGAAATCCTGAAGGTGGCGGAGGAAGCCCTGGAACACGGGTTTTTCGGCCTCTGCATCCCTCCATCCTATGTCCCCCTGGTGCGGGAGCGTTACCCCCATGCTCCCTTTCGCCTGGTAACCGTGGTGGGCTTTCCCCTGGGCTACCAGGCCAAGGAAGTCAAGGCCCTCGAGGCAGCCTTGGCCCTCGCCCAGGGAGCCGATGAGGTGGATATGGTGATCCACCTGGGCCGGGCCTCGGCTGGGGATTACGCCTATATCGAGGAAGAAGTCCGCACCGTGCGCCAGGCAGCACCCAAGGCGGTGCTCAAGGTGATCCTGGAAACAGGCTACTTCACCCCTGAAGCCCAGGGTCAGCCCCGTAGGGGCTATCTTGAAAACCTGGCCGAGGCGGCCATCCAGGGCGGGGCCGACTTCCTGAAAACCTCCACCGGCTTTGGACCCCGGGGGGCCAGCTTGGAGGACGTGGAGCTCCTGGTAAGGGTGGCCCGGGGCCGGGCCCAGGTCAAGGCCGCAGGCGGCATCCGCAACCGGGAAACCGCCATCAAGCTCCTCGAGGCGGGGGCCACCCGGCTGGGTACCTCCAGTGGGGTGGCCCTGGTGAAGGGGGAAGATGGGGATGGGTACTAAAAGACGGCGGAAAAGGCCCACCCTGGCCGGGGTTCCCGGGTATTTAATACTCCTGGTCATCCTCCTCCTTTGGCTTTTCCAGGAGCTCCGTCCAGGCCTCCCCCCACCTCCCCCACAGGCGGAAGCAGGGGGCGTGGAGGTCTACTTCATGCCCCGGGAAGGGGAGGCTGCCAAGGCCCGGCTCATCGCCCTCATGGACGGAGCCAAGGAAAGCCTGGATGGGGCCTTCTACGAGTTTCGCGACCTGGAGATCGCCAAGGCCTTACTCAGGGCCAAGGAGCGGGGGGTGAGGGTAAGGCTCTACGGGGAAAGCGATTACCGAAACGACTTCCGCCGCTACCTGGTGGGTGGGGCCTTGGGCCAGCAAGGGGAAACTCCCCGCATACCCCAGGCGGCCCTACGGGAGCGCATCCGGCCTTTGTCCCTGGACTGCGAGGAGATCGTGGGGATCCCTGTGTGCTTTGACGAACGGGGAGGCTTCATGCACCACAAGTTCTTGGTGGTGGACAGGCAGGCGGTCTGGACGGGAAGCGCCAACATGACCTGGAATGCCTTCGCCCGGAACAACGAAAACAGCCTCCTCCTGCCTTCTTCCACCCTGGCCCAAGGCTATGCCGGGGAGTTCACCGCCCTCTTCGAGGGCACCAAGGAAGGCCTAGGAAAACCAGTTGCCTTCCACCTTTCCCCGGAAAAGGGCATACCGGCCGAGGGCACCGCCTACTTCAGCCCCAAAGGGGGTGCGCTGGGCCGGGAGGCTCTTCTGGAAAGGCTCAGGGCTGCCAGGAAAGAAATCCTGGTGGCGGCCTTCGTGCTCACGGACCGGGGGGTGGTGGAATCCCTGGTCCAGGCCCAGAAGAGAGGGGTGGGGGTGCAGGTCCTGTTGGAAACCCGCAACCTTGGGGATAGCCGGGAAGAGGACCTCCTGCGGGCCGGCGTGGCGGTACGGAAGGACGGCAACCCCTACACCCTCCACCACAAGGTGATGGTGATCGACGGTACCTTTGTGATCACGGGAAGCTACAACTTCACCGCCAGGGCCTGGCAGGTGAACAACGAGAACCTTCTGATCCTGCAAAGCCCCGCCCTGGCGGAACGCTACCGGGAGGAGATCCTAAGCTTATGGCGGGAAGGGCAACCCCTTTAGTGCTGACCCTGGCCTCGGGAAGCCCCAGGCGCAGGGCTCTCCTCGAGGCATTGTTCGCTACGCGAAGCAGCGAGGCCCTGGGCTTCCCCCTTAAGGTGGTGCCCCCAAGGGTGGAGGAAGCTGGGGAAGACCTTCCCCAAGACCCCAGGGAGCTGGCCCTAGCCCTGGCCCGGCGCAAAGGGGAGGAGGTGCCGGGGGAGTGGGTGCTGGCGGCGGATACCGTGGTGGACCTGGACGGCCAGGTCCTCGGTAAACCCAGGGATGGGGTGGAAAACCACCTCTTCCTCCGCCTCCTCTCCGGGAGAACCCACCTGGTCCACACCGCCATCTACCTGCGCACCCCTCAGGATTTGGTGGTGGAGGTGCACACCACCCGGGTCCGCTTCCGCAACCTTTCCGAAGAAGAAATCGCCTGGTACGTGCAGAGCGGCGAAGGCCTGGACAAGGCAGGGGGCTACGGGGCCCAAGGCCTGGGAATGGCCCTCCTGGAGGGAATCGAGGGGGATTTCTACACGGTGGTGGGCCTGCCCGTGGCCCGGGTCTTCGCCCTCCTCTGGGAAAGGGGGTTCAGGCCGTGAGGGAAGTGGCCTTGCGACGGGGGATCTTCCTCCTCCTCCTGGCCTTGGGCCTGGCGATGGCGGCCCTAACGCGCCCCCTTGCCCCCCGCCTTTCCCTCACCCTTTCCCCCCTCACCGCTCCCCTGCCCGCCCTGGGCCACCGCCTAGGGCAGAACTTGAGGGCTGCCTCCGCCATTCTGCTGAACCGCCAGGACCTCTACGGGGAAAACCGCTCCCTGAAGGCCCAGCTCGCCCAGCTGGAAAGCGAGAATCGAAGGCTTCGCCTCGAGGTGGAACGCCTTTCCCGGGCTCTCAAGGTGCAGGCCTCGCAGGCCCCCGGGGTGGTGGCGGTGGCCCCGGTGGTGGGGGAGGACCTCTCCGGCCTTTACCGCCGCCTGATCCTGGGCCTAGGGGAGCGGGATGGCCTCCGACCCGGCATGCCCGTAACCGCCCCTGAAGGGCTTGTGGGCCTCATCGTGGAGGTGGAGGAACGCCGGGCCCTGGTGCGCACCCTCCTGGATCCGGAAAGCCAGGTGGGGGTCCGGCCGGAAAAGGCCCCCGGACGCGGCATTGCCCGGGGCGTTCCGCCAAACCTGCTGGCGGCGGAGTTCCCCCCCACGGTAAGGGTAGTCCCGGGAGACCTGCTTCTCACGGGCGCCCCCTTGGGCCTTTTCCCCGACGGCATCCCCGTGGGCCGGGTGGAACGGGTGGAACGCATCCAAGGAGGCCTTAAGCAACGGGCGTGGGTTAAGCCCTTGGTGGAGCTCTCCCTTCTGGAGGAGGTCATCGTGCTGAGGCCCTTATGATCTGGCTTCTCCTCTTCTTGACTCTTTTTTTATCGGGGCTCTTGGGAGCGCTGTGGCCTGCGGGGCTCATGGCCCCGGACCTCTTCCTGGTCCTGGCCCTCCTTTATGCCCGTAGCCTTCCCTATTACCTGGGCCTCCCTTGGGCCTTTTTCCTTGGGCTTGTGCAGGACCTCTTGGGCTACGGGCTGTTGGGCCTCCATGCGGTGGGGCTCCTGAGCGCCAGCTACGCCTTCTATGCGGCAAGCCGCCGCCTGGCCCCGGGAGAGACCCCTGGGGTTCTCTTTTCCTTTCTGTGGGCCTTTTTGGCCAAGTGGGCGGGCTACTTCCTGGTGGCCTACTGGCTCCGCCTCGAGCTTCCTCCCCTAAGCCTTTTGGACCTCCTCCTCGAGGGGCTTTTCACCCTTCCCTTCGCCCTCTTGGCCTGGCGGTTTCTGTCCTCCCCCCGACGACCATGACCAGCCGGCTTTACGCCCTCATGTTCTTCTTTCTCTTGGCCTTCGGCCTCCTGGCCCTCAGGGCCTGGCAGCTTCAAGTATTGGAACACGAGAAATACGCTCTGAGGAGCCAGGGCAACTACCTCAAAACCGAGGGCATCCCGGCCCCCAGGGGCCGCATCCTAGACCGCAAGGGGCGGGTGATCGCCCAGGACCGGCTGGTGGTGGACCTGGTGTACGAGGGGGGCGAGGTGGCCTTCAAGGAAAGGCTCCTCCCCCTCCTGGGCCTGAAGGAACTCCCCAAGGTCCAAGGCCCCACGGTCCTCAAGGCAGGGGTACCCGAACACCTCCTTCCCACCCTGGCGGAGATCGCCGCTGGGCAGAAGAACCTCAAGCTGGTGGAGCGCATCGAGCGCTCCTACCCTAACCCCATCTCGGGCCCCGTCCTGGGGTATGTGCTCCAGGCCAATGCCGAGCAGGTGAAGCGGGGATATAGCCCCGACGAGCAAGTGGGCCAGGCAGGCCTCGAGGCTGCCCTCGAGGCCTACCTCCGGGGCAAGCGCGGGGTGAAGGCGGTGGAGGTCAACGTCCGGGGCGAGCGCCTCAGGGAAACCATCCTGGAGGAACCCACCCCGGGGCAGGATGTGGTCCTCACCCTGGACCTGGACCTCCAGCGAGTGGCGGAAAAGGCCCTGGAGGAAGCCCTGGCCGACATCAACGCCGGGCGGAGGTCCAAGGGTCTTCCCCCCGCCACCCGGGTCAAGGGAGCCATCGTGGCCCTGAATCCCAAAACGGGAGAGGTTCTGGCCATGGCCAGCGCCCCATCCTTCGATCCGAGCCTTTTCGCCAAGCGGCCCGTACCCCAGGAGGTCCAGACCCTTCTTAAGGACAAGGACCTTCCCCTTCTGAACCGGGCGGTGCAACCCTACACTCCAGGATCCACCTTCAAGCTGGCTACCAGCTACACCCTTCTGGAAGAGGGGTACGTGAGCCCCTCCACCGCCTTCCGGTGCAGCCCCTACATCGTCTTTGGAGGCCAGGTGCGCCGCAACTGGGCCACCCGGGATATGGGTCCCATGACGGTCAAGGAGGCCATCGCCTGGAGCTGCAACACCTGGTACTACCAGGCGGTGGCCCAGGACCCCCTGGGGGTGGTGGACCGCCTGGCGGCGAGGGCCCGCCTTCTGGGCCTAGGGGAAGCTACCGGGCTGGAAATCGCCGAGCGAACGGGGCTTCTCCCCACCCGGGTATGGAAGCGGGAGGCCTTCAAAGAGCCCTGGTACCCGGGGGAAACCCTTTCCCTGGCCATCGGGCAGGGCCCCGTCCTCACCACCCCAGCCCAGGTGGCCCGGATGCTCTCCACCCTCGTCAACAGCGGAGAGAAACCCACCCTCCACCTGGTCAAACGCCTCGGCCCAAGGGAGGTGAAACCCCGTCTTGAACCGATTCCCGGACGTTTCTGGACAATCCTTCAAGAGGGCCTACGAAAGACCGTGAAGGAGGGTACCGCCCGCCATATCCTCGGGAGCTTTCCCGTGCCCACCGGCGGCAAAACCGGCACCGCGGAAACCCCAGGCAAGCGGGCAGGCCTCGAGCACGCCTGGTACATGGGTTACGGCCCCGCTGAACCTGGCTCCCCCTACCCTCCCCTGGTGGTGGTGGCCTTCTTTGAAAACGGGGGAGAGGGAAGCCGCGTGGCCCTTCCTGCGGTGCGCAAGGTCATGGCCGCCTACTGGCAGGTGGAGGAAGCCCAGGCCAGGTAGAATAGCGTCATGCGCCTCCGCGCCACCCCCAAAGCCTTAGCCCTGCGCCTGGATGGGGGCGAAACCCCGGAAGAAATCCAGAACCTCAAGCTGCCCGAAGACCTTCCCCTCGAGGTGGAGGTGGCCGGGCCTGTATCCGGAAAGGTGCTGGAAGCCCTCCTGGAGCTAGGCCGGCCCCTTACCCTGATCCCTCCCAGAAACCGCCTTCCCGCCGGCACCCTGGTCCTCAGCAAGACCCTGCGTTCCGGCGAACGGGTGGAGCACCCCGGCACCGTGGTGGTTCTGGGCGACGTGAACCCCGGGGCCGAGGTGGTGGCGGGAGGGGATGTCATCGTGGTGGGCAAGCTGCGCGGCCTCGCCCATGCCGGCGCTGGTGGGGACGAGGAGCGCTTCATCTTCGCCCTGGAGCTGGCCGCCAAGCAGGTGCGCATCGGCGCCCACTTGGCCCAGGCACCAGAGGAACAGGACACCCAGAGCCCCGAGATCGCCCGGGTCCAGGAAGGAAAGATCGTGGTGGAGCCTGCTAGAAAGCGATAGTGCCTGTCTCCACCCCGTAGCGCTTCAGCACCAGGTAAATAACCCAACCCGATACAGCCACATACAGCCAAATGGGCACCAACACCCTGGCCCAACGCTTGTGCAGGATGAACTCCCCCCTAAAAGCCCTCCAGATCACGTAAAGGGCCAAGGGGCCGTTGATGGCGGCCAAAAGGGTGTGGGTGATGAGGAGGAGGTAGTAAGCCCCCCGCCAGGCCTCCGGCCCCCCGTAGGCGGTGGTGCCGTAAAGGGCCCACTTGGCAAGATAGAACACCAGGAAAAGGAGGGCCAAGGAAGTGGCCGTCAACATGGCCCGATGGTGGGCCACCCTGTTCCCCTTCTTGATCAGGACGACCCCCGTCACCAGGGCCAACCCGGAAAGCACGATGCTCCAAACCGCCAGGAAACCCAAAAGCTCCTTCACCGCTTTCCCTCCCCTAGCCGCTCACCCAGAAGCCGAACGGGCTCCAGCTTCGCCGTGCGCGCATAGCTATAACCCCTGAGGAAATCCTCCTCCTGGCCCAATAGCTGGTACAGCCTAAGGTAGGCCACGGCCAAAAGTCCATCCCGCTCCCGCCCTGGGGGAAGCCGGTGGAGAAGCCTGACGATCTCGCGGAACCTGGGAACCTGGCTGGCCTCGAGGGAAGTTCCCCTCAACGCCCGGGCCAAGTCCGCCAAGGTATCGCCGTTAGGCCTCATAGCCCCCAGGAGTGTACCACACCCTGCCCCTAGGGAATGCGCCGGCTGGTGCGGTTTCCAGCGGCGTCCACCGCAAGCAGCACAGCCCCGGCCGGCACCTCCGCGGAAAAGGCCACCGTGGCCTCCTTGGGAAGGGAAAGGGGATTAAAACGACCGCCTACCCGCACCACCACCCGGTCCACCTGGACGTTGTCCTCCACCCTTCCATAAACCCGGTACAAGCTCCCCTCCCGCTCCACCCGCTCCACCACGATGCGGGGAGGCGCTGCATCCAGCACCAGGGGGACCCGCTTTTCCCCCCGGTTTCCCCGGGCATCCTCCGCTTCCAGGAGAAGCTCCACCTTCCCGGAGGCCGGGGCCTGCAGGCGGAAGCGAAACTGAGCCAGCCGCTTACCCACCTCCCCAGAGGAAAGGACCTCTTGTCCGTTCGCCCGCACGCTCACCACCCCCGAGGGGTCAAAGGCGTAGCCCTCCGCCACCAGGCTTCTCCCCGGCGCCACCCCACCCCCCAGGGGGGTCACCAAGCCCACCTGGGGCGGCTCCGTGTCCGGCCGGGCGCAGGCGGTGAGGAAGACAAGGAGAAAAACCAAAGGGGGATGCCTAAGCATCCCCTCTATCCTAAGCTAGACCTTAGCGCAGGTACACCCGAGGGCCGAGGTTGGCCCCAAAAGCAAACTGCTGGGAGTTGAAGGAATAGCTGAGAGTAGGCTCTAAACGTACGCTCAGGGGGCCTTGGATGGGAAATTCAAGACCCACGAGGGCCCGGGCACCGAAATCAGTGAGTCCCCCGACTCCCACTAGGCCCAAGCCCACCCCCACATCCAGGCGCAGAGGAGCCGTCTCTAGGGGAAGGGGGAAGAGGACATCCGCCGCCACACCGAAGCCGGTGATGGACCCTGAGGGGAGGTTTACGAAGAAGATGCTGGCGGATGCCCGCAGATCCAAGGGGCCAAGCACCTGGGTCGCTCCAGCCGCTACCTGAGCAGACAGGCCAAAGGAAGGGGCAAGAGTGACCCCTCCCGAGAGAGCCTCACCGAAAAGGCGAGGCTGCTGGGCCCAGGCCAGGCCAAGGGCTAGAACAGCTAAAACGGCTAGTTTCCGCATACTTTTCCTCCCTTTGGGGATTTCCATAAATCCCCAGTTCAAAAGTACATCCTGAGAATTGTCAAGTCAAGTGGTGTAGAGGGCATTGATGCGCACATACCCCTCGGTAAGGTCGCATCCCCAGGCCTCCGCGGCAAAGGGACCTTGGACTAGGTCTATCTCCACCACCACCTCCTCCGCCCGCATGGCCTGGCTTGCCGCCTCCCGGTCAAAGGGGAGGGCCCCGCCCTCGTAGAGGGGGATCCCCTGTAGGGCGATGCGCACCCGAAGGGGATCAAACCGGGCCCCAGAGTTCCCCAAAGCCGCCAGAATCCGGCCCCAGTTGGGATCGTTTCCGTAAAGGGCGCTCTTCCAAAGAGCACTTCCCGCTATGGTCCTTGCCGCCCGCCTGGCCTCCTCCTCCGTGCCTGCCCCCACCACCCGCACGGTCATGAGCTTGGTGGCTCCCTCCCCATCCCGGGCGATCCTCCTGGCCAGGTCCTGGGCCACCCCCTCCAGGGCGGAAAAGAAGGCCTTCATAGGCACCTCCCCAAAGGCTCCGTTGGCCATCACCAAGGCCAGGTCGTTGGTGGAGGTGTCCCCGTCCACGGTAACCTGGTTGAAGGTGCGGTCAACAACATTCCGCCAGGCTTCCCGCAAGATGCCTTGGGGAATCGCCGCATCGGTCACTATAAAGGCCAGCATGGTGGCCATGTTGGGATGGATCATCCCACTGCCCTTGGCGATACCCACGATCCTCGCCCCCTCCACCTCGGCCTCCGCTACCTTAGGAACTAAGTCCGTGGTGAGGATAGCCTCGGCAAAGGCATCGGCGTAGGGGGTAAGTTCTATCTGGGGCAAACCTGTTTCCACCTTTTCCACGGGAAGGGGAACCCCGATGACCCCCGTGGAAGCAGTCAAGACCTCCTCCACGGGCACTCCCAGGCGCAGGGCAGCAACCTCGGCCATGCGGCGATCGTCCAAAAAGCCCCGCTCCCCGGTGGCGCAGTTGGCGTTGCCGGCGTTGACCACCACCGCCCGCAACGCACCTCCTTGGGCATAAAGGGCCCTACCCCGGTGAATGGAAGGTGCGGCAGCCCGGTTCTGCGTGGCCACATAGGCCCAGGAAGCGGGAAGGCCGGAAACCAACAAGGCCAGATCAGGCTTGCCGGAAGGCTTGATGCCCGCCCGGGTAGCCCCGGCGCGAAAACCCCGGGGAAGCCTTACGGCCATAGACCCTCCTTGGGAAGTGCGGTCTCCTCAGGCAGATCCAGCATCAGGTTCAGGTTCTGCACCGCCTGCCCCGCCATCCCCTTCACCAGGTTGTCCAAGGCGGCAAACACCATAACACGCCCCGTTCTCGCTTCAAAAAGAGGCTTCACATCCACCCGGTTGGAAGCATAGGTGCCCTTGGTTTCCGGCAAGGCCTCGGTGACCCGCACAAAAGGTTCCTGGGCGTAGAAGTCCTGGTAAAGCTCGTCCAGGGCCTTCTGGCTCCAGTTCCCTTCCACCTCCGCCTCCACCGTGACCAAGATGCCCCGGGTCATGGGTACCAGGTGGGGGACGAAGGAAAGGCGCACCTCTCCCAGGGGCCCATGGGTGCGCACCGGGCGCCCCTGGGCCAAAAGGCGGCCCAGGTTCCTTTCCATCTCCGGTATATGGCGATGGACACCCCCCACCTTGTAGGGCTTAAGGTTCTCGTTCACCTCGGCAAAAAAGGTACCCTCCCCCTCCCTGCCCGCCCCGGAGACCCCGCTTAAACCCACCACAAAGGCCCCCCGCAGGACACCTTCCGCCGCCAGAGGGGCCAAGGCCAAGGTGGTGGCCGTCACGTAACACCCGGGGTTGGCCACCAGGCGCGCCCCCCCAAGCTCCTTCCGATGCAGCTCGGGAAGGCCATAGACTGCCTCCCGGTAAAGCCCTGAGCTCTTGTGGGGGATCCCGTACCAGGATTCGTAAACCTCCGGAGGAAGCCGGTAGTCCCCGGAGAGGTCTATGACCCGTTTACCCTCCTTCAAGGCCCTTGGAGCAAGCTCCATGGCAAGCCCGTTGGGCAAGGCCAAAAAGACCACATCCGCCTGCTCCAGTACTTCCTCCAGGGTGGCAAAAAGCCCTTTATCCCATAGCTGGGGCCAGGCGGAGGAAAGGGGTTTCCCCTCGTGTTTGCGGCTGCTAAACCCTACCAGCTCCACCCCGGGGTGGGCCTTAAGCAGGCGAATCAGCTCCCCTCCCCCATACCCCGAGGCCCCGATGATCCCCACCCTTACCACGGCACCTCCAAAGGAATGTCAGGGAAGGCCAAGGGAGCCAGTTTTTCCCCAGGGGAAAGCCAAAGCTGCTCCCGGTAGTGGTCGCCCGCAGGACCCCGGAAGACCAAGAGGCGGCTCTGAGTTAAATCCTGTACCCAAACCTCCAGAACCCCTCCCTGGGCGTAAAGGGGAACCTTTCTTCCTAAGTCGTATTCCAAGCTGGTGTCCGCGACCTCTATTGCCAAGAGCACCTCATCGGGAACAGGATAGCGCTCCCGGTAATCCTTCAACTGGCACAGAAGGAGATCAGGTTCCAGATAGGTGTCTGGCGGAATAGTGAAAGGACCTTGTATCCGCACCCGGGCCCTGCCCGAAAAGGTGCGAAGGAGCACTTCTGCCCACCGATCCACCAAATCCGCATGACGGGATCCAATAGGTGCCATCTGGTATATCTCCCCCCTCAAAAGCTCCACACCCCGCTCGGGCAGGGGAAGCCGTAGAAACTCCTCGAGGGAGAAGCGGTAGGGCCGGACCATACCCCTAGCTTAGCAGGCACAGGAGGACGGCCTTAGCGGTGTGGAGACGGTTTTCCGCCTGGTCAAAGACCCGGCTCCGCGGCCCGTGCACCGCCTCCTCGGTGGTTTCCTCCCCGTAGTGGGCGGGCAGACAATGCAGGAAGATACCCTTGGGCCTTAGGAGACGCAAGAGCTCCCCGTTTACCTGGAAGCCATTAAAATCCCTAAGCCTCTTCTCCCGCTCCTCCTCCTGGCCCATGCTGGTCCAGACATCCGTGTAAAGGGCGTGGGCACCCGAGGCTGCCTCCTTAGGGTCATAGGTGAAAAAGGCCCCCGCCTTTTGCAAAAGGCTGGGGTCGGGCTCGTACCCTTTGGGCGTGGCCACCCGCATCCGCAAGCCCACCAGGGGAGCCACCTCAAGAAGGGAGTTCAGCACGTTGTTGCCATCCCCCACCCAGGCCACCTCGAGGCCCTCCCATCCCCCAAAGGCCTCCTTCAAGGTGAGGAGGTCCGCCAGAGCCTGCAAGGGATGGGCCCAGTCGGAAAGGGCATTGATCACCGGGATGCGGGCGTGGCGGGCGAGTTCCTCCACGGTCTCGTGCCGGTATACGCGAGCGGCGATCCCCTCCACGAAGCGCTCCAGGTTCTTGGCTATGTCCCTCACAGGCTCACGCTCGCCGATGCCCACCTGTTTCTGGTCCAGGTAGACGGCGTGCCCTCCCAGGTGAAGCATGGCCACCTCGAGGGTGGTGCGGGTGCGCAAGGAGGGCTTCTCAAAGAGAAGGGCCAGGACCTTTCCCTTAAGGTCCTCCCCGCGGTAGCGCTCCCTTTTCAGCCTCTCCGCCAAGGCCAAAAGCGCCTCGATCTCCTGGCGACCGTAGGCCGAGAAGTCCAAAAGATCCTTGGGCCGGGTGAGGGCGTCTCCCACCATGAGGCTTATAGGATAGCGCAACCGTGCAAACTTATGCAAGGCCCTCACCCCTCCTCTCCCAAGGGGCCGTGGGTTGAAGCGGCCTGCCACCCAAAAGTAAACTGAGGCCGCCTCCGAGCCCGGATAGACCCCATGGGCCTTCCGGGCCGGGCTTATGGCCCCGGGGTGGTGGGGGCAACCCCGCCGCCTGCCGCGGTTGCAAAGGAGGTGGCAAGGTGAAGATTTTCCCGCTCGCAGTTCTATCGGTGTGGGCAGTCCTATGGGGGGCTGGCCTGGCCCAGGCCCAGGTACGGGTGGTGGCCGCTGCGGATCTACAGTACGCCCTGACGGAGATCGCCCGAGCCTTTGAGGCCAAAAACCCAGGAATCAAGGTTTCCTTGAGCTTCGGCTCCTCGGGAAAGTTTTATACCCAGCTGGTCCAGGGCCTCGAGGCGGACCTGTACTTCTCCGCGGAAAGGCTCTACCCCGAGCTCCTGGAAAAAAAAGGCCTGGCGGAGGCCGGAACCCGCAGGCCCTACGCCATCGGGCGCATGGTCATCTGGCTGGACCGGAAGTTGGGCCTTGAGCCTAGCCCCGAGGCCCTCAAGGACCCCAGGATCACCCGGCTGGCCATCGCCAACCCGGTGCATGCTCCTTACGGCCGGGCCGCCGTCACCCTCCTGGAACATTACGGCCTTCTAAGGCGCCGGGCCGATGCCCCGCTTCCCGGCTTGAAGAAACCCTTTCCCAACCTCTCCTGGGAGGAGATTCCCTGGGAACGCCTCTCCCAGGGGGTGGAGGCCTACTGGGATGCCACGCCCCTCCGCCAGGGCAAGCCCCGCTTTGAGTTCGTGTACGGGGAGAACATCTCCCACACCGCCCAGCTGGCCCTAAGCGCCACCCAGGCCGGCATCCTGGCCCTCTCCCTGGCGGTGCACGAAAGCCTTTCCCGCCCCGGGGTGTACTGGCTCGCCCCCTTGGGAAGCCACCTCGCCTTGGAGCAGGACTACGTGATCCTGAAAGGGAGGAAGCGGCCCGAGGTGATGGCCTTCTACACCTTCGTGGGAAGCCCTGAGGCCCGGCGTATCTTCCAGCGATACGGTTTCCTCCTACCCGGGGAGTAGCATGGACCCCTCCTTCTGGATTGCCCTTCGCCTTTCCTTAGAGGTGGCCCTTCTCGCCTCCTTCCTCCTCCTCCTCGTGGGCGTTCCCCTGGCCTGGCTTCTGGCCTTTCGCCGCTTCCCAGGCAAATCCATCCTGGAGGCCATCTTCCTCCTACCCCTGGTCCTGCCCCCCACGGTGCTGGGCTTTTATGTCCTACTCTTTCTGGGCCCCGAGGGACCCTGGGTCCGAATCACCGGCCTCTCCTGGGCCTTCCGCTTTGAAGGCCTGGTCTTCGCCAGCGTCCTTTTCAGCCTGCCCTTTGCCCTCACCGCCTACCGGGAGGCTTTTTTGGCCTTGGACCGCAATCTTCTGGACGTAGCCCGCACCTTGGGAAGCCCCTGGTGGAAGGTCTGGAGCAAGGTGGTGTTCCCTCTCGTGTGGCCCGGGCTGCTATCCGGCACGCTTCTGGCCTTTGCCCACACCCTGGGGGAGTTCGGGGTGGTTCTCATGGTAGGGGGCTCCATCCCCGGGAAAACCCAGATGGTGAGCATCTACATCTACGATCTGGTACAGGCCCTGCGCTTTGAGGAAGCGGCCCGGGCCTCCTTGGTCCTCCTGGGCCTCAGCCTGGCCCTCCTGGTGCTGGTACGGCTATTGGAAGCTAAGGGGCGGGCATGGAAGTCCACTACCGCATAAGGAAACCCATCGCCCTCGAGGTCCGCTTCCGCATCCAGGGCTTCACCGTGCTCCTCGGGGAAAGCGGGGTGGGCAAGACCACGCTCCTCAAGGCTCTGGCGGGCCTGGTGCCCGCCGAGGGCAGGCCCTATGGGGGCCTTCCCCCCGAAAGACGGCCCGTAGGCTACCTGCCCCAGGACCTGGCCCTCTTCCCCCACATGACCGCTTGGGAGAACGTGGCCTTTCCTCTGAGGGGGGGAAACCGGAAGGAAAGGGCGCTCGCCCTTCTGAACCGGGTAGGGCTCTTGGAGCACGCCCACAAGCGCCCGAACCAGCTTTCCGGCGGCCAGAAACAACGGGTGGCCCTCGCCCGGGCTTTGGCCAGGAACCCGGAGATCCTCCTTCTGGACGAGCCCACCAGCGCCTTGGATCCCCTCACCAAGGACCAGGTTCTGGGGGAGCTGGTGGAACTCATCCGCCGGGAAGGAATCCCCACCCTGGCGGTGAGCCACGACCCTATCCTGGCCCGCATGGCCGACTGGCTTGTGGTGATGGGGTCAGGAACCATCCTGCAAGAAGGCCCGCCCGAGGAAGTGTACTCCGCCCCAAGCCAGCTTCTGGTGGCCAGGCTGCTGGGCTACGAAAACCTATTCCCGGCCTGCATAGAACCTGGGGGCGTGGAGGTCAACAGGGTTCATCTCCGCCTTTCCCTCCCCCCCTGGGCCCAGCCCGGGGATACCGCCTGGGTGGGCATCCGGGCCGAGGAGGTCATCGTGGTGCGCCAGGACCGGCCTCCACCCCTGGAAAACATCCTAGAGGGCGTGCTGGTAAGCCTTCATCCCGAAGGCCTCGCCTACCGGGGCGTGTTCCAGGGATCCATCCGCTTGCAGATCCTGCTTCCCAGGCACGTCCAGGCCCGGTTGAACCTGCACCCCGGGCAGAGACTCCAGGTGGTCCTTAAGCCCCATTACCTTCACCTGATGCCGGGCCAGATGGACTAACCCTTCCTCCCCGAGGCCAAACTTGTTGATGACTCCCTTCAGGAAAAAGCGGGCCCGGTCCCGGGAAAACCCCAGGGCCTGGGCCAAGGCCCCCACCCTCGGGGGAATCCCGTTTCCCACCGCCCACAACACTGCCTTTTCCCCTGGAAGGAGCCGCAGGCCCACCCGTCCCTCAAGGCCTGAAGCCAAGGTCCTGGGATCGTCCCGACGGGTGAGGAAGATCATGCCCCAAGGGTCATAGGCCCTAAGCCCCCAAGGGGTAGTCCAAAGAAGCACCTCGCCCTTTTCCATCTGGTCCAGCCCCGCCAGGGCCAGGCCACGGCCTTCCTTCCAGTACACCTTCCAACCCGCTGGGCCAAGCGCCCCGTGCACCAGGGCATAAAGCTGCAAACTTTCCGTGTACACCACTGCTTCCAAGATTCTCCCCTCCTCTTGCCCAAAGAGCCTTTGCCCAACTCAAGCGACGATCTTCAGGGCAAAAGGAGGGGAGCGGGGAGAAAAAGCCCTTCCCTGGGGTTCCGGATAGCCGGGCACGGGGGCAACCCTGGCCCGGAGCTCCCGCACCAGCGCAGGAGGCGCCACCTCCCCTATGGGGGGCAGACCTGGAGAGACCTGCAGGCCACAGAAGAGGGAGTGGTCCACCTCCCTCTCCTCCCCAGGGGCCTGGCAGAGATCCGTCCGGAGGCCGGGGTTTTGCACCTGCATGAGGTACATCTGCAGGGCCACCCCGGTGGAGGCGGTGAGGGTGAGGAGGAGGTAGAGGAATACCAGAAACCCCCGTACAGAACCCCTCGAGGGCATGGCTGCAGTATAGCCTTCGCCCTCGGGTAAAGTGAAGGGGTATGGCCGTGCGCGGCACCAAGGACCTTTTCGGCAAAGAGCTAAGGCTCCACCAGCACATCGTGGCCACCGCCCGCCGGGTGCTGGAGGCGGCGGGGGCCCTGGAACTCATCACCCCGGTGTTTGAGGAAACCCAGGTCTTCGAGAAGGGGGTGGGGATCTCCACCGACATCGTCAGGAAGGAGATGTTCACCTTCCAGGACCGGGGTGGGCGTTCCCTCACCCTACGCCCCGAGGGCACCGCAGCCATGGTGCGGGCCTATCTAGAACACGGGATGAAGGTCTGGCCCCAGCCCGTGAGGCTCTGGATGGCGGGGCCCATGTTCCGGGCGGAGCGCCCCCAGAAGGGGCGCTACCGCCAGTTCCACCAGGTAAACTACGAGGCACTGGGCTCGGAAAGCCCCATCCTGGATGCGGAGGCCGTGGTGCTCCTGTATGAAAGCCTTAAGGAGCTCGGCTTGAGGCGCCTCACCGTCAAGCTCTCCTCCGTGGGGGACCCCGAGGACCGGGCCCGCTACAACGCCTATCTACGGGAGGTCCTCTCCCCCCACCGGGAGGCCCTCTCCCAGGATTCCCAGGAGCGCCTGGAGCTCAACCCCATGCGCATCCTGGACTCCAAGAGCGAGCAAGACCAGGCCCTCCTTAAGGAGCTCAACATCCGGCCCATGCTGGACTTCCTGGGGGAGGAAGCGAAGGCCCATCTGAAGGCGGTGGAACGCCATCTGGAAAGGCTTTCCGTGCCCTACGAACTGGACCCAACCCTGGTGCGGGGCCTGGATTACTACGTGCGTACCGCCTTCGAGGTGCACCATGCGGAGATCGGGGCGCAGAGCGCCCTGGGGGGTGGGGGAAGGTACGACGGGCTTTCCGAGCTCCTGGGGGGGCCGAGGGTACCCGGGGTGGGTTTCGCCTTCGGGGTGGAGAGGGTGGCCCTGGCCCTCGAGGCGGAGGGCTTTAGCCTCTTGGAGGAGAAGGGGCCCGATGTCTACCTGATCCCCCTCACGGAGGAAGCCGTGGCCGAGGCCTTTTATCTGGCGGAGGCCTTGAGGCCCCGCATCCGGGCGGAGTACGCCCTTAGTCCCAAGAAGCCCGGCAAAGGCGTGGAGGAAGCCCTGAAGCGGAATGCGGCCTTCGTGGGCTTCTTGGGGGAGGATGAGTTAAAGACCGGTGAGGTCACCTTGAAGCGCCTCGCCACTGGGGAACAGGTGCGCCTTCCCCAAAGGGAGGCCCTGGGCTTCCTCCTTTCCGCCCTGGCGTGAGAATCCGTTAAGATTTGGGGGATTATGCGCCGTACCCACTTCGCCGGAAGCCTAAGGGAAGAACACGTGGGGGAGGAGGTGGTCCTCGAGGGGTGGATAAACCGCCGCCGGGACCTGGGGGGGCTCATCTTCCTGGACCTCCGGGACCGCGAGGGCTTGGTCCAGCTGGTGGCCCACCCGGAAAGCCCCGCCTACAAGGAAGCGGAACGGGTCCGCTCGGAGTGGGTGGTGCGGGCCAGGGGCACCGTGCGCCTACGCCCGGAGCCTAACCCCCGCCTGCCCACCGGAGCGGTGGAGGTGGCCCTTACCTCCCTCGAGGTCCTCTCCGAGGCCAGAACACCCCCCTTCCCCGTGGACGCCGGCTGGCGGGGAGAGGAGGAAAAGGAGGTTTCCGAAGACCTCAGGCTCAGGTACCGCTACCTGGACCTGCGCCGGAGGAAAATGCAGGAAAACCTGCGCCTCCGCCATCGGGTCATCAAGGCCATCTGGGACTTCCTGGACCGGGAGGGCTTCATCCAGGTGGAAACCCCCTTCCTGACCAAAAGCACCCCGGAAGGGGCCCGGGATTTCCTGGTGCCCTACCGCCAGCAACCCGGCCTTTTCTACGCCCTTCCCCAGTCGCCCCAGCTTTTCAAGCAAATGCTCATGGTGGCGGGTTTTGACCGCTACTTCCAGATCGCCCGCTGCTTCCGCGACGAGGACCTACGGGCCGACCGCCAGCCCGACTTCACCCAGATGGACCTGGAGATGAGCTTCGTGGAGGTGGAGGATATCCTGGAGCTTAACGAAAGGCTCATGGCCCACGTGTTCCAGGAAGCCCTGGGGGTGGAGCTTCCCCTCCCCTTCCCCCGCCTCACTTACCAGGAGGCCATGGAGCGCTTCGGCTCGGACAAACCCGACACCCGCTTCGGCCTGGAGCTCAAGGAGGTGGGGCACCTCTTCCGGGAAAGCGAGTTTCAGGTTTTCCGGGAGGCGGAAAGGGTAAAGGCCCTGGCGGTGCCCGAGGCCCTATCCCGCAAGGAGATCGCCGACTTGGAGGAGCTGGCCAAGCGCCACGGGGCCAAGGGCTTGGCCTTTGCCCGGGTGGAGGAGGGAGGCTTCGCAGGCGGGGCCGCCAGGTTTCTGGAGCCCGTGCGGCAAAGCCTTCTGGAGGCCACGGAAGCCACTCCGGGGGACACCCTTCTCTTCGTGGCCGGGCCGGCCAAGGTGGCGGCCACCGCCTTGGGGCAGGTGCGGCTTAAGCTGGCGGAGGTCTTAGACCTCCCCAGGGAGGGCTTCCGGTTCCTATGGGTGGTGGACTTCCCCCTTCTGGAGTGGGACGAGGAAAGGGGCCAGTACACCTACATGCACCATCCCTTTACCAGCCCTCATCCCGAGGACCTACCCCTCTTGGATACCGATCCTGGGAAGGTGCGGGCCTTGGCCTACGACCTGGTGCTGAACGGCACCGAGGTGGGGGGTGGATCCATCCGCATCCACGATCCAAAGCTGCAGGCCAAGATGTTCCGCATCCTGGGCATTGCGGAGGAGGAGCAGCGGGAAAAGTTCGGGTTCTTTCTGGAGGCCCTGGAGTACGGAGCCCCACCCCACGGCGGCATCGCCTGGGGCCTAGACCGCCTCCTGGCCCTCATGACCTCTAGCCCCTCCATCCGCGAGGTCATCGCCTTCCCCAAGAACAAGGAGGGCAAAGACCCCCTTACCGGGGCCCCAAGCCCGGTGTCCGAGGAGCAGCTTCGGGAACTCGGCCTCATGGTGATCGCCCATGGCTAGGATTCCCTACGTGATCGTGGACGCCTTCGCCTCCACCCCGGGGGCCGGGAACCGGGTAGCCATCGTGCTGGACGCCCGGGGCATGGACCTGGAGGAGATGCGAAGCCTAGCCCGGCGCCTGGGCGAACCGGAAACCGCCTTCGTAACGGAAAGGCAAGGGACCCTGTTCGCCGTGCGCTTCTTCACCCCTTCGGGAGAAGTGGAGTTCTCCGGCCACGCCGCCATAGCCCTGGGCCTCACCCTGGTGCGCCTGGGCCTGGCTCCCGAGGGCAGCAAGCGGCTTTTCCTGCACACCCCCACGGAGGCCCTGCCGGTGGAGATCCTGTACGAGGCCGGAGAACCCCGCAAGGCCCTGGTGAGGGGTCCCGCCCCGAGGTTCCGGGACCTGCCCCCTTACCAGGTGCTTAAGGAGGTCCTCGAGGCCCTGGGCTCAGACGAACGTTACCTGCACCGCGGCCTGCCTTACGGCATCGCCTACACCGGGCTTTGGAGCCTCTTCGTCCCCCTTGTTGCGCCCGGGGTGGTGGATGCCCTGGAGCCAGAGATGAAGACCCTGGCCGAACTTTCCCACCAGCTGGAGGTGGCCACCGTCCATGCCTACGCCCCCATGGGCCCAAGGAGCTTCTACGCCCGGGACTTCGCCCCCCTTCTCGGCATCCCGGAAGACCCGGTGACGGGTTCCGCCAACGCCGCCTTGGGTGCCCTCCTGGCCCGGGCGGGGGTGGTGCCCAAGCGGGAAGGCCGGGTGATGCTCACCATCTACCAGGGCCACCGCCTGGGCAACCCCGGGGTGGTGGAGGTGGTGGTGGAGTACAGCCCCACAGGCCTGCCCTATGGGGTCCAGATCGGCGGGGAGGCGGTACAGGTTCTTGCCGGGGAACTCTGATGGTGCAGCTGGTCTTCGTGGACGTGGATGGCACCCTGGTGGGCAAGGAGGGGGTGCCGGCGTGCGTATGGCCGGCGGTGGAGGCCCTTCAGAGCCAGGGCGTGCGGCTTAGCCTCATCACCGGCAGGCCGGGCCGGGGCCATGCCCTGGCCTACGCCCGCAGGCTGGACCCCATGGGCCTCCACGTGTTCGAGTCGGGGGCGGTGGTCCTGGCGTTTTCCCGGGATCCCCACTCCCCTCCCGCCCACCCCCTCCTGGTGGAAGCCCTGCCCCAAGAGGCGGCCCGGGAAGCCATCCGCCTGGCCCGCAGGCTCGGGCTTCCCCTCGAGGGCTACACCGCCGATGGGGGCTTCTTCATAGAGGGGGATAGCCCTCTCCTAAAGGCCCACCAGGAACTCCTGGGCGTGGTGGCCGAGGAAGCGGACCTGCTAAGGCTTCCTGCCCCTTTGGTCCGCCTCCAGGTACTGGCCGAGGCCCAAGCTCCCCTGGGCGCCCTCATGGACCCCTTGCCCCAGGAACTCCAGGCCCACGTGGCGGAAAGCCCCAGGATGCCCGGGGTGCGCTTCGTCTCCCTGACCAAGCGGGGGGTGAGCAAGCTCTCGGCCGCCCGGTTTGTGGCGGAAAGCTACGGCCTGACCCTGGCCCAATGCGCCATGGTGGGGGATGGGGAAAACGACCTGGAACTCATCCAAGGAGTGGGCCTAGGCATCGCCATGGGGAACGCTTCGCCCCAGGTCAAGAAGGTGGCCCAACGGGTGGTGGCTCCCGTGGAGGCATGCGGTTTGGCGGAGGCTCTTGCCAGCCTATTACCGGCAATACGAGAAGCGCGCCGGGGCCACAATGCGTAACTCCAGGAGGCGAAACCCCGCTCCCTCCCAACTTCCCTCCACCTCCACCGCCATCCCGGGAACCAGAAGGGCCATCCAGGGGGAGGAGCCAAGGAGGGGAACGCCGCCCACCAAGAGCGCCTGCCCATCGCTGAAGGTGACCTGACCGTAGAAGCGTTGCAAGCCCTGGTCGGAAGGAGAAAAGACCAGAAGCTCCCTTTGGACCGTTGCCTCAGCGGCGCGCAACAAAACCCAGTACCCCAGGCCCAGCTGAGCCAGGGCGGAGATCCCCACCGCTACCCCCACCCCGAGGAGCAGCCTATTCCGGAAGCCCCAGGCCATACCCTCCTGCCCCCGCTGACGCTCACGTCCACCAAGGTGCTCCCCGCATGGTGGACCTGCAGGGTTCGCTCCTGGCCGTTCAGGATCAGGGTCACCTGGGTTGCCCCCTCGGCGGACACCAGGCGTTAGGGTTCACCTCCCATGCCCAGGGTAGGGAACAGAGGTAAATGCCAGGCAACCACCTCAAGGCCCCTTTAGAGAAAAGAGGGGGTGTGGGGGAGCTATAATCCCCGGTTTTCAAACCGGGGATACATGGACTCCCCCACGTCCCAGACTTGACCGCTATACCGCATAGAGCCCCAGGAAGCGCAGGGCGGAGAGGGGGTTGAAGGAGAAGGCCTCCAAGGCCGCCTTCTTCTCCCTGACCCCTTGGCGGTGAAGCATGGAGACCAGAAAGGCCCGGAGGGCCGCCAAGACCTGTGCCCCCACCCCCCGCACCTGGCAGGCATCCTCGTGGAGGAGAACGTCCCGTACCCAAAAGGACCGGTTCTCTACCTCCCACCGGTAAAGGAGAAGCTCCCCAAGCCGCCTCGC
>NZ_KB905751.1 GCF_000381045.1 Thermus scotoductus DSM 8553 | reverse complement strand
ACCTTCCAGGTGCGGGGGCTTGCCCGGATCCGGAAGGTGGTGGCGGTTTTGCTGGGGCTGGCGGTGTTCCTTTGGGAAGTTGAGCGGTTGGGGGATCCGTTCAAGGGGTTTCTTTTGCAGCTCGGGGGCAAGCTGGGGCTGCCCAGCGAGAGGGATGGTCCGTACCTGCTCCTGAGGGGCCTGGTTCGCCTGCTCAACTATGAAGTCACCCAAGAACTCTTGAAGCAGGCTAAGGGAGGGCGAGGAAGGAGTTTTGGGTAAAGCCCTGCTTAAGGGCTTGCAGGGCCCCTTGCACCTTGCTCACCGCCACCTGCCCCTCCGTGAGCCCCCCTGCCAGGCGGCCATAGACCCGGTACACCCCCTGCTCGTAGCGGACGCCCACGGGATACTTCCCCTCCCGCACGGCTCCCTCGGGGTCGGGGTGGGCTTTGGGGGAGAGTCCGGCCTGCTCCAGGGCGCGGAGGGCTTCTTCGGGCAGGTTCAGGACCGCCACCTCCTGCTTCCTCTCCTGGGCGCCCTGCAGGAGCCTTTGGAGGACCAGGCTGGGCCCGAACATGAAAATGGGCATGAGCAGCACAGGAAGGATCAGGGTGGAGAAGACCAGCTTGCGATCGCGGAAGACCTGTACCAGCTCCTTCCAGAAGATGCGGTAGATATCCCTCATGCGGCCTCCTTCACCCTGCGCACGAACGCTTCCTCTAGGCTTCCCTCCCCCAGGGCCAGGGCTTCCTCCTTGCTTCCCTCATAGACCAGCCGGCCCTGGTGCAAAAAGCTCACCCGGTCCGCCACCTCCTCCGCCTCGCTCATCACGTGGGTGGAGTAGATGATGGCGTTGCCCAGCTGGCGGTAGGCCTTGACGAAGTTCAAAAGAGCTCTTCGGGCGAACACGTCCAGCCCCGCCGTGGCCTCGTCCAGTAGGAGAACGGGGGGGCGGTGGAGGATGGCGCGGGCGATGACCACCTTCTGGCGCATGCCGGTGGACATCTCCAGGACCCTTCGGTCCAGGGTCTCTTCCATTTGCAAAAGACCTGTTACCCAGTCCAGGGCCTCCTGGAAGGCCTGCCCCTCGAGGCCGTAAAACCCGGCGAAAAACCGCAGGACCTCCCGCCCGGTAAGGCGGTCGTAAACCCGCATGCCCCCGTTTACTAAGCCCAGGCGCCGCCGCACCTCTAGGGGCTCTCGGGCCACGTCAAATCCAGCCACCTTGGCCCTGCCCTTCGTGGGCCGAATGAGGGTGGAGAGGATGCGCAAGGTGGTGGTCTTTCCTGCCCCGTTGGGGCCCAGTAGGGCATAGACCTCCCCGGGGGACACCTGGAAGGTTAGGTCCTGCACCGCCCGGCGTTGGCCGTATTCTTTGCTAAGGTTGGCGACTTCAATCATATATCTATTTGATATCACGCTACCCTGTCCAGGTCAAGGGCCATAATGGAGTTGCATGAAGGCCATGACCTTCTGGGTCAAGCCGCAAAGCTCCATTGAGGCCCTGCCCGAGGCCAAAGACCTGGTGCAGGACCTCTTGGAGCTCTTTTACGAGTACTTCCCGGAGTACGAGGGTTGCTTGGGCTTTTCCCAGTCCCCGAGAAGGCCCCGCTACCTTTTTCTTTACATGGAGGGTCCTTGCGGAGGGCTTCTGCCCAGCGCCACCCAGTTTTTAAAGGACCTTTTAGAAACTGCCTTTCCCCAGGCCGAGGTCCGGGTCTACGGCAAGCCCTGGCCCTAACGCCTTTTCTTCACCAGCCACTCCTCCTCCCGCACTCCCTCCCGGGCGTTCACCACCCGGGCTAAGACGAAGAGGAGGTCGGAAAGGCGGTTCAGGTAGCGGATAACCTCCGGGTTCACCGGCTCCTCCCGGCTTAGGGCCACCACCTTGCGCTCCGCCCGGCGCACCACGGTGCGGGCAAGGTGGAGGGCGGCTGCCGCCGGGTGCCCTCCGGGGAGGACGAAGCCCCGGAAGGGAGGGCTTTCCTCCTGGTAGCGGTCAATGGCCTTCTCCAGGCCCTCCACGTCCTCGGCGTCCATGCGGGCGATGTTCTTCTCGTAAGGGCTCCCCATGCGGGTGGCCAGGTCGGCCCCCAGGTCAAAGAGGGCGTTTTGCACCCTCTCCAGAAGCTCGTGGAGGTCCGGGTGCCCCTTTGGGAGGAGGCTTCGGGCGAGGCCGATGGCGCTGTTGGCCTCGTCCACGGTGCCGTAAGCCTCCACCCTGGGATGGGCCTTTGCCACCCGCTCGGCCCCATAGAGGCCAGTCTCCCCTGCGTCCCCGGTCTTGGTGTAGATCTTCATGGCCCCATTGTAGGGCCTGACCGAAAAAAACATTCCCCGGGTTTCCCCGGGGGTTTTGGCGGGCCCGAGAGGATTCGAACCCCTGACCTGCTGATCCGTAGTCAGCCGCTCTATCCAACTGAGCTACGGGCCCAAGCCGACCTTCAAGGTAGCATGGGAAAGCCCCCCTTGTCAATAATGGGGTTGGTGCGGGATAAGCGTCTGGAAGCTTATCTTCTCCATCTTCTTCGGGAGCCCAGGACCCTCGCTGCTTTCCCGCCAGGGAAACAACTAAAGGACCTCCACACCCAGCTTCAATCCCTCCGCCCCGGGCTCAGGAAGGCCACCCTTTTCGCCCTCCTGGTGCGGCTCAGGCGGGAGGGAAAGGTGGCCTTTCGCCAGGGACGCTTCGTAGCAGGGAAAGCTGAGGATTGAAACGTTTAGTCCGTTGGTCCGTTGGAAGGCTGGATTCCAAAGGTACCTCCAGGAACCGGATCCTCCGGGGCAAACCGCGCTTCCCCTGCTCAGCGTCAGAGGCTCAGGGTGGTGCGGGCGCCATCCGCGGCTGCGTGGGGGATGCTATCCTGGGCCTTAATGCGGCCGGGACTCGAGGCCAAGCGGCTGGTCCTCAAGGTGGGAAGCGCCGTGTTGGCGGGGCCCCAAGGGTTAGAGCAGGGGGTGATGCAGGAGATTGCCCGCCAGGTCCTGGCCCTGCGCCAGGAGGGGCGGGAGGTGGTTCTGGTTTCCTCGGGGGCGGTGGCGGCGGGGATGGCGGCCTTGGGCCTGCCCCGCCCCCAGGACATGCCCACCAAGCAGGCCCTGGCCGCCATCGGCCAGCCTCTTCTCATGGCCTATTGGCGGGAAGCCTTCACCCCTACCCCGGTGGCCCAGGTGCTCCTCACCGCCGAGGATCTGGCGAGCCGCGGGCGCTACCTGAACGCCAAGGCCACCCTGCAGGCCCTTTTGCGCCTGAAGGCGGTTCCCATCATCAACGAGAACGATACGGTGGCCTTCCAGGAGATCCGCTTCGGGGACAACGACCAGCTTTCCGCCCGGGTGGCGGCCCTGGTGGAGGCGGGGCTTTTGCTCCTCCTTTCCGACGTGGACGCCCTTTATGAGGATGACCCCAAGAAGAACCCCAGCGCCCGCCCCATCCCGGAAGTGGAGCGGGTGGAGGCCGTGCTGGCCCATGCTGGGGAGGGAAATCCCCTGGGAAGCGGGGGGATGCGCTCCAAGCTCCTTGCCGCCCGCATCGCCGGAAGGGTGGGGATACCCACCCTCCTTCTCCCGGGAAGAAGGCCCGGGGTGATCCTCGAGGCTCTGGCAGGAGCTCCCTTGGGTACGTACTTCCACGCCAGAAGGCGGTACCGGGGCCAAAGGGCCTGGCTTTACAGCCTCCTTCGGCCCAAGGGGGAGCTGGTGCTGGACGCCGGGGCGGTGAGGGCTCTAAGGGAGAAGGGGGCAAGCCTCTTGCCTGCCGGTATCAAGGCGGTGCGGGGGCGGTTCGGTCGGGGAGAGGCGGTGCGCCTCCTCACCGAGGCAGGGGAAGAGGTGGGGGTGGGCCTGGCCAACTACGCCGCCGAGGAGATTGAGCGCATCAAGGGGCACAAAAGCGCCGAGATCGAGGCTTTACTGGGCTATCGCTACACGGAGGAGGTGGTCCACCGGGACCACCTGGCGTTGAAGGAGGAGGCATGGGGGAGTTAGCTGCTTCCCAAAGGGAACATCTTGAGAAAACGCTGAGAGAACTGGCGGAAGGAGCCAGGGCCCGGCTTCCCGAGATCGCCAAGGGGAACCGGGACGGGGCTCTGCTGGCCATGGCCCGCCTTTTGGAGGAAGCCTGGCCGGAGGTGCTAAAGGCCAACCAAGAGGACCTCAAGGAGGCGGAGGAGGCGGGGCTATCCCGGGCCAAGCTGGACCGCCTGGCCCTCAAGGACAAGGACCTTAGGAGCCTCGCCGAGGGTCTTCGTCAGATTGCCGCTCTCCCGGATCCCTTGGGGAGGATCGAGGGGCTTAGCAAGAGGCCAAACGGCCTTAGGGTGGGAAGGATGCGGATCCCCTTGGGCCTCATCGGCTTCATCTACGAGGCCCGGCCCGGGGCCACGGTGGAGGCGGTTTCCGTGGCCTTGAAGGCGGGAAACGCCATGCTCCTCAGGGGAGGGAAGGAGGCTTTCCGCTCCAACCAGGCCCTGGTTTCCCTGTGGCACCGGGCCTTGGGGGAGGCCGGGCTTCCTGTGGAGGCGGTGAGCCTGGTGCCCACCACCGAGCGAGAGGCCATCCTGGCCATGTGCCGCCTGGAGCTATTGGACCTCCTCATCCCCCGGGGTGGGGAGGAGCTCATCCGTCTGGTGCAACGGGAGGCCCGGGTGCCGGTCCTGGCCCACGCCAAGGGGGTGAATCACCTCTACGTGGACGAGAGGGCGGACCTGGATATGGCTCTCCGCCTGGCCATTAACGGCAAGACCCAGCGGCCTGCCGTGTGCAATGCCCTCGAGGCCGTCCTGGTGCACGAGAGGGTGGCCGAGGTCTTTCTTCCCATGCTGGAAAAGGCCATGCGGGAAAGGGGTGTGGAGCTCAGGGCCTGCCCCAAAGCCCTTCCCCTCCTGAAGGAAGCGGTGCCCGCCCGGGAGGAGGAGTGGGACCAGGAGTATTTGGACCTAATCCTAAGGGTGAAGGTGGTCTCAGGTTTGGAGGATGCCTTGGTCCATATCGCCCGCTATGGCTCCCGGCACACCGAGGCCATCTGTACGGAAGACCCCCATGCGGCCTGGCGGTTTCTGGAGGAGGTGGACGCCAGTTTGGTCCTCTGGAATGCCTCCACCCGCTTCAACGATGGTTTCCAGCTGGGCCTGGGGGCGGAGATCGGCATCAGCACCTCCAAGCTCCACGCCTACGGCCCCATGGGGCCCATGGAGCTCACCACCACCAAATGGGTGGCCCTGGGGGAAGGGCATGAGCGGGAGTAGCGCTTCAGGCGTGCTACGGAAGGCCTTTCGCCTTTACACCCAGGCCCACGTGCCCTTCTTCGCTGCTGCCCTAGCCTACTACGCTCTTCTTTCCCTCATGCCCCTTCTCTTTCTCCTGGTGGGGGTCTTTGGCCTTTTCCTCTCGGGAAGCGAGGCCCTGAGAGAGGGTTTTTTGGGGGGAGTGAAGGCCTTGGCCGAGGGTCTTTTCCCGGCCCGGCCTGAGCTGGCTCAGGACCTACTCCGCTTCCTCACCCGGGGGGCTTTCCCCCTCACCCTGGTGAGCGCCCTCTTCCTCCTTTGGTCGGGAAGCAATTTCTTCGCCGCCCTGAGCTACGCCCTGGGGCTCATCTTTGGCCGCCCCCTGGGTTTTCGCCACCGCCTTTTGGGCCTCCTCATGTCGATGGTCTTGGGCCTGGCCCTCATCCTCCTGGCCCTTTTGGGCCTGGCCCTGGGGTTTCTCCTCCGCTTCCTCCCCCCGGAGTGGCGGGGGGCCTTGGGGCCCCTGGAGGCTTTTTTACCCCTATTCCTGGCCTTTTTGCTCTTTCTTTTCACCTACGCCTTTTTCCGCGGCCTTAAAGGGTTTCGCCACCTGGTGCCCTTGAGCGTGGGGGCAGGGGTGGCAGCCCTTCTCTTCGAGGGGGTGCGGCTTGGACTTCCCAAGCTCCTTCCCCGCTCCCAGTACGAGCTCCTCTACGGACCCCTGGCGGGGTTTGTCCTGGCGCTACTCGGCCTATATCTCGTGCTTTGGGTCTTCCTCCTGGGGGCGGTGGTGGCGAGGGCGATGGAGGACTAGGGCGCCCCACGCTTTTTTGCCGGGTTGCAGTATCATGTTCCCATGAGTCCGGCCAGGCTAATCCCCTAAGGCGGGAAGGGGCTTGGCCGTCCCTTCCCCTTGGGGGAAGGGTTTTTTTGAGGGAGGAGCGCATGGAGAAGTACAACCCGCACGCCATAGAGCCCAAGTGGCAACGCTTCTGGAAGGAAAAGGGCTTCATGAAGGCCAAGGAGGTCCCGGGAAGGAAGGGGAAGCAGTACGTGCTGGTCATGTTCCCCTATCCCTCCGGGGACCTGCACATGGGCCACCTGAAGAACTACACCATGGGGGACGTCCTGGCCCGCTTCCGCAAGGTGCAGGGGTATGAGGTCCTCCACCCCATGGGCTGGGATGCCTTTGGCCTGCCCGCGGAAAACGCCGCTTTGAAGTTCGGCCTCCACCCCAGGGACTGGACCTACGAGAACATCCGCCAGGCCAAGGAGAGCCTCGAGCTCATGGGCATCCTCTACGACTGGGACCGCGAGGTGACCACCTGCGAGCCCGACTACTACCGCTTCAACCAGTGGATCTTCCTGAAGATGTGGGAAAAGGGCCTGGCCTACCGGGCCAAGGGCCTGGTGAACTGGTGCCCCAAGTGCCAGACGGTCTTGGCCAACGAGCAGGTGGTGGAGGGCCGCTGCTGGCGGCACGAGGACACCCCGGTGGAGAAGCGGGAGCTGGAGCAGTGGTACCTGCGCATCACCGCCTATGCGGAAAGGCTTCTTGAGGACCTCGAGGGCCTGGACTGGCCGGAAAAGGTGAAGGCCATGCAGCGGGCCTGGATCGGCCGGTCGGAGGGGGCGGAGATCGAGTTCCCCGTGGAGGGCCTTAAAGAGGCCATCACCGTCTTCACCACCCGGCCCGACACCCTTTTTGGAGCCACCTTCATGGTCCTGGCCCCGGAGCACCCCCTCACCTTAAGGCTTGCCTCTCCCGAAAGGCGGGCTGAGGTGGAGGCCTATGTGGAGGCTGCCAAGCGCAAGACGGAGATCGAGCGCCAGGCGGAAGGCCGGGAGAAGACGGGGGTTTTTCTCGGGGCCTACGCCATCAACCCCGCCACCGGGGAGAAAATCCCCATCTGGACTGCGGATTACGTGCTTTACGGCTACGGCACCGGGGCCATCATGGGGGTGCCCGGGCACGACCAGAGGGACTTTGAGTTCGCCCAGAAGTTCGGCCTTCCCATAAGGAAGGTGATTGAGCGCCCGGGTGAGCCCTTGCCCGAGCCCCTGGAGGCCGCCTACGAGGAGCCCGGCATCATGGTGAACTCGGGGCCCTTTGACGGCACCCCCAGCGAGGAGGGCAAGAAGAAGGTGGTGGCCTGGCTGGAGGAGAGGGGCCTGGGGCGGGCCAGGGTCACTTACCGCCTTAGGGACTGGCTCATCAGCCGCCAGCGCTACTGGGGTACGCCCATCCCCATGATCCACTGCCCCCGGTGCGGGGTGGTGCCCGTGCCCTACGAGGACCTGCCCGTGGTCCTCCCCGACCTCAGGGACATAGAGGACATCCGGCCCAAGGGGAAAAGCCCCCTGGAGGCCCACCCCGAGTTCTACGAGACCACCTGCCCCAAATGCGGTGGCCCCGCCAAGCGGGACACCGACACCATGGACACCTTCGTGGACTCCAGCTGGTACTACCTGCGTTACACCGACCCCAAAAACGATCGGCTTCCCTTTGCCCCCGAGAAGGCCGACTTCTGGATGCCGGTGGACCAGTACATCGGCGGGGTGGAGCACGCCGTGCTTCACCTCCTCTACAGCCGCTTCTTTACCAAGTTCTTCCACGACCTGGGGATGGTGAAGGTGGAGGAACCCTTCCAGGGGCTTTTCACCCAGGGTATGGTCCTGGCCTGGACGGACTTTGGGCCGGTGGAGGTAGAGGGGGAGAGGGTGCGGCTTCCCGAGCCTACGAGGATCCGGCTGGAGATCCCCGAGAGGGAGCTTTCCCTGGAGGAGGTGCGGAAGATGGGGGCGGAGCTCAGGCCCCACGAGGACGGCACCCTTCACTTCTGGAAGCCCGCGGTGATGAGCAAGTCCAAGGGCAACGGGGTCATGGTGGGGCCCTTTGTGAAGGAGGAGGGGGCGGACATCGCCCGCATCACCATCCTCTTCGCCGCACCCCCCGAAAACGAGATGGTCTGGACCGAGGAGGGGGTGCAGGGGGCCTGGCGCTTCCTGAACCGCATATGGCGCCGGGTGGCGGAGGACCGGGAGGCCCTTTTGGCCACCTCGGGCCAGTTTGTCGCCGAGAGCCTGGAGGGTCCGGACCGGGAGCTTTACCAGAAGCTCCACGCCACCCTCAAGAAGGTCACGGAGGACCTCGAGGCCCTGCGCTTCAACACCGCCATCGCCGCCCTGATGGAGCTCTTGAACGCCCTCTACGAGTACCGCAAGGTGCGGCCCGTGACCCCCGTCTACCGCACCGCCATCCGCTACTACCTGCAGATGCTTTTCCCCTTTGCCCCCCACATCGCGGAGGAACTTTGGCACTGGTTCTGGCGGGATAGCCTCTTTGAAGCCGGCTGGCCCGAATTGGACGAAAAGGCCTTGGAAAAGGATGTGGTGGAGGTGGCGGTGCAGGTGAACGGGAGGGTGCGGGGAACCATCCGGATTCCCAAGGACGCCCCCCTGGAGGTGGCCAGGGCCGAGGCCCTCAAGGTGAGAAACGTTCAGGCCCATGTGGAGGGCAAGGCCATCGTGAAGGAAATCTACGTCCCCGGCAAGATCCTCAACCTGGTAGTGCGGGGATAGGGAAAAGAAGCCGGGTGGGTACCACCCTGGCCACCTCCTCCCCCACGGGGGTGAGGAAAAGTCCCTCGTCCCCTGCCCAGGCCAGAAGCCGTCCGTAGCCCAGGAGGAACCCTTCCCCGTCCAGGAGCCCGTAAAGCCGCTGGGGCTCGGGGGGTTCCATAGGGTATGCGGGCATGTGACCGAGGGGAAGGGGACGGGGCCTGGCTTCCTGGAAGTGGGCAAGAAGCCTTTCCAGGCGGTTTTTCCGCCTCTCGGCCGGGGTTTTCCTGCGGACCCCCTGAAGGGGCGGGGCCAGGCGCGCCCTTAGGTCCCTGCGCCAGGAAAGGGCCTGGTAGAGTTCCTCCCACCCCAGGACCAGCACCTCGGCGGGCACCAGGGCCTCGATCTGTAAGAGCCGAAACCCAGGGTCCAGGTAGCCATCCGTGTCGGCCACGGCGGGGCTTCCTTTGGGGATGAGGCGGGCTAGGCGCAGGGCCCCCACCACCGCCTGCGCCTCCATCCCTCTGGGGGACAGGGCCCCCAGAAGGTAGCGGCGTAGGGGGGTGAGGGTTCCTTCCCGGTAGTGGAAGAGGGTGAAGGCCCCGGGCAGGGCTCCCTGCCCCGGGTCCAGGTCCAGGAGGTAGGCTTCCTTGGCCTTTTCCAGAAGCCTTAAGGCCAGGGTGGACTTGCCGGTATCCGTGGGGCCAGCCAGGAGGAGCATCCCCCTTGAAACTACCCCATGCCCCGGGATCCCGGGGGCCTGTGGGATAACGTATTTTTGCCATGTCGCAAGAAAGTGTTATACTATGCCCAACATGGGGCTCTGGTTTGAGGAAAGCCAGGAGGAGCGGGCGGTCTTGGGGCCCTTCCGCGAGTTTCTCAAGGCGGAGGTGGCCCCGGGGGCGGCGGAGAGGGATCGCACGGGGGCCTTTCCCTTTGAGCTGGTGAGGAAGCTCGCCCAGTTCGGCGTCTTCGGGGCCACGGTGCCCGAGGCCTATGGCGGGGCGGGGCTTACAAGCCGGCTTTTCGCCCGCATGGTGGAGGAGATCGCTTATTACGACGGGGCCTTGGCCCTCACCGTGGCCAGCCACAACTCCTTGGCCACGGGGCACATCCTCCTTGCGGGGAATGAAAGGCAGAAGGAAACCTTCCTGCCCAAGCTGGCCTCGGGGGAGGCCCTGGGGGCCTGGGGGCTTACGGAGCCGGGGTCGGGTTCGGATGCCGCCGCCCTTAAAACCCGGGCCGAGCCGGTGTCCGGGGGATATGTGCTCAATGGCACCAAGCAGTTCATCACCCAGGGGAGCGTGGCCGGGGTGTACGTGATCGTGGCCCGCACCGACCCGGCTCCAAGCCCAGAGAGGAAGCACCTGGGCATCTCCGCCTTCGCCTTTTTCCGCCCGGAAACGGGCCTCCGTATCGGCCGCAAGGAGGAGAAGCTGGGCCTGAACGCCTCCGACACCGCCCAGCTGGTCCTCGAGGACCTCTTCGTGGCCGAGGACAGCCTTTTAGGGGAGAGGGGCAAGGGGTTTTACGATGTGCTCAAGGTGCTGGATGGGGGCAGGATCGGCATCGCCGCCATGGCGGTGGGCCTGGGAAGGGCGGCCTTGGACTACGCCCTGCGTTACGCCAAGCAAAGGGAGGCCTTCGGCAGGCCCATTGCCGAGTACCAGGGGGTTTCCTTCAAGCTGGCGGAGGCGGCCACGGAGCTGGAGGCGGCAAGGCTTCTTTACCTGAAGGCGGCGGAGCTTAAGGATGGGGGAAGGCCCTATACCCTCGAGGCCGCCCAGGCCAAGCTCTTCGCCAGCGAGGTGGCGGTGAAGGCCTGCGACGAGGCCATCCAGATCCTGGGGGGGTACGGGTACATCAAGGACTACCCCGTGGAGCGCTACTGGCGCGACGCCCGCCTGACCCGCATCGGGGAGGGCACCAGCGAGATCCTGAAGCTAGTCATTGCCCGGCGCCTTCTAGAGTCGGTGTGAAGGTGAGGGCCTTGGGGGCCTTTAAGGCCAGCTGGCCGCAGGCTGCCCCTACGTCCTGCCCTCGGCTGAAGCGGATGGAGGTGGGAATCCCGAGCCGCCTCAGTTCCTCCGCGAAGGCCAGGATGCCCGCCTTAGGGGTGCCTTCCACGGGAGCACCTTCCCAGGGGTTAAAGGGAATCAGGTTCACGTGGGCGCTTATGCCCTTAAGGAGCTTGGCGAGAAGCCGGGCCTGCCAGGGGTGGTCGTTTAAACCCTTCAGGAGGGTGTACTCAAAGGTGACCCGCCTTTTGGTCCTGGCGTAGTAGTGGCGCACCGCCTCGAGGATCTCCCCCACGGAGTAGCGGTGAGCGGTGGGGATGATCTTCCTGCGGGTCTCGTCGTCGGGGGCATGGAGGGAAAGGGCGAGGCGCACCCCAAGGTCCTCCTCCGCCAGGCGGTGGATGCCCTTGGGGATGCCCACGGTGGAGAGGGTGATGCGCCTTGGGCTCATGGCCAGGCCCTTGGGATGGAGCATGGTGCGGATGGCCTTAAGCACGTTGCCCAGGTTCAGGAGGGGCTCCCCCATGCCCATGAGGACCACGTTGCGGATATCCCTGGGGGAGATGCCCTGGTGGTGGGCGATGGCCAGGAGCTGGGAGAGGATCTCCGCCGCGGTGAGGTTGCGGCCAAAGCCCAAGGCCCCGGTGGCGCAGAAGGTGCACCCCGCGGGGCAGCCCACCATGCTGGAAAGGCAGACGGTCTTGCGGTTCTCGTAGGGCATGTAGACGGCTTCCGTCTTCCTTCCGTCCAGCAGGGTGAAGAGGTACTTGACGCTTCCATCCCGGCTCGGGTAGGCCTCCACCAGGGCGAACTCGGAGATGCGCCACTCCCCGGCTAGGGCTTCCCGGAGGCCCTTGGGCAGGTCGGTCATCTCGGAGAAGTCCATGGCCCCCCGGGCGTAGAGCCAGTGGGCGATCTGGGCCTTGCGGTAGCCCTCGCCGGGAAGCTCTTCGGGGAGGAGTTCCAGGATGGGTTTCATGCCACGCCCTCGTAGATTTCCTCAAGCTTCAAGGTCCCCTCCGGGCAGGTCAGGATAAGGGTTTCCTCCAGCCTTTCCTCCCGAAAGCCCGAAGGGGTTTTGCGGTAAAGGACGCCTCCCGGCCTGGCTCCCTCCAGGAGGAGATAGGCCTGGAGACTGGGGAGCCTAAGGTAATGCGAAAGCTTTTCCCGCCGGTCCTGGGCCTCGGTACCGGGGGAGAGAACCTCCACCACCAGGCAAGGGGCGGTTTCGTAGAGGGGATGGGCCTTGGGGCCGCAGACCACCATGACATCTGGGTAGTAGAAGGTATCCTCGGAAACCTTAAGCCGGGCGGTTTCGCTGTAGACCCGGCATCCTTGGGCCCGGGCCAAGGGTTTTAAGAGGGCCACCAGGTTGGTGACGATGAGGTTGTGGTCCAGGCTGGCCCCGGCCATGGCATAGGGGATGCCCCCTACCAGCTCGTGGCGCACGGGGCTAGCCTCTTCCAGGGCCAGGTATTCCTCTTCCGTTAGCGGGCGCAAGGACCGCTCGGTCATCGTCCTATTGTAAGGCTTTCGCCGGGTTTTTTCAGCGTAGCCGCCCGTAACCCAGACCTAGCCCCAGGAGGAGAAGAAGAAGCCCCAAGGGCCTGGGCCGGGCCAGGAGCCCCAGGAAGCCCCCGAAGAGGAGAAGGCCCAGGCCCACCTTGGTGCGCCCATGCCGGTAGGCCCGGCCCGAGAGGAAGCCCAGAAGGAGGGGTAAGGCCCAGAGGACCAGGAGGAGGAGGCCCAGGAGAGAGGAAAAAGAGGCCATGGCTTGGGGCCCTAGAGGCGGTGGTCCTCCGGGGAGAAGCCCTCCACCCAGAAGCTGCCATCCGGCCGGTGCTCCTTCTTCCAGACGGGGAGGATCTGCTTTACCCGGTCTATGGCGTACTGGCAGGCGGCGAAGGCCTCCTTGCGGTGCCGGGCCGAAACCACGATGGCGATGGAGGCCTCCCCGGGGTTCACCCGGCCCAGGCGGTGCCAGAGGGCCACCCGGCCCAGGGGCCAGCGGGAGCGCATCTCCCCGATGATCTCCGCCATGACCTTTTCCGCCATGCCGGGATAGGCCTCGTACTCCAAGAAGGCCACCTCCTCCCCCCGGTTGGGGCTTCGGGTGGTGCCCAGGAAGCTCACCACCGCCCCGTACTCGGGGGCGGTGGCCCAGTCCACCAGGGCCTTAAGGTCCAAAGGTTCATGGGTGAGGCCGTAGGAGTCCTGCCCTCCCGAGACCGGGGGCAGAAAGGCCACCTCGTCCCCCTCCTTTAGGGGGGTTTCCCCCTGGGCCAGGGCCTGGTTTACCGCTGCCATGCCGCCCTCCAGCCTTAGGCCGGGAAAACGCTTCTCCAGGGCTTCTTTAGCGTGCAGGACCCGGGCTCCTTCGGGAAGCTCCAGGAAGAGGCGGTCCGTGCCCGCCTGTTCCCGGTAAAGGGCGAAGAGCCGCACTTCAACCCGCATGCTGCCCAGTATAGACCCGGCTGAGGCTCGAGGCCACGGAGAGGGCCTCGAGGTAGCGCATGCGCATGGGCCCCAGGAGCACCAGCTCCCCCAGCCACTCCCCCCGGGCGAAGCCCGCCTGCACCTGGGAAAGGCCCTCCACCTCCCCCACCCGCACGTCCACCCGGCCGGGAGGGGTCAGGACTGCCTCGTCCCCTCCGGCTTCGTAAAGGGTCACCAGGCGCTCCAGAAAGCCGGGATCCTTGGCCTCCGGTTCCTTTAAGGCCTCGGCCAGCCCCTCGCGGTAGACGAGGGAAAGGCCTGCGGAAAGGGCCCGGGAGAGATGGGCGAAAAGCTCCTCCAGGCCCCTGGGAGCCGGGGGCAGGACGGCAAAGGGTCCGGAGAGGGCTTCTTCCGCCTTCCTTAGGCGCTCTGTGGGAAGGCTGAGGGGAAGGCGGGCCTCCTTCACCCTTCCCCCTTCCAGGACGAAAACCGCCAGGGTTCCTTCCGGCAGGGGGGAGAGGTGGACCTGGAGCACCTTGGGGGAGTTCCTGGGCCTCAAGCGCAGAAGAGCAGGGTACCCAGAAAGCCCCACGGCCATCTTCACCAAGAAGGCCTCGGGTTCCCTGGCTCCCTCCAGGGCCCGCTGGAGCCGCTCCTGGGTGGCCTCGGGAAGGGGTTTTGGGGGGAGGAGGGAAAGGGAGTACTGGCGGAAGGCCTGCCGGGTGGGGACCCTTCCGGCGGAGGCGTGGGGTTTGGAGAGGTAGCCCATCTCCTCGAGGGTGATGAGCTCATAGCGCGCCAGGGCAGGGGAAAGCCCCAGGCCCTCGGCGAGCCTCGCCGAGGGCACCGGGGTTTTGGTCCTTATGTATTCCTCCACCAGGAGGTGGAGAAGGGCCCGCTGCCTGGCCGTCACATCCTCATTGTACCGGGGTTACCGCGGCCTCGTCCTCCTCCCCGGTGCGGATCCGGTAGACCTTCTCCACCGGCAAAACGAAGATCTTTCCGTCCCCCACCTCCCCGGTGCGGGCGGCCTTGAGGATGGCCTCCACCGTGGGCCGAACGAAGGGTTCGGACACCCCGATCTCCAGGCGGATCTTCTCGTGCAGGGCCATCTTCACCGTGGTGCCCCGGTAGGTTTCCACCCTTTCCGTTTCCCCTCCGTGCCCCTGGACCCTGCTGATGGAAAGCCCCCGCACCTCCGCCCTGAAGAGGGCCTCGAGGACCTCCTGGAGCTTCTCCGGCCGGATGATGGCCACGATGAGTTTCATGCCTTACCTCCTGCAGGCTTGAGGGCAGGGGGGCTGGCCTCGGAAAGCACCAGGATGGCCCCTTCGCCTTCCACGTAGGCTTCCTCCCCGTGCTGGGTCACGTCCAGGCCCAGGCCTTCCTCCTTGGGGCTGGCCCGCAAGGGAGTGAAAAGACCCACCAGCTTCAGAAGGAGGAAGGTGCCGAGGGCGGAGTAGGCCACCGCCACCCCCACCGCCAGGGCCTGGATGGCAAGCTGCGCGGGGTTTCCGAAAAGAAGCCCGTCGGCTACCCCATTCCAGGCCTTCTCCGCCAGGAGGCCGGTGAGGAGAGCGCCGGTGATTCCGGCGATCCCGTGGGCCCCGAAGACATCCAGGGAATCATCCAGCCGGGTCCTGGGCCGCCAAAGGAGGAAGAAGTAGCTGGGGAGGGCGCTCACCGCCCCCAGCACCAGGGCGGACAGGGGGGATACGAACCCCGCTGCCGGGGTAATGGCCACCAGGCCCACCACGATGGCCGTGGCCAGGCCCACCGCCGTGACCTTGCCGGTGCGCAGGAGGTCCAGAAGAGCCCAGGCGGTGAGGGTGGCCGCAGGGGCGAGGAGGGTGTTCACAAAGGCCAGGCTGGCCAGGGCTCCGGAGCTCAGGGCGCTTCCCCCGTTGAACCCGAACCAGCCGAACCAAAGAAGGGCTGCCCCCAAGAGTACGAAGGGGACGTTATGGGGAAGGATGGCCTGGCGGCCGTAGTCCTTCCGGGCCCCCAGGACCAGGGCCCCCACCAGGGCGGCGATGCCGGCGTTGATGTGCACCACCGTGCCCCCGGCGAAGTCCAAGGCCCCTAAGGTGCCCAAAAATCCTCCACCCCAGACCCAGTGGGCCAGGGGAGCGTAGACCAATAGCCCCCAGAGGCTCAGGAAGAGAAGGAGGGCGGGAAAGCGCATCCTTTCCACCATGCCCCCCGTGAGGAGGGCGGCGGTAATGATGGCAAAGGTGCCCTGGAAGGCCATGAAGAGGAGGTGGGGGATCTCCCCCTTGGCCTCGAGGCCCACTCCCTTCAGAAGGGCGTGGCCTAGGCCTCCCAGCCAGGGACCACCCTCGGCAAACGCCAGGCTGTAGCCGAGAAGGGCCCAGCCTACCCCCACGAAGCCCAAGGCGGCGAAGCTCATCATCATGGTGTTCAAGGCGTTCTTGCTCCGCACCAGGCCGCCGTAGAAGAAGGCCAAAGCCGGGGTCATGAGGAGCACCAGGGCCGTGGAAACCAGCATCCAGGCCGTGGCCGCCCCGTCCACCCCTTCCGCCAACGCCAGTCCTGAAAGCCCGCTTGCCGCTATAAATAGGGTCTTCCGCATGGTCCGTCACCCCCTTAGGGCTGAGGGTAGCACCGGGTGTGCATAATGTCAAGCAATAACTTGACACTTGACAAATAGTAGCGAGACATATAGCCAATCAAAACCGACTATGGTGCAAAGTGTCAGTGCAAGAGTGTGCAAATGTTCACCCAGCGCTGAACAACATTCTCAAGATGCCACCCCGTCGGCCCCGGGCCTCTCCCCTTAAACTGAGGCCCGTGACGTGGGAAGAACTCTTGGAGCGGCTTTCTTTGGGACAGGACGAGCGCACCCTCTTCCTGCCCCCGGACCTTTCCCCTGAGGAGCTGGCCCGCTACGCTGCAGGTCTAGCCAACCACCGGGGCGGGATCCTCTTCCTGGGGGTGGATGGGGAGGGACGGGTGGTGGGAGCCTCGGAGATCCACCCCTTGCAGATCACCCATGCCCTTTTCCAGCTCACCCAGGGGCTTCTCCTGCCCTATGTGGAGGTGATCGAGGGGCCTATGGGACGGGTTTTGGCCCTTCATGTACCGCAGAGCCCGGCGGCCATCGCCGTGGGGGCAGGGAGGGTGCCCTTTTGGGACGGTAAGAGGCTCACGGAGCTGAGGATGGGCCAGGCCCTGCCGGAGCCCGACTTCACCGCCCAGGTGTTGCCGGCGGCCAGCCTTTCCGACCTGGACCCGGTGGAGGTTCTGCGCCTTAGGCGCATCCTGGAGGAGCGGGGAAGCAACCTGGCGGCCTTGCCGGACCTGGAACTCCTCTTCGCCCTGGGGCTTTTGGAGCGGGTGGAAGGAGAGGACAAGCCCACGGTGGCGGGCCTCCTTCTGGCGGGAACCCCCTTGGCCCTGAAGCGGCTTCTTCCCCAGGCGGAGGTGAGCTACTACTTCCACGGTCAGCCGGATGGCTACCTTGAGTACGCCTTCAGGGAGGACATCCTGCGCTCCATCCCCGCCCTTTTGGAGCGGCTTAGGGACCTAATCCAGGCCAGGAACCGGGTGCGCTACCTCACGGTGGGCCTGTTCCGCCTCGAGGTCTGGGACTTTGACCAGGAAGTCTACCGGGAGGCCCTCTTAAACGCCTTGGTCCACCGGGACTGGCAAAGCCCGGATGCCATCCAGGTGCACCACTACCCGGATCGCCTGGAGGTTTCCAACCCGGGAAGCTTCCCTCCCGGCATCACCCCGGAGAACATCCTCCGCCACCCCCCGAAAAGGCGGAATCCCCGTCTGGCCGAGGCCCTCTACCGGCTTGGCTACGTGGAGCGGGCGGGAAGCGGGGTGGACAAGATGTACCGCCTCCTCCTCAAGTACGGCAAGGAGCCCCCGGAGTACCACCTTTTCCCCGAGGCCCTCACCCTGGTCCTCTACAACCCGGAGCTGGACGAGGCCTTCGTGCGGGAGCTGGCCGAGGCCCAGGAGCGCCTGGGTGGCTTCAGCCTGGACCACCTCATCGCCGTGGGCCACCTGCGGAGGGTGGGGGAGGCCTCCTTGGAGGAGCTTTCCCGGGCCCTCCAGCTTCCTTTGGAGGCTGCCCGCAAGGTCCTCACCCGGATGGAGCGCATGGGCCTTTTGCGCAAGGAAGGGGGAAGGTACTACCTGGTGCGGCGCGATCCTTTGGGGGAAAGGGCCTTGGGCCTCCTGGCCAATCCCCTTTCCCGGCGGGAGGTGGAAGCCCAGCTGGGGCTTACCCCCAGGGCAACCCTGGCCTTGCTGAACCGGCTTATCCGGGAAGGCAAGGTGGAGCGGACGGGCCGGGGAGCCGCTACCCGTTACCGGAGGCGGGTCTAGGCCATGCTTCACCTGGTCCTTTTCCAGCCGGAGATCCCACAGAATACCGGGAACATCGCCCGCACCGCTGCTGCCTTGGGCTGGCCCCTGCACCTTATCCGCCCCTTGGGCTTCCGCCTGAGCGACCCTCGGCTTAAGCGGGCGGGCCTGGACTACTGGCCGCATGTGGACCTGCGCCTCCACGATACTTGGGAGGCTTTCTGGCAAAGCCTGCCCCCGGGTGCCCGGGTCTGGGCCTTTAGCGCCCGGGGGGATACCTGCCTCTATGGCGTGAGCTTCCAGCCCGGGGACTACCTCCTCTTTGGCCCCGAAACCCGGGGGCTTCCCCCAGAGGTTCTGACTCTTTTCCCCGGGGTGTACATCCCCATGCCGGGGCTGGTGCGCTCCTTGAACCTGGCGGTGGCCGTGGGGGTGGCCGCTTACGAGGCCTACCGCCAGCTTAGGGTAGCTCTATGAGGGCGTAGCCTTGGGCGTGGACCACCTCCACGCCCAAGGGGGTGCGATGCTGCCTCTTGGGGTTTGCCCCCAGGAGGGGGGTATGGCCGTGGACGTGGAGCCTTGGCCGGAAGAGGCGGTGGAAGAGGAGGAAAGCGGAGGCCCCCCGGTGGGCGAAGTCCCCTCCTGCCGTGGGCCCCGGGGGTGGGGCGTGGGTCAAGAGGATGTCCACCCCATGCCCCCTCCGAAGCCTCCGAGGGAAGGCTATGGGGAAGGGTTTCAGGGCTAGGCGGAGGAGCTCCCCTGGGGTAAGCTGCCCCTCTCCCTCCCGGTACCAGGGGACGCCGCCGATGCCATAGAGGAGGAGGCCCCGGTAGCGGAAGAGCCCGCCATGGAGGTTGACCACCCCTCCAGGCCGCCTCCGCTGCCCTGCCTCCCCCACCCACTCCTCCCCGTGGTTTCCGGGCACGAAAAGGACCGGGACCTGAACCTTGGTGGCCACGTACTCCAGGTACTCCCCGGGCAGATCCCCCGCCGCCAGGACCAGGTCAAAGGAGGGGAGGTTTTCGGGAAAGCGGGGGGAATGGATGTGGGGGTGGACCTGGTCGGAAAGGAGGAGGAGCCGCACGCTTCCTCCCCATTTTGCCAGAATGGGGGCGTGAAGGCCTACTCCACGGCCCACCTTTCCCTGGACCTGCCCGAGGGGCACCCCTTCCCCAGCTACAAGTATCCAGGGGTGGCCGAGGCCCTGAAGGGGCTCCTCCCCGTTCTTCCTGCTCCCGAGGTCCCGCGGGAGGCCCTTTTCCTGGCCCATGACCCTGCCTATTTGGAGAGGCTTTTCCGGGAGGGGCTTTCCCGGAAAGAGTCCTTGCGGCTTGGCCTTCCCTTTACCCCCTCCCTTCTCCGTAGGGCCCTCCATGCCGCAGGAGGAACCCTCCTCGCGGCGGAGGATGCCTTAAGGGAAGGCCTCGGCCTCAACCTCGCCGGGGGCACCCACCACGCCTTCCCGGACCGGGCCGAGGGGTATAGCCTCTTCAACGACGTGGCGGTGGCCGTGGCCTGGCTCAGGCGGGAGGGCTTCCGGGGCCGGGTCTTGGTGGTGGACCTGGACGCCCATCAGGGCAACGGCACCGCGGTCTTTTTCCAGGAAGACCCCACCGTTTTCACCCTTTCCCTCCACGGGGAGCGGAACTATCCCTTAAGGAAGGAGAGGAGTGACCTGGACGTGGGCCTGCCGGACGGGGTGGGGGACGAGGCCTACCTGAGGGCCTTAGACGAGGCCTTGGAGCGGGCCGAAAGCTTCCGGCCCCACCTCGTCTTTTACAACGCCGGGGTGGATGTCCTGAAGGGGGATCGCTTCGGGAGGCTCGCCCTGTCCCGGGAAGGGGTAGAAAAGCGGGACCAAAGGGTCTTCGCCCTGGTCAGGCGGCTTGGGGTGCCCCTGGTGGTGGTCATGGGCGGGGGGTACAACCGTGACCCCCGCCTCACCGTGGAGGCCCACGCCCAAACCTACCGGCTCGCCCTAAGCTCCTTGGCGTAGGTGGCCACCGCCTCCTCGAGGCTGAAGCCCAGGTTGCGGTAAAGCTCCAGGGCCCCGGTCTCGTGGTCGTGGGCCCGGACCCTCAGGAGGGTGGCGCCCTTTTTCTGCGCCAGCTTCGCCGCTTCCGCCAAGAGGGCCCGCCCGATGCCCTGGCCCCGGGCCTTGGGCACCACGCCGATATAGGCCACGCTGGCCTCCCGATCCTCCAGCTCCACCTCGGCCAGGCCCACGGGTTCGTCCCCCCGGTAGGCCACCAGGAGGTGGACATGGGGATCCTGGAAGTGTTCCCAAAGCTCCTCGTCCGTCCATTTGAGGCGCAGGGCCCAGCCCTCCTCGCTTTCCCGGTAAAGCTCCCGGTAAACCCCGGGGCCCGGGAAACCCTTTCGGATGACCACGCCCTCAGGGGGCGGGTAGTCCAGGCCCTCCGGGTTTTTCACGAAGAAGTAGGTGAGGTGCAAAAGGCCGAAGTCGGCCTTCTCCAGCACCTGGCGCAGGGTGTGGTTTTCCTCCCGGGGGAAGGCGTAAAGCCGCTCCAGGTGAAGCTCACTGGCCCGCTTTTCCGCAGCCTGGAGAAGGGGAAAAAGGTCCTCCTCCCGGTAGGCCAGGGGCCCCTCGAGGGCCGCTCCATCCCAAAAGGCATAAAGGCCCACGTACCCCGCCACCTCCCCATCCCGCAAGAGGACCAAGCCGTCCTCCAGCTCCTCGGCCAGGCCCTCGAGGTCCCGGGCCTCAGGGGCCAGAACCCCCCGCTTCGGGCTTTCGTCCATCCAGCGGAGGAGCTTTAGGAGCCCAGGAAGATCTTGGCGGGCCACGGGCCGGATCATGCCCTAAGTTTACTCCTCCCCTTGGGTGGGTCTAGGGACAAGCGTCCAGATTCAGGGCTTTTACCACCCCTTCCTCCCCGTAGAACTCCACCACCGTGAGCCGGGCGTAATCCTGTTCCAGGCGCAGGCCCTCTTCCGGGGGCAGGGGAAGGGCCAGGCTTAGGGCCGCCCGGTTCAGGGTGCAGTTGCCCACCACCAGGATGGCCTGGCCTTGGTGCCACCCAAGGAGGGCCTTTATCGCCTTCTTCCCTCGCTCCCAGGCCTCCCTTATGCTTTCCCCGCCGGGTGGGGCAAAGCCCGCTTCGTCCTGGAGCCAGGAGGCCACTTCCTGGGGGAACCGGCTTTGCACCCCGGCGAAGCTCTGCCCTTCCCAGGCCCCCCAGCTCCTTTCCCTAAGCTCCGGAAGAAGGACGAAGGGTACCCCCAGGGCTTGGGAAAGAAGCCGGGCGGCTTCCGCCTCGGCAAGGCTATCCGCTGCGTACACCTGGACCACGGGGTAGCGCCGGGCCAGCCTGGCCAGGGAGCGGAGGGCCTGCCTGCCCTGTTCCGAAAGGGGAAGGCCCGGATGGCTGTAAAGCACGTGTTCGGGGTTTTCCACCGGCCCGGCGCGGGTGAGGAGCAGGGTGGTTTTGGGGTGGGGTCCCTTGAGGAAGTGGCCGAGGAGACCCATAGCCCTAGAATACGGGGGTGGAAAGGTGGGTCATCGTGAACCCAGCGGCGGGACGGGGGAAGGTGGGGAGGCTTTCCGGGGCCATCCTGAAGGCGGCGCGGGAGAAAGGGGCCAGGGCCTTCCTCACCGAGGGCCCGGGCCACGCCACCGAGCTTTCCCGGAATGCCCCCGAAGGAGCTAGGGTGGTGGCCGTGGGAGGGGATGGCACGGTGCACGAGGTCCTAAGGGGCCTTGCGGGCACGGATAAGGTCCTGGGGGTGGTGCCCATCGGTAGCGGCAACGATTTCGCCCGCATGCTGGGCCTGAGGGAGCTTCCCTGGAGGGAGGCCCTGGAGCTGGCCCTCTTCGCCCAGGAGGAGGCCATAGACCTCTGCTGGGTGAACGGCGAGCCCTTTGGGGCTTCCTTGGGCATCGGTTTTGACGCCTTGGTGGCCAAGAAGGCCCTTTCCGCACCGCCTTTTCTCCGGGGCATGCCCCGTTACCTTTACGCCCTCTTCGGGGTCTTGAAGGAGCTCCGTCTGCCCGAAGGGCGGGTGGCCGTGGATGGGGAAGAGGTGCACTGGGGGCCCCTTCTTCTTTTGGCGGTGATGAATGGCCCTGCCTACGGGGGTGGCATCCCCATCGCCCCCATGGCCGATCCCCGGGATGGCCAGCTTTCCGTGATCCTGGCCCGCTCCTTCACCCGGCCTGGGGTGGTCTTCATCCTTCCCCGGCTCCTTTTGGGTAGGCATCTTTCCCATCCCCAGGTGGTGGCCTTTGCGGGCCGTGAGGTGGTGGTGGAGTTCGCCCATCCTGTCCCCGCCCACGCGGACGGGGAGCTTCTTCCCGAGGCCCGCCTTTACCGGGCCCGGGTGGAGCCTTTGGGCCTTAAGGTGGTGGGGGGAAGGGCCGCCGCTAGGGGAGAAAAGCCCATTCTAAGCCCGGTGGGGGTGGGTTGAAGCCGGGGGGCACCAGGGCTTGAAGGGGGCCAGGTGGAGGCCACAGGGGAGCCCTTGATCCTCACGGACCGGGGCCGGCCTGTCTTGGTAGTCCAGCCCTACCGGGAGGAGGACGACCTAGACAGGCTTAAGGGGACCCTGGTGTTTTACCAGAACCCCTTGGAACCCACGGGGGAAGCCGTATACTTAGACCATGCGCGGCCTTTCCCAAAGGGTTAAGGGCATGAAGCCTTCGGCCACGGTGGCGGTAAACGCCAAGGCCCTGGAACTGAGGCGCCAGGGGGTGGACCTGGTGGCCTTGACGGCGGGGGAGCCGGATTTTGACACCCCCGAGCACGTGAAGGAGGCAGCCCGGCGCGCCCTGGCCCAGGGGAAGACCAAGTATGCGCCCCCGGCGGGGATTCCCGAGCTTCGGGAGGCCCTGGCGGAGAAGTTCCGAAGGGAGAATAGCCTTGCCATCGCCCCGGACCAGACCATCGTCACCGTGGGGGGGAAGCAGGCTCTCTTTAACCTCTTCCAGGCCATCCTGGACCCCGGGGATGAGGTGATCGTCCTGGCTCCTTACTGGGTGAGCTACCCGGAGATGGTGCGCTTTGCCGGCGGGGTGCCGGTGGAGGTGGAAACCCTTCCCGAGGAGGGCTTCGTGCCCGATCCCGAGCGGGTGAAAAGGGCCATCACGGCCCGCACCAAGGCCTTGGTGGTGAACTCCCCCAACAACCCCACGGGGGCGGTCTATCCCCGGGAGGTTCTCGAGGCCCTGGCCCGGCTTGCCCTGGAGCACGACTTCTACCTGGTTTCCGACGAGATCTACGAGCACCTCATCTACGAGGGGGAGCACTTCTCCCCGGGGCAGCTGGCGCCTGAGCACACCATCACCGTGAACGGGGCGGCCAAGGCCTTCGCCATGACCGGCTGGCGCATCGGCTACGCCTGTGGCCCCAAGGCGGTCATCAAGGCCATGGCGGACGTTTCCAGCCAGTCCACCACCAGCCCCGACACCATCGCCCAGTGGGCCACCCTCGAGGCCCTCACCAACCAGGAGGCCTCGAGGGCCTTTATCGAAATGGCCCGGGAAGCCTACAGGAGGCGGCGGGACCTTCTCCTTAAGGGGCTTTCCGAGATCGGGCTGAAGGCGGTGCGCCCGAGCGGGGCCTTCTACGTCCTCCTGGACACCTCCCCCTTCGCCGAGGACGAGGTGAAGGCGGCGGAGAGGCTCCTTGAAGGGGGGGTGGCGGTGGTGCCAGGCACGGACTTCGCCGCCTTTGGGCACGTGCGCCTCTCCTACGCCACCAGCGAGGAAAACCTGAGGAAAGCCCTGGAGCGCTTTGCGCGGGTTTTGCAAAGAGTCTAGGCCCTCAGGTTCCATCCCAGACCGGGAGGGCCTCCAGGGAGAAGCGCCTTAGGGCCTTGGGGTCAGAAAGCCGCTTGCTGGCATCCAGGATTTCGATGCCCAAAAGTTTTCCCTCGGCATCCCAGTCCAGGGCAATGCCTTCTCCCACCTCTTCCACGGTGGCCGGCCCCTCGCCGAAGGCGATGTACAGGGCATCGGCCTCGGGGTCATAGGTGATGCGCATGGTTTTCCTCCTTCAGTCCCCCCTTGGGGCGAATGGGTTTGTCCCGGGCTTCCATGGGCTCTAGAAGCGGCGCTTCTGCCTGGGAGCCAGGAGGAGCAGGGCCGCCCCCACCGTCACGCACACATCCGCCAGGTTGAAGACGGGGAAGGTGGCGATAAGGGGGATGGAGGTTCCCAGGTCCAGGTAGTCCACCACCCAGCCGCGGCCCAGGCGGTCTATCCCGTTACCCAAAGCCCCCACGGTGATGAGGGAAAGGGCCAGGGTTTGCCAGAAGACATAGCGCCTTCGGGCCAGAAGGTAAAGGAGGAGGGTTCCCACCCCCAGGCTGAGCCACCCCAGGAGGAAGGCCCGGCCCTCGAAAAGGCCAAAGCCCGCCCCCGTGTTCTTGACCAGGGTGAGGTAGAGGAGGTCTCCCAGAAAGGGCCTCGGCACCGGGGAGAGGTTTTCCAGGGCCCAGAGCTTAAAGATCTGGTCAAAGGCGAGGAGGAGGGGCACCAGGATCGTGGGCATCCCCTAGAGTCTACCCAATGCCCCCCTTTGTGCTATACTCCATAGGGTTTGCCTTCGGGCACGGGAGGGTCTTATGTCCAAGGTGTGCGAGATTAGCGGAAAGAGGCCCATCGTGGCCAATAGCATCCAAAGGCGGGGTAAGGCCAAGCGGGAAGGGGGCGTGGGTAAGAAGACCACCGGCATTTCCAAGCGTCGGCAGTACCCCAACCTGCAGAAGATCCGCGTCCAGGTGGCCGGCCAGGAAATAACCTTCCGGGTGGCGACGAGCCATATTCCCAAGGTTTACGAGCTTCTGGACCGCGCCAAGGGGCTTAAACTGGAGGGCCTTTCCGCCAAGGAGATCAAGGAAAGGCTCTTGAAGCTCCTCTAAATATCCCTTTCCTGCAGAAGCCTTCCCCACCCTGCCGCTAGGCAGGGTGGGGTGATCTATCGGGGCCCCCATCCCGCCGCTAGGCGGGATGGGGTGGTAGGAAAGCCCCCCTTGGGGGGCTTTTTTTGTAGCATGGGTTCATGGTCTGGAAGCCGGGGCATTATCTCCTTCTGGCCCTGGCCCTCTACAGCCTGGTGGTCACCCTGGGGTTTTCCCTAAGGGGAAGGCAGCTTGCCAGCCTGCGCCAGGAGGTGGGGATTCTAAGCCAGAAGGCGGCCCTTGCGCCCGAGGGGTATGTTCTTCCCCTACCGGGGGCCTGCCTGCCCACCAGGCCCGAAAACCTCCCGGGTGCGCCCCGTCCCTACCGCAAGGGGATAAGCGCGGGCTTCGTGTTCATCCAAGGGGATGCCTGCGTGCCCGTGGTGCGGGGGATGGGGGTGGTGGCCGCTTTTGGGGGAGAGGTGGTGAGGGTGGAGGGGGATTACAAGGAGCCCTCTGCTGAGGAGTACCAGAGGCTTCTGGAAGCGGTGCGAAACGGGGCTTCCCCGGAGCAGATGGACCTCCTAAGGGGCCTCGAGGTCTGGATCCGCCACCCGGATGGCCGCACCAGCGTCTACGCCCACCTCGAGGGGCCCTACTCTGGCCTTAAGGTGGGGCAGAGGGTATACCGGGGGGATCCCGTCGGCTATGTGGGTAGCACCGGGCTCATGGGCGGGGCTCCCAGGCTTCTTTTTGAGATCTGGGAAGGAGAGCCCGACCGGGGGAGGTTCCTCTTTCAGGGCCTGTCCCGGGAGGAGCTCCTGGAGGAGGCCAAGGCCTTCTTCCGCTTAGAATAGCCCCATGCGCGAGGCTTTCGCTCGGGTCTGGGAGAACCCGTATGTGCGGGTTCTCGTTTACCTCCTATTCTTCTTCCTCCTCTACCGCTTTCTCCTCCGGGCCTGGCCTGCCCTTTCCATCCTCCTCACCGCCTTTGCCATCGCCTACCTCACCCATCCCGTGGTGCGCTTCTTTGAAGGCAAAAGGCTTCCCCGGCTCCTGGGCGTGGTGTTGGTGTATCTGGGCCTGGGCCTTCTTGGTGGGCTGGCCTCTTTCCTCACCGCCCAAACGGTCTTGGAGCTTTCCCGCCTGGCTCAGGAACTCCCCCGGCTCTGGGATCCCTTTCTTGCCTGGCTTCTAGACCTGCCGCGCCGTGTACGGGCCATTCCCATCCCCGAAACCTTGAAGCCCGTTTTAGCCGAGGCCGGCCAGAGTTTTCAAGGCCTTGTCCAGGGGTTCTTGGACACGCTGGTCCGCTGGCTGCAGGGCCTCATAGGCCAGGGAGGGAACCTTTTGGGCTTTTTTATCTCCTTGCTGGGTGGGGCGTTCCAACTGCTCACCGCCCTTACCCTTTCCGTTTATTTCCTCTATGACCTTCCTCGCCTGGCCCAGGCGGCCTTGAGGGTGTTCCCGGAACCCTACCAGCCCCTGGTGGCCGAGCTGGCCCATAAGCTGGACCAAAGCGTGGGGGGGTATGTGCGGGGGCAGCTTTTGGTGGCCTTTTTGGTGGGCCTCATGGTGGGGGTGGGGCTATGGCTGGTGGGGGTTCCCCTGGCCGCCAGCCTGGGCTTTTTGGCGGGGGTCTTCAACCTGATCCCCTTTGTGGGAGTGATCGTCTCCGGGGTGCCCGCCCTGCTCCTGGCGGCCACCGGGGGGTGGGGCAAGGTACTTTTGGCCCTTTTGGTCCTCTGGCTGGCCAACCAGCTGGAGGGGAACCTCTTGGGGCCTTTGATCGTGGGCCGCTCCACAAGGCTTCACCCCGTGACCGCCATCGCCGCCATCTTGGTGGGGGCCACCCTCTTTGGCCTATGGGGAGCGCTTTTGGGAGTCCCCACCGCTGCCTTCCTCAAGGTGCTTTTGGAGGAGTACTACAAGAAAAGCCGGTTCTACCGGGAGGGCTAGGTTATAGCCGGGGTCCCCGCCTTGGCGAAGCCAAGGCGGGGTGGCCTCACCGGGGTGGTATCACCAGTGCCCCCCCGCCGCCATGGCCTCCCGGAACCAGGGGGGTATCTCCTTGCCAAAACGCCTCTCGGCAAACTCCCGGGCAAAGGCCCCGTAGCTTCCTTGGCGGATGGCCTCCCGGGCCCTTTCCGTGAGGCGGTGCAGGAAGCGGAGGTTGTGCAGGGAAAGGAGGATGCCTCCAAGCATCTCCCGGGCGCGCACCAGGTGGGCGAGGTAGGCCCGGCTGAAGGTCTGGCAGGCGTAGCAATCGCAGCCTTCTTCCAGAGGCCGTTTGTCCTCCAGGTACTGGGCGTTTTTCAGGTTGATTCGCCCTTCCGGGACCAAGGCCGAGCCGAAGCGGCCCGTGCGGGTGGGGTAGACGCAGTCAAAGAGGTCCACCCCAAGCCCCATGGCCGCCACCAGGTCCTCGGGATGGCCGACCCCCATGAGGTAGCGGGGCTTGGTTTCGGGGAGAAGCTCCGTGGAGAGGGCCACCATGCGGAACATGGCCTCCTTGGGCTCCCCCACGGCCAGGCCCCCGATGGCGTAGCCTGGGAGGTCAAACCGAATCGTCTCCAGGGTGGAGCGGCGCCTTAAATCTGGCTCCGTCCCCCCCTGGGCGATGCCGAAGAGGGCCTGGTCGGGCCGGGTCTTGGCCTTCAGGCTCCGCTCCAGCCAGCGCAGGGTGCGCTCCAAGGAGGCTTTTAGGTAATCCCGGCTTGCGGGGTAGGGGGGGCACTCGTCAAAGGCCATGATGAGGTCGGCCCCCAAGGCCTCCTGCACCGCGACGCTCCTTTCCGGGGTGAGCTTGATGAGGCGCCCGTCCAGGTGGCTTTGGAAGACCACCCCTTCCTCGTCAATGCGCCGCAGGTGTCCCAGGCTCATCACCTGGAACCCCCCGGAGTCCGTAAGCCAAGGGCCATCCCAGCCGGCAAAGCGGTGGAGTCCTCCCAGGGTCCTCACCCGCTCGGGCCCCGGACGGAGGAGGAGGTGGTAGGTGTTGGCCAGGAGCACCTGGCTGCCGATGGCCTTCAGGTCCTTGGGCAGAAGCCCCTTCACCGAGCCCTGGGTGCCCACGGGCATGAAAAGAGGGGTTTCCACCCTTCCGTGGGGGGTGGTGAGGAGGCCTACCCGGGCCCGGCCAGAGCGGGCTTGGATGGCGAAGCGAAAGGGATTCATCAGGCTTTGGAAAAGCGCCGCTCCACGTAGTCTTCCAAAAGGGCCAGGAAGTCCTGGGCCAGGTTCTCCCCCTTGAGGATGGTGAGGAGCTTCCCGTCGGCGTAAACCGGGGCCTTGGGTTCTTCCCCGCTTCCCGGCAAGGAGATGCCGATATGGGCGTGGCGGCTCTCCCCGGGGCCGTTCACCACGCAGCCCATCACCGCTACCTTGAGCTCCTCCACCCCCGGGTATTTCTCCCGCCACTGGGGGAGCCTGGCCCTCAGGTGGGCGTTTACCGTTTCCGCCAGTTCCTGGAAGAAGGTGCTTTGGGTGCGGCCGCACCCCGGGCAGCTGGTGACCTCCGGGGCGAAGCTTCTAAGGCCCAGGGCCTGGAGGATCTCCTGGGCCACCTCCACCTCCTTGGTCCGGGGCTCGCCCGGGGCGGGGGTGAGGGAGACGCGGATGGTGTCCCCGATGCCTTCCAGAAGCAGGGGAGCAAGGGCTGCGGTGCTGGCCACGATGCCCTTCACCCCCATCCCGGCCTCGGTGAGGCCGAGGTGGAGGGGGGCTTGGGTCCTTCGGGCGAGTTCCCGGTAGACCCATACCAGGTCCGGGGCCTTGGACACCTTGGCGGAAAGGACGATCTTGTCCTCCCCTAGCCCCAGCTCCCGGGCAGCCTCATAGGCCCGCACGGCGCTTTCCACCAGGGCTTCCAGAAGGACCTCGTGGGCGCTTTTGGGCTCAGGGCGCCTGGCGTTTTGGTCCATGAGCTCGGTGAGGAGGGCGGGGTCCAGGCTTCCCCAGTTGGCCCCGATGCGCACAGGCTTGCCCAGGTCCAGGGCGATCCTTACCATCTCGGCGAAGTTCTCGTCCTTATGCCGCCCCCGGCCCAGGGTTCCGGGGTTGATGCGGAACTTGTCCAGGGCCTCGGCCATTTTAGGGTACTTCCTGAGGAGCAGGTGGCCGTTGAAGTGGAAATCCCCCACCAGGGGCACCTCCACCCCCTCCACGAGGAGCCTTTTCCTGATCTCCGGGACGGCCCGGGCCGCCTCCTCGTCGTTCACCGTGAGGCGCACGATCTCGCTTCCCGCCCGGTAGAGGGCCAGGATTTGCGCCGTGGTGGCCTCCACATCCTGGGTGGGGGTGTTGGTCATGGACTGCACGGCCACGGGGTGGGCGCCCCCTAAGGGAACGCGCCCCACCCGGACCGTAGGGGTAGGTCGCCTCATCCCCCTTATGGTACGGGAGGGCCAGGCAGGGGGAAGGGAGTGCGCGCTCCAAAGACTCCAGTGTTAGGTCCTCAGAAACAACCCTCTGCCCCAGAGAGGTGGGAGGGGAAGGCTCCATTAAGGGAGCAATCCAGGGAGGAGTGAGAAAGGCTTCCTGACACAAGCTTAACTGAGGCTTAAGGTAAGGCACATCAGCTTGACATGAGAGAAGGTTGTGCGTAAGATTAGCCTCGGATGCCAGGCGGCGGGATTCCTCAAAGCAAAGAACGAGAGGACGCTTGCCTGGCGCCAGGCCCGAAGGGGAAACAGCGGAAACCCTTTGGGAATAATGGAAAGGTCATAGGAGGTGTGAGGGTATGAAGAGGAACGGGATCAAGGCTTTAGGAGTGCCCCTCTTGGGGGCGCTGGCGCTCTTTTTGGCCAGCTGCGGCCAGCAGCAGCCGCCCAGCAACGGTGGAGGTGGTGGGGGTGGATCTACCACGGGAACTCTTGAGGTGACCGTGGTCAACGCCACCACCAATAGCCCCATTCAGGGTGCTACGGTTTCCGTTAACCCTCCAGGTGGTCCCATTGGAACCACCGATGCCCAGGGTAAGGTAACCCAAGTTGCTACCTATCCCGAGGCCTGAAAAAATAGTGGCCGCTATGCTGTCGCGCATCATAGCGGCCTTTTGCATTATAGACGATGCCCTCCAGGCCCTGGGCTACAAAGACGACCCCCAAGCCAAGACCCCAGCCTCCGCCATCCTGACCCTCGCCATCCTGGCCGCCATGGAACTGGGCGGCAAGCACAACAAGGCCCTGGCCCTCGCCAAAGACCTGCGCCTCTTTACCTACGTCCCCTCCCCAAGTCGCTTCAACCGCAGACTCCACGCCCTATACCCCTTCTTCCTCCCCCTTCTCCACCTCCTAGCCCAGGCCTGGAAAAACCTCCACCAGGCCCAGGCCTACGCCTTGGACACCTTCCCCCTCCCCGCCTGCGAGAATATCCGCGCCCCCCGCTCCCGCCTTTTCCCAGACAAGGCCTACCGCGGCTTCATCCCCAGCAAACGGGTCTACTTCCACGGCCCCAAGCTCCACCTCCTGGTGGACGACGGGAAGTTTATCCATGAAGTGAGCCTGACCCCGGGAAGCCTACATGATCTGAGCTCTTTGCTCCTTCTTCCCCTGGACCTTCCCGAGGGGGCGGAGCTCTACCTGGACCGGGGGTACGAAAGCCACTTCTATGAAGACCTCCTCCGGGAGGCGGGGGGGATTGTGCCCATGGTCATCCGTAGAAGGAACAGCCGGCGGTATGTGCCTTGGTTGCAGTACCTGGCCATTGTGGGGCGGAGGGTGGTGGAGACGGTGGGCAGTATGCTCCATGCCCTCTTCCCGCGGCGCATCCATGCGGTGACCCAGGAGGGTTTTGTGATCAAGGTGCTCTCCTTCATCTTGGCCCACAACCTAAATCTCTTGGCTCAACAAATGCTTGGGTAGCAACTTGGGTTA
>NZ_KB905750.1 GCF_000381045.1 Thermus scotoductus DSM 8553 | reverse complement strand
GTGGAGTTGAAAATCTTGGGGGAGGGTACTTAGCGCGTTTCCCTAAGAACCATATAAGCGAAGCGGAAAAGCCTGGGGGCCCGCTTCCACCGCTTGGGGTCCAGGCCCACCCTGAGAAGCCACTCCAGGCCAAGCCTTTGGGCCCAGACCGGAGGGCGCTTGGCCTCGCCGGCTAGCACGTCCAGGGTGCCTCCCACCCCGATGGCCACCTTGGCCCCCAGGCGGGCTTTATGGCGGTGGATGAAGACCTCCTGCTTCTCCCCCATGCCAACGAGGAGGAGGTCGGGGGCTTTTTCTCGTATTTCCTCCACTATGGTGGTTTCCTCCTGGAAGTAGCCGTGGTGGAAACCCACCACCTCCGCTCCAAGCCTCTTCGCCTCCGCGGCGGCCCGCTCCGCCACCCCGGGCCTGCCCCCCAGGAGGTAGACCCGGATCCCGGGAAAGCGCTCCAATAGAGCCAAGGTGAGGTCCACCCCGGTGACCCGCTCCTTAAGTTCCAGGCCCAAAAGCCTTTTGGCAGCCCAGAGGATGCCCACCCCATCCGGGGTTACCAGCTCCGCCTCGAGGATGGCTTGCCTGAGGGCTTGGTCCTCCTGGGCCCGCACGGCGATCTCCGGGTTCAGGGTGACCACCTGGTGGGTGCCTTCCTTCTTTAGGAAGCCCTGGATTCGGGCCAGGCCCTCCTCCATCCCCACAGGGTCCAGGGGAAGACCTAAGAGTTCTACCCGTTCCATGCCACAAACCTCTGGGCGTAGCGGTCCTGGGTCAGGCCGAACTCCGCCTTGGGGAAGAAGCGTACCCCGGCAAGCCTGGGTACCACCGGGTCCACCCCGATGAGGCTGGCCCGGGCCAGCTCCTCCGTGCGCCCCTCCTTGTGGAGGGCCTGGCCCTCCAGGCTTTGGAAAAGGGCCTCCTGGGGGTCGGGAAAGGCCTTAAGGAGGGCAGAAGCCAGGCTTAAGGGAGCCTCAGGGGAGAGTTTTTTCTGCAGAAAGCCTGCCGCCACCACCGCGGAAAGCAGGGGCTCGGGGGCCCCGGCAGGCCGGAGCACGAGGCCCTGGATGGGGCGTAGGAGTTCCAAGGCGGCCTTGGCGTTACGGAAACCTGCCAGGTACACCTCCTCTTCCCCAGGCACGAGGCTTTGGTTGAGGGCCGGTGCCACCAGGATGGCCCGCTTCCCCTTGAGGTCTATCCCTTCCAGTTCCACCAGGGAAAGGCGGCCATGGAAGCCCTCCGGGGGAAAGCCTTCCACCTCCCCCAATAGCAGGGTTTCCCCCCCTAGCTCCTGGGCCAGGAGGCGGGCCACCTTGGGCCCTGGGGTTACCCAGACCTCCAGGGCTCCTTGGGCCAGGAGCAAGGTGAGGAGGCTTCCTGCGGGGATAACCTCCACCAGGACCAAGGGGCCAGGGGCCGGTGTTCGGCAAAGGTCAACCCGGCACACCTCGCCATGATACCCTAGCCTGAGCGTATGCGGCTTAAAGACTTGGGGGAGAGGGCGCTTCTTGGGAAGCTTGCCACAATCGGCTATCCCCCGGGGGCTCCCTTGCCCCCGGGGGACGATGCCGGCGGGGTTTGGATGGGGGATGAGGCCTGGCTTTTGAAGACCGATGGCTTTCTCTACCGGGAGGTGGCCCTCTCGGGGATGGGGCCCTTTGAGGTGGGCTTTAGGGGGGTGGCGGCCACGGCCTCGGACCTCATCGCCAAGATGGGGAGGCCCTTGGGGTTTACCCTGGGCCTCTTTTTGCCGGAGGACCTCGAGGAGGCCTTCGTCCTGGAGCTGGTAAAGGGGGCGGCGGAGGCGGCGAGGCGGCTTCAGGCTCCCCTTTTGGGAGGGGACACCAACGCCGGGCCGGAGGTGGCCCTTACGGTTTCCGGCTTCGCCCGGACGGAGGTTCCCGTGCCCCGTAGGGCCTTGCCCGGGGACCTCCTGTACCTGGCGGGGGACCGCTGGGGAAGGACGGGGGCAGCCATAAGGGCCCACTACGAGGGGCGGGATCTGGGGGCTTTTCCCGCTATCCGGGAAGCTGCCTTCTACCCTTTGCCCCGGCTGGAGCTCTTAAGCCTCAAGGGCCTTCTCCGGGGCAGCCTGGACTCCTCCGACGGCCTGGCGGAAACCCTTTGGCAGCTTGCGGATCTCGGGGTGCGGGTGGATCTTCTGGCCCTTCCCATATACCCCGATGTCCTGGCCTTCGCCAAAGGGGAGGAGGAGGCGCGTGGGCTGGTGCTTTACGGGGGGGAGGAGTTCGAGGCGGTCCTGGTGGTGCCAAAGGAGGGGGAGGCGGAGGCCCTGGCCCGGGCAGAGGAGGCAGGGCTTCCCCTCTTCCTTGCGGGCCGCATAGGGCAAGGGAACGGGGTGTACTTCCAGGGAAGGCCCGTGCCCCGGAAAGGCTACACCCACTTCTAGCCCAATGGGGGCCCATGCCCTTTGGCTATACTTGACCCATGCGGGCCTTTAAGGCGCACCTTTGGGGCCTGGCCCCGTACCCCTACAAGAAGGTGGAGGCCCCGGTGAAGCTGGACCAGAACGAAAGCCCCTTTGACCTTCCTCCTTCCTTGAAGGAAGAGGCCCTTAGGCGCCTGGCCCGGCTTCCCTGGAACCGGTACCCGGAGATCCATGCTGAGGGTTTGCGAAGGAGGCTGGCGCACCTTCTGGACTGGCCCGAGGAGGGCATCGTGCTGGCTCCCGGGTCCAACCTCCTCATCCTGGCCCTGGCGGTGGCGGCGGAGGAGGTTTTGGACCTCGTCCCCTCCTTTCCCCACTATGCCCACGCCGCCCGGGTGGCGGGGACGCCCCGGAGGGCGGTGCCCCTCTTAGAAGGCTTCGCCCTTCCCCTGGAGGCCCTCCTTGCCGCCTTCACGGGGGGCGTGCTTTTCCTTCCCAATCCCCACGCCCCCACGGGGGCCCTCTTTCCCGAGGAGGCCCTAGAGGCTCTGGCGGAGCGGGCGAGGGAGGTGGGGGGGCTCCTTGTGGTGGACGAGGCCTACCGGGAGTTTGCGGGCTCGGACTTTAGCCCCTTGGGGCGGGGAAACCCCCATGTGGCCTTTTTGCGCACCTTTTCCAAGGCCTTCTCCCTGGGAGGGGTGAGGGCGGGTTATTTGTTGGCCTCGCCGGAGGTGGCCGCCCTTGTCCGCGAGGTGCTTCCTCCCTTTGTCCTTCCCGCCCACACTGCGGCCATCCTGGAGGTGGTCCTGGAAAACCCCGGCTACGTGGAGGCGGTGGCGGCCCACGTGCGAGCCGAGCGGGAGCGGGTTTATGCGAAGCTTAGGGGCCATCCCACCTGGCAGCCCTATAGGAGCCACACCAACTTCCTGTTGGTGCGGACCCCGGATGCTGAGAGGGCCTTCCGCCACCTTCTCGCCCAGGGGATACTGGTGCGAAGGCAGGACCACTACCCAGGCCTTTTTGGGTGCATCCGGGTGACGGTGGGCTCCAAGGAGGAGATGGACGCTTTTCTGAAGGCGGCCTTTGAGGTGGCCTATGCGTGAGGCAACGGTGGAGCGGGCGACCGCAGAAACCTGGGTGCGGGTGCGCCTGGGCTTGGATGGACCCCCTGGGGGTAAGGTGGCCACGGGGCTTCCCTTCCTGGACCATATGCTCCTCCAGCTCCAGCGCCACGGGCGTTTTCTCCTGGAGGTGGAGGCCAGGGGGGACCTCGAGGTGGACGTGCACCACTTGGTGGAGGATGTGGGCATCACCCTGGGCCAGGCCCTAAGGGAGGCTTTGGGGGAGGGAAGGGGCGTGGAACGCTACGCCGAGGCCTTCGCCCCCATGGACGAGACCCTGGTGCTTTGCGTCTTGGACCTCTCGGGGAGGCCCCATCTGGAGTACCGGCCCGAGACCTGGCCCGTGGTGGGGGAGGCGGGTGGGGTGAACCACTACCACCTCAGGGAGTTTCTAAGGGGGCTCGTCAACCACGGCCGCCTCACCCTGCACCTTCGGCTTCTTTCCGGCAGGGAGGCGCACCATGTGGTGGAGGCCAGTTTTAAGGCTTTGGCCCGGGCCCTCCACCGGGCGACCCGGATCACGGGGGAGGAGCTTCCCAGCACCAAGGGGGTGCTTTAGGGCATGAAGGCCCTGCTCATCGACTACGGTTCGGGGAACCTCCGAAGTGCTGCCAAGGCGTTGGAGGCTGCGGGCTTTGAGGTCAGCGTCTCCTCGGACCCCCGGGCGCACCTCGAGGCCAGCCTCCTGGTCCTTCCCGGCCAGGGCCACTTCGGCCAGGTGATGCGGGCTTTCCGGGAAAGCGGCTTTGTGGAGCGGGTTCTCCGCCACCTGGAAAGGGGCCTTCCCTTTCTGGGGATCTGCGTGGGGATGCAGGTCCTCTACGAGGCAAGCGAGGAGGCGCCGGGGGTGAAGGGCCTTGGCCTCTTCCCGGGGGAGGTGCGCCGTTTTAGGGTGGGGAGGGTGCCCCAGATGGGGTGGAACGCCCTGGCCTTCCAGGGGGCCTTTGCCTCCCTTTCGGGCCGCCACTTCTACTTCGCCAACTCCTACTACGGCCCTCTTACCCCTCACTCCCTGGGGGTGGGGGCGTACGAGGGCACCCCTTTCACCGCCCTCCTCGCCCGGGAGAACCTCCTGGCCCCCCAGTTCCACCCGGAGAAGAGCGGAAGGGCGGGCCTCGCCTTTTTGGCCCTAGCGCGCCTTTACTTCCAGGTCCTCTAGGCGGAGGAGCCGCCCTTGGGCCCCCAGGCCCGTGGCGGCCAGGGCCCCCGCCAGATTGGCCAGGCGGCCGGCCTCGAGGGGGCTTCTCCCCGAGAGGAGGGCGTGGGCAAAGGCGGCGGTGTAGGCGTCTCCCGCCCCGGTGGAGTCCACGATGTCCTCCACCGGATAGGGCTCCAGGAGTTCCTCCCCTTCCGGGGTGACCAGGATGGAGCCCATGGCCCCTACCTTGATGGCCAGGTGCCGGAAGCCTTCCTCCCGGAGCCGCGCGATCCCCCCGGAGAGGGAGGAGGCCCCGGTGAGGGCCAGGAGCTCGGCCTGGTTCATGAGAAGCCAATCCACCCCCCGGAGGTGCCTGAGGAGCTCCCGTCCCGCCGCCCGCACCGCCCCTGTGCCCAGGTCGGCGAAGACGGGCATCTCCCGCCTCCTCGCCGCCTCGAGGACCTCTGCGGCGTAGCTTCGGGAGGGCCCCCCCACCAGGGCGTAGGCGGAGAGGACCACGGCGTCCGCCTGGTCCAGGAAGCGGGGCTTGAAGAGGGCGGGGTCCAGGTAACGGCTTGCCCCCTCGGCGCTCACCATGGCCCTTTCCCCCCCGGGCACCACCAGGATGAGCACGGAGCTCGTGGTGTGCTCCGGGTCTTCCTGGAGGTACCTGAGGTCCACCCCCACCTCCCGTACCCGGCTCAGGGCGAGCTCGGCGAAGGGGTCTTGGCCCACCCGGCCCGCTAGATAGACCCGGTGGCCGAGGCTGGCGAGCTGGGCTGCCAGGGTCCCCCCCGCCCCCCCGGGCTTCATGAGCGCCCTTCGGGCGGGAAGCTCCTCCCCGGGTTCGGGGATGCGCTCCACGAAGAAAAGCAAATCCACGGAAACGTCGCCCAGCACGAAAAACCGCATCTTCCCTCCTTGCCCAAGGCACGGGGATTCTACCCTCATCTTACACCAAGGAGCCTTGGGTTCTCCCAAAAAGCTTAGCGCCTTTTTATGAGAAAAAAATAACGAGAAGAGGAAAATCCCAGGGCGGAGAGGGGGGGCTTAGAGAAAAGAGGGGGTGTGGGGGAGCTATAATCCCCCGGTTTCCAAGATAGCCCTCAAGATACGCTAACGCGTGACACAGGCTGACCAAACCGGGGATACATGAAACAAGGCGCATGGGGGGCGTCCAGGAGGCGCCCCCCGAGGAAGGTTGATAGCCCCGTAGGGGGTAGAAGCCTTCAGAAGCGGTGGTCTTCTACTAATGCCCCCCGGATTTCTTGGACAAGCTCCACCTCGTCCACCTTGAGGCCAGTGGCCCTCTGGACTGCCTCCATGAGCCCGGGCGGCACCCTCTCCGCCTTCAGGCGGAGGACGAGCTTGTCTGTGCCCTCCAGCTTCCTCTCCACCACCACCTGGAAGCCCTTAGGGTCCAGGCCGAAGCCCGCAAGGATGGGCCCAAGCTCCGTGGGGTAGAGCTTCACCCCCTTCACCTTCACCATGGCGTCTGTCCGGCCGAAGACCCCCCGGGGGAGGAGGGTGAGCCCTCCCCGCCTCTCCGCCACGGCTAGGTCCCCGGTGCGGAAGCGCACCATGGGCATGAGGGTGCGGCTTAGGGCGGTGACCACGAGCTCCCCCTTCTCCCCGTCCGGCACGGGCCTGAGGGTCTCGGGGTCTAAGACCTCGAGGACCGCCATCTCCGGGATCTCCCACAGGCCCTCCTTCTCTAAACCCTCTCCGGCCACGATGCCGAGCTCGCTGGTGCCGTAGGCGTCCAGGGCCACCCCCCCCAGGGCGGCCTCCACCCTTTCCCGGAAACCGGGCACGGAGGTGAAGGGCTCCCCTCCCGCCAAAAGGAGGGGAAAGCGCCCTCCCGCCTGGCCCACCTTGAGGGCGAAGGAGGGGTTGGTCACCAGGACCTCAAACCCGTAGGTCCGCCCTATCTCGGCGATGCGGGCCGCTTCCCCGGGCCCGTGGGGCAGCACCAGGTTTCCTGCCCGCAATAGGGCTTCGTGGAAGAGCCACCCCCCAGCGAATACGTGGTAGCTGAAGGCCACCAGCACCTTTTTGCCCACCAGGCCAAGCCTTTGGTAATGGGCCGCCAGGGCCTCCGCCTGGTAGCGGAGGTCGTCTGGGGAGAGGTACTCGGGCATCCAGCCCAAGAGGGGGCTGGGGGTGAGGTGCATGAGGCTCGCCCCTTCCGGGGGCCTGGGGTTTTCCTTCAGGAAGGCCACCCATTCCTCCCGGGTGGTGAGGGGAAGGCTTGGCAGATCCTCCAGGGTGAACCCTTCCGGATCCACCCCGCTGAGCTTCTCCTGGTAAAGGGGGTGGGCCTTGGCCGCGCGCAGAACCTCCTTGAGCCTGGCCAACCTTTCCATACGGGCCTCCTTGCCGGGGATTATACCCCGGGGCGCTAGGGGCCCACGGGTACCTGGGCCAGGGCGACCAGGCGGGGCAGGGCCTCCTCTAGGCCTTCCCAGCGATCCTGCCTTAGGGTGATGTGGCCCACCTTCCGCCCCGGCCGCACCGCCTTCCCGTACCAGTGGAGGTGGGCCCCCTTTAGCCTTAAGACCTCTCCGAAGTCGGGCCTAAGCCCGATGAGGTTCACCATGGCGCTATACCCCCGGGGTGCGGTGCTCCCCAAGGGGAGGCCCAGAAGGGCGCGAAGGTGGTTTTCAAACTGGCTCGTCTCTGCCCCCTCTAGGGTCCAGTGGCCGGAGTTATGTACCCTGGGGGCCATCTCGTTGAAGAGGAGCTCTTCCCCCACCTGGAAGAACTCCAGGGCAAGAACCCCCGTGTAGTCCAAGGCCATAAGCGCCCTCCGCGCGTAATCCTCCGCCTTCCTCTGCAGGGCCTCGGAGACCCCGGGGGCCGGGGCCAGGGAGAGGCGGAGGATGCCCCCCTGGTGCCGGTTTTCCACCAGGGGATAGAAGGCCAGCGCGCCCGTGCGGCTTCGCACCCCCAGGATGGAAACCTCCCGGTCAAAGGGTATGTAGCCCTCGAGGACCAATCCCTTGCCCCCTAGGGCGTGAAAGGCTTTTTCCGCTTCCTCCCATGAGGTGAGAAGGGCCTGGCCCTTGCCGTCGTACCCGCCCCGGCGGGTCTTGAGGAGGGCGGGGAAGCCCAGGGCCTCGAGGCCTTCCCGTAGATCCTGGAGGCCCTCCACCCCCCGGAAGGGAGGGGTGGGTACCCCCAAACTTTGCATGAAGGTTTTTTCCAGAAGGCGGTCCTGGGCCACCTCGAGGGCCTTGGGCGGGGGAAGGACGGGAAGCCTCTTTGCCAGGAGGTGGACCGCCTCCACGGGGACGTTCTCAAACTCGTAGGTGACGAGGTCAAGCCCCTCGGCGAAGCGGGCGAGGGCTCCTTCCTCCAGGAACCCCCCCACCACCAGCTCCCCCACCTGCCCGGCGCAGGCCTCGGGGGAAGGGTCCAGGAAGCGGAAGGAAAGGCCCAAGGGATACCCGGCCAAAGCCAGCATCCGGCCCAGCTGGCCCCCGCCCAGGATGCCTATCCTCATCCTTCCTCCCTGGGGTCAGGGTGGGCCAGGACGGCCTCGGTCTGGGCCTTGCGGTAGGCCACAAGGCGCTCCATCACCTCAGGATGGGAAAGCCCCACGATGCTGGCGGCGAGAAGGGCGGCGTTCACCGCCCCTGCCTTGCCGATGGCCAGGGTACCCACGGGGACACCGGCGGGCATCTGCACGATGGAGAGGAGGGAGTCCAGGCCCTTTAGGGCTTGGCTCTCCACCGGTACCCCGAGGACGGGAAGGGGGGTGTGGGCCGCGGTCATCCCGGGAAGGTGGGCCGCCCCCCCGGCCCCGGCGATGATGACCAAAAGCCCCCGCTCCTTGGCGGTCTTGGCGTATTCCGCCATGAGGTCCGGGGTGCGGTGGGCGGAGATAACGCGCACCTCGTGGGGGATGCCTAGGGTTTCCAGGGTTTCCGCCGCATGGCGCAGGGTTTCCCAGTCCGACTTAGAACCCATGATGACGCCCACCAAAGGCCGCATCGTACCGGATTGTACAAGCCTTCCCGCCTGTGGTAAAAGGCAGGCCATGGATGCCCTGGAACTCCTTCGCCTCAACCTCCTTTCCCCTATGGTTTTGGCCTTTGCCCTAGGGGTGGTGGCCCGGCTCCTAAAGAGCGACCTGGCTTTTCCGGAAGCCATGTACACGGCGCTTTCCATCTACCTCCTCTTCGCCATTGGCTTCAAAGGGGGGGTGGAGCTTTCCAAAACGCCCCTGACTATCGTGCTTCTTCCTGCCTTGGCCACCCTGGGTTTGGGGCTTTTCCGGCCCCTTTCCAGTTATTTTCTGGCCCGCCGCTTCCTTAGCCTTGGCCGGCTGGATGCTGGGGCCTTGGCCGCCCATTACGGTTCGGTTTCCGCGGTTACCTTCTTGGCGGCCCTCACCTTTGCCCAGGCGGTGGGCCACCGGCCCGAAGGGTTTCTGCCTACCCTGGTGGCTTTGCTGGAGGTGCCGGGCATCGTGGTGGCCCTCCTCATGGCCAAGCGGGGAAGCGGAAACCTGGGCGAGGCTTTCCGGGAGGTGCTCACCGGTAAGAGCGTGGTCCTCCTGGTGGGGGGGCTTTTGGTGGGCGCCCTTTCCGGGGAGGCGGGTATGGAGCGGGTGAAGCCCTTCTTTGTGGAGCCCTTCTATGGGGCCCTGACCCTTTTCCTCATGGATCTCGGGATAGTGGCGGCCTCGAGGTTCGCCGCCTTAAAGCAGGTGGGCTTCCGCTTGGTTCTTTACGGCACCCTGCTTCCCTTGTTCCATGGGGCGGTGGGGGTTTACCTGGGCCACCTGGTGGGGTTTTCCCCTGGAGGAGCCACCGTTTTGGGGGCCATGGCGGCCAGCGCCTCCTACATTGCCGCCCCTGCAGCCGTGCGCATCGCCTTGCCGGAGGCCAATCCCAGCCTGTATCTGGCTGCCAGCCTGGCGGTTACCTTTCCCTTTAACCTGGTCTTGGGCATCCCCATCTACCACGCCTTGGCCCAGTGGATCGGGGGGTGAAGCATGAACCTGGTGCCTTTGAAGCTGGTGACCATCGTGGCGGAAAGCATCCTGGAGAAGAAGCTGGTGGAGGAGATCAAGCGCCTGGGGGCCAAGGGGTATACCATCGTGCCCGCAAGGGGGGAGGGTTCTCGGGGCATGCGCAGCCTGGACTGGGAGGGGCAGAACATCCGCCTGGAAACCATCGTCCCCGAGGAGGTGGCCCTTAGGATCCTGGCCCGCTTGCAGGAGGCCTACTTTCCCCACTATGCCGTGATCGCCTACGTGGAAAACGTTTTTGTGGTGCGGGGGGAGAAGTACATCTGAGGGCTAGGCCCGGCCCTTGCGGCGTAAAAGGGGCAGAAGGGCCAGCAGGAGCAGGGCGGGCCATAAGAGCCAAGGGGAAAGCTTTTCCCCCAGGAAGTAGGCCAGGAGCACGAGCCCTTGGCTCCAAAGGAGGCTTCCCAAGGCGGTGAGGGCCAGGTAGGGTAGCCAGGGAAAGCCCAGGGCCCCCAGCAAGAAGGGCACCACGGTGCGCAGACCCGGCACGAAGGGGGCAACCAGCAAAGCCGAAGGGCCAAAACGGTTTAGGAGCCTGGTGGCCTGCTGCTTTAGCTTTTCGGGGAAGCGTTTCAGCACCTTAGGCCCCAGGATCCGCCCCAGTCCGTACCCCATTCCGTGCCCCAAGTAGCTTCCCAGGAAGAGGAGGGGAAGCAAGGGGAAGAGGGCCAGCTTTCCCTCCCCGGCCAGGGCTCCTAGGGCCAACAGGAGGGTATCCCCTCCGGGTACAAAGAGGCCGAAGGGGAAACCCACCTCCAGGAAGAGGACTAGGGCTGGGAGAAGGTAGGTCCAAAAGTTCATCTCAGGAGGGTTGGGCCGCAGGCTTCCGCAAGGCCCAAAGGCTTCCCAAAAGGAGCACCCCCAGGATGAAGAGGCTAAAGGCCTCCTTGTCCAGGCCCAAGGCCAGCTCGGGGCGGTGGAGGGTTTCCTTCGCCAGCTTGTCCCATCCGCCCACCAGAAGCTTTACTCCGGCGAGGCCCACCACCACGTAGGCCAGGTGTTTGAACCGGGGATAGCGGTCCAGGAGGCTGACCACCAGGCTGGCCAGCATTCTCAAGGCCAGGATGCCCAGGAAGACCCCGGTGTAGATCACCCAAAGCCGGTCGGAAAGGGCCACGGCCACCAGCACCGAGTCCACGGCGAAGGCCAAGTCCATGAGCTCCACCTGGGCTACGGTCTTCCAGAAGTGGGCGGCGCTCACCTCTACAGGAGGTGGTGCATGGGCCTCTTCAGGTTTCAGGAAATGCTTTAAGGCGATGTAGAGGAGGTAGGCGGCTCCCAGGACCTGGACCCACCAGAGCTTGATGACCAGGGCGGCGAAGAGGAGGGCCAGGCCCCGGAACACGTATGCCCCCAGGATGCCGTAGAAGAGGGCCTTTTTCCGCAAGCTCGGGGGTAGCTTCTGGACCATGACCCCGAGGATGAGGGCGTTGTCCGCCGAGAGGATGACCTCCAGGGCCACCAGGATGAGGATCACCGAAAGTACGCCTGCTTCCATTCCCCTTACCTCCAAAGAAAAGACCACCGCCTTGGCGGTGGTCTTGCCCGGGCCCGAACCCCCAGCCTCCCGGGGCCTGAGGCCCGTCCTGACGGGAGGCTGGCCATGGGGCTACTCCCCAACCGGGGAATAGTGTGGCACATCCTTGTCGCTTTGTCTAGGGCAAAGGTGAGGTTGTCTAGGCAAAGGGCCCGGGGAGGGGGTATCCTTGAAGCTATGGACGAGCGCCAAGAAGCCCTGCCCGAGGGAGAAGGAGACCGGCACCAGAAAGAAGGGCCGGCCGAGGTACGGGAGGGGTTGCCCACCAAGGAACAGGTCCTCGAGGCCCTAAAGGTGGTCTACGACCCGGAAATCCCCGTGAACATCGTGGACCTGGGCTTGGTCTACGACGTAGAGATCCACGAGAACGGGGTGGTGGACGTCACCATGACCCTCACCGCCATCGGTTGCCCCGCCCAGGACATGGTGAAGGCAGATGCGGAAATGGCGGTGATGCGCCTTCCCGGGGTGCAGGGGGTGAATGTGGAGTTCGTTTGGACGCCTCCCTGGACCCCTGCTAGAATGACCGAGGAAGGCAAGCGCATGATGCGCATGTTCGGGTTCAATGTGTAGGGGGCTCAGCTGGGTGGTATAGTGGGCCTCGAGGTGCGAGGGAGCCAGGCGCGTACAGAAGGCTTTTAGGCTCCGGATGTGCGCCTGGGCTCACGCACGGGGGATCTTGAAAGGCTAATCTGGACTGGCTCCCTTTACATACACATAGAGGGGGGTCGGCGGGGGTTTTTGCCGTCTGGGTCATGTGTAGTCCCCACGCACGTGGGGATGGCCCGAGCGCTTCCTCAAGGCCCCCCTTCCTGAGCGCGTAGTCCCCACGCACGTGGGGATGGCCCGGCGGGGGGCGGCCCTGGCGGAGCTTTCCGCCTGTAGTCCCCACGCACGTGGGGATGGCCCGCCTGCTGACGTGGCGCTGCCGGGCCTCGAAACGTAGTCCCCACGCACGTGGGGATGGCCCGCGCGTGGGCTCCTACGGCCCGCGTGTCCTGGCGTAGTCCCCACGCACGTGGGGATGGCCCGCTCTTCCTGGTCAGGCAGGACCTCGTAGTCAGGTAGTCCCCACGCACGTGGGGATGGCCCGGAGGCGTGGGCCATCCTGCGCGGCGCATGGCGTAGTCCCCACGCACGTGGGGATGGCCCGGCGGCCTACGAGTACTGGGCCCTCACGGCCCACGTAGTCCCCACGCACGTGGGGATGGCCCGTACCCAACCCTCCCCCCTCGGGAGCGCGGGGAGTAGTCCCCACGCACGTGGGGATGGCCCGGCGCCCAGCCCGCTGTACCTCAGCCACCTCCGGTAGTCCCCACGCACGTGGGGATGGCCCGGGTTCGCGCTTCATCTGACACCTCATCGTAGTGTAGTCCCCACGCACGTGGGGATGGCCCGTTCTTGAGGACGTGCTTCCGGGTGAGCGCCACGTAGTCCCCACGCACGTGGGGATGGCCCGGTGGAGCCCTTGGCCCGGGCTATGGTGCCCCAGTAGTCCCCACGCACGTGGGGATGGCCCGGCGCAGGACGCGCCCGTCCTGGAGGAGGAGGCGTAGTCCCCACGCACGTGGGGATGGCCCGAGGAAGGTCCCCTTGGTCGTCTCCACGCGACCGAAGGGGAAGATGCGAAACTCTCGTGGGGGCTCGCCCCCGGGGACGGGGATGGTCAGGGCATGCCGTGTCATGGTCCACGAAAACCCCCCGGGGCTTCCCGGGGGTAGAGTTATCCGAGCTTAGCTCTAGGATAGCACACCTTGCACTCCGCTACAAGGGGTGCTAGAATCAGGGCAAACCCACCGGGCTGGGCCTGGGTTCCCGATAGCCCGGTGCAGGACGGGCGCCCCTCCAGGGGGGCGTTCCCCGTTTTATTTGGCCACCCACCGGAGAAACCCCACCCGCTGGTTTTGGAGATAGGCGTAGTTTTTGGTCTCTATGAAGGTCAGGGCCGCCAGGACCCCCCGGTGCACCTCGTAGTCCCCACGCACGTGGGGATGGCCCGCCTATCCATACATCCTCAGCGTAGCCCCTTGCCTGTTTTCCGTCGGACGGAAAGCCCTACCTCACCTTTCCCCTTGTTTCGGGGATGGATCCAGAGGGGTGCGGGGGTTTCTACCGCCTTGCCCGGTTTACGGGGCTCCCTCTTCGGATCTGGCACTGGCTGGGCCTGAGCGCACCACCAGGGTGTCGGCGATGAGGTCATGCCAGGCCTGGCGCTTAGGGTGGAAGAAAGCCCAGAGGTAGCCAAGGAGGAGGGGCAGGGTGGAAAGGGTCTTGCCTACCACCTCCCGCATAAAGGCGGTGAGCCAGTCCACAGGCTGGCCGTCCGTGCGGACCACCTTGAGGCCCAGGGCCATTTTTCCCGGGGTTGCCCCATACAATGCGGTGAAGATCACGTAGTAGGCCCAGCTGGGTATCCAGTTGAAGAGGAGGTCCTGGACGAAGGTGGTGGTTTGCGCCAGGGGGTTTATCCCGGCCAGGGCCATCAGGAGGAAGCTCAGGGGAACCAGGATGAGACCGTCGATAAGGGAGGCCACGAGCCTGCTCCAGGGGCTAGCGATCACCATAACCCTCCTCCCAGATAGCGGTACTCGAGGCGAAACCGGTTCTGGCCGAGCAGGGAAACTAGCTGCTCGGTTTCCGAGGAAAGGCCCAGGGGAAACCCCTCGCCCAGAAGTCCCTCCAGCAGGCCTTTAGGTTTCACATAGCGCACCAGGCGAAACTCCTCCAGGCCGGCCAGCTCCGCGGCGCGCTTAGCGGCGTCTTCCAGGTAGCCTTCCCGGTCTGCAAGCCCGAGGGCGATGGCCTGGGTTCCCGAGTAGATGCGGCCATCGGCCAGTTGGCGCACTTTGTCCTTAGGAAGGTGCCTTCCCTCCGCAACCCTGGCCACGAAAAGCTCGTACGCCTCGCGCATGTAGCCCTGGATGAGGGTTCGCTCCTCCGGGGTGAGGGGCCGGAGGCCGGAGCCCATATCCTTGAGCCGGCCTTCCTTGAGGACCTCCACTTGAACGCCCAGCTTGGCCAGTAAACCTTGGACCTGGGGAAGGGTGGCGATAACCCCGATGGAGCCGGTGACAGCGGTGGCCGGGGTGAAGATCTCGCGGGCAGCGGTGGCCACGTAGTAGCCGCCGCTGGCGGCCACGGTGCCGAAGGCAGCCACCAGGGGCTTTTCCCGGGCCAAGTCCTTCAGGGCGCGGTGGATGGCCTCGGTTTCCGTGACGCTACCCCCAGGGCTATCCACGAAGAGGACCGCGGCCCGGATGTCCTGGTCCTCCCGGGCCTGGCGGATTTTGGAGAGGAGGTCCTCGAGGTCCTTCCCCATGGGGATGCTGCCCACCACCTCCAGGAGGACGACTTTTTCGCCCCGGCCGTACAGGGTGGCTTCCCGCCAGGGGTGGCCGGTTTCCCGGGACTGGATGAGGCGCCCCAGGCCCACCACGAGAAGGGCCACCGCCACGAAGAGGAAAAGGGCCAGCCAGCGCTTTCGGTTCATGGTTCCAAAATAGCACAAGGGTATGCTGAGCCCGTGCTGAGGGTGGTGGTCAAACCGGGAAAGGAGAAGAAGGTCCGCAACTTTTACCCCAACCTCTATCGGGACGAGCTGGAGGAGATTCCCAAGCAGGCAGGGGTGGCGGAGGCGGTGGCCGCCGATGGCAGTTTTTTGGCGGTGGGCTATCTGGACCCGGGCTCCCGCATCCCGTTCCGGGCTTATCGCTTTGACCCCGGCCCTTTAGATCGGGCTTTTTTTCTAGCCCGCTTTGAACGGGCCTTGCGCAAGAGGGAGGGAATGGGCCAAAGCTACCGCCTGGTGCATGGAGAGGCGGATGGCCTCCCCGGTCTGGTGGTGGACCGGTTTGGAGAGGTTCTGGTTCTCCAGGTGCGCACCCGGGGGATGGAGGCTTTAAGGGAGGTCTGGTTTCCCGCCCTCCTGGAGGCAGTGGGCCCCAAGGGGGTTTACGAGCGGAGCGACGTGGAGGCCAGGAGGCAGGAAGGGCTTCCCGAGAGGGTGGGGGCGGTTTACGGGGAGGTGCCTGAGGTTTTGGCAGTGGAGGAGGATGGCCTGGTTTTCCCCATCCCCTTGGCCCTGGCCCAGAAGACGGGTTTTTACCTGGACCAGCGGGAGAACCGCCGCCTCTTTGAGGGTATGGTGCGCCCCGGGGAAAGGGTCTTGGATGTCTTTAGCTACGTGGGGGGTTTTGCCTTGAGGGCCGCGCGGAAAGGAGCCCACGCCCTGGCGGTGGACAAGGACCTCGAGGCCCTGGCCGTCCTGGACCAGGTGGCCTTGAGAATGGGCCTTAAGGTGGACATCCGCCATGGGGAGGCCTTGGAGGTGCTTAGGGGCCTTCAAGGGCTTTTCGATCACATCCTCCTGGACCCCCCCACCCTGGTGAAGCGCCCGGAGGAGATTCCCCCCATGAAGCGGCACCTGGTGGACCTTCTGCGGGAAGCCTTGCGCCTTCTTGCGCCCGAGGGGTACCTCTGGCTTTCCACCTGCAGCTATTACCTCAAGGCGGAGGACCTTCTGGAAGTGGCCCGGCGGGCGGCCGCCGACCGGGGAATGCGCCTGAGGGTGCACGGCCTCACCTACCAGCCCAGGGACCATCCCTGGAGCCTGCACGTGCCGGAAAGCCTTTATCTCAAGACCCTGATCCTGCAGGAGGATGCCCTCTAGCAGCTACAACCCAGCAGCGTCAGGCCACCCTGGTATGATGGGCGTGGAAGCACCCTTGGGGTGCGAAAAAGGGAGGAGCGTATGGAAGTGGCAAGGGGTTTGGAAGGCGTGCTCTTTACGGAAAGCCGGATGTGCTTCATCGACGGGGAGGCGGGCCGCCTCTACTACTACGGGATCCCCATCCAGGAGCTGGCGGAGAAGAGCACCTTTGAGGAAACCACCTTTCTCCTGCTACATGGGAGACTTCCCAAACGGGAGGAGCTCGAGGGGTTCAAAAAGGAGCTGGCCAGGCGACGGGCCCTGCCCGAGCATCTCCTGGAATCCTTCCGCCGCTATCCCCTCTCGGCCCATCCCATGAGCTTCCTGCGCACGGCGGTTTCCGAGCTGGGGATGCTGGACCCCACCGAGGGGGACATCTCCCAAGAGGCCCTCTACCAAAAGGGCCTGGACCTCATCGCCAAGTTCGCCACCATTGTGGCCGCCAATAAGCGCCTGAGGGAAGGGAAGGAGCCCCTGGCTCCCCGGGAGGATCTCTCCCACGCCGCCAACTTCTTGTACATGGCTAACGGGGTGGAACCCTCCAAGGAGCAGGAGCGCCTCATGGACGCTGCCCTTATCCTGCACGCCGAGCACGGCTTCAACGCCAGCACCTTTACCGCCATCGCTGCCTTTTCCACGGAAACCGACCTCTACTCTGCCATCACCGCCGCCGTGGCCTCCCTCAAAGGGCCCAGGCACGGAGGAGCCAATGAGGCAGTGATGAAGATGATCCGGGAGATCGGCACCCCCGAAAGGGCGCGGGAGTGGGTGCGGGAGAAGCTGGCCAAGAAGGAGCGCATCATGGGCATGGGCCACCGGGTTTACAAGGCCTTTGACCCCCGGGCCGGCGTCCTGGAGAGGCTGGCCCGCCAGGTGGCGGAGAAGCATGGCCATTCCAAGGAGTACCAGATCCTGAAGATCGTGGAGGAGGAGGCGGGCAAGGTCCTGAACCCCAGGGGCATCTACCCCAACGTGGACTTTTACTCCGGGGTGGTTTACTCCGACCTGGGGTTTGGCCTGGAGTTCTTCACCCCCATCTTCGCCGTGGCCCGCATCTCCGGTTGGGTGGGGCACATCCTGGAGTACAAGACCCTGGACAACCGCCTGCTCCGCCCCGACGCCAAGTACATCGGCCCTCTGGACGTTCCCTACGTGCCCCTCGAGGCCCGGGCTTAAGGGGGTTGGGGGTGCGCCGGGGGCCTAGGCCCCCGGCCTTTGGCTTTTACTTGATCTTTGAGCTGGGTTTAGAGGCCGCAAAAGGCCTCGTAGTCTATAAGCTCTCTCTGGGTGGGATGATCCCCGCACACCGGGCAAACGGGGTTGCGGCGTAGGGCAAGCTTGCGGAACTGGCCTTCCAGAGCATCGTAGAGGAGGAGGGAGCCGGCCAAGGGTTTACCGATGCCCAAGAGCACCTTAAGGGCTTCCGCGGCCATGAGGCTTCCCACCACTGCCGGCAAGACCCCAAAGACCCCGGCCTCCGCACAGGAGGGGACGCGTCCCGGCGAGGGAGGCTTGGGGAAGAGGCAACGGTAGCAGGGTCCCATCTCCCCTTCCGGGGTTTTGTGGTGGAAGACCGCTATCTGGCCGTCAAACTGGTAGATGGCTCCGTAGACGAGGGGTTTTCCCAGGAGCACGCAGGCGTCGTTCACCAAATAGCGGGTTGGGAAGTTGTCGGAGGCATCGATCACCAGGTCGTAAGGTTTCAGGATCTCCAGGGCGTTTTCCGAGGTGAGGCGCACGGGATAGGTGTCGATCTGCACCAGAGGGTTCAGGGCTAAGAGCCGCTCCTTGGCGGCCAGGGCCTTGGGTTTGCCCACATCCTCCGTGGTATAAAGCACCTGGCGGTGGAGGTTGGAAACCTCCACGCGGTCCATCTCCACGATGCCGATCCGGCCCACCCCGGCGGCCACCAGGTACTGCAGGACCGGCACTCCCAGGCCCCCGGCCCCCACCACCACCACGGAGGAGCGCTTGAGCTCTTCCTGCCCCTCAGGGCCTACCTGAGGCAGGATCATCTGGCGGTGGTAGCGGTCCAGCTCCTCCTTGGTCCACATGCCTAGGCCTCCCGGGTTCCAAAGCCAGGGGGGAGGAAGTCGGGGAAGTCGGGGTTGCCCTTGCGGTCGGGGGCCTTGGGGATGAGGTCCGAGGGGTGGGGTTCCCCCTTGCGGCAGAAGGGGCAGTCGTGGCGCACCTTGTAGCGCACGGGCCTGGCGGGGATCCCCAGGGCGATGGCGTGGGGGGGCACGTCCTTGGTGACGATGGCTCCCGTGCCCACCATGGCGTCGTCCCCGATACGCACCCCGGCCAGGATGGTGGCGTGGTAGGTGATGCGCACCCCGCTTCCGATGATGGTTTCCTTAAGGGTCACGTCGGGGGAGGCCAGGACGTGGTGGGTGTGGCTGTAGACGTTCACGTAGTCGGAAAGGGAGGTGCGGTCTCCGATCTTTATGCCCCCGATATCGTCCAGGAGCACGTAGCGGTGGACCACCACGTCGTCCCCCAGCTCCAGGTTGTACCCCACGGAAAACTCCACGTTTTGGAAGAACTTGGGGTTTTTCCCCACCCGCTTGAAGATGAAGGGGGCAAGGGCCCGGCGAATGGCCACCCCCGAGTGCACGGATTGGCCGATGGGGGTGAGGTCCAAGACCTTCCAGAACCAAAGGAGGGGTTTAACCTTTTGGAACTTCTCCTGGTCGGTGGCGGCGTAGTACTCCGCTTCAAAGGTGATGCCCTCGGGGTCTAGCCCCATGGCGGCCAGGGGGTTTAGCTCCAGGAGTTCCACATAGGGTCGGCCGTAGAGGAGGCGGGCAAGCTCCTCTCTCACCAGGGCGTTCCGGTCCACGCTGGGATCGGAAAGCTTCTCCACCAAAGCCCCGATGAAGCGGTCCAGGGCCTTTTCGTGAAGGGGGGCGATGCCTCGAGGAAGGAGCCAGGGCATATGGGTATGCTAACCGGAAAAGGCCCCCAGGAGAATGCTCTTCCTCACCCTATGGAGGATCGGTAGCCCAGCTCCCGCAAGGCCTCGGGGTCCTTCCGCCAGTCGGGGTAGACCTTGACCTCGAGGTCCAGGTACACCTGCCGGTTCAGGAAAACCTCAAGCTGTTTCCTGGCGGCCTGGCCGATCTCCTTGATCTTCCTGCCCCCCTCCCCGATGACGATGGCCTTTTGCGAGGGGCGCTCCACATAGAGGACGGCCTTGATGTACAGGATGCCGTTTTCCCTCTCCGCCACCTCCTCGGTCTTCACCGCCACAGCGTAGGGCACCTCGTGCCAGAGGCGCTTCATGGCCTCCTCCCGGATGATCTCCGCCACCCACTCCCCGAAGTCCTGGTCGCTTTTGGCGAAGTCCTCGGGGTAGAAGAAGGGGCCTTCGGGGAGAAGGGCCAGGAGTTCCGCTTTGAGCTCGGCCACCTGGTGTTCGTCCAGGGCGGAAAGCATCCTGGCCTCAGCCTCGGGCAGGAGGGCGTGGTAGGCCTTGAGGGCCTCCTCGGGGTATTTGGCAGCATCCAGCTTGTTGCCCACCAGGAGGATGGGCACCTTCCCCACCAGGGGCTTGAGGGCCTTGGCCACCAGCTCGTCCTCAGGGGTAGGGGGGTGGCGGAGGTCCACCACCCACACCACGGCGTTCACGTCGGAAAGGGCCTCGTAGACCTCCTGGTCCATGAACTCCCCCAGGGCGTCCATGGGCTTGTGAAGGCCCGGGGTGTCCACGAAGACGATCTGGCGGTTTCCCTCGGTGAGGATGCCCCTAAGGCGCTTCCGGGTGGTCTGGGGCCTGGGGCTGATGGGGGCCACCTTCACCCCCAGGAGGTTGTTGAGGAGGGTGGACTTGCCCACGTTGGGCTTGCCCACGATGGCCACAAAGCCGGAGTAGGTTTTCTCTTCCATATTTGCTAGGCCATCCCGACCCCCTTGGATTGGCCTTGGGGCCTGGGGCCGGACCTTCGGGCACGGACTCCGGGATACAGGCTCCGCCCGTGACCCAGATGTTTCAGTATACTCTAAACCCGTGGATCCCTTGGCCCTGGCCCTGCTTCCCGGAATCGGGCCCAAGCGGCTTCTTGAGCTTTTGGCGGAGGAAAACCCCCTTCTTTCCTTAAAAGAACGCTTTCCCCAGGCGGCGGTGGTCCTTCCCCAAGCGGAAAGGGAGGCGGAAGGGGAAAGGAGGCGGGCGGAGGCCATGGGGGTGCGCATTCTGGGCCTTTGGGAGGAGGCTTTCCCCGAGGGGCTTAGGAGGCTTCCCCAACCGCCCACCCACCTTTACCTGAAAGGGGAGCTTCCAGAGGAAGGTAAGGCGGTGGCCATCGTGGGCACCAGGAAAGCCTCCGCCTGGGCGCTTTCCTTCGCCCGCAAACTTGCCCGGGGGCTTTCCGAGGCCGGGCTTTGCGTGGTTTCCGGCCTGGCCAGGGGGGTGGACCGGGAGGCCCACCTGGGGGCCCTGGAGGGAGGTGGGTCCACCCTGGGGGTTTTGGGAAGCGCCTTGGACCGCATCTATCCTCCCGAGCACCGGGAGCTGGCCCGGAAGGTGGCCCTGGTTTCCGAGTTCCCCTTCGGCACCGGACCCAAGCCGGAGTTTTTCCCGAGAAGAAACCGCATCATCGCCGGGCTTTCCCGGGCGGTGATCGTGGTGGAGGCTCCCTTGGAGTCCGGGGCCCTCATCACCGCTCGCCATGCCTTGGAGTTGGGGAAGGAGGTTTTGGCGGTGCCGGGCCGGCCCACGGACGAAAACTCCCTGGGGGCCAACCGCCTCATCCAGGATGGAGCCTATCCGGTGCTTTCCGCAGAGGACGTTCTTTCCTACCTGGGATTTTCAGGGAAGCCCAAAAAGGCGGTGGAGCTTTCCCAGGAGGAGGAGGGGCTTTATGCCCTTCTTAGGCAAGGGGAAGCCCTCCCCGAGGACCTGGCCCAGGCCTTGGGGGTTCCTGCGGAAAAGGTGCTTTCCCTCCTTACCCTCCTGGAGCTCAAGGGCCTGGCCCAGGCTTTGCCCGGGGGGAGGTATGGGGCTTTATAGGCCTGGCCGGGCCCTGGGGCCCGGCCAGGGGGTGCCGGCCTACTTGGCCTTCTCGTAAAGTTTCTTGGCGATCTCGTAGAGCTCGCCTGGGTGGAACTCGGGGGCAAACTCGGCGGCGTCGTGGCCCGCGTCAAAGACGGGTCCGCCTTCGGGGGGGCCGTCCACCACCCTTACCTCGCTACCGTCCTCCGGGGAGGGGCCGGACCAGATGAGCCCCAGGTCCTGGTAGTCGGAGGGGCTAAAGCGGTAGAGGTTCCTGTGGAAGCCCAGGTCCATGTACTTTTTGGCCTCGGGGATCTTGCTGTTGTCGATGCGGGGGATGGGGAGCATCCTGGTCATCTCCACCCCGGTGAGGCTTTCTAAGGCCTTGCCGTAGGCGGCGGCATGCACCCCGCCCCGCACCAGGAGGTAGCCGATCATCTCGCGGGCCACGGGGTTATCCGTCATCTCGTAAACCCGGAGCTTGTGGGTGCGGGCGGCCACCTCGAGGAAGAAGTTATGGAGAAGATCCAGGATAAGGTTCCCACTGGTGAACACGTACTCCCCGTGCCAGTGCTCCCCCATGGCTCCCATCACCAGGCTGTTGGCTCCGCCGGCGATGAAGTGGGCGACGTTGCGGGCGTCCTTGGCGAAGCCCAGGGGGGCAGCCACCGGGTCCACGCCTTCCTCGAGGTCCTTCCCCGGGTTCTTGGCCAGGAGGCTGTTGATGGTGGCGGCCACCAGCTCGATGTGGCCCAGCTCCTCGGTGGCGATGTTGGCGATGAGGTCGTAGTAGGGCTTAAGGGCCTTCTTCCCCCGGAAGTTGAAGGACTGGTACATGTAGTTCATCAGGGTGGACATTTCCCCAAAGCGCCCTCCCAGTAGGGCCTGTACCGCGGCAGCCGCGTTGGGGTCCTGCTCCTTGGGCATGGGGAGCTCGATCTGCAGGCGGTCTATTCTCAGGAACATCCTCGTCACCTCCTGCCTGGCAGGGCCAGGCAGTTTTCACCTTAGGGGGGATCCACGCATAAGTCCAATACATCTTGTTGGTTACAGGAATAAACTAAATTTATGACCCTGGAGCAGATGCGCTACCTGGTGGCCCTGGTGGAGGAGAGGAGCTTTACCCGGGCGGCGGAGCGGGTCTACCTCACCCAGCCTGCCCTCAGCGTGCAGATCCGCAAGCTGGAGGAGGAGCTTGGGGTCAAGCTCTTTGACCGCAGGCAGGGGAAGCCCACGGAGGTGGGGGAAAGGGTGGCGGCCCAGGCCCGCCGGGTGCTGGAGGAGGTGGCCAGGGTCAAGGCCATCGCCCGGGGGGAGGAGGGGGTCTTCCAAGGTCCTTTCCGCGTGGGGGTCATCCCCACCCTGGCCCCTTATCTTCTGCCAAGGCTTTTGCCCCGGTTGCTGGAAAGGTATCCGGGCCTCGAGGTCTCGGTGGAGGAGGAGCTCACCCCGGCCATCCTTCAGGGGCTGGTGGAGGGCCGGTTGGATGCGGGGTTGGTGGGTACGGAGGAGCGGGCACCGGGGGTGCAGAGCCTTCCCCTTTTTTCCGAGGAGTTTCTGGCCTACATCTCCCCGGGGCACCCCCTTTATGCCAAGGAGAGCCTTCATCCCCTGGAGATCCCCCTCGAGGACACCTGGATCCTTTCGGAGGGCCACTGGTTCCGGGACCAGGTCCTTTCCGTCTGCCGCCCCAGCCTGGAAAGGCGAAGGGTGGAGTTCCGAAGCGGGGATCTGGAAACCCTGATCCTTCTGGTGGAGGAGGTGGGGGGGCTTACCCTTCTGCCTGAGGTGGCCCTGTGGACCCTTCCCCGGGCCAAGCGCCTCCACCTAAGGCCCCTAAGCCCCCCAGGGGCGGGGCGGACCGTCTACCTTCTTGTGCGGGAGGGAAGCCTCAAGGCACCTGTGGCCCGGGCCCTGGGGGAGGAGGTCAAGGGGGTTTTCCGAGAGCTGCGGTTAAAGGGCTGGGAGCGGAAAAGCGTTATGATGGGGGCGGAGGTTCGCCATGGTGAAGCCCGAGGCTAAAGGTGGGGATGTTCATATCAAAGCCGGTCTCATCTGGATGAACGGGGCCCTTCTGCCCCAGGAGGAGGCCAAGACCAGCGTTCTAAGCCATGCCCTGCACTACGGGACCAGCGTTTTTGAAGGGATACGGGCCTACGAAACCCCTAGGGGCCCGGCCATTTTCCGGCTTAAGGAGCACGTCCGGCGCTTTTTCAACTCCGCCAAGGTCCTGCGCATGGAGATCCCCTTCACCCCGGAGGAGATCGAGGAGGCCATCAAGGAGGTGGTGCGGCGAAACGGCTACAAAAGCTGCTACATCCGCCCCCTGGCCTGGATGGGGGCCAAGGCCTTGGGGGTGAACCCCCTGCCCAACAACCCCGCCGAGGTGATGGTGGCTGCCTGGGAGTGGGGGGCCTACCTGGGGGAGGAGGCGGTGCGCAAGGGGGCCAAGCTCATCACCAGCTCCTGGGCCCGCTTCCCCGCCAACGTGATGCCGGGCAAGGCCAAGGTGGGAGGGAACTACGTGAACTCGGCCCTGGCCAAGATGGAAGCGGTGGCGGCTGGCGCCGATGAGGCGCTCCTTTTGGACGAGGAGGGGTATGTGGCCGAGGGCAGCGGGGAAAACCTCTTCTTCGTGCGGGACGGGGTGATCTACGCCCTCGAGCACTCGGTGAACCTGGAGGGGATCACCCGGGATTCCGTGATCCGCATCGCCAGGGACCTCGGGTACGAGGTCCAGGTGGTGCGGGCCACCCGGGACCAGCTCTACATGGCCGACGAGGTCTTCATGACCGGCACCGCCGCCGAGGTGACCCCGGTTTCCATGATCGACTGGCGGCCCATTGGCTCGGGGACCGCCGGGCCCATTGCCCTGAGGCTACGGGAGGTCTACCTAGAGGCCGCCAGGGGCTTGCGGCCCGAGTACGAGGGCTGGCTTACCTACGTCACTTCCTGAGCCAGTCCTCGAGGACCCTTTGGTAAAGCTCTGGGTCCAGGCGGGGATGCTCGTAAAGCCCCGCCTTTAACCTTTGCCTTTGGGCCTCAAAGAGGATCACCGCCGCCGCCACGCTCACGTTCAGGCTCTGCACCATGCCCAGCATGGGGATCTTTATGGCTCCATGGGAAAGGGCCAGGGTCTCCTCGGAAACCCCCCATTTCTCCGCTCCCAGGAGGATGGCGGTGGGCTGGGTGTAGTCCACCTCCCGGAAGTCTCGGGCATCCTCCCTGAGCGCGGTGGCGTAAACCCTAAAGCCCTTTTCTTTGAGAAAGGAGATGGCCTCCTGGATGCTGGGGTGTACCCTCAGGTAAACCCATTTGTGGCTCCCCCCGCTGGTCTCGTTGAAGGTGGGTACCCCCCCGGTGGGGTTCACCGCATGGGCCTCGAGGATCCCCACCGCATCGCAGCTCCTCAGGATGGCCGAGAGGTTGTGGGGTTTGTGGACGTTTTCCAGCAAAACGGTGAGGTCGGGCTGGCGCCTCCTTAGGACCTCCTCTATGCGGCGTCTACGGGCCTCCGTCACGGTTTCTCAGCTTAGCGATCAGGGGCTTTAAAAGCGAGCGTTTAAGCTTGAGGGCCTGCCGGTTCACTACGAGGCGGGCGGTGGAGTGGGCGAGGACCTCCACCTCCACAAGGCCCGCCGCCCTAAGGGTGGCCCCGGTCTGGACCACGTCCACCACCGCATCCGCCAGGCCCGTGACCGCGGCCAGCTCGATGTTGCCGGATAGCTCCACCACATCCGCCACCCAGCCCCGTTCCTTCAGGAGCCGGGTGGTGAAGAGGGGATACTTGGTGGCGATGCGCCGGATGGGGGAGGTGTCGCCGGGGCGCCGAATAAGGGACAGGCGGCAGGCTCCAAAGCCCAGGTCCACCGGCTCGAAAAGGTCCCGGCCCGAGTCCAAAAGGACATCCTTGCCCACCACCCCCACCTCGGCGATCCCCAGGTCCACATACACGGGCACATCCTTGTTGCGAAGCTCCAGGAGGGCGATCCCTCCTTGTTTGCCGTGGAGGAGGGCCCGCTGGTTCTCTATGGAAGGGAGTTCCAGCCCCGCTTTCCTTAAGGCCTCGTAGGCCTCCTGAAACATTCGCCCTTTGGGCAGGGCAATGGTGAGGGCAAAGCGCTTCATGCCTCCTCCACCTTAAAGATGCGCTCGCCTTGGGCCAGGTAGGGGATGCCCCGGGCCTTGGCGTAGGCCACGGGGTCTTCCCCGTGGAAGAGCTCCACCCGCTTCTCCCGGGCGAAGCGGCGAAGGGCCTTCAGGTCCAGGGCCAAAACCTCGGGGCTTACGTCCACCCTGGGGAGTTTTAGGGCCTCCAGGGCCCGCTCTACCCCTATGGCGAACCCCGCCGCCCTGGGGAGGAGGGCCCCGTCGTACCGGCCGCCTCCTAAAAGGGGCAGGCCGAACCCCGGGGTGTAGGCGCGGAAGAAGACCCCCGAGTAGTACTCGTAGCGCCGGGTCATGCCCAGGTCCAAAAGCACGGGCCTTTCCAGAAGTTCCAGGGTCTTTTCCAGATCCTCCAGGGCCTTTCTGGCTCTTTCGGGGAGGGGAAGGCTCTTGGCCTCGGCCAGCACCTCCATGCCCCCGTAGAGGTCGGGGAGGGCCAGGAGGGTACGCCGGGCCTCCGGGGAAACCGGGTGGCGGGAGAGGAGCTCGGTGAGCTCGGGCAGGTTCTTGCGATGGATGGCCCTCTGGGCTTCCTTGCGGGCCTCTTCCGGCAGGCCGGAGGCCTTGAGTACCTCCCCCACCAGGCTGGGAAGGCCCACCTCCACCTCCCCTTCCAGGCCGAGGGCCTCGAGGGCAGCGAAGACCAGGGAGAGGATCTCGGCATCCGCCAGGGGGCCCGTGGCCCCGATGAGCTCCAGCCCCACCTGGGTGTACTCCCGGTAGCGGCCGAGTTCCGCATCCCCTTCCCTAAGCCAAAGGGCCCCGGCGTACTGGAAGCGGGCCACCCCTTCCCCCAGGTGAGGTCTTAGGAGCTTGGCCAGAAGGGTGGTGAACTCGCTCCTAAGGGCCAAGACCTCCCCGGTTTTGTCCACCAGCTTGAAGGCCCGTTCCGCCAGGGGATGGGAGGGGTCATAGACCTCGAGGGCCGGTAGCTCCACGGGCTCATACCCGTGGCGGAGGAAGAGATCCCTTAGCCGGGCCATAAGCTCGGCCTTAAGCCGGGCCTCGGGGGGAAGCAGAAAGCGGGTGCCTTCGGGGATCATTCCTTGACCAGGATCTCCACGCTGAGGATCTTATCCCGTTCCCCCGTGGCGCCTGGGCCCTCCGTGGGGGCAAGGCGCCTTACCACCTCCATGCCCTCCACCACCTTGGCGAAGAGGGTGTACTGCCCGGTGAGGTGGGGGGTGGGGGCCAGGGTGATGAAGAACTGGCTGCCGTTGGAGTTGGGGTCCTGGGTGCGGGCCATGCCCACCATGCCTTCCCGGTCAAAGGCTAAGCCGGGGGCGATCTCCAGGCCGAAGCTGTACCCAGGACCGCCCCGACCGGTGCCCGTGGGGTCCCCGGTCTGGGCCACAAAGCCGGGGATGACCCGGTGCCACACCACCCCTTCAAAGTAGCGGTGGAGGGCCAGAAAGACGAAGGAGTTCACCGTGTTGGGGGCCTCCTTCTCCAGGAGGTCCAGAAGAATATCCCCCTTGGTGGTCTTCAGGCGGGCGTAGTAATCCTTGCCGTCTTCCAGCACCTTTTGGGGTGCCTTGAAGGATCGGACCGGTGTTTCCGAAAGGTAGGGAAGGGGTCGCATGTTCTCACCCTTGCAGGCGCCCAGGAGGAGAAGGAGGGCGAGGAAGAGGAGGCGCACCTTCATAGCCTACACCCGGGGCAGGGTGATGCCCTTCTGCCCTTGGTACTTGCCCTTGCGGTCCTTGTAGGTGGTCTCGGGGCGCGGACCCTCCAGGAAAAGGATCTGGACGATGCCCTCATTGGCGTAAACCTTGGCGGGCAGGGGGGTGGTGTTGGAGATCTCCAGGGTGACGTGCCCTTCCCAGCCGGGCTCTAAAGGGGTCACGTTGGCCACGATGCCGCAACGGGCATAGGTGCTTTTGCCTAGGGCGATGGCGATCACGTTCTCCGGCATCCGAATGTACTCGATGCTCCGGGTGAGGGCGAAGGAGTTGGGGGGGATGATGACCTCCTCGCCCTCGTACTCCACGAAGCTTTTGGGGTCAAAGCCCTTGGGATCCACCACCGTGGAAAAGACGTTGGTGAAGATCTTCCACTCTGGGGCGGCGCGGAGGTCGTAGCCGAAGCTGGAAAGCCCGTAGCTGATCACCCCTTCCCGCACCAGCCTTTCCTCAAAAGGCTCGATCATTCCCTTTTTGGCCATCTCCCGGATCCACCAGTCCGGCTTAATCATGCCATCAACTATACCCGCTAGACTGGACCCATGCGGAAGCTTTGGCCCCTCTTCCTCCTCCTGGCCGCCTGTGGCACCCAAGACCCCGCGGGGACGGGAATGGAACCCCTGCGCCTCACCAGCACCAGCCTCCCCCCCGCCTACCTGGGGGAGCCCTATCAGGCCCTCTTTAGCGCCGAAGGAGGCCTCAGGCCCTACGCCTTTAGCCTCGAGGGCAGGCTTCCCCAGGGCCTTACCTTCCAAGGGGGGAGGATCAGCGGGGTGCCCCGGGAGAAGGGGAGCTTCCCCCTGATCCTCACCGTGGAAGACGCCGCCAAAAATAGCCGGGTCCAGAAACTCACCCTCGCCGTTTCCGACCCACCCCCGCCCAGGCTTACCCTGGTGGCCCCGCCGGCCCAGGTGGAAGGGCCCTTCCTGCTCTTGGGTCGGGTGGAGGTTCGGGAGGCCTTGGGCTTCCAGCTGGAGCTTCCTCTAAAGGATCTGAACCCGGATCTTGCCAGCCTGAAGGTGGTGAGCCCCGTATACCTCCTGGATTACGATGCGGAGGCAGGGCTTTTGCGCCTGGATGTGGCCTTTGCCAAACCCCTAAAGGACCAGGAGGCCTTCCGCCTCCTCCTCACCCCGCAGAAGGCCCTTACCCCCAGGTTTTCCCCCCGGGTGGTTTTCTACGACAAGGAAGGGAAGCTCCTGGGGGAGGCTTTGAAGCGGGGCAGGCCCTTTGCCGACCTCCTGCAACTGGCCCAGAACTGGGGCAAGGAGGGGAAGGAGCTCAAAGGGGATGGCAACGGGGATGGCAAGGTGGATGCCCAGGACCTCGAGGCCCTGGCCAAGGATTACTTTCCCAAGGTAACCGCCCCAGCCGCTCCCGGAAGCACCCCTCCCTCTGGGCGGGAGGAGGCTCCCCCGCCACCCCAGGAGGAAGGTTCCCCCTAGTGCCCTCGCATGTTTAAGGTGTAGCCTCAAAGGGCTTTCCGGATGGCCTCGGCGTCCTCCTTGCGGTAGCCGTAGAGGGTGACCTCGAGGGTATCGGGAGCCTTCTTGATCTCCGAAAGCATCACCCGGGCCACCTCCTCCACGGGAAGCCCCCCCACCCCGGTGCCCAAGAGGGGAAAGGCCACGGTTTTTAGCCCGAGCTCCACCGCTTTTTCCAGGGCACTTCGGGTGGCCTTGCGTACGGTTTCCAGGCTTGCGGGCTCATCGCCTAGGACGGCGGCGTGGATCACATAGCGCACGTTTAGGTTCCCCGCCCCCGTGACCGCGGCCTCCCCCACCTGGATCTTGCCGATCCGGTCGCATTCCTCCTGGATGGAGGGGCCTCCTTTCCGGAGGATGGCCCCCGCCACCCCGGCGCCCAGCTTCAGGTAGTTGTTGGCGGCGTTGACGATGGCGTCCCCCCGGAACTCGGTGATGTCCCCTTCTTCCACGCGGATGCGGGCCATGTCCTCATTTTCCCGTACAATGGGCCTGATGTCACGGGATATCTTGGGCCTCGAGGGGCGGATCGTTATGGTAACCGGGGCCGGCAGGGGCTTTGGCCGGGCCATCGCCCACGGCTACGGGCGCAACGGGGCCACGGTTATCGCCGTGGACCCCGACGTGGAGCTGGCCACCAGCGTGGCCTCGGAGGTGGAGGCCTTGGGGGCCACGGCCATCCCCATCCGGGGCGATATGAGCGTGGTTTTGGATGTGACCAGCACCTTTGAAAAGGTGGAGGAGCTTTTTGGGCTATTGGACGGCATCGTCCACGTGACCACCGCTGAGAGCAAGACCCCCTTCGTGGAGCTTCTGGAAGGGGAGTGGTACGACCTCATGAGCCAGGATGTGAAGTCCAGCCTGTATGTGCTCCAGCAGGGTCTGCGCCACCTGGCAGGGGGTGGATTCGTTACCTTGGTGCTGCCGCCGGCGGTGCGCATAGAGCCCCATACCCTTTCCGTGCGCCGGGCGGTGGAAGGGCTCATCGAGGGGGTCACCCGGACCTTCCCCGGGGTGCGGGTGAACGGGGTGGTGCCCTCCCGGGACCCGGTTTCCGAAGCCTACGACCAAGCCTTGGTCCGGGCGGCCCTGGGCCTGGGTTCCATGGTTTCCGAAGGGGTGCGCGGGGTAGTGCTGGAGGTGGAGCTTCCCGAGCCTCCCCCGTCCCCCGAGATCTACGAGCTTCTTAGGGAAGTGCCATGAAGTGCCCTTACTGTGGTCATCCCGACACCCGGGTGGTGGACTCCCGCCCCTCCGACGAGGGGGCGGCCATCCGCCGCCGCCGGGAGTGCCCAGCCTGCGGCCGCCGCTTCACCACCTACGAGCGCACCCAGCTGGAGCCTTTGATGGTGGTGAAGCGGGACGGCCGAAGGGAACCCTTCAACCCCGATAAGCTCCTGAGGGGGCTTCTTTTGGCGTGCGAAAAGCGCCCCGTGGACCCGGAGGTTCTTCGCCGCTTCGCCTACACCTTTGAGGATCAGGTGACAGGTCCGGAGATCTCCTCCGAGGAGATCGGCCTGAAGGCCATGGCCTTTTTACGGGATCTGGACCATGTGGCCTACATCCGCTTCGCCTCCGTGTACCGGGAGTTTGATTCCGTGGAGCGCTTCATCGAGGAGATCCAGCGCCTGGGGGGTGTGGGCTTGCCTTGCAAAGGTCAGGAGGACGGGTGTATATCTCTCTCCTGATGGGCAAGCGAGGCTTCCTTCGCAGGGAGGCAAGCCCCAAGGAGGTCTTGGAACACTGCCTGCGCCTGGCCCGGGAGGTGGCCCCTCCCACCCCCAAAGGCAAGCGGGGCCGCCCCTGGCGCTACAGCCACGCCCTTTACCTGGCCCTCCTTCTCTTCCGCGCCTTCTTCCACCTCACCTACCGCGAGACGGAGGCCTCACTCCAGGACCTGATGGAAGGCCCCTTCCCTTCCCACCAGTCCCTGGCCCGCTACGCCCTCAAGCACCTGGACCCCAAACTCCTTGAGGCCCTCCTGGAGAGGCTTTCCCGGGAACTGGAGGCCCATCTCGCCCCGGAGTCCTCGCCGGAAGGCGAAGCGGCTTCGGACGAGGCGCCGGCACACCTGGCGGCGCTTTCCCCCCCTCTACCTCATGGACACCACGGGGCTGGCCTACCGGAGCAAGGACCGGCTTCTCCGCTTTCGTCGGGGGAAGGAGGTGCGGCGGGTGCGGGGGCACGCGCGGCTTCTGGCCCTGATGCGGTGGGATAGGGAGAGGCGGCTCTTATGGCCCTGGGGTGGAGTGGTGGGGGAGGGCTACGCCCCGGACCCCCGGCTTGGGGGGGAGGTGCTGAGGCGGTTTCCTCCTTCCCGGGGGTGGCTTTTGGCGGACGCGGGGTTTGACGGGAAGGAGGTGTGGGGGGTTTTGGGGGAGGCGGGGGTGCGGCCGGTGATCCGGCTTCGGGGCGGGGGCGAGGCCAGGGAGGAGGCGCGGGTGCGGGCGCGGGAGGGGTGGGACCCCGAGGTGTACCGGTTTCGCGGGGTGGTGGAGGGGGTGTTTGGGGGGATGAAGACGCGGCTGGGTGGGGGGTACCTTTGGGAGCGGAAGCCTTGGACGGCCATGGCGCGGGCGCTTTTGGAGCTCATCGCCTACGGCCTTAGGGTTCTTCTTTCCCTTCTCCCGCCCCCTCCGGGGTACAAGGCAATTTACTAGGCAAGCCCGGGGGGTGTTGACAAGAAGGAGGGGGCTTGATAGCATAGCTTTTGCTGCGCGGGCGAAAGCCCAAGCGGGGGGATCTTGAAAAGGGGAGAGCAGAGGCTAACACCAAGAAGCCAATAACGCCTTCGGGCGTTAATTTTATTGGAGAGTTTGATCCTGGCTCAGGGTGAACGCTGGCGGCGTGCCTAAGACATGCAAGTCGAGCGGGGCAGGTTTATACCTGTTCAGCGGCGGACGGGTGAGTAACGCGTGGGTGACCTACCCGGAAGAGGCGGACAACCTGGGGAAACCCAGGCTAATCCGCCATGTGGTCCTATCCTGTGGGGTAGGACTAAAGGGTGGATAGCCCGCTTCCGGATGGGCCCGCGTCCCATCAGCTAGTTGGTGGGGTAAAGGCCCACCAAGGCGACGACGGGTAGCCGGTCTGAGAGGATGGCCGGCCACAGGGGCACTGAGACACGGGCCCCACTCCTACGGGAGGCAGCAGTTAGGAATCTTCCGCAATGGACGGAAGTCTGACGGAGCGACGCCGCTTGGAGGAGGAAGCCCTTCGGGGTGTAAACTCCTGAACTGGGGACGAAAGCCCTGTGTAGGGGGATGACGGTACCCAGGTAATAGCGCCGGCCAACTCCGTGCCAGCAGCCGCGGTAATACGGAGGGCGCGAGCGTTACCCGGATTTACTGGGCGTAAAGGGCGTGTAGGCGGCCTGGGGCGTCCCATGTGAAAGGCCACGGCTCAACCGTGGAGGAGCGTGGGATACGCTCAGGCTAGAGGGTGGGAGAGGGTGGTGGAATTCCCGGAGTAGCGGTGAAATGCGCAGATACCGGGAGGAACGCCGATGGCGAAGGCAGCCACCTGGTCCACTTCTGACGCTGAGGCGCGAAAGCGTGGGGAGCAAACCGGATTAGATACCCGGGTAGTCCACGCCCTAAACGATGCGCGCTAGGTCTCTGGGTTTATCTGGGGGCCGAAGCCAACGCGTTAAGCGCGCCGCCTGGGGAGTACGGCCGCAAGGCTGAAACTCAAAGGAATTGACGGGGGCCCGCACAAGCGGTGGAGCATGTGGTTTAATTCGAAGCAACGCGAAGAACCTTACCAGGCCTTGACATGCTGGGGAACCTGGGTGAAAGCCTGGGGTGCCCGCGAGGGAGCCCCAGCACAGGTGCTGCATGGCCGTCGTCAGCTCGTGTCGTGAGATGTTGGGTTAAGTCCCGCAACGAGCGCAACCCCTGCCCTTAGTTGCCAGCGGGTTGGGCCGGGCACTCTAAGGGGACTGCCTGCGAAAGC
>NZ_KB905749.1 GCF_000381045.1 Thermus scotoductus DSM 8553 | reverse complement strand
CTCTGGCCGTTTCATCAAGGCGGCCCGTCGGTACTGGCAGAAGGTGCGGGCAAGGGTGAAACCCCCATCCCAGGAGAATCCCCGCATGTCCCGTCGTTTCAGGCAGATTGCCCGCAAGGAAAGCCGACAGGTGGGGCACCTCCTTCACCTGGCTACCTCCCACTTCATCCGCGAGTGTGTCCAACGCGGGGTGAAGGAGATCGTCATCGGGAATCTCACGGGCATCCGGGAAGGGATGGATTACGGTCCCCGGGTAAACCAGCGCTTACACGCTTGGCCCTACCGCAAGATCCTTCACATGCTCCGGTACAAGGCGGCCCTTGTGGGGATCACCGTACGGAACGACGTGGAGGAGCGGGGTACCTCCCGCACTTGCCATGCTTGTGGCCAGGTGAGGAAGGCCAACCGGGTTCACCGGGGACTCTACCGTTGCTCCTGTGGGTGGACGGCCCAGGCGGATGTGAATGCTGCGCTCAATATCTACGAGCGGGCATTCCACGTATCTCCCGTGAAGGGGAGTAGTGGCCGAGTGGCGCGGCCCGTGGTCTTGTCATTCCGGTTGGGATGGCATACGGTCCACGAACCGAAGCGCAAGGAGTGCTTGCGTGCATCCTAAGGGATGCCCCCGAATGAATTCGGGGGAGGACGTCACGGGGCTCCCCCAGGACCTTGGCCATGTGGGGGCCGTAGGGGTAGAGCCTGTCCCGGCTTAAGCCCAGCTTGCCGGCCACTTCCTCTATGGGTAGAAGTGCTTCCTTGACGATCACGGGCTAAGCTTACTCCGCCTTTCCAGGGAAAGAAGTCCCGCCTTGCGCCGGGGCTGGGCCTAGGGGCGAGGGATCATCCTAGAAAATGCCGTATCGCCATGTCAGATTTTCAAGGATAAACCCCAAACCCCCGGTTTCCCCCCGAAAGGAGAAGGGCCAGAACCTGAGGAAGCCTTTCCCTATGCTCCAGCACCGCCGCCAAAGGCAAGGCCCCGGTGGGCTCCACCACCTGCTTCGTGCGGGTGAAGAGGAGGCCCTCGGCCTCCAGGATGGCCTCCTCGCTCACGGTGAGGATGGCGTCCACCTTCCTCTTCAGGATGGGGAAGGTGTGCTGGCCCAAAGCCAGGGTCCTTACCCCGTCCGCCCGGGTTTGGGGGGCCTGGGAGAGGCGCACGATCTCACCCTTTTCCAGGCTCCTTCGGGCGTCGTCCGCCCCTTCCGGCTCCACCCCCAGGACCAGGGTGCTTGGGGAGAAGGCCTTCACCGCCGTGGCTACCCCGGCGATGAGCCCGCCTCCCCCCACCGGGACCAGGACGGCCTCCGGGAAAAGGCCCATCTCCCCCGCCTGGGCCATGAGCTCCAGCCCGGCGGTGCCCTGGCCGGCCATGACCAAGGGATCGTCAAAGGGGTGGATGAAGGCGTAGCCGGTTTCCTCCAGGAGGGCCCTGGCCACCTCCTCCCGGTTTTCCACCGTGACCCCCTGGTCCACCACCTGGGCCCCGTAGGCCCGGGCCGCCTCCTTCTTAAAGGGGCTTGCTTCCTCGGGCATGACGATGAGGGCCTTGACCCCCAGGATCCGGGCGGCGTAGGCCACCCCCTGGGCGTGGTTGCCGCTACTCACCGCAAGAAGCCCCTTGGGGTTTTCCAGGGTCAGGGCCTTGGCAAGGGCCCCCCGGGCCTTGAAGCTTCCGGTCTTTTGCAGGTGCTCGGCCTTGAGGAGGAGGCGCTTGCCCAGTAGCTCATCCATGAGCCTCGAGGTGAGGAGGGGGGTGCGGTGCACGTAAGGGGCGATGCGCCGGTGGGCGGCGTAGATATCCGCTAGTTCCACACTTCTTTATACCGCGCCAGGGACCCCGGGTGGACAGGGACCTCCCTTCCCGCTAAAGTGGTAAGGGTATGGACTTCCTTTACACCTTGGTCATCCTTCTTTACCTGGGCGTGGCGGGGCTTTTGGTCTACCTGGTCCTGGTGCAGGAGCCCAAGCAGGGCGCCGGGGACCTCATGGGGGCTTCCGCGGATCTCTTCTCCGCCCGCGGGGTCACCGGGGGGCTTTACCGCCTCACCGTCATCCTGGGGGTCATCTTCGTGGCCTTAGCCCTTTTGATCGGCCTTTGGCCCCGTTGACAAACCGCCCTTCCCTCGGTACCATAGGCGTTGCTTGGGGCCGTGGCGCAGTTGGGAGCGCGCCTCAATGGCATTGAGGAGGTCAGGGGTTCGAATCCCCTCGGCTCCACCAGGAACCCCCCTGGGGAAGCCCAGGGGGGTGCGCTTTTACCTTAGGGCCCTCACGCCCAGAAGGAGGAAGAGGAGGTTCGCCCCCCAGGCCCCCGCCTCCGGGGCAAGGGCCCCAATTCCTGCCAAGGAGCGGCCCAGGAAGAAGGCCCCGTAGTACCCCAGGGCCAGGACCACACTTAGGCCCAAGGCAAGCCCGGTGCTCCGGCCATACCTCAAGGCCATGGCCGCGGCCAGGAGGACCAGGACCAGGTTGGCCAGGGGCAGGGCCAGCTTGGAGTGGAACTCCAGCCGGGCCCGCCACTTCTCCAAGGGGGCCAAGAAGGGGTCTTGGATCTTGGCCCAGGCCTGGGAAAGGCTATCCTGCCCGAAGCTGAAGGTGTCCGCGTAGTCGGCGATGGCCCGGGCCCGGGAGAGGTCGGACTCCACCTCCAGCACCTTTCCCTGGCTTACCACCCGGAATACCTTTCGGGTCTGGGCCAGGAGGTCCTTGGCGGTTTCCAGCCCGGGGACCTCACCGAAGTCTATGCGGTAGAAACGGTAATCCCTTAAGGTGATCACCTTGTCCTCCCAGCTTCCCCGCTCGGCGAAGAGGAAGGTGCCCTCCTCCCCTCGGAAGGAGGCGATGCGCACCCCCACCATCTCCTTTGTCCCCATGTCAAAGTCCTCAAAGTAGAGGCTACGCCCCTGGCCGATGGGGATCTGCAGGCCCTTTAGGCGGAATAGCCCGGCCCCTTGGGTGTGGATCTCGTCCCACCAGGCCACCCGCACCTTTTCGTTGTAGTGGGGGACCAGCCTCTCCTGGAGGTAAAGGGCCACCCCGCTCAGCAAAGCGCCTATCCCAAGAAGGGGCAAGGCCGCCCGCCAAAGGGGAACCCCCCCGGAGAGGAGGGCGAACTGGGCCCCTTCCGCGGAAAGCCTGCCGAAGACCAGGACCGTGGTGGTGACCAAAGCGATGGGGAAGACCTGCACCAGAACCCCGGGCACGTGGTAGGAGAGCCAGCGGGCCACCTTGATGAGGGGCACCCCCTCCAGCCATCGGGCCCCGGCGTAGAAGAAGCCGAAGAGGTAGACGGCGGTGAGGAAGAGAAGGGCCAGGAGCAGAACGGGGAGGCTTTCTTTCAGGATGTGCCGGTAAAGGGTCATGGGAGGCGGGCGGCGTACTGGGCCAGGGGGCTTGCGCTAGGGGGCACCTTGGTGCTGGCCTGGACCTTTCCCGAGGCAAAGCGCAGGTATAGCCGGGCGTTTGGCCCCTGGCCCCTCAGGGTGGCCTTCCCCTCCTGGTAGGTGAAGCTTCCGAGAGCCAAGGCCTCCTGGCCCTTCAGGTTCACCACCAGGGTTTCCGCCTGGAGCCTGGGGCTTTCCGCCTGGACCCTGCCCTTCAGGACCACGATGTTCTCGGCGAAGAGGGCCAGGGCCCTTTCCGCCTTCAGGCCCTTGAAGTCGGGGTTGCTGAAGGTGAGGCCTTTAAAGCGGGCCTCCTGCTTGGGGATGTCGTGCTCGAGGCTTTCCGCCAAGAAGGTCTCCTTTTGCGAAAGAAGCTCCACCTTCCTGGCCCGCACAAAGCTTCCCTCCTTATACTCTATGTAGCTCCCTTTGAGGCGGAGGCCGTTTTCGTGGTCGGTGAGGACCCCCCCCTGGGGCAGGGTGGTGACGCCGGTGTCCAGGTTGACCCGCTGGGTGCCGAAGGGCTCCACGCTAAAGGTGGCAAACCGGGCAGCGAGGGCCGAGGCCAGGAGGAAGACCAAGGCCAGGGTAGAGCGGCTAAGCCCGTTCATGGCACGTACTTTACCCGAGAGTTCTGAGGAGCGCCTTAAGGCTTCCTTGGCGTATATTGTCCCCCGTGCGCCTTTTGCCTTTCGCCTTGGCCCTGGCTCCCCTCTTTCCCCCTCTCGCCCTTTTGGCCCCCCTCTTTTTGGGCCACCTGCGGCGGCTTTCCCCTTGGGCCTTGGGCCTGTTGGGGGTCTATGCCCTTTCCGTCCTCCTTCCCGCCCTTGGGGCCCCAGAGCCTTTGGCTTTTCCCTTGGCCCTGGGCCGGGTCCTTTACGTCCTGGGCCTGGTGGGCGCCGGTGTGGCCCTTTACGCGGGAGCCTCTTCCCCTACCCAGGCTTTGAAGCCCTTAGGATATGGGCTTTTTCTCCTCTACATAACGGCCTTCGTGGCCACCTACCTCACCTTTGGGGACCAGGCGGTGCAGCAGAGGCTCATGCATCCCTTCCATAGCCCGGTGGGCCTGGGGTTTATGGGGGCTATGGGGGTGCTCCTTGCCGTGTATCTCCGCTACCCCTGGCCCTTCCGCCTCCTTTTGGGCCTTCTTGGGGGTGCGGTCCTGCTCCTTTCGGCAAGCCGCGGGGGGATGCTGGCCCTGCTTGTCGGAGGAGCCGGAGGGCTTCTTTTCCGGGGGCGGGGCCTTTGGGCCTTGGGGCTTGCGGGTCTTGTCCTCTTCGCCGCCTCCACCCTGGATACCCCTATCTCCGAGCGCTTCTTCCAGGCCCACCTCTCGGGGCGCGAGGGGTTATGGCTCAGGGCCTACGAGGTCTACCAGGCCCATCCCTGGACGGGGGTAGGGCCCTATGTGCTGGGGGATTACCTGAAGGGAACCCTCTTTGGGGAGTGCTTCCTTTTTCCCCTCCTCGAGGCCCGCGGCCTAACCTGCCCAGACTGGCTTAGGCCCTTGGGGGGGCTGTGGAGCTTTGCCCATAACCACCTCCTGCAGGCCTTGGGGGAAAGCGGGGTGGGGGGTGCCGTGGGGCTTCTCCTTCTGGTGGGGGGGTTCCTGGCCGCTGCCTGGGGGGAAGGGCTTCTTCTTTCCCTGCTGGTCGCCTTTGTGGCCATGGGGATGACCGACAACCCCTTTAGCGTCCCTAGCCCCTTCCGGGGGGAGATCTTCTTCCTCCTAGGGGGCCTGGCCTTGGCCCGGGGTGGGGTGCAGATGGTCCCCCGGGCCTTAGCCTTGGCGGGGGCGGTGGCCCTCCTTTGGTCCTTGCCCTTCCTCTACCTGGCCACCAGGCCACCTACGCCCCCTCCTTCCCTGGCCTACCTGGCCTTCCCCAAGGAGGGGGTGGGGTTCTTGCGCCTGGTGGGGGCCCAGGGGTACCGGGTCCAGGTGTGGCTTTGCCAGAAGGACTGCCAGCGTGTGGGCTGGGAGTGGCGGGGGGATGAGCCTATGTATTTTCCCCTTCCCCAGGACCTGCCCAAAGGGGAGTACCGGCTTCGGGTGCTCCTCCTCAGCCAGCACCGCCTGGCCCTCAGGCCCCGCTATGTGCTGGAGAAGGAGGTGCGCTGGTGAGGGCCTTGGCTTGGCTTTTGGGCCTCGGGACCTTTGCCCTCGGGCTTTCCCTGGCCCTTTGGTCCTTGGACCAGGCCTTCCGCCTGGCCCCCCTCACCCGGGAAGCTTGCGTTCCCGGGCCTTTACCGGAGAGGGCGGAGCTATGGAGCAATGGGGTGGTGGAGATCCCCCTTTGCCGAAGGGCGCGGGTGGGGTTGGTCCTCGAGGGCGCTCTGGCCCAAGGGAAAGGGCCCAATGCCTTGGTGGTGGAGGGGAGCCACGTCCTTTGGCAAGGGGAGGTGCGGGGAGTGATGGAGGTCTGGGTCAGGACCACGGGGAAAGGGACCCTGGCCTTGGCCTTCACCAATGACTTCTACCAGCCGCCCGAAGACCGGAACCTTTTCCTTAGGGCCTTGCGGGTGGAGCGCTAGCGAAGAAGGGACAGGAGGGCCAGGACTACGCCGATGGCGGCAAACACCAGCATGGCCTTGTTGAAGGCGGTGTTGATCTCCACCTTAACCTCTTGCCTGAGGGCTTCTAGCTTTTCCTCCACCCTTTGGACCCTGGACTCTAGCTCACTCCGGACTTGTTGAATCTGGGCTTTCAGCTTCTCCTCGGTCTCCTGTAGTTTGGCGTTCAGTCTGTCGAGTTGGTTTCCCAGCCGGGCTTCTACCTGGTGGATTTTGGCTTCTAGTTTCTCCTCGGTCTGCTGGATCCGGTTTCCCAGCCGGGCTTCTACCTGGTGGATTTGGGCTTCCAGCTTTTCCTCGGTTTCCCGGATTTGGTTTTCCAGGTGGGCCTCTACCTGATGGATTCTGGCTTCCAGTTTCTCCTCGGTCTGCTGGATCCGGTTTTGCAGCCGGACTTCTGCCTGCTGGATCTGGGCTTCCAGCTTGTTTTCTACCTGCTGGATGCGGGTCTCCAGCTTGTTTTCTACGTGCTGGATTTGGGCCTCCAGCTTACCTTCGGTTTCCCAGATTTTGGCGTCCAGTTCGCTGATTTGGCTTTGCAACCGGGCTTCTACCTGCTGGATTTGGGTTTCCAGCTTGTTTTCTACCTGCTGGATACGGGCCTCCAGCTTGTTTTCCGTCTGGGCCAAGCGTTCCTCTAGCGCCCCGAGCCGGGCTTCCATGTGGCCCCGGGTTTCCCTAAGCTCGGCCTTGACCTCCTCCCTCAGGGTATCGATGCGGCGGGAAAGGTCCTGGACCAAAGGGGGGAGGACCCGGATGGTGGCCTCCACCACCCCCTCCAGCTTCTCAAGCCTTTCCCCTAACCGCTCCCCCTCCACCTCGGGCATGGCCTCAGTCTAGCGTAGGGAGAGGCCGAAGGAAAGACTTTGCCCCGTGGCCTCGCCGTACTGGCCCTTCAGGATATTCTGCCAACGCACCTCGTAGGCGAAGCACCCGTCGTAGTAGCGGAAGGTGAGGCCCAGGCGGGTGATGCCCTCCCCGTTAAGCCCCACCTCGGGGGAAAGCCAAAGGGCCTGGCAGCAGGTGCGCTCGGGAAGGGGCATGGCGTAGCCCAGGCGGACTTCCTCCAGGCTTCCCCGCACGTACCCCAGGCGGAAGGTGCCAAGGCCAGGGTCTTGGAACTCCCCTTCCAGGCGGTCCAGCCGCTGGCCCAAGGGGTTTTCCAGGGCGTAGCGAAGGCCAAAGGGTCCATACCGCCCCTCCAGGCTTAGGCGCTGGAACTCGTCCCGGTGCTCAAAGGTGAAAGGGGGCATGGGGGAAAGGGGCTCGAGCCTCCCCGCATAGCTGGCCCGCAGGCTGAGGTCCCCTTCCCGGAACAGGCCTTCCAGGCTTCCCCCCAGGGCCAGGTAGGGGGCGTAAGGGGTGAAGGGGTAAAAGGCGAATAGGAGGCTGGGGCTAAAGGTAAGGCTAAAGGGCCCCTCCTTCAGGGTTTCCCGGTACCCCCCCTCGAGGCCCACCGTGGTCCCCTGGCTCCTCCCCGTCTCCGCGTAGCGCAGGAAGGGCCTTAGGGTGAGGTTTCCCAAACGGAAGGTGGGGGTGTAGCGGGCTTCCAGCCTGGGGGTGTCGGTGTCGGGAGGGTTGGGGCTTGCGGCGAAGAGGAGGTCGTCCCAGTAGGCCTTAACCCCGGGGGCGTAGCCCAGCTGCACCTCGGCACCCCGGCCGCCTTCCCGTAGGCCCAGGCGCAGGGCTTCTTGGGAAGTGCCCAGGCCTGAGGCCAGAAGGGTGAACCTTCTTGGCCACTGCCCGATCTCATCGCCAGGCCTGGGGAGGGGAAAGTCCTGTAGGCCCAGGGTCCAGCCCCCGGTATCCGAGCTGGAAAGGATCAAGGGGTTTTTGAGGTCGGGCCTCCGGTTCACGTTGGCCCGGGCTTCCTCCAGGGGAACCTCGAGGCCCCAAAGCCCCAAGGTGGCGTCTCCCTTAAGCTCCCCGGTTCGCACCAGGAAGGTGGCCTCTTCCATGGCCAGGCGCACATCCTCCCCGCAGGGGCAGGGGGTGGCCAGGAAGCCCTTGAGCTGGGCTTCCTCCCGGGTGAAGGTGGCTTCCTCCGCCCGCACCCGGTAGGCTGGGCTTTCCAGAAGGATGCCCCTTCCCTTCAAGGGAGTTCCCAGGGCCAGCGAGGCCACCTCCGCCTTCAGCTGCCCCTGGGCCAGGCGTACCTCCTTGAGCTCCTTTCCCAAGAGCACCCTGGCCTCCACCCGCCAGCCCTCGGCCTCGCCCTTTAGGCCTTCCGCCTGGAAGCTTCCTTCCTTTTCCAGGTAGCGGATGGCGGGGGCTTCCAGGTAAAGCCCGTCCCTTTCCAAACAGGCCCGGCCCTCAAAGACCAGGACCTCCCCGTCGTAGCTCATCTCCTGGCCCCCTAGAAGCCCCTCTTCCGTTTCCAGGGTGTAGGGCCTTTCCTTGCAGGGAGAAGCGAGGGCTAGGCCTAAAACCAACCCCAAGACCAAGAGTCTCCGCATGCATTGCATTTTAGGCTTTAGGGGTTATGGAAAGCCAAGGATACTCGGGAGCCGTGATAATCTTTTTCGGGGGAAGGAAGATGCCTAAACACTTAGCAACCACTTTGTCGAAGGAGCGGAAGGCCAAGATCGCCGCTCGGAAGGCACTGAGCCGAGGACATGTGGATCTTAAGGGAGCCAGACGGCTTTACAGCTCCGGGCTAGCTTAAGCGGCAGACTTCGGGACAATATCCTCAGGGCATTATGAAGGGTTTTCTGCGTTCCCTTTTTCCCAGCCCCGAGCGGTTGACCAAAGCGCTCGTTGGCAAGTCCGCCTCAGGGGGCTTAGCCACCAACATTCTGGCCCTTTATGGAGTCCACATTGCTAACTACCTCTTTCCCCTCCTCACCGTGCCCTACCTGGCCCGGGTCTTGGGGCCCAAGGAGTGGGGCCTATTGGCCTTTGCCCAAGCCTTTGGGGGGTACCTTCAGCTTTTAGTGGAGTTTGGCTTTAGCCTTTCCGCCACCCGCCAGGTGGCTAGGGCCCGGGATTCCTTGAGGGGGCGGGCCGAGCTTTTAGCTTCGGTGTTGGGCGCTAAGGCTTTTCTTGGCCTTTTGGCCATAGGGGTAGCCCTCTTAGTGGGAGGGTTCATCCCCGCCTTCCGTGACCATCCCCAGGTCTTGTGGGCCGGGGTATTCTGGGCCTTGGCCACCGCCTTTAGCCCCGTCTGGTACTTCCAAGGGCTCGAGCGGATGCGCCTGGTGGCCGGTCTGGAGGTCTTGGCCAAGGGGCTGGTTTTGCTTCTCCTCTTCCTTTGGGTAAAGGGTCCTTCCGACACCTGGAAGGTCCTTGCCCTACAAGGGGGCGCCTCCTTGCTGGCTACCTTGCTGGCCCTCTACCTCGCCTACCGGGAGGTGCCTTTGTTCCTGCCAACGCTAAAGGGGGTCTTGGAAGCCCTCCGCTTGGGGTGGAGCATGTTCTTCTTCCGCAGCGCAGTGAGCCTCTACACCCTGGGAAATACCTTCATCCTAGGCCTTTTTGCTCCGCCCCAGGTGGTGGGGTACTACGCCGGGGCGGAGAAGATCAGCAAGGCGGTCTTGGGGCTTCTCTCCCCGGTGAGCCAGGCCCTTTACCCGAGGCTAAGCCACCTGGTTCGGCGTGCGCCTGCGGAGGCGGCCCGGTTAGCCCGGTTGGGACTTTGGACCATGGGGCTTTCGGGGCTTTTCCTGGGGCTTTTGGTCTTTGCCCTGGCCCCCTTCCTGGTCAGGCTCTTCCTGGGGGAGGGATATGACCCCGCGGTCCTGGCTTTGCGCCTCCTGGCCTTCCTGGTACCCCTCATTGCCCTCTCCAACGTACTGGGTATCCAGTGGATGTTGCCTTTGGGCCTGGACCGCCCCTTCAACGCCATCATCGTGGGGGCTGGGCTCTTCAACCTGGGACTGGCGCTGCTCCTGGCCCCCCGCCTCTTCCACGTGGGCATGGCCCTGGCGGTGGTGGTCTCGGAGCTTTTCGTCACCCTGGGGATATGGCTGTATTTGAAGAGGAGCCGCCAAGACCCCTTCGCCTTTCAGGGAGGTGGCCAATGAAGGTGGACTACCTCATCGTGGGCGCTGGCTTCACTGGGGCTACCTTGGCGGAGCGCATCGCTAGGGAGCTGGACAAGAAGGTCCTGGTGGTGGACCGGAGGCTCCACATGGGGGGGAACGCCTACGACGAATACGACGAGCACGGGGTTTTGGTCCACCGCTACGGCCCCCACATCTTCCACACCCAGAGCAAGAAGGTATGGGACTACCTCTCCCGGTTCACCGAGTGGCGTCCCTACTACCACCGGGTGCGGGCGGTGGTGGAGGGCAAGGAGATCCCCCTTCCCTTCAGCCTGGCCTCCTTAAGGCGGCTCTTTTCGGAGAGGCTTGCGGACCTACTGGAGGAGAAGCTTATCGCCCACTTTGGCTACGGGGCCCGCATTTCCATCCTAAAGCTCAAGGAGGTCCAGGACCCCGACCTCCGCTTCCTGGCGGACTACGTCTACAAGAACGTCTTTGAGGGCTATACCCTCAAGCAGTGGGGCTTGAAGCCGGAAGAGCTCTCCCCCTCGGTCACCGCCCGGGTCCCCATCCTGGTGAGCTACGACGAGCGTTATTTTCAGGATACCTACCAGGCCATGCCCAAGGAGGGGTACACGGCCCTTTTCCGGAGGATGCTGGCCCATCCCAACATCCGGGTGCTCCTAGGGGCGGACTGGAAGGAGGTGGAGGGGGAGGTGCGCTTTGACCGTCTCATCTTCACCGGGCCCATGGACGAGTTCTTCGGCTACCTGCACGGGCCCCTGCCCTACCGCTCTCTACGCTTTGCCTTTGAACACCACCAGAGGCCCTGGTTCCAAGAGGTGGGCACGGTGAACTATCCCAATGACCATGGCTTCACCCGCATCACCGAGTTCAAGCACCTCACCCATCAGGCCTACCTGCCCCACACCACCGTGGTCTACGAGTACCCGGAGGCCTACCGCCCGGGGGAGAACGAGCCCTACTACCCGGTTCCCCGGGAGGAGAACGAGGAACGGCTTAGGCTTTACCAGAAGGAGGCAGAAGGGCTGAAGACCGTCCTCTTTGCCGGAAGGCTTGGGGACTACCGCTACTACAACATGGACCAGGCGGTGGCCCGGGCCCTGAAGCTCTTTGAGGAGATCGTCCATGGGTGAACGGGTTTGCGCCGTGATCGTCACCTACAACCGGAAGGCGCTCCTGCGCGAGTGCCTCAAGGCCGTCTTCTCCCAAACCCGCCCCCCGGACCACGTCCTGGTGGTGGACAACGCCTCCACCGACGGCACCCCAGAGATGCTCCAGGAAGAGTTTCCCCAGGTGGAGGTCCTCCGCCTCCCCGAAAACCAGGGCGGGGCCGGGGGGTTCCACGAGGGGATGAAGCGGGCCTACGAGCAGGGCTTTGACTGGCTGTGGCTCATGGACGACGACGCGCTCCCCTCCGCTGACTGCTTGGAAAAGCTATTAAAGTATGCGCTTGAGATGAGGTTAGACGGAATCGCCCCATTGGTAATAGACGCTCAAGATCCAAACAAGCTATCCTTTTCTGTGCAACAAGGCTTCCGCCGCATCCTTGGTGTTACTGAGTTAAAGGAGGTAGAATTCATTGCAGATTTCATGAACTTGTTTAATGGTGCTCTTTTAAGGAGTTCTGTTATCAACGAGGTTGGTTTGCCTAGGAAGGAGCTATTTGTCCGAGGAGATGAGGTAGACTTCCTTCTCAGGATGCGCAAAAGCAAGTTGCGGTTTGGAACTTTGACAGCAGCCAAGCTACTTCATCCAAGTGGCCTTACTGAAGAGTTTCCCTTACTTGGGAGGCGCATGGTTGTGGTTTACACACCAAACTGGGGCAAGAATTACTATCAGTACAGAAATCGTGTATTCTTGATTCGGGAGCATAAAACCGGCATAAGCAAGTGGCTTGCCTTGAGCTTAGAATTTATCCGTCACACCCTTTTCTTCCTATTACTAAGGCGGAGTTTCAAAGAATGGAGGCGTTGGCTAAGTGCAGCTTTGGACGGCTACAAGGGACGTCTAGGGTGCCAGCCCGAACCGCCCCAAGGTCGCTAGAGGGAAATGGTGTACATTACTGGATGGTTTCTAAGCTACCTTACACTTTGGCTGAGATGGGTGGGAATAAGGGCGAAATTTCCTGCTCTTTTTGCCCTACTGTTTATTGGTGTAATTATAACTATCCGGAATAGTGGAACGGACACCCACAGCTACGAAATCTGGCTCAGCTCTGTAAAAAGTGATACCAACACGCTTTCGCTAGAACCCGGTTTCGCTTTGGTTGCAGAGCTTCTTCTACGGCTAACGGGCTCGGAAGTGTGGGCACTGCGGGGTATAGGTGTCCTATTCACACTATTTCTGATTGTTTATTGGCTACGCTCCGATAGGTACGAGCTAAACCTAATCACACTTTATTTCATCCCAGCCTTTGTTTTTCCATACGGCATGAACGCGGTGAGGGCAGGGCTTGGGCTAACATTGCTTCTTCTGGCGTGGCAGTGCCTCAGGCGAAACAAAAAAAGGTGCTTCCTCGTATTGGCCCTAACAAGTATAACCTTCCACTACTCAATGATTTTGCCAGCGCTATTACTCGCTGTGCCCGAACTCAAGGTAAAAACTCGGCGGCAACTTCTTTTGTTAAGCTTCCTCATCCTGGCTGCATTGGCTCTAGCGTTTTTACAGCAAGACTACATACTGGCCAAGCTGGAGCTTTACTCCTCTTCCGAAAGCCCCTCTTCAGCTTCCGGGTTATCCCGGATCACCATGCTTGCCAGTTTACTATTAGGTCTAGGGGCTTTGCCCTTCAAAACAAAGCTCCGAGCGTGGGCTGTAATCTTCGGCCTAGGTGTCTTCTTCCAGGGTTTAGCATTCGTGTCCTATGCTGGCTTGCGGTTTTTAGACCTGGTGGCGTTCACCACCCCTCTTGTACTTCTCCGAGAGTTTGACCACGCCAAGAAACACCCTGGGCAGAGCTTCTGGTGGGGAGTGGGAATAGCTGGAATTATAGGTGCTGTCTTCTTCCTGCGTAACGCGCTCGCTGACTACAACGGCCAGCTAACAGGGACCCTCACCCCCTTCCTCCCCTACAGGACGGTGTTTGACCCATGGCCATAGAAAAGCCGAAATGGGAGAAGGAGGCCAGATGAAGCATGCGCCCCTAGTCAGTGTCGGCATACCTTTTCTCAACCCAGGCCCTTACCTGGACCTCGCCGTGCGCTCGGTCTTCGCCCAGACCTACCCGAACTGGGAACTCATCCTGGTAGACGACGGTTCCACGGATGGCAGTTACGAGCGGGCCACGGCCATCCAGGACCCCCGCGTCCGGGTGCTCCGCGACGGCCAGAACAAGGGCCTGCCCGCGCGGCTGAACGAGATCGTACGCCTGGCGAAGGGCGAACTGGTGGCGCGGATGGACGCGGACGACGCCATGCACCCTCTGCGCCTGGAAAAGCAGGTGGGCCTTTTGCAGGCCAACTCGGAGCTGGACGGGGTGACCACGGGAGCGTACCTCATAGACGCCGAAGACAGGCCCAGAGCGCTCCTACTGGGCCGCCAACCGTCGGCGCAGGAGGTCCTGGCGCGGGGCGGGTTTCTGCACCCCTCGCTTCTCGCCCGCAAGGCCTGGTTTGAAGCCCACCCCTATTCCCTAGACTATCCCCGGGCCGAAGACCGGGAACTCTTTGTACGGACGTTTAAGACCTCGAGGCTCCACGTGCTTCCTGAGCCTCTTTACTTTTACCGCTGGTTCGGGGTGCCTCGAGGCAGAGCCCTTCGCACGGGATACCGAAACGAAAGGAAAGTTATTTGGAAGTACGGCCCAGGGCTCGTAGGTCTAACGCAGACGCTATCCCTGCTCGCGCTCTCCAAAGGGAAGGAAGTGGCTTCCTGGCTAGCTGAGAAAGTCGGCTTGGAGAATCGCTTTTCCAGAAGGTACGGGTTTACAACTTTAACAGAAGATCAACACAAAGACGCTCTTTCAGCCTTGGAAGCCATAAAGGCCACGCCCGTGCCTGGCTGGGAGCACTAAACGTCATGAAGGCGCACGAACATAAGCCAACAGTGGCCTTGATCGTGCCCTACGCCCCCGCGGTTCCCCTGTTTCGCCGCCCCCTTCTCCAAGAGCTCGCGGGCAGAGGGTTCACTTCCTTGGTCTATGCCCCAGACTGGACAGAAGCCTTAGAAAAAGCACTTGAGCAAGAGAGGGGCGTGAGGGCCCTTCACTACCCCCTGAAGCGCACAAGTATCAGTCCGCTTGCCGACCTCAAAACGCTTCTCTCTCTTGCCGTTTCCCTGGCTCACTCTCAACCTCACCTCGTGCTCACCTTCCAGCCCAAGCCTAACGTGTACGGCATCATAGCGGCGGCAATGGCAGGCGTACCCCGCCGGTTTGCGGTGGTGGAGGGGCTAGGTTTTGCTTTTACTCCCGGTGAGGAAAGCTTAAAGAAGCGGGTAGTGAGGGCAGTTTTAAAGGTGCTTTACCGGCTGAGCTTTTCCTTAGCGCATAAGGTTTTCTTCTTGAACCCCGATGATCTCAATGAGTTTGTATCCCAAGGTCTGGTACGCAAGGAGAAGGCCGTGCTTCTGGGGGGGATTGGGGTGCCCCTCGAGGAGTGGCCCCCCGCCCCCCCTCACCTCGAGCCCGTTACCTTTACCCTCATCGCCAGGCTGCTCCGGGAAAAAGGGGTGCGGGAGTTTGCTGAGGCTGCCCGCAGGATAAAGGGTAACTACCCGGAGGTGCGCTTTCTCCTTATCGGTCCTTTGGACACCAATCCTGGGGCCATCAGGGAAAGCGAGGTTCGCTCCTGGGTGGAGGAGGGTCTTTTGGAGTGGGTGCCCTGGACGGAGGACGTTCGCCCCTATCTTCGGCAGACCAGCGTGTATGTCTTGCCTTCGTCGTATCGGGAGGGAGTTCCCCGTAGCACCCAGGAGGCCATGGCCATGGCCCGCCCCGTCATCACCACGGATGCGCCTGGCTGCCGGGAAACGGTGGTGCCCGGGGTTAACGGTTTCCTGGTTCCCCCGCGGGATGCCCAGGCCTTGGCCGAGGCCATGGAGCGCTTTATACACGAGCCGGACTTGATCGTGCGGATGGGCCAGGAAAGCCGAAGGCTTGCGGAGGAGCGATTTGACGCCTGGAAGGTGAACGAGCGCTTTTTAAAGGAACTGGGAATAGAATGAGGTTCGTGGGTCTTCTACGTTCCCCTCTTCTCAAGCGGATCCTGGACGTGGTGGGCGCTTCCTTTGCCCTCCTTGCTTTTGGGCCTCTGATGCTCTACGTTGCCCTTCGCATCTGGCGCGAGATGGGAAGTCCGGTCCTTTTCCGCCAGGTGCGCCCTGGGCTTCAGGGCAGGCCCTTCGTCATGTATAAGTTCCGCACCATGACCGAGGAGCGGGATGCGGAGGGAAGGCTTTTGCCCGACGAGAAGCGGCTTACCCCATTGGGAAAGTTTTTGCGACAGTACAGCCTGGACGAGCTCCCCGAGTTCATCAACGTCCTCAAGGGGGAGATGAGCCTGGTTGGCCCCAGGCCCCTTCTTATGGAGTACCTGGAGCGGTATACCCCGGAGCAGGCCCGGCGGCACGAGGTGAAGCCGGGGATCACGGGGTGGGCGCAGGTCAATGGGCGCAACGCCTTGACCTGGGAGGAGAAGTTCCGGCTGGATGTATGGTATGTGGACAACTGGAACCTGCTTTTGGACCTGAAGATCCTGTTCTTGACCCTTGTTAAAGTACTGCGGCGGGAAGGTATCAGCGCCGAGGGACATGCCTCCATGCCGGAGTTTAAGGGTAGTGAGGGCGTATGAGGCTTGTGGTGGTCGGGGCCGGGGGGCATGGTAAGGTTGTCTTGGCCACGGCCTTAGAGGTGGGTGCCGAAGTTCTTGCCCTGTTGGATGATGATCCAGCCAAGTGGGGAGCTAGTTTATTGGGGGTTCCGGTGGCAGGGCCGGTGTCGCTTTTTGAAAGGTTCGTCCAGGAAGATGCGAGATTTGTGCTGGCGATAGGTGAGAACCGTCTGCGACGACGGCTAACCGTCCTTCTGGATGGAGTGAGGTGGGTCACGCTTGTGCACCCCAGGGCCTATGTGCACGCCACAGCTTCCTTGGGGGAGGGTACCGTGGTTTTCGCTGGAGCCGTAGTCCAGCCCTCGGCACGGATAGGTCGCCATGCCATCGTCAATACTGGCGTGGTGGTGGAGCACGATTGCCAGGTGGGGGACTGGGTGCACTTGGCTTCAGGGGTGCGGCTAGCTGGAGGAGTGGAAATAGCGGAAGGAGCCTTCTTGGGAGCGGGGGTGGTGGTTATTCCTGGGAAGCGGGTTGGAAGGTGGAGTACGGTTGGGGCTGGGGGTGTGGTGGTGCGCGACGTTCCAGATTTTAGTCTCGCCTATGGGGTTCCGGCCAAAGTGCAGCGACGGCTTCAGGAGGAGTTATGAAGCGCATCTACCTTTCCCCTCCTCATCTCTCAGGCCTCGAGGCCCAGTTCCTGCAGGAGGCCCTCGAGTCTGGTTGGATTGCCCCCTTGGGTCCGCAGGTGGAGGCCTTTGAGCGGGAGTTCGCCGAGGTGGTGGGGGCCAGGCATGCCCTGGCCCTGAGTTCGGGTACGGCGGCCATCCATCTGGCCCTAATCCTGGCCGGGGTGGGGCCAGGGGACGAGGTGGTGGTCTCCACCCTTACCTTTGCGGCCAGTGCCTTTCCCGTCTTGTATTTGGGTGCCCGCCCTGTGTTCATAGATAGCGAAAAAACCTCTTGGAACATGGACCCCGCCCTCCTGGCAGACTTCCTTAAGAAGAGGGCCAAAAGGGGAAGACTTCCCAAGGCGGTGGTGCTGGTCCACCTTTACGGCCAAAGCGCAGACATAGAGCCAATCCAGGCCCTCTGCAAGGAGTACGGCATAGCCCTTATTGAAGATGCGGCAGAGGCCTTGGGAAGTACTTACAAGGGCAAAAGCCCCGGTACCTTTGGCAATGCAGGTATCTTTTCCTTCAACGGCAACAAAATCATTACCACCTCCGGTGGGGGGATGCTGGTTTCCGATGATGGACAGCTTATCGCCCATGCCCGGAAGCTGGCCACCCAGGCTCGGGAACCCGTCCCCTGGTATGAGCATATTGAGGTGGGGTACAACTACCGCATGAGCAACCTCCTGGCTGCGGTGGGCCGGGCGCAGTTGCGCACTTTAGAGGAAAGGGTGGGGGCCCGGCGGCGTATCTTCCAAAGGTACGTGGAGGGCCTTTCGGATTTGCCAGGCGTCCGATTCCAACCCGAGGCCCCTTGGGGCCGGCACACCCGGTGGCTTACCGTGATGCTGGTGGATAAGGAGGCCTATGGACGTTCACCGGAGGCGATCCGACAGGCCCTTGAAAAGGAGGGTATAGAAACCCGACCTGTGTGGAAACCCCTGCATCTGCAGCCCGTTTTCCAGGGGGCGGAAAGGGTGGGGGGTGAGGTGGCGGAGGACCTGTTCCGTAAGGGGCTTTGTTTGCCTTCAGGTTCATCCCTAACCCCTGAGGACCAGGACCGGATCATAGAAGCCATCCGAAACCTTGCGGCCGGTTAGGTTAGGGTTACGTTAACCCTGCGTTCACACCCTCCCGGGTTAAGATGGCTCTAGCGTATGCGGGGAGCTATCAAGTTCCTTTTGGACCTGGCTCTTTGGACCCTGGCGGCGCCTTTGGCCATGGCCTTGCGCCTCGAGGGGCTTCCTTCCCCGTACTGGGAAGCCACCTGGGTTTACACCCTTTTGGGAATTCCCGTAAAGGCCTTGCTCATCGCCCTTTTCGGCCTTCACCGGCAGGCTTGGAGCCGGGTGGGGGTGCGGGATCTGGTGCGGCTGGGCACGGCGGTGGGCTTAGGCGGGGCTGTCCTTTTGGCCTTTGCCGTGGTCCTAAGGGCCTACCTTCCCATGCCCCGGAGCGTTCCTCTTATTGCCATGGTGTTGGCCTTCTTGCTCCTGGGGGGGGTGCGCCTGGGGGTACGCCTCTACTGGGAGGGGAAAAGGGGCAAGGGGGTTCAGGGCACCCGGGTCCTGGTGGTGGGGGCCGGGGAGGCGGGCAGCATGGTGGTGCGGGAGATGCTCCGCCACCCGGAGGCCGGCCTTTATCCCGTGGGCTTCCTGGACGACGACCCCAACAAAAGAGGGCAGACCATCGCGGGGGTCCGGGTCATGGGTACCCTGGAGGCTCTGCCCCAGGTAGCTCGGGCTTTGGAGGTGGAGGAGGTCTTGGTGGCCATTCCCTCGGCCCCCGGTTCCGTGGTACGCAAGGTGGTGGAGATGAGCAGGGCCGCGGGGGTTCGCTATCGGATTCTTCCGGGGATTTACGAAATCCTTTCGGGCCGGGTGGGGATATCCCAGATCAGGGAGGTGCGCTTAGAAGACCTCCTCCGCCGCGAGCCTGTGCGCCTCAACCTGGGGGAGATCGCGGGCTACCTGGAAGGCCGGGTGGTCCTGGTCACGGGGGCTGGGGGGTCCATCGGAAGCGAGCTGGTGCGGCAGGTGGCCCGCTTTCATCCTGAGCAGGTGGTGCTTCTAGGCCGGGGGGAGAACAGCCTTTTCCTGCTGGAAAAGGAACTGGAGGCCAGCTGGCCCGACCTGAAGTACAAGGTGGTGGTGGCCGATGTGCGGGACCTGGAACGCCTGCGCCACATCTTCCGGCTCCACAGGCCAGAGGTGGTGTTTCACGCCGCCGCTCATAAGCACGTGCCCCTTATGGAGGTCAACCCTGAGGAAGCCATCTTCAACAACGTGCGGGGAACCCAGAATGTGGTGGATCTCTGCCTGGAGTTCGGGGTGGAGCGCTTGGTGAACATCTCCACCGACAAGGCGGTGAATCCCACCTCGGTGATGGGGGCCAGCAAACGGGTGGCGGAGCAGGTGGTAGCCTTTGGGGCTTCACGGGCTGAACCCCACCAGGTGTTCGTATCTGTGCGCTTCGGTAACGTCCTAGGTAGCCGGGGGAGCGTGGTTCCCCTTTTCATGGAGCAGATCCGGAGGGGGGGACCGGTGACCGTGACCCACCCCGAGATGCGCCGTTACTTCATGACCATCCCGGAAGCGGCCCAGCTGGTCTTGCAGGCGGGGGGTATGGGGGAAAATGGTCGGGTCTACATTCTGGACATGGGGGAACCCGTGAAGATTTTGGACCTGGCTAAGGACCTAATACGCCTGGCGGGCCTCGAGCCCTACCGGGATATAGAGATCGTCTTTACGGGGGTGCGCCCCGGGGAGAAGCTTTTTGAAGAACTGCTCACCGCCGAGGAGGGAACGGAGGCCAGCCGCCACGAAAAAATCTGGGTGGCCAGGAACAGCCAGGTTCCCCCGGAATTTCCCCACCTTTTGGAGGAGCTCTATCGGGCAGCCCGTCAGGGTGATAGCCTTCTGGTTCGGCAAACCCTTAAGCGCCTTGTTCCCAGTTACCAACCCGAGGGGATCCCGGTTGGAGATTAGAAGGATAGGGTATAGTAGACGGCGTTATGGTGGAAGCCCCTGGAGAAGAGCTTTCCCTCAGGGACATCCTAGAAACCTTGAAGCGCCAGTGGGTTTGGCTCCTTGCCCCGCCCGTGCTGTTGGGTGTTCTGGCTCTCATCTACGGGTTTTTCATCGCCGAGCCCACCTACGCCTCCACCGCCACCTTAAGCGTGGCCCCGGTGCAGGTGCAGGCCCAACTGGAGCAAAGGATCCAGGTGCAGCAGGCTACCCCCATCACCTTTGAGGGGCTAAGGGCCCTGGCCCTTTCCGAGGAGACGGTGGGAGGGGTGTGGGAGGCCCTGCGGAAAGAGGGCAGGCTTCCCACCCGCTGGCAGGACCGGGGGAGCCTGCGGGGGGTAGAGCGGATGATGCGAGACCTGAAGGTCAATGACATCTCCCCCAAGCTCCAGGCGGTAAACCCTAACCAGGTGCCCCCCGTCGTGGCCAGCCTCACCGTGAATGCCCCAGACCCCCAGGTGGCGGCCAAGGCGGCCAACCTCTGGGTAGAGGCGGTGAAGAGGCGGGTGAACGCCATACCCCTTGCCCGCCTCGAGGCCAGCCTTAAGGCCTTGGAGGAGCAGATCGCCCCCGCCGAGAAGGCCTACCGGGAGGCCCAGGCCCGCTGGGAGGCCTTTCAGCGCACCACCACCCTGGCCCAGGACAAAGCGGAGCTGGATGCCAAGACGGGGGAGAGGGTGAGCCTGGACCAGGAGCTTTCCGGCCTGGAGCGGGACCTGGCGGCGGTACAGGGGCGGATCAGGGCCCTCGAGGCGGAGGCCCGGCGCCAGGCGGCCTTGGTACCCTTGGACACCAGCCCCGAGCAGCTGGCCACCATCGGAAAGCGGCTTAAGGAGGCCCAGGAAAACCTGAAGCGGGAAACGGAAAGGGCCCGGCAGGCTTTCCAGGCGGCCGCTTTGACCCTGGAGAATTTTCGAAAGACAGACCGTCTTTCAGAGTGGCAGCAGGAGCGGGATCGGCTTACTCAGAGGCTAATTGAAGTTGGGGTTCGCTTGGCCCAGGTGGATACGGAGAAGGCGGGCCTCGAGGCGCGTATACAGGACTTGGAAGCCGCTTTGATCAAGGAGCCAAGAGTATTGGAACTGGTGCGGGAGGTGGTGGAGGATCCAGTGGTGGCGGCGGCCCTGGCGAAGGGGGATCTGAGCGCCTTAGCGGGCTTGCGGCTGAAAACCCAGGAGATTAACCCTGTTTACCAGCCCTTGGTCACGCAACTGGTAACTTTACGTGCCAACTTGGCAGCTCTTTTGGCGGAGGCCAAGGCTCTCGCTCAGGAACAGCAACGGTTACAGGTCAAGCTTCAAGACTTGCGGAACCAAATTGCAGTGCAGGAGCGGGCTAAAGAGGCCCTCTTGTTGGAGTACAACACCAAAAAGGCCGCCTACGAGGCTTTCCGTTCCCGCTACGACCAGATCGCCAGCCTTACGTCCGGGGACCTATCCTTTGATAATCCCAATCCCGAGTACCAGCGCTTGCGGGGCACTCTCATAGACGCCCAGGCGGAGGAGGCGCGCCTCCTGGCCCGCAAGGCGGCCCTCGAGGCCCGCATCGCCCAGGTGGAGGCCCGCATCAACCTGCTGAAGGAGCGGGTGGCCAAGGCCCAGGTGGAGGAGGAAAGGGTACGCCAGGCCCTGGAGCTTTCCCGCAACGCCTACGTGGCCCTGGTGCAAAAGCGCACCGATTTGCAGATCGAGTTGGCCAGCTCCCAGAACTCCCTGGCCCAGGTGATCGCCCCCGCCTACCCCATCTACGAGAAGGTGGCCCCCAAACGGGGCCTCCTTTTGGCCTTGGCCTTAGCCTTGGGCCTCATGCTCGGGGTGATGGCGGCCTTCGTGGCCGAGGCCCTAAGGCCGCCCCGGGCGGAGGCAGCGGGGTAGAGGTTTCCCGCAAGGGGTGTAGGGTGAGAAGCCGGGTCGGTAGCAAGGGCCGGATAACGCTTCCCCAAAGGGTGAGGGAGGTTTTAGAAGTAAAGCCGGGGGATGAGGTGGAGTTTGTGATCCGAGGCGGGCAAGTCTTCCTCCGGCCCAGGCAAGAGGTTCCCTTGGAGAACCTCTTCGGTCGGCTCAAGGTAAAGGTCGCCTACCCGGGAGAGGTGGCGGAAAGGGAGGCGCGGGCACAGGCATGGGTTCAAGGCCTGAGAGGCCGCCCGTCTTCTTGAGGCTCTATTGAAGGAGTGGGCCGAGTTGGGTATAGTAGAAAGCCGGTAGCCCCTTCGGGGGCTTTGGGAAGGGGAAGCCATGTTCGCGATCGTCAAGACCGGTGGCAAGCAGTACCGGGTGGAGCCCGGGCTGAAGCTTAGGGTGGAGAAGCTAAAGGCCGAGCCCGGGAGCCAGGTGGAGCTTCCCGTCCTTCTCCTTTCCGGGGAGAAGACGGTGGTGGGGGCTCCCTTCGTGGAGGGGGCCAAGGTGGTGGCGGAGGTGCTCGCTCACGGCAAGGGCAAGAAGATCACCATCTCCCGCTTCAAGGCCAAGGTGCAGTACCGCAGGAAGAAGGGGCACCGCCAGCCCTACACGGAGATCCTCATCAAGGAGATTCAGGGGTGAGCCATGGCACATAAAAAGGGTTTGGGTTCCACCAAAAACGGCCGGGACTCCCAGGCTAAGCGCCTAGGGGTGAAGCGGTACGGGGGCCAGGTGGTGAGGGCCGGGAACATCCTGGTCCGCCAGCGGGGCACCCAGTTCAAACCCGGCAAGAACGTGGGCATGGGCCGGGACTTCACCCTCTTCGCCCTGGTGGACGGGGTGGTGGAGTTCCAGGATAAGGGGCGGCTCGGCCGCTACGTGCACGTGCGTCCCTTGGCGTAGACCCAAGGGACGGCTTGGATGTTCCGGGATGTCCTGACCATCACCGTCGCCGCCGGTAAGGGGGGCGACGGTGCCATCTCTTTCCGCCGGGAGAAGTTCGTGCCCAAAGGGGGGCCCGACGGGGGGGATGGGGGACGGGGAGGGAGCGTGTACCTGCGGGCCAGGGGAAGCGTGGACTCCCTCTCGGAGCTTTCCAAGCGCACCTACAAGGCGGAGGACGGGGAGCACGGCAAGGGAAGCGGCCAGCATGGCCGTGCGGGCCAGGACCTCTACATCGAGGTGCCCCGGGGAACCCGGGTCTACGATGCGGACACCGGGGAGCTCTTAGGGGACCTCACGGAGGAGGGCCAGGTCCTCCTGGTGGCCAAGGGGGGGGAGGGAGGCCGGGGGAACATGCACTTCGTCACCCCCACCCGCCAGGCCCCCCGGTTCGCCGAGGCGGGGGAGGAGGGGGAAAAGCGGAGGCTTCGCCTCGAGCTCATGCTCATCGCCGACGTGGGCCTGGTGGGCTACCCCAACGCCGGCAAGTCCAGCCTGCTCGCCGCCACCACCCGGGCCCATCCCAAGATCGCCCCCTACCCCTTCACCACCCTAAGCCCCCACCTGGGGGTGGTGGAGGTGGGGGAGGAGGAAGGGGAGCGCTTCACCCTGGCGGATATCCCCGGGATCATCGAGGGGGCAAGCCAGGGGAAGGGCCTGGGCCTGGAGTTCCTGCGCCACATCGCCCGCACCCGGGTGTTGCTCTACGTTCTGGACGTCGCCGAGGAGCCCTTAAAGACCTTCCGCACCCTGCGCAAGGAAATAGAGGCTTACGACCCCGCTCTCCTCAGGCGCCCAAGCCTCATCGCCTTGAACAAGGTGGACCTCCTCACCCCCAAGGAGGTGGAGGAGAGGGTGGCGGAGCTGGCCCAGGAGGGGCTTCCCGTCCTGCCGGTGAGCGCCCTCACGGGGGAGGGTTTGGCGACGTTGAAGGAAGCCCTCCTCAGCTTGGTGAAGGCCACCCCGGCCCCCGAGCTTCCCAGGCCAGCCCCCAGGGTTCTCGTGGAGGCAGGGGTGGAGGTGGTGCCCCTGGAGGAAGGAGTGTACGAGGTGCGCTCCCCTGCCCTGGAGCGGTACCTGAGCCGGCTCAAGGGGGATCTCTCCGAGGCGGCGGGCTACCTGCAGGAGGTCTTCCGGCGCCAGGGGGTGGAGGCGGCCCTCAAGGCCAAGGGGGTGCGGGCGGGGGATATCGTGCGGATAGCGGGGCGGGAGTTTGAGTACATCCCGGGGTAAAGGCGGCTTGACCACGGAGGTTGAACCTTGCGCATAGGCCTTTTCGGCGGGAGCTTCGATCCCATCCACCTGGGGCACCTTTTGGCGGCGGCGGAGGCCCGGGCAGCCTTGGGGCTGGACCTGGTCCTCTTTGTGGTGGCGGCCCGCCCCCCCCACAAGACCCCGGTGGCCCCGGCGGAGGCCCGCTACGAGATGGTCCTCCTGGCCACGGCGGAGGAGAAGGGGTTCTTGGCCTCGAGGCTGGAGCTGGACCGGCCGGGCCCAAGCTACACCGTGGACACCCTAAGGGAGGCCAGGAGGCTTTTCCCGGAGGATGAGCTCTTCTTCATCACCGGGGCCGATGCCTACCGGGATATCCTCACCTGGAAGGAAGGGCACCGGCTTCATGAGCTGGCCACCTTAGTGGCCGTGGCCCGGCCCGGCTACCCCTTGGAGGGGATGCCGGTGCCCGTGGTGCCTTTGCTGGTGCCCGAGGTGGGGATATCCAGCACGGAGATCCGGAGGCGGATCCGGGAAGGAGAGAGCATCCGCTTCTGGGTGCCCAGGCCCGTGGAGGTGTACCTTGAAAAGCACGGTCTCTACCGCTGAGCTGGAGGAGAGGGTAAAGGCCTTGGTCCGGCCGGAAAGGTGGGCGCACATCCAGAGGGTGGCGGCCCTGGCCCAGGAGATCGCCCTTAAAAACGGCCTGGATGGGGAGCGGGCTTACCTGGCGGGGCTTCTCCACGACGCCGCCCGGGACCTGGGGGAGGAGGAGCTCCTTAGACTGGCCCCCCCGGAGAACGAGGTGGAAAGGGCTCATCCCCTTTCCCTCCACGGCCGGGCGGCCCGGGTTCTGGCCGAGGCCTGGGGGGTAAAGGACGAGGAGGTTTTGGAGGCGGTGGAGGGGCACGTGTACGGGGTGGACCCCCAAAACGGCCTGGGCATGGCCCTCTACATCGCCGACATCTCCGAGCCCGGCCGGGGGGTGAACGGGGAGATCCGGGAGCTCGCCCTTTCGGGGAGGCTCCTCGAGGCCTACCGCCGGGCGGTGCAGAACAAGGTGGCCTACCTCACCGCCAAGGGCATCCCCCTGCACCCTAAGACCCTGGCCGTGTACCGCCGCTTGCAGGATGCGCCCTAGGCTTTCCTTTCTCCTCCTTTCCCTGGCCCTTTTCGCCCTCGGGGGGGTGCTCTCCTGGCCGCGGCCGGGAGAGGAGGAAGGAATGCGGCCCAGGAGGGCTGGGGCCTTGCCCGAGATGGGGGTGGTGGTGGCGGCCCGGGACATCGAGTACTGCGGCTACCGCACCCCATGCGGCCCGGGAAGCCGCACGGACACCATCTTCTACGTGCGCCTTAGGGGAGGGGAGGCCAGGGCCTTGGCCATTCCCCGGGACCTCTATAGCCCGGTGGTGGGGGGCAAGATCAACGCCGCCTACGCCCGGGGTGGGGCGGAGCTTTTTAAGCGGGCGGTGGCGGAGGCCACGGGCCTGGTGGTGGAAAGGCACCTCATCCTCACCCTGGAAAGCGTGGCCCGGGTGGTGGACGCCGTGGGGGGGGTGGAGGTCTACCTGGAGCGCCCCATGCGCTACACCGACCGGGCGGCGAGGCTTTTCATCGACTTCCCCGCGGGAAGGCTTCACCTAAACGGGGAGGAGGCGGTGAAGTACATGCGCTTCCGCCACGACGCCCTGGGGGATTACGCCCGTTTGGACCGCATCAAGGGGGTGGTTTCCCAGGTGCTCAAGAAGGCCCAGGACCCCCGCACCTGGCCGGCCTTGGCCCTGGCCCTAAGGGAGGCCTGGCGGGAGCTGGACACCGATCTTTCCCTGGATGAGGTTTTGGCCTATCTGCCCGGGGTCCAGGGCCTGAGGCTTTCCGTGGCCACCCTGCCCACCCGCGAGGGGAGGGAGACCTTCCTCCTGGTGGACGAGGAAGCCCGGGCCCAGGTCCTGGCCCAATGGATGGGGATGGCCCTGCCTTCCTCTCCGCCCCAAGTGCCCGTGCGCCTAAAGGGGGAAAGGAGCCTGATCCTTTGGGGCCAAGCCCTTCTTGCCCGGGAGGGAATCGAGGCCCAGGTGGAGGAGGCGGAGGTGGCGCAGAGCGCGGTCTACACCAAGGACCTCGAGGCCGGAAGCTACTTCGCCGAGCTTTTCCACCTGCCCCTTCTTGCGCCCCACGGGCCGGTTCCCGGGGTGGTGGTGGAGCTCGGGCGGGACCTGGTACAATAGGGGTAGATGGTAAAGACCCTCGGTCAGCACGAAGGGCTAGATTTGCGTAAGCAAGAGGCAGTGGAGCTGGTAGCGAGGATCAAGGATCTCCTTGGGGAAAAGAAAGCGGAAAACGTGGTGGCCCTGGACCTGAGGGCGGTTTCGGAAAGCCTGGACTACTTCGTCCTAGCCAGCGCCACCAGCACCCCCCATCTTCAGGCCCTGGAGCGCCACGTGCAGGAGAAGCTGGAGGAGGAGGGGCTTCGCCCCAGGCCCACGGAGGGGCAGAGCCCCCGCTGGGTGGTCCTGGACTACGGGGAGGTGGTGGTCCACCTCATGACCCCTGAGGCCCGGGAGTACTACGACCTGGAGGGGTTCTGGGCGGACGCCGAGAGGATATGAGGACCCAGGCCCTGCGCCTAGTCCAGGGCCGAGTAGATGGCTTCTAGGTCCAAGGACATGTCCAGGCAGGGCAGGGGCACCTGGCCGCCGGCGTAGCGCTTCAGGCTGAAGCCCTTCCCCTCGCGGAAATACCCTTCGAGGCCCTTCCTTTCCGGGTCCAGGAGCAGATAGGCCTGGAGGCTTTCCAGATTCAGATAGGCCCGCATCTTCTCCCAGCGGTCCTGGGCCTCCGTGGAAGGGGAGAGGACCTCCAGGACCAGGCAGGGGCGTTCTTCCAAAAAGGGGTTTTCCCCTGGAGGGCCGCAAACCACCATGAGATCGGGGTAGTAGACGGTGTCGGGGGCCACCTTGAGCTTAAAGGTTTCCGCATGGACCCGGCACCCCTTTTCCCGGGCCCGGGGGAAAAGGGCCGCCACCAGGGCCACCACCAGGAGGTTGTGGCGGCGGCTGGCCCCGGCCATGGCTCTCGGGAAGCCCCGGACCAGCTCGTGGCGCACAGGGCTTCGGGCCTCCTCCTCCAGGTAGGCCTCGAGGGTCAGGGGGCGCTGGACTTCCGCGGGCTCGGCCATCTGCCCTCATTTTATCCGGGGTGGGGCTAAAGGCCCCATGATGAAGCGCTGGAAGAGGAGGTAAAACCCCAGGTAGACGAGGATCTGGAACCACATGCTCTGGGCCCAGGCAAGGCCCAGGACACCGGTAAACAGGATGAGGAGGGTGGCCGCCATCACCACCAAGGTGGTGCGGAAGAAGATGCCGGGGAAGTACTTGAGGGCTTCGCGGAAGGTCTTGGGCCGCCTCTCCTCCCACTCCTTCAGGGCCTTTTTCTTGAGCTTTTCCTCGCGCTTCTTCTTGCCCACGGGGAAAGTATACTGAGCCCTGTGAAGGTGGCGCACACCGTGGCCGAGTTAAGGCAGGCCCTCCCCCGGGAGGGGGTGGGGTTTGTCCCCACCATGGGCTACCTCCACCGGGGGCACCTGGCCCTGGTGGAAAGGGCCCGGAAGGAGAACCCCTTCGTGGTGGTCTCCATCTTCGTCAACCCCTTGCAGTTTGGCCCCGGGGAGGACTACCACCGTTACCCCCGGGACCTTAAGCGGGATCAGGCCCTTTTGGAGGAGGCGGGGGTGGACCTCCTCTTCGCCCCCGGCGTGGAGGAGATGTACCCCCAAGGCTTTGCCACCCGGGTATCGGTGGAGGGGCCCCTTACCGCCCTTTGGGAAGGGGAGGTGCGCCCCGGCCACTTCCAGGGGGTGGCCACGGTGGTGGCCAGGCTTTTCCTCCTGGTGGGGCCAAGCCGGGCCTACTTTGGCGAAAAGGACTACCAGCAGCTTCTGGTGGTCCGCAAGATGGTGCGGGACCTGGGCTTTCCCCTGGAGGTGGTGGGGGTGCCCACGGTGCGGGAGGAGGATGGCCTGGCCCTTTCCAGCCGCAACGTCTACCTGTCCCCGCAAAGGCGCAAGGAGGCCACGGTCCTCTACCGGGCCCTTTTGGCCATGCGGGAAGCGGCCCTAAGGGGTGAGGGTGTGGCCGAGGCCTTGGAAAGGGGTGAGGAAGTGCTTAGGGAAGCTCCGGAGTTTCGGCCAGACTATTTGGCCATCGTCCACCCCCAAACCCTTTTGCCCCTTTCCCGCTTTGTGCCCGGAGCCAGGGGGATCGTGGCCGGCCGCTTTCCCGAGGTGCGCTTGATCGACAACCTAGAGGTCCATCCATGAGCGAGGAGAAGGGCTCCGAAGGGGCTAGGTCGGCTAGGGAGGCTTCTTCCCAGGAGGGCAGGCACAGCCTTTTGGAGATGTTCAAGGCCATGGTCCAGGCCCGGGCCTCGGATATCCACCTGCAGGCCGGGGCTCCCCCCGTGATCCGGGTGGATGGAAAGCTGAAGCCCTTTGGCAACCGGCCCCTCACCCCCAAGGACCTCGAGGCCATCGCCAAAGCCCTCCTCACCCCGGAGCAATGGGAGGAGATGGAGTACCGCAAGGAGATGGACTTCGCCTACACCATCCCCGGGGTGGCCCGCTTCCGCTGCAACCTCTTAAGGCAACGGGGTAGCTTTGGCCTGGTGATGCGGGTGGTGGCCGAGGTGATCCCCAGCTTTGAGGCCCTGGGCCTGCCCCGGGAGGTGATGGAGGGGCTGGCGGCCAAGGAGCGGGGGCTCATCCTGGTGACGGGTCCTACCGGAAGTGGCAAAAGCACCACCTTGGCGGCCATCATCGACCACATCAACCTGCACTACGCCAAGAACATCATCACCATAGAAGACCCCATAGAGTTCCTGCACAGGCATAAGAAGAGCCTGGTGGTGCAGCGGGAGGTGGGGCTGGACACGGATAGCTTCTACTCCGGGATCAAGTACGCCATGCGCCAGGACCCGGACGTGATCCTCATCGGGGAGATGCGGGACAAGGAGACGGTGGAGGCCGCCCTCATGGCGGCCCAGACCGGGCACCTGGTGCTTTCCACCCTGCACACCCTGGACGCGGGGCGGACCATCAACCGCATCATCGAGTTCTTCCCCTTGCACGAGCACCAGCAGGTGCGCATCCTCCTGGCGGAGTCCCTTCTCGGCATCCTCTCCCAGCGCCTCCTCCCCCGGGCGGACGGGAAGGGGAGGGTTTTGGCCCTCGAGGTTCTCATCGCCACGCCCTACGTGCGGGAGCTCATCAAGGATGAGGACAAGACCCCCCAGATCAAGGAGGCCATGATGGAGGGCTCCATCCACGGGATGCACACCTTCGACCAGCATTTGGTGGAGCTCTACAGCCAGGGGCTCATCTCCCTGGAGGACGCCCTTCCCGCCGCCACCAGCCCCCACGAGTTCAGGCTCCTCCTCACCAAGGCCACGGGACAGGCGTACTGAGAAGGTGGCTTAGGACTTTAAGAGGAGGAGGTTAAGGCCCGGGGAACGGAGAAAGTCCTGGTCAAAGGTAACCAGTCGGTATCCCCCGGCAAGGGCAAAGGCAGCCAGATAGGCGTCGGTCCAATGACGGTAGCCAAAACCCTGGGCCACCAAGAAGGACAAGGCGTCTTCCAAACCCTCAGGCTCCTCCACCACGGGAACGCCCGCGGGGCCCCGTAGCTCCCGGTAGACACGCCAGGCTTCCCCCACCTCCAGGGGCTTTCCTCCCATGGCCTTTGGGTTGGTGAGGAGGCGCAAAAGCCCCAAGGCGGTCACGCGGACCAGGACAGGTTCCGCGGCTACCCCCCAGTAGCGCTGGGCCTCGGGGTGAAAGGGATGCTCCGGCACCAAGAGGGCGAACCAAAGGTTAAGGTCCGGGAGGTCCATCCTCTAAAAGCTCCCAAAGTTCTGTCCCCGTCCAGGAGGGAATCTGGCGGCCAGCCGGGGGGATCTTGGGTAAAGGACGGGGCTGGCGCTGGGCCTGGCGGCGAAGGCCCTCCTCCAGGTAGCGGATCACCAGCTCCCGTAGGGTTTTCCCCTCCTTGGCTGCCTGGAGTTTGAGGTGGCGGTACAGTGGGTCAGGGAGGTCTAGGGTGGTGCGCATAAAAGCATATTAGCACATTAACCAGACAGGCCACCACCTCGGCATGCTTCGGACCGATAGGGCTCATCTGGTACACCTCCCCGTCCAAAAGTTCCACCCCCGTGACCCCCTGGAAGAGGCGCTCGAACTCCTCTATCCCGAAGCGGTACCGCTGGGCCATGGCCCTAGCGTAGCATGGGGGCATGAACCCGGTGCAGTTCATCCGCGAGAAGCGGGAGGGCCTGAAGCACAGGCGGGAGGACCTGAAGGCTTTCCTCGAGGGCTACCTGAAGGAAGAGGTGGCGGACTACCAGGTATCCGCCTGGCTCATGGCTGCCTTCCTGAGGGGCCTGGACCCGGAGGAAACCCTATGGCTTACGGAAACCATGGCCTACTCGGGGAGGGTCCTGGACCTCTCCCACCTGCCCCACCCCGTGGACAAGCACTCCTCCGGGGGGGTGGGGGACAAGGTGAGCCTGGTGGTGGGGCCCATCCTGGCGGCGGCGGGGTGCACCTTCGCCAAGATGTCGGGGCGGGGCCTGGCCCACACCGGGGGGACCATCGACAAGCTGGAATCGGTTCCAGGCTGGCGGGGGGAGATGACGGAAAGGGAGTTTCTGGAAAGGGCCGAGCGCATTGGGCTGGTCATCGCTGCCCAAAGCCCGGACCTGGCCCCCTTGGACGGCAAGCTCTACGCCCTAAGGGATGTCACGGCCACGGTGGAGAGCATCCCCTTGATCGCCAGCTCCATCATGAGCAAGAAGCTGGCGGCCGGGGCCAGGAGCATCGTCTTGGACGTGAAGGTGGGCAAGGGGGCTTTCATGAAGACCCTGGAGGAAGCCCGGCTTCTCGCCAAGACCATGGTGGAGATCGGCCAGGGGGCGGGGCGAAGGGTTAGGGCCCTCCTCACCAGCATGGAGGCCCCCCTGGGTCGGGCGGTGGGGAACGCCATAGAGGTCCGGGAGGCCATAGAGACCCTGAAGGGAAAGGGACCGGAGGACCTTTTGGAGGTGGCCCTGCGCCTTGCGGAGGAGTCCTTACGGCTTGAGGGGCTGGACCCAAGCCTGGCCCGTAGGGCCTGGGAAAGCGGCAAGGCGCTGGAAAGGTTCCAGGCCTTCCTCGAGGCCCAGGGGGGAAATCCCCGGGTGGTGGAGGACTTCTCCCTGCTTCCCCTGGGGGAGGAGCTTCCCCTCGCCTCGGAGAAGGAGGGCGTGGTGCAGGAGGTGGATGCCTACCGGGTGGGCCTGGCGGTTTTGGCCCTGGGGGGCGGGCGTAGGAAGAAGGGGGAGGCCATCGACCACGGGGTGGGGGTCTATCTCCTGAAGAAGCCCGGGGACCGGGTGGAAAGGGGAGAGGTTCTGGCCCTGGTCTACCACCGCGGGAAGGGCCTGGAGGAAGCCCTGGCCCACTTAAGGGAGGCCTTCCAGCTGGGACTTTCGGCAAGCCCCCTGCCCCTGGTCCTGGATGCTGTGCCCTGAGGCCGCGATAGGGTTGCGCGGGGCAGGTCCTGGGGTACGTGGGCTCCACGGGCCGCTCCACCGGTCCCCATCTCCACTACGGCGTCTACCGCTACGGGTCCCCCGTGGACCCGAGGCCCTACCTAGACCCCCTTTGGGCCTCCCGTTAAAATGGGGCGGATGCTGGGGAGAAGGCAGGCGGGGACCCTCACCTACCTGGGGTCCGACACCGAGGTCCTGGGGGACCTGAAGGCCAAGGGCCAGGTGCGCATCGACGGCCTGGTCAAAGGCTCGGTCTACGTGGAAGGGGAGCTGGAGGTGGGCCGCACGGGCCGGGTGGAAGGGGAAAGGGTGGAGGCAGGGAGCGTGCAGATCCACGGGGAGGTGAAGGCGGACCTGGTGGCCCAGAAGGTGAGCCTTTCCAAGACGGCCCGCTTCACCGGCACGGTGCGGGCCCAGGCCCTGGACGTGGAGGCGGGAGCGGTCTTCATCGGCCAGAGCCTGGCGGGGGAGACCAGGGCCCTCGAGGCTCCCAAGGAGGCGTAGCGTGGCCCTAGAGCGGCTTTTCCGAAGAAAAAGGCCCAGCGGGGAAAACCGGGACGTCCCCGAGCTTTGGACCAAGTGCGAGGCCTGCGGGGCCCAGCTCTACAAGAAGGAGTTCCGGGAAAACCTCTACGTCTGCCCCAAGTGCGGCCACCATCACCGGGTGCCCGCTTCCGAACGGGTGGAGATGCTGGCGGATGCCGGCACCTTCCAGGAGATCACCGGGCTTAGGCCCCTGGATCCCTTAGGCTTCGTGGACACCAAGCCCTATGCGGAAAGGCTCAGGGCCTACCAGGAGGAAACCGGTCGCAAGGACGCCATCCTGGGGGGCACCTGCACCATCGGCGGGGTGCCTGCGGTCCTTCTGGTGATGGACTACGCCTTCGCCGGGGGGTCCATGGGGAGCGTGGTGGGGGAGGAGATCGCCCGGGGGGCGGAACGGGCGGCGGCGGAGGGCCGGGCCCTGGTGATCGTGGCGGCCTCGGGCGGGGCCAGGATGCAGGAGGCGGCCCTTTCTCTCATGCAGATGGCCAAGACGGTGATGAGCCTGGACCGCCTCTGGGAGAAGCGCCTTCCCTATGTTTCCATCCTCACCGATCCCACCACCGGGGGAGTCACCGCCAGCTTCGCCGCCCTGGCCGACGTGATCTTCGCCGAGCCCGGGGCCCTGATCGGCTTTGCCGGGCCCAGGGTCATCCGCCAGACCATCCGCCAGGAGCTGCCCGAGGGCTTCCAGCGTTCGGAGTTTTTGCTGAAGCACGGGATGGTGGACCGGGTTACCGATCGCAGGAAGCTCAAGGGCGAGCTGGTCCGGGCCCTTCGTCATCTGCACCCTGGAGTTCCCTATGCCGTTGGAGTTTGAAAAGCCCATCCTGGAGCTGGAAAAACGCATCGCCGAGCTAAGGGAGACGGCCCGCACCACGGGGGTGGACCTCGAGGCGGAGATTCGCCTTTTGGAGGACCGCCTGGCCAGGCTCAAGGAGGAGGTCTACGGGAGCCTCAACGCCTGGCAGAGGGTGCAGCTGGCCCGGGCCCCGGGCCGCCCCACCACCCTGGACGTCCTGGAGAAGGCCTTCCAGGACTTTTTGGAGCTCCATGGGGACCGGGCCTTCGCCGACGATCCCGCCATCGTGGGGGGGCTCGCCTACTTGGAGGGGCAGAAGGTGGTGGTGGTGGGCCACCAGAAGGGGCGGGACACCAAGGAAAACCTCCACCGTAACTTCGGCATGCCCCACCCCGAGGGGTACCGCAAGGCCATGCGCCTCATGGACCTGGCGGACCGGTTCGGCTATCCCTTCCTCTCCTTCATCGACACCCCGGGGGCCTACCCGGGGGTTTCCGCGGAGGAGCGGGGCCAGGCCTGGGTCATCGCCCAGAGCATCCAGCGCATGAGCCGCCTGAAGGTGCCCGCCATCGCCCTCATCCTGGGGGAGGGGGGTAGCGGGGGGGCCTTGGCCATCGGGGTGGCCAACCGGGTCCTCATCATGGAAAACGCCTGGTACTCGGTGATCAGCCCGGAGTCCTGCGCCGCCATCCTCTGGCGGGATGCCAAGGAGGCCCCCAAGGCCGCCGAGGCCTTGAAGCTCACCGCAAGGGACCTCCTGGCCCAGAAGGTGGTGGACGCCATCGTCCCCGAGCCCGAGGGCGGGGCCCACAAGGACCCCGACCAGGCCATCCGCAACATCAAGGAAGCCCTTCTGAAGACCCTCGAGGAGCTCAAAGGGCTTTCCCCGGAGGAGCTCTACCGGGACCGTTACCGCCGCTTCCGCACCCTTGGGGCCTACGCCGAGTCTTAAGGGGCCTTGTCCCTTTTCCCTCAGGATTTTCACAGGGAGGCTTTAGCCTGAGGGCGGAGGTGAGGATTATGCGGAAGCTCCTTTTGGCCATCCTGGGTTTTGGGGCGGCGTTGGCCCAGCAGATAAGCCCCCAGGGGATCATTGTGAATCCCGCGCCCACCGACCTTCAGGTGAAGGTCTGGGTGGACAAGGACCCCGGGAAACGGGGAGGTGCGGTTTACCAGATCGGTGAGCCCATCTTCATCTACGTGAACGTGAACCAGGATGCCTACGTCTACCTCTTCAACATCAATGCCGACGGCAGGATTGATCCCATCCTGCCCAACGCCTTTGAGCGGAATAACTTCCTGAGGGCCGGGGAAACCCGGCGCTTTCCCCCGGAAGGGGCCCGCTACCGCTACACGGTGACGGGTCCCGAGGGTGAGGACCGCATCCTGGCGGTGGCCAGCAAGCGCCCCCTTTCCCTGGGGGAGATCCTGGATGTGGAGCGCAATCAGGTGCGGGTCCAGGGGGCGGAGGGCTTAGCCCGGGCGCTTTCCATCGTGATTGAGCCCATCCCCGACAAGGACTGGGTCACCGACGTGGCCCGCTACTTCGTGGGCCGGGTCACAGCTCCCCCGCCCACCCCGGCCACGGCCACCCTGGTGGTGGACTCGAGGCCCGCTGGCGCCGAGGTCTACCTGGACGGGCGGATGAGCGGGCGCACTCCTGTTAGCCTCCAGGTGAACCCGGGCCGGCACGAGGTGGAGCTTAGGCTTGCCGGCTACCAGCCCTACCGGGTCACGCTGAACCCCAGGCCCGGGGAAAGGGTCCAGGTCTTCGCCCAGCTGGTGCCGGAGGCCAGGCAGGGGACCCTGGCCGTCACCTCCAGCCCTTCCGGGGCCGAGGTGTACGTGGAAGGAACCCTCAGGGGCCGCACGCCCCTTTCCCTAAGCCTGCCCGAGGGGCGGTATGCGGTGGAGCTTAGGGCGCCGGGCTACGAGCCCTACCAGGCCACGGTCCAGGTGCGAAGGGGCGAGACCACCCGGCTGGACGTGCGCCTGAACCCCGTCTCTCGCACCGGCATCCTTCTTCTGGAGTCCAGCCCCACGGGAGCCGAGGCCTACGTGAACGGCACCTTGCGGGGCCGTACCCCCTTGCGCCTGGTGCTGGAGGAGGGAACCTACCAGGTGGAGCTCAAGGCCCCGGGTTACGAGCCCTACCGGGCCACGGTGCGGGTGGAACGGGGCCGGGAAACCCGGGTTTCCGTCACCTTGAGGCCCATCCGCACGGGGGAGCTTTATCTGGAGGCCAGGCCCGAGGGGGCTGAGGTCTACATCGACGGCCGTTTGATGGGCCGGGCGCCTTTAAGGATGACCCTCGAGGCCGGTCTCCATGAGGTGCGGGTCCTGGCCCCCGGCTACGGGGAGTACCGAGCCCAGGTGGAGGTGCGCCCCGGGGAGTCCGTGAGGCTTTACGTGGAGCTCGTGCCGGTGCGGGCGGTCTTGGAGCTTTACCTGAACGTGGAGGCCCGGGTCTTCCTGGATGGGAAGGAAGTGGGGGTGGCCAAGGGCGGTTACCTGCGCCTCGAGGCGCCCTTCGGCGAGCATGAACTTACCTTGGTGGCCCCTGGGTACCGCACCCTGGTGGAGACGGTACGCATCACGGGGAACCAGGTGCTCCGGTATACCCTTAGGCCCCTCTGATGCCACCCCACCCCGGCGTCGCCGGGGTGGGGGCCCCGGCAAAACCTTTAGAGAAAAGAGGGGGTGTGGGGGAGCTATAATCCCCCGGTTTTTAAACCGGGGATACATGGGTCAGCGAAGCTACATGCGACCGAAGGGAGCTTAGCTCCCCCACGTGCTCCGGAGAAGCTTCTTTCGCCGCCGATAGGCGGGGTGGAGCACATAGCATAGTGGGCAGCGGATATGCTATCATAACCCAAGTTGCTACCTATCCCGAGGCCTGAAAAAATAGTGGCCGCTATGCTGTCGCGCATCATAGCGGCCTTTTGCATTATAGACGATGCCCTCCAGGCCCTGGGCTACAAAGACGACCCCCAAGCCAAGACCCCAGCCTCCGCCATCCTGACCCTCGCCATCCTGGCCGCCATGGAACTGGGCGGCAAGCACAACAAGGCCCTGGCCCTCGCCAAAGACCTGCGCCTCTTTACCTACGTCCCCTCCCCAAGTCGCTTCAACCGCAGACTCCACGCCCTATACCCCTTCTTCCTCCCCCTTCTCCACCTCCTAGCCCAGGCCTGGAAAAACCTCCACCAGGCCCAGGCCTACGCCTTGGACACCTTCCCCCTCCCCGCCTGCGAGAATATCCGCGCCCCCCGCTCCCGCCTTTTCCCAGACAAGGCCTACCGCGGCTTCATCCCCAGCAAACGGGTCTACTTCCACGGCCCCAAGCTCCACCTCCTGGTGGACGACGGGAAGTTTATCCATGAAGTGAGCCTGACCCCGGGAAGCCTACATGATCTGAGCTCTTTGCTCCTTCTTCCCCTGGACCTTCCCGAGGGGGCGGAGCTCTACCTGGACCGGGGGTACGAAAGCCACTTCTATGAAGACCTCCTCCGGGAGGCGGGGGGGATTGTGCCCATGGTCATCCGTAGAAGGAACAGCCGGCGGTATGTGCCTTGGTTGCAGTACCTGGCCATTGTGGGGCGGAGGGTGGTGGAGACGGTGGGCAGTATGCTCCATGCCCTCTTCCCGCGGCGCATCCATGCGGTGACCCAGGAGGGTTTTGTGATCAAGGTGCTCTCCTTCATCTTGGCCCACAACCTAAATCTCTTGGCTCAACAAATGCTTGGGTAGCAACTTGGGTTA
>NZ_KB905748.1 GCF_000381045.1 Thermus scotoductus DSM 8553 | reverse complement strand
CCGGGAGGCCCTGTTCCAGGAAGCGCCTGAGGACGAGGTAGACGGTGGAGCGGTCTTTGTGGAAGTGGCGGGCGATTCTTGGGGCGGTCCAGCCCTCGGCGGCCAGGCGGACCATGGCGGCCCAGAGGCGGGTTTTCTTGTGGGTCTTCGGGTCCAGGGAGAGTTCCAGCAGGAGCCGGTCCTCCTCAGGGGTCAGCTGGATCTGAAGAGGGGCTGCCATGTTGACATGATAAGGGGTTGGCACTTAGAATGCGCCCATGGTAACCCTGAGGCGCCTCCCTGCCCTCCTGTTGATCCTGGGGCTCGGCCTGGCCCAGGGCCTGGTGCTCCCCTTCGAGGGAAGGGAGGGCTTCCGCCTGGCCCAGGCCTTTGCCGAGGGCCTTAAGGCCCCACCCCCTACCCTCCTGGCCCTCCTCCTTCCCAACCTTCCCTGGCAGGGCAGTTACGACCTGGTGGGGGGGCTTTACACCAAGGCCGGGGCCCGTCTGGCCCAAGCGGCCACCGGAGCAGACTGGGTCCTCCTAGGCCGAGAGGAGGAAAGGGGGCTTAGGCTCTTTTTGGCCCGCAAGGATGGGGTCAAGGAGGGGCTTTTTGCCACCCCAGGCCTGGCCTGGCTTTGGCTGCAGAAGGAGGGCTTGGCCCCCAAGTGGGCCCCCTTGCCCAGTCCCACCCAGTCGGAGGAAGCACTTAGGGCCCTCGCCCAAGGGCAGAACCCCGATCCCTTGCACCAGTCCGCCCTGGACCTTAAGGAGGGGCGGGGGGCTGGGCTTTTGGAAGGGCTTTTGCCTCAAAAACTCCTCCTCCTCTGGCAGGGGAAGCTCTCCCCTCCATACCAGGCCTTTTCCCTTCTCTCCCAAGGGAAGCGGGAAGAGGCGCTCAAGGAGGCCGGGAACCTGCTTTTGGGGGATGTCCTGGAAAGGACCGCGGCCCACCTTCTCCTGCGGACCCTGGAAGACGAGCGCTGGAAGGAATCCGCCCGCACCCTGGCCCAGGCCTTCCCTGAGCTTCCCCTGGCCTGGGAGGAGGTGAGCTTCGCCGCCTTCGCGGAAGGGAAGGGGGAGGAAGCCAAGGAGGCACTCCTGAAGGCCCTAAAGCTAAGGCCGGATTATTGGCTTTACTGGACCAATCTGGGCTGGGCCTACTACCTCACGGGGGATCTTCCCAGGGCCATCCTGGCCTCAAAGCGGGCGGTGGAGCTCATGCCCAACGCCACCGCCTACTACAACCTGGGCCTGTTTAAGGCCATCTACGGGGACTTCCTGGGGGCCAAGGCCGCCTACGACCGGGCTTTGCGGCTGGACGAGGGGGAGGATTTCCCGGAGGCCCTAAAGGACCTGGAGGAAAGGCAAGAACCCCTCACCCTCTACTTCCGCGCCTACCTCTCGGAAAGGGTGGGCCTTCCCGCCAAGGAGATATACCAGGCCTTCCTGAAGGCTTATCCAAAACACCCTCTGACCCCACGGGCGAAAAGGGCCCTTGAGAACCTGGGGGAGGAAACCCTTTCCCTGGAGGTGAGGAAGCTTTCCCTAATCCCTGGGGATCTGGACGCCCGGCCCTTTAGGGCTTCAGAGGCCGTTTTCCCCGAGGTGAGGCTCAGCGGCACCCCTTACCTCCCCCGCCACCAGCTGGAAACCCTCCTCTACAAGGAAGGGGCCCTCCTGGCCCAGGAGAAGAAGCCCTTGGGCTTCCCTCCCCTCACCGCCGCCCTCGAGGAGGTGGCCCCCGCCGTCACCCTGCCCGAGCCGGGCAGGTACGTGCTGGAGGTGCGCTACGGCGAGGCCCAGGCCCTAATCCCCCTGGAGGTGGGACCCGAAAGCCTGGCCCGGAAGCTTTATGCCCTGGGCCTCGAGGTGCGGGACCTGGACGGCACCCTCCTCCTCAACCCCAAGGAGGCCCTAGGCCCCGAAGGGGAAAGGCTTCTTCTGGAGAGGACCTTGGAGGCCCTGAAGGAGGCCGCCCCCCTGGCCACCTCCCCCTCCCTCACGGCGCCCCTCCCCAAGGGGCCTTACCGGGGGAAAAGCGTCCAGGAGATCCTCAAGAACCCAAGCCCCGATCTGGTCCGGGCCTTCTACGAGCACGTCCTGGAAAACCCCGAGGCCCTGGGGGAAAACGACGTGGTCAACGCCTTCGTGGAGTGGCTTCTGGGCCCCTAGCGAATCCCTTTCAGCGCCGAACCGCCTGGTAAATGGCGTTCAGCCCATCAAGCGTGCGCACCATAAGGAACAGGTTGCCCGTCTTCTGGGCCCAGAGTTGCCCCACGGCCTCCTTCTCGTAGGTCTCGGGGGTGTGCGCCAGATGCTTTCCCTTGTACTCCAACACGAGGAGGGTCCCGTCTCGCAGCCTGGCCAGAAAGTCCGGGAAGAAGTTGCCCCCGGGGTAGGGAAGGCGGAAGGCGTGGCGCCAGGTAGGGTAGTTGCGCACCCAGAACTCCACTTCCTCCAGCCCGTCCAGGAGGCGGGCGCACTGGAACTCCTCCGTTCCGTCCTGGAGATCGGCGATGACCGGGAAGAAGTGCTTTTGGAAGTCATAAGCCCCCCGGTAGGGGTTGGGCGGGAAGTAGTCCCCTTCCAAGCGAAGCGTGATGGTGCCGAGGTTGGGAGGCGTATCTTTCAAGAGGCGTTGGAAGGCTTCCTTTTGGGCCGCCTCCCGGTGGCCGCGGATCTTGGCCTCTAGGAGGTTCCTCAACTGCCTCTTCTCCGCCACCAGGTCCTCTAGGGTAAAGCCTCGCCCCAAAAGCTCTCCTAGGGCCCTGTAGATGAAGGGCAAGGTCTCCTCCTGGGGTAGGTCGGGGTGGGGAATGTGGCGGTCCAGCCAGAGGGCAAGGCTATCCAAGGTCCAGCCCACGTGGGAACCAAAGAGCCTCCCGGCCTGGTCCAGCCGCTCCAGGCGGGCGATGCGCACCCGCCCCCCATCTAGGCCGATCTCCCCTCTTTCCCCCAGGGGCTGGGGAACAAAGTCCAGGTGAGCGTCCCGGCCCGCTAGGCTCCAACCCTCCTCCAGGAAGTGCTCAACCTCCAGGGGCTCTCCATGCCAGGCGAGGAGGGGCACCTCCAGCACCCGGCCTTCCTCGGAGGGGGTGCGGACGGTGTGGGGAAGCTTCTGCCGATCCTTCTCCGCTAAAGCCTGTCGGAGTACCGCCCTCTCACTGGGGTTCAGGGGCTCCTTGATGACCAGCACCCTAACTTTTGGATCGTATTCCACCTTTGGCCCCAAGGGAGCGAGGGCTAAGGGACTAGGGGATGCCTCGAGGTGAATGCGTTCCTCCAAGCCAAGGCCCACGGTGCGCACGGTCCTTTCGGCCTCGTAGCGCTCAAACCCCTCCAGAACCAAAGCCTCCCGGAGGGTTTCCGCCGCCTCCCAGAAGTTCTCGGACACGGTGAAAGCGTAGGCCTTGTTGAGCGCTTCCTGCTCCTTGGGCCTGGCCCCCGGCATCCTGAGCACCCGGCCCAGCACCTGCTCAATGGCCGTGGGCGACTTCAGGGGACGCACCGAGGCCAGCACGTAAGCGAAGGGGCAGTCCCATCCCTCCTTGAGCTTGTCTACGGTGATGACGTAGCGCACGGGCGAGGAGGGCGAAAGGAGGTCTTGGCCGGTGAGGTCATCCCGCTCCCCCACGGAGACCACCACCTCCTCCTCCCGCACCCCGCGCTCCAGTAGAAAGGCCCTCACCTTTTCCCAGGTGTACGGATCCCCCCCACGCCGGGGCTCCGCTTGGATGAGGACGATGGGCCGGAGGTACTCCCGGCCTCTTTGGGCCAGGGCCTCAAGCTCCTTCTGTTTGGCCATAGCCGCCTGGAGGACCGCCTCCTGGTCCTTCAGGACCACGAGCTCTATGGGTAGCTTGATCATGCCCTCCCGGTGGAGCTCATGGGCGGTGGCGGCAAAGAGAACGTTGGAGTCCTCCCTGGGGGTGGCCGTGAACTCCAGGATGACCCCGGGTTCCAGGCGGGCCAGGGTGTCAAAGGAAAGGGGGGTGCGGGCGTTGTGGGCCTCGTCCACCACCACGATGGGGCGCATGATGCGGAGGAGGTTGGCCAGGGAGTACCTTCCTATCCCCTCGGGAGGCGCCAGCTTATCTTCCGGCACCGATCCGGCCAGCAGGTCAAAAACGCCCATGAGATGTCCGTTTTCCTCGTAAACCTTGCGCCCCTCGGTCTCCTCTACCCGGAAAGCCTGCAGGGTAGCCACCATGACCAGGGCCACCGCGCCCACGTCCCCCGGGGGCAGGGCCAGGGCCTCTTGCAGGTCCATGACCCGCACCTGGCCTAAGGCCTGCTCAAGGGCTTGGCGGTAGGGGTGGCGCGTGTCCTTGAGGGCCTTCAGAGTCTGGGTGCGGATAGCCTCGGTGGGGGTGAGCCAGACCACCATAGGGGCATCCTGGCCCAAAAAGCGCCGGGCCGGGGCCAGAGCGTGGGCCGCGAGAAGGGTCTTGCCCCCGCCCGTGGGGATGCGGAAGCACACGTAGGGGATGCCCTCGAGGCCCTTCGGCTCCAGGTAGGGAGGAGGGTTTTCCATGTACCGCGCGGCCACCTCCCGGAAGGCCTGATCCAGGAAGTTGGGCAGATCCTTTTCGTAGGCGCCTACCCGATGGAGGAAGTCCTCCAGTGCCCTCAGGTCCTCCTTCTGGTAGCTCTTGAGCTCCATCACTGGGCCACCTCGTAGGGGATGTGCCGAAAGGTGATGCCCCACGCCGTCAGGGTCGCCGGGTTCAGGCGGCAGGAGGTGCCGTAGACCACCTTGGGGCCGTCATGGGGAGGCAGGTGGGCCAGGACCTCCCGGGTAAGGGCGTTGCCCCCTTTGGGAGACCGGTCCTTGAGCACCCCGTTGTAGAGTAGGTAAACCGCCACCCCGCGCTGGGACACCCCAAGAAGGGGCGGGCTGATGGTGGAAGGCAGGGGTTCCCCCGTCTCCCGGTAGTAGACGTACCGGGCCAAGGTCAGGTAGTCCACTCCCTCCCGGATTCGCCCATCCGGCGTGAAGAGGGTCTCGCCTAGGCGCAGGTACTGAAAGCCGCTCCCGTGTTCCCGGGCGGCATACTCCAGACGCCTCCGGGTGATGTTCTGGGCAATGTGGGGGTCCAGCTCCACCAGGATGAAGCGCCGGTTGCCTCCGTCGGCGGCGTTTTGCTTGAGCACCGCGTGCCCCGTGGTGCCGCTACCGGCGAAGGAGTCCAGGACGATGTCCCCGTCATGGGGGTTAGTGGCGATCTGCAGAATCCGCTGGAGAAGGCGGGTGGGTTTAGGGGTGGGGAAGTCCTCTCCTTCCAGGGTCTGGCGCACCTCTCTGCGGGCTTCCTGGGTGTCCCCAACATCCTCCCGCAACCAAAGCGTGGTGGGCACCATGGTGGCCTGGACCTCGCTCAAAAACTTCTTGATCCGGGGCCTTCCCCTGCCATCTTTCCCCCACCATATGCGGTTCTCCCTTAGGTGGCGCTCGTGCTCCTCGCGCGAAAAGGCCCAGACCCGGGTGGGGGACGGCCAGATCTCCTCGCCGGTGTTGGGATTGACGATGGGGTAGTAAAGATTGGGTCGCTCTTCTTTAGTTTTTGCGCATGTGTAGTCTACTGATTGCCAAGGGCCTCTCGGGTCGTTATCCAGATTTTGGTAGCGGCCTACCTTCTCCGGGGTGGGTGGAAGCTTGTTTAAAGTCCACCCTGCGGGGTCATTACTATGGAACTTTTTTCGCTTAGCGTAGACTAAGATGTAATCGTGCATGTCGGAGAAGTAGGTGGCATCGTTCTGGAGGGAAAACTTCTTCTGCCAGATCACTGTAGCTATAAAGTTCTGTGGTCCAAAGATTTCGTCCAGGAGCATCCTCGCTCGGTGGACCTCGTTGTCGTCAATGCTCATCCAAAGGCTTCCGTCCTCCCGCAAGAGCTCGTGCAAAAGCCTCAGCCTGGGGTACATCATGGAAAGCCACTTGTCGTGCCGGGAGAGGTCTTCAGCCTCCGGGCCCACCACCTTCCCCAGCCAGTCCCGTATCTCGGGGCTGTTCACGTTGTCGTTGTAGACCCAGCCCTCGTTGCCGGTGTTGTAGGGAGGGTCTATGTAGACCAGCTTCACCCGCCCCCGGTACTGGGGGAGGAGGGCTTTTAGGGCCTCGAGGTTGTCCCCCTCCACTAGAAGATTATCGCCCTCACCGAAGGAGAGTTTAGGCACGGGCTCCAAAATGCGGTAGGGAACCTCCAAGTGGTGCCGCACTACCGCCCGCTTGCCGATCCACTCCAGGGCTGGCATGTAGAAGAGTATATCCCTGGATATAATGGAACCATGCCACAGCAAGGCCTAGCCTACCCGGTGCCCACGCTCATCTACCACATCACCCACCTGAATAACCTCCAGGGCATCCTTCAAAGAGGAGGCCTCCTCCCCTACTCCAAAAGACCTCCCGTGCGGCAGAACATGGCCTACGGGCACATCCAGGCCCGCCGCGCTCAAGTCGTGGTACCCGTAGGCCCGAGAGGCAAGCTCCACGATTACGTGCCGTTTTACTTCTGCCCCCGTTCCCCAATGCTCTACGCCATTCACACACAACAAACCGACTATCAAGGGGGCCAGCATCCTATCCTGCACCTGGTCTCCTCCGCGCAAAAGGTGGCGGAAGCCCGCATCCCCTTCGTGTTCACGGACCGCCATGCGGCCGTGCAGTATGTTCGCTTCTTCCATAAGCTAGAACACCTGAAAGCGTTAGACTGGCAAGCCATCCAGGCCTCTTACTGGGCCAATGTGCGCGAGAAAAAGCAGGCCGAGTTCCTGGTGAAGGACCTTTTCCCGTGGAAGCTGATTGAGGAAATCGGTGTGATGGACGAAACCATCCAGGCCCAGGTGGAGAGCATCCTTGCCCAGTTCCCCCATCTTCCCCATCCCCCGGTGCGGGTGCGCCGAAGCTGGTACTATTAGAAGCGCTTATGCTCCGCTTCGTGCAAGGCAACCTTCTCGAGGCCCCGGTAGAAGCCCTGGTGAACACGGTGAACACCGTGGGGGTCATGGGCAAGGGGGTGGCCTTGCAGTTCAAACGGGCTTTCCCAGACAACTACCAGGCCTACGTGAAAGCCTGCGAGCGGGGCCAGGTCCAGATTGGCCGCATCTTCGTTTACGACCGGGGCCCCCTAGCCCAGCCCCGCTACATCTTCAACTTCCCCACCAAGAAGCACTGGCGCCACCCTTCCCGTATGGAATACGTAGAGGAGGGCCTCAAGGACCTTGTATGCCGGATCCAGGAGCTTCGGGTCCGCTCTATCGCTCTGCCCCCTTTGGGGGCCGGGAACGGAGGCCTGCCTTGGCCCGAGGTCAAACAACGTATTCAGGAGGCCCTCGAGACCCTTGAGGGCGTGGAGGTTTGGGTTTACGAGCCAGTAGAAAACCCTAAAGCTCACTCCATCGTCCCTCTGAAAACCAAGCCCCGCCTCACCCCCGCACGGGCTGCCCTACTCAAGCTCTTCGGGCTATACGGGGCATTGGGGGAGCCTTTGGGCCGCCTCGAGGCTCAGAAGCTGGCCTACTTTCTGCAGGAAGCTGGCCTGGATCTAAAGCTTGACTTCGCCCGCAAGCAGTTTGGCCCCTACGCCGAGCCCCTGAACCACGTGCTAGCCCGCCTCGAGGGCCACTATATCCAGGGTTTCGGAGATCGTACGGGGGTCTCCCAAATACGCCTTAAACTCCAGGCCTTGGACGAGGCCGTCCTCTTCCTCGCCGACTACCCCAAGGCCGACGAAGCCGCTACCCGGGCGGCGGACTGGGTCAAGGGATTTGAAACCCCCTACGGCCTAGAACTCCTGGCCACGGTTCACTGGGCCGTACGCCACGAAGGAGCCCGGGACTGGGCTAGCCTGCAAAAAGGGCTCCAAGCCTGGAACCCTCGCAAGGCTACCTTCCCCAAGACCCACCTTCAGGTGGCCCTAGATGCCCTCCTAAAGCGGGGTGCCCTCCGCCCAGAAGAGTGGCAGGACCGCCCCCCCAAGTTGCCCGCCAACGTGGCTCAAGAGGCCTAGCCCACCTGTAGCTTCCGTCCGCCAAAATCCGTTGGCAGGCAACAGGCAGATCAATAAGAGAGGCACGGTAGGTTCCTCCTCCAAAAGGGGAACTACCTCCCTAGGACCCGGGGCACCTAGCCTTTTGCTACACCTATAGCTACACAGCCGCCCCCTGGAGTCTCCCCCAGGGGGCGAAAGCATCGTCCTGGTGCTGGTGGAGCCGACGGGACTCGAACCCGTGACCTCCTGAGTGCGATTCAGGCGCGCTCCCAGCTGCGCCACGGCCCCACGCGCCCTATATGGTAGCGGGGGGCCGTGGCCTTGTCTAGTCCCCTTCCTTAAGCCGCACCTCCACCCGGCCCTTCTTGTCCTTCACGGAAAGCTTGGCCTTGGCCTTACCCTTCTTGTACTCCGCCTTCCACTCGTCCTTCTTCACCTCGTACTTGACCCGCACCCAGCCTCTTCGGCGAAGGTCCTGGTCGTGGTAGCGGAAGATGGCCTCCGCCTGGGAGTAACGGTAGACCACCAAAAGCCCTTGGGGCTCAGGAAGGCGCTCCACCACCACCGCCTGGGGGAAAAGGTTAAAGGAGAGGGTGGCGGTGATGCGGAGTTCCATGGAGCCGGAGGGATTTACCTCGAGGGCCCAAGCCAGAACCAGCAAGGGTAGCATCCCGAATATCCTGCGCATGGCCTTAACCTAACCCATCCTTTCCCCTAACCCCTGAGGGTGGCCTAAAGTACACTTTAGCTATGGACGAAGTCTGGCAAAAACTCTCCGAACCCTTCCCCCCCGGCGAGGTGCAGTGGCGCATCGAGGCCCTCTCCCGGGACAAAAAACGCGCCCTGGTGGTCCCCTATGTGGATGCCCGCACTGTTTTGGACCGGCTGGACCGGGTGGTGGGTCCCGAGGGGTGGCAGGACGCCTACGAGGTGCTGGCCGACGCCGAGCGTGCGGTGAGGGACGAGCGGGGGGAGCGGCGGGAACGCCTGGTGGAGGTGAAGTGCCGCCTCACGGTCCTGGGGGTGACCAAGGAGGACGTGGGGGAAGGGGATTCCCTGAAGGCGGCCTTCTCTGATGCCTTGAAGAGGGCTGCGGTGAAGTTCGGGGTGGGCCGGTACCTCTACCGCCTCGAGAAACAGTGGGTGGACTACGACCCGGAGAAGGGCCGCTTCACCCCACCCAAGCTGCCCGAACCCTCCCCTGGCGAGGAGGAGGGCCTCGAGGAGGAAAAGCCCGAGGCCTACCGGCTCATCGACCAGCTTCTGGAAAGGCTCAAGGAAAAGGGCCTGGGCAAGGAGGCCGCCAAAATCGTTACCAGGTACGGCGGCTATGGCAAAACCCCCGAGGAAACCAAGCGGCTTTACGGGGAGCTCAGGGCCCTGCTTAAGGGATGAGAATCGTCGCCGTCGGGGACCTTCACGCCAACTTCCCCGCCCTTTGGCGGATCCTCAAGACAGAGGGACTGGCGGATGCTGGGCTTAAGCCCACCAAGGAACTCCTTTCGGGGAAGACCTATCTGGTCCTCCTGGGAGACTTGGTCCACCCCAAGACCCCCAGGGACTACGAACGCCTGACGGGGCTTAGCCCCTTCGACCCCCTGGACCCAAACCACCTGCGCCTGGCGGCAGGGGCTCAGATCCGGGAGCTATTCCGGCTAAAAGCCTTTCAGGAGGCAGCCCAGGGGCAGGTGACCATCCTCCTGGGCAACCACGACGAGGCGGTCCTAAAAGGGGAACCCATCTTGGGAAACCAGCACCTCAAGCACCTGGAGTTCCATCCCGAGCACGGGGGGCGCCCCCTTCCCAAGGCCCTAAGGAGCTGGATAGCGGGCTTCCCCCGGGAGGTGGTCTTCCATGGGGTGCACTTCGCCCACGTGGGACCTGTGCCCTGGCTCCAGGAGTACGACGAGCTCTTCTACGCCCAAAGCGAGCCCAAAACCTGGTGGTTCCGCACCCCCGACTACGTGGAGCGGATGGGCTACCGCTACGGCGTGTACGGCCATGTGCCCATGAAGGAGGGGATCCTGCTAAAGGAACGCTTCGCCCTCATCGACGCCCTGGACCTGGGGGAGTACCTGGAACTCTTTCCAGAGGAAGAGCCTTTGCGCCCCAAGGTGAAACGCCTGAACCATGCTTGAAGCCTTGCTTTCCCCCAAAGGGGTGCGGGAGCTATTGCGGCGGCACGGGCTTTATGCCGACAAGCGCTTAGGGCAAAACTTCCTGGTCTCCTTCGCCCACCTGAGGCGGATCGTGGAAGCGGCAAAGCCCTTCACCGGCCCGGTCTATGAGGTGGGCCCGGGCCTGGGGGTTTTGACCCGGGCCTTGGTGGAGGCCGGGGCTCAGGTCACAGCTATAGAGAAGGACCTGCGGCTAAAACCCCTGCTGGAGGAAACCCTGAAGGGCCTTCCCGTGAACCTGGTCTTTACCGATGCCCTGGCCTTCCCGTGGGAAGAGGTGCCTAAGGGAAGCCTTTTGGTGGCCAACCTCCCCTACAACATCGCCACCCCCTTGGTCACCCGCCTCCTCAGGACCGGGCGGTTTGCCCGCCTGGTCTTTCTGGTGCAGAAGGAGGTGGCGGAGCGCATGGTGGCCCGGCCCAATACCCCTTCCTATGGCCTCCTCTCCTTGCGGGTGGCCTACCACGCAAGGGCGGAAAAGCTCTTTGATCTCCCCCCAGGAGCCTTCTTTCCCCCTCCCAAGGTGGTGAGCAGCCTGGTGCGCCTCACCCCCAGGAAGGTGGCGGACGATCCTGCCCTTTTCCAGCTCCTCGAGGCCGCCTTTTCCAAGCGGCGCAAGACCCTGAAAAACGCCCTCACCGCCGCCGGGTACCCCAAGGAGGAGGTGGAGGAGGCCCTTAGGAGCTTGGGTCTTTCCCCGGATATTCGGGCGGAGGCCCTGGACCTATCCTATTTCCAGAGGCTCAAGGACCTTCTCTACACCAGGGTGTAATGTCTTAGCAGCCGATAATCAAATGGCTTACACCGATTAGCCTCCCCTTCGGTGTAGTCCACCCCTATTGCCCCGCACCTGGGGTGATAAGATGGGCGGGAACTGAGGTGGGGGCCTCGATGGTTTTGGGCCCTTACCTCGTGAAGAGATGCACGAAAGGAGGGGACCTTGGCGCCGATCGCGGAGTATGTGAGTATCCTGATCTATCTGGGAGTGGCCCTTTTCATCGGGGTGGCGGCCCTGGTGGTGGGGGCCCTCCTGGGTCCCAAGAAGCCGGGGAAGGCCAAGCTGATGCCCTACGAGTCGGGGAACGACCCGGCGGGGGAGGTCAAGCGCTTCCCCGTCCACTTCTACGTGGTGGCCATGCTGTTCATCCTCTTTGACGTGGAGGTGGCCTTCCTCTGGCCCTATGCGGTGAGCGCAGGCACGCTCGGCCTATACGGCTTCCTGGGCGTGGCGGCCTTCACCCTGCTCCTCTTCGTGGGCTTCCTCTACGAGTGGTGGAAGGGGGTGATGCGGTGGCACTGAAGGACCTCTTTGAGCGGGACGTGCAGGAGCTGGAGCGGGAAGGCATCCTCTTTACCACCTTGGAGAAGCTGGTGGCCTGGGGGCGCTCCAATTCCCTATGGCCCGCCACCTTCGGCCTGGCCTGCTGCGCCATCGAGATGATGGCCTCCACCGACGCCAGAAACGACCTGGCCCGCTTCGGGAGCGAGGTCTTCCGGGCAAGCCCCCGCCAGGCGGACGTGATGATCGTGGCGGGCCGGCTTTCCAAGAAGATGGCCCCTGTCATGCGGCGGGTCTGGGAGCAGATGCCCGACCCCAAGTGGGTGATCTCCATGGGGGCCTGCGCCAGCTCAGGGGGGATGTTCAACAACTACGCCATCGTGCAGAACGTGGACTCGGTGGTGCCGGTGGACGTGTACGTGCCCGGCTGCCCCCCGCGCCCCGAGGCCCTCATCTATGCGGTGATGCAGCTACAGAAAAAGGTGCGGGGCCAGGCAGTCAACGAGCGGGGCGAGAGGCTTCCCCCCGTGGCCGCCTGGAAGCGCGCCAGGGGGTGAGGTATGCGGCTCAATAGGGTGCTGGAAGAAGCCCGGGCCAAGGGCTACACCATAGAGGATAACGGCCTCGGCAACCTCTGGGTGGTGATGCCCAGGGAGGCCTTCAAGGAGGAGATGGTCCACTACAAGGCCCTGGGCTTTAACTACCTGGCGGACATCGTGGGCCTGGACTACCTGGAATACCCCGACCCCCGCCCGGAGCGCTTCGCCGTGGTCTACGAGCTGGTCTCCCTTCCCGGGTGGCAGGACGGGGATGGAAGCCGGTTCTTCCTCCGGGTCTACGTGCCGGAAAAGGACCCCAGGCTTCCCACCGTCACCGACCTCTGGGGAAGCGCCAACTTTTTGGAGCGGGAAGTTTACGACCTCTTTGGGATCGTCTTTGAAGGCCACCCGGATTTGCGCAAGATCCTGACCCCGGAGGACCTCGAGGGCCACCCCCTGCGCAAGGACTTCCCCCTGGGGGAAACCCCCACCCTCTTCCGCGAGGGGCGCTTCATCGTGCCCAGCGAGTTCCGGGCCTCCCTTACCGGGAAGAACCCCGGCCTCACCCTATACCGGGGCGGTAGCCGCAAGGGGTACCGGGCCCTTTGGGCCGATCTCATGAAGGCCAAGGAGGTCAAATGAAGGACTACCTGGACCTGGACGTGCCCATAACGGAGGAGCCCAGGGAGCTCCGCACCGAGGTGATGACCCTAAACGTGGGGCCCCAGCACCCCTCCACCCACGGGGTGCTGCGGGTGGTGGTGACCCTATCGGGCGAAGAGGTCCTGGACCTCGTCCCCCACATCGGCTACCTCCACACCGGGTTTGAGAAGAACATGGAGAACCGGACGTATACGCAGGTGATCACGTATACGCCCCGGATGGACTACCTCCACTCCTTCGCCCACGACCTGGCCTACGCCCTGGCGGTGGAGAAGCTGGTGGGGGCGGTGGTACCCCCTAGGGCCGAGACCATCCGCATCATCTTGAATGAGCTTTCCCGCCTGGCCAGCCACCTGGTCTTCCTGGGCACCGGGCTTTTGGACCTCGGGGCCCTTACCCCCTTCTTCTACGCCTTCCGGGAGCGGGAAACCATCCTGGACCTCTTTGAGTGGGTAACGGGCCAGCGCTTCCACCACAACTACATCCGCATCGGCGGGGTCAAGGAGGACCTCCCCGAGGAGTTCGTGCCCGAGCTTAAAAAGCTTTTGCAGGTCCTGCCCCACCGCATCGACGAGTACGAGGCCCTCTTTGCGGAAAGCCCCATCTTTTACGAACGGGCCCGGGGGGTGGGGGTTATTCCCCCCGAGGTGGCCATCAACCTGGGCCTCACGGGTGGCTCCCTAAGGGCCAGCGGGGTGAACTACGACGTGCGCAAGGCCTACCCCTATGCGGGCTACGACACCTACCGGTTTGATGTGCCCTTGGGGGAGCACGGGGACGTGTTCGACCGCATGATCATCCGCATCCGGGAGATGCGGGAGTCGGTGAAGATCATAAAGCAGGCCCTGGAGAGGCTGGAACCAGGGCCGGTGCGGGACCCCAACCCCCAGATCACCCCGCCCCCCAGGCACCTTTTGGAAACCTCCATGGAGGCGGTCATCTACCACTTCAAGCACTACACCGAGGGCTTCCATCCCCCCAAAGGGGAGGTGTACGTGCCCACGGAGTCCGCCAGGGGGGAGCTGGGGTACTACATCGTCTCCGACGGGGGCAGCATGCCCTACCGGGTCAAGGTGCGGGCCCCAAGCTTCGTGAACCTGCAAAGCCTCCCCTACGCCTGCAAGGGGGAGCAGGTGCCCGACATGGTGGCCATCATCGCCAGCTTAGACCCCGTGATGGGCGACGTGGACCGATAGGAGGGAAGGGAAGATGGGGTTTTTTGACGACAAGCAAGACTTCCTGGAGGAAACCTTCGCCAAGTATCCACCGGAGGGGCGACGCTCCGCCATCATGCCCCTCTTAAGGCGGGTGCAGCAGGAGGAGGGCTGGATCCGCCCGGAACGGATAGAGGAGATCGCCCAGCTGGTGGGCACCACGGCCACGGAGGTCATGGGGGTGGCGAGCTTCTACTCCTACTACCAGTTCGTGCCCACGGGACGCTACCACCTTCAGGTGTGCGCCACCTTGAGCTGCAAGCTGGCCGGGGCCGACGAGCTTTGGGACTACCTCACGGAAACCCTGGGCATCGGCCCGGGGGAGGTAACCCCGGATGGCCTTTTCAGCGTGCAGAAGGTGGAGTGCCTGGGAAGCTGCCACACAGCCCCCGTGGTCCAGGTGAACGACGAACCCTATGTGGAATGCGTGACCCGGGCGAGGCTTGAGGCGCTTCTGGAAGGCCTTAAGGCGGGCAAGCGCATCGAGGAGATCGAGCTCCCCGGCAAATGCGGGCACCACGTGCACGAGGTGGAGGTATGACCGGGCCCATCGTTTCCGGACGCGACCCCCGGTTTGAAAAAACCCTCTACGCCCACGTGGGCCAGGAGGGAAGCTGGACCCTGGACTACTACCTGAAGCACGGGGGATACGAGACCGCCAAGCGGGTTCTAAAGGAGAAAACCCCGGAGGAGGTCATCGAGGAGGTGAAGCGCTCGGGGCTCAGGGGCCGGGGCGGGGCAGGCTTCCCCACAGGGGTGAAGTGGAGCTTCATGCCCAAGGATGGGAAACAGCACTACCTGATCTGCAACGCCGACGAGTCCGAGCCAGGTAGCTTCAAGGACCGGTACATCCTGGAGGATGTTCCCCACCTGCTCCTCGAGGGCATGATCCTGGCGGGCTACGCCATAAGGGCCACGGTGGGGTACATCTACGTGCGGGGGGAGTACCGCAAGGCGGCGGACCGCCTGGAGGCCGCCATCCGGGAAGCCCGCACCCGGGGCTACCTGGGGGAGAACCTCTTCGGCAGCGGCTTCTCCTTCGACGTGCACGTGCACCGGGGGGCCGGAGCCTACATCTGCGGGGAGGAAACCGCCCTCATGAACTCCCTGGAGGGCTTAAGGGCCAACCCCCGCCTCAAACCCCCCTTCCCCGCCCAGTCGGGGCTTTGGGGCAAGCCCACCACCATCAACAACGTGGAAACCCTGGCCTCGGTGGTGCCCATCCTGGAACGGGGGGCCGACTGGTTCGCCAGCATGGGCACCGAGCAGTCCAAGGGGATGAAGCTCTACCAGATCTCCGGCCCGGTTAGGCGGCCAGGGGTTTATGAGCTTCCCATGGGCACCACCTTCCGGGAACTCATCTACGACTGGGCGGGAGGCCCTTTGGAGCCCATCCAGGCCCTCATCCCTGGGGGATCCTCCACCCCGCCCCTGCCCTTTACCGATGAGGTCCTGGACACCCCCATGAGCTACGAGCACCTGCAGGCCCAGGGCTCCATGCTGGGCACCGGAGGCGTGATCCTCATCCCGGAGAGAGTAAGCATGGTGGACGCCATGTGGAACGTGACCCGCTTCTACGCCCACGAGTCCTGCGGCAAGTGCACCCCCTGCCGGGAGGGGGTGGCGGGCTTCATGGTGAACCTCTTCGCCAAGATCGGCTCCGGGGAGGGGGAGGAGAAGGACGTGGAAAACCTCGAGGCCCTTCTGCCCCTCATCGAGGGCCGGAGCTTCTGCCCCCTGGCGGATGCGGCGGTGTGGCCGGTGAAAGGCTCCTTGAAGCATTTTAAGGACCAGTACCTGGCCTTGGTGCGGGAAAAGAAGCCCGTGCCCAGGGTGAACCTCTGGAGGTGAAGGTGGTTAAGGTCAAGGTCAACGACCGCATGGTGGAAGTGCCCCCGGGAACCAGCGTCATGGACGCGGTCTTCCACGCGGGGTACGACGTGCCCCTCTTCTGCTCGGAAAAGCACCTCTCCCCCATAGGGGCCTGCCGCATGTGCCTGGTGCGCATCGGCCTGCCCAAAAGGGGCCCGGACGGCAAGCCGGTCCTGAACGAGAAGGGAGAGCCCGAGATCGCCTGGCAGCCCAAGCTGGCGGCCAGTTGCGTCACCGCCGTGGCGGACGGCATGGTGGTGGACACCCTCTCGGAGGTGGTGCGGGAGGCCCAGGCGGGGATGGTGGAGTTCACCCTCCTCAACCACCCCTTGGACTGCCCCACCTGCGACAAGGGGGGAGCCTGCGAGCTCCAGGACCGAACGGTGGAGTACGGACTTTACGAGAAGTATTACCAGAAGGCCCCCCTCGAGCTTCCCACCTACACCCGCTTCGAGTTCACCCGCCGCCACGTGGACAAACACCACCCCCTCTCCCCCTTTGTGGTGCTGGACCGGGAGCGGTGCATCCACTGCAAGCGCTGCGTGCGCTACTTTGAGGAGATCCCAGGAGACGAGGTCCTGGACTTCATCGAGCGGGGGGTGCACACCTTCATCGGCACCATGGACTTCGGGCTTCCCTCGGGGTTTTCCGGGAACATCACCGACATCTGCCCGGTGGGGGCCCTTCTGGACCTCACCGCCCGCTTCCGGGCCCGCAACTGGGAGATGGAGGAAACCCCCTCCACCTGCGCCCTATGCCCTGTGGGGTGCGGCATTACCGCGGACACCCGTAGCGGCGAGCTTTTAAGGATCCGGGGCCGAGAAGTCCCCGAGGTGAACGAGATCTGGCTTTGCGATGCGGGTCGGTTCGGGCACGAGTGGGCGGACGAGAACCGGATCAAATACCCCCTGGTGCGGAAAGGGGAAAGGCTCGTGGAGGCCACCTGGGAGGAGGCCTTCGCCGCCATCCGGGAGGGCCTCAAGGAGGCCAGGAAGGAGGAGGTGGGCATCTACCTACCCCACGACGCCACCCTCGAGGAGGGCCTCATGGCGGCGGAGCTGGCCCGGGGGCTAAACACCCCCCACCTGGACTTCCAGGGCCGCACCGCCGCCCCAGCGAGCCTCTTTGTGCCCGCCACCTTTGAGGACCTCCTCAGGGCCGATTTCGCCCTGGTCCTGGGGGATCCCACGGAGGAAGCCCCCATCCTGCACCTCCGCCTAAGCGAGTTCGTGCGGGACCTCAAGCCCGCCCCTAAGTTCGCCCACGGCACCCCCTTCGCCGACCTCTCCATCAAGGAGAGGATGCCCCGCCGCACCGACAAGATGGCCCTCTTCGCCCCCTACCGCGCCCCCTTGATGAAGTGGGCCCGCATTGCAGGGGTCCACGCCCCCGGGGAGGAGCGGGATATCCTCCTGGCCCTTCTTGGGGAAAAGGAGGGGAGCGAGGCGGTCAAGCAGGCCAAGGAGGCGTGGGAGAAGGCCCAAAACCCCATCCTCATCCTGGGGGCTGGGGTCTTGCAGGATGCGGTGGCGGCGGAAAGGGCCAGGCTTTTGGCCGAGCGCAAGGGGGCCAAGGTGCTGGCCATGACCCCGGCGGCGAATGCCCGGGGCCTCGAGGCCCTGGGGGTCTGGCCCGGGGAGAAAGGGGCGGCCTGGGACGAACCCGGAAGCCCCTACGCCTACTACGGCTTCGTACCCCCGGAAGGGGCCCTAAAGGACAAACGCTTCCTGGTCATGCACCTAAGCCATCTCCACCCCCTGGCGGAGCGGTATGCGGATGTGGTCCTCCCCGCCCCCACCTTCTACGAGAAGCGGGGTCAGGTGGTGAACCTGGAAGGGCGGGTCCTTTCCCTCAACCCCGCCCCCATCGAAAACGGCGAGGCGGAGGGCGCCATCCAGGCCCTGGCCCTGCTGGCCGAGGCCCTTGGGGTGCGGCCACCCTTCAGGCTTGCCCTGGAGGCGGAAAAGACCCTCAAGGGTAAGGTACCTCCTCCTCTGGGCCTCCTTTCCTACCGCACCAAGGAACTCCGGCCCAAGGCCCATGAAGGGAGGCTTTACTTTAGGCCCACCATGTGGAGGGCCTGGCAGCTTACGGGCAAGGTGGCCCAGACCGTCCGCCCTGAGCTTTGGGTCCACCCGGAAACCGCCAAGACCGAGGCCCTCTTGGAGGGCGCCCGGGTGGAGGTGGAAGGCCCCTTGGGCCCGGTCCTGGCCCAGGTGGTCCACCGGGAAGACCTGCCCAAGGGCTTCCTCTACCTCTCCGCCCTCGGTCCCTTTGCGGGCAGGAGGATGGAGGCCAAGGTGTTGGTTCCCACGGGAGGTGAGGCATGAACCCTTACCCTGTGGATCCCTATTGGATGGTGGCCTTAAAGGCCCTTTTGGTGGTGGTGGGCCTCCTCATCGCCTTCGCCTTCATGACCTTGATCGAACGCCGCCTTCTCGCCCGCTTCCAGGTCCGCATGGGCCCCAACCGGGTGGGGCCCTCGGGCCTTCTCCAGCCCGTGGCCGACGCCATCAAGAGCATCTTCAAGGAGGACCTGGTGGTGGAGCGGGCGGACAAGGTGCTCTTTGTCCTGGCTCCCTTGATCGGCGTGGTCTTCGCCCTCCTGGCCTTCGGGGTCATTCCCTTCGGCCCCCCGGGAAGTTTCTTCGGCTACCAACCCTGGGTCTTGAACCTGGACCTGGGCCTCCTCTACCTCTTCGCCGTGAGCGAGATGGCCATCTACGGCATCTTCCTGGCGGGCTGGGCCTCGGGGAGCAAGTACAGCCTCCTGGGCTCCTTGCGTTCCTCGGCGAGCCTCATCTCCTACGAGCTGGGCCTGGGCATCGCCCTCCTTTCCCCTGTTCTCCTGGTGGGGAGCCTTAACCTGAACGACATCGTGAACTGGCAGAAGGAAAACGGTTGGCTTGTCCTCTACGCCTTCCCCGCCTTCCTCCTTTACGCCATCGCCGCCCTGGCGGAGGCTGCCCGCACCCCCTTTGATCTGCCCGAGGCCGAACAGGAGCTGGTCGGGGGGTACCACACGGAGTACAGCTCCATCAAATGGGCCCTCTTCCAGATGACCGAGTACATCCACTTCATCACCGCCAGTGCCCTCATCCCCACCCTCTTCCTGGGAGGGTGGACCATGCCCTTCCTCGAGGTGCCCTACCTCTGGATGTTCCTCAAGATCGCCTTCTTCCTCTTCCTCTTCATCTGGATCCGGGCCACCTGGTTCCGCCTCCGTTACGACCAGCTTTTGCGCCTTGGCTGGGGCTTCCTCTTCCCGGTGGCCCTGGTCTGGTTCCTGGTGACCGCCTTGGTGGTGGCCTTAGACCTTCCCCGCTCCTACCTCCTCTACCTTTCGCTGGCCGCTTTCCTGGTCCTTTTGGGAGCCATCCTGTACAGTCCTAAATCCGCGCGCAAAGCCCCCAAGGGGCTATCCAAAGGAGGTGGCGCATGACCCTTAAGGCCTTGGCCCAAAGCCTTGGCATCACCCTCAAGTACCTTTTCTCCAAGCCGGTAACCGTGCCCTACCCCGACGCCCCGGTGGCCCTCAAGCCCCGTTTCCACGGCCGCCACGTGCTCACCCGCCACCCCAACGGCCTGGAGAAGTGCATCGGCTGCTCCCTGTGCGCGGCTGCTTGCCCCGCTTACGCCATCTACGTGGAACCGGCAGAGAACGACCCGGAAAACCCGGTCTCGGCGGGGGAGCGCTACGCCAAGGTCTACGAGATCAACATGCTCCGGTGCATCTTCTGTGGCCTCTGCGAGGAAGCCTGCCCCACCGGGGCCATCGTGCTGGGCTACGACTTTGAGATGGCGGACTACGAGTACTCGGACCTCATCTACGGCAAGGAGGACATGCTGGTGGACGTGGTGGGCACCAAGCCCCAGCGCCGCGAGGCCAAGATCACCGGCAAACCGGTGAAACCAGGCTACGTGGTGCCCTATGTCCGCCCCGAGCTGGAGGGGTTTAAGGCCCCCACGGAAGGAGGGAAAAAGTGAGCCCCTTAGAAGCCCTAGCCCTCCTGGCCCTCCTTTTCACCGGGGTCCTGGTGGTCACCCTGAAAAACGCCATCCACGCCGCCTTGGCGCTAATCGGGAACTTCCTGATCCTGGCCGGGATCTACGTGGCCCTCGAGGCCCGCTTCCTGGGCTTTATCCAGATCATCGCCTATGCCGGGGCCATCGTGGTCCTCTTCCTCTTCGTCATCATGCTCCTCTACGCCGCCCAGGGGGAGGTGGGCTTTGATCCCCTGGCGCGAAGCCGCCCCTTGGCCCTCCTCCTCTCCTTGGGGGTGGCCCTGGTCCTCCTCTCGGGGCTTTGGGGCCTAAACCTGGCCTTCACCCAGGACCTTAAGGGCGGCCTGCCCCAGGCCCTGGGGCCCCTCCTTTACGGGGACTGGCTCGGGGTGCTTTTGGCGGTGGGCTTCCTCCTCATGGTGGCCACGGTGGTGGCCGTGGCCCTGGTGCAACCCACCCGCCCCCTGGACGCCCTAAGCCCTGAGGAGCGCAAGGAGGAAAAGGAGGTGGTGCGGTGAGCTACCTGTACGCCTCCGTCCTCCTCTTCGCCCTGGGGGTCTACGGGGTCCTGACCCGCAGGACGGCCATCCTGGTCTTTCTCTCCATCGAACTCATGCTGAACGCCGCCAACCTCTCCCTGGTGGGCTTCGCCCGGGCCTTTGGCCTGGAAGGCCAGGTGGCAGCCCTCATGGTGATCGCCATCGCCGCCGCCGAGGTGGCGGTGGGCCTGGGTCTCATCGTGGCCATCTTCCGCCAGCGGGAGAGCACCGCGGTGGACGATCTCTCGGAGCTTAGGGGGTAAGCATGTGGCTTCTTCTGACCATCCTACTTCCCCTCGTGGGCTTCGCCCTTTTGGGGCTTTTCGGCAAACGGATGAAAGAACCCCTTCCCGGGGTGATCGCCTCCCTCTTGGTCCTGGCCTCCCTCCTTCTGGGAGTGGGGCTTCTCCTCTCAGGTGGGGCCCGCTTTGAAGCGGAGTGGCTTCCCGGAATCCCCTTTAGCCTTCTCTTGGACAACCTCTCCGGCTTCATGCTCCTCATCGTCACCGGGGTGGGGTTTCTCATCCACGTCTACGCCATCGGCTACATGGCCGGGGATGCGGGCTATAGCCGCTTCTTCGCCTACTTCAATTTCTTCATCGCCATGATGCTCACCCTGGTCCTGGCCGACAGCTACCCGGTGATGTTCATCGGCTGGGAAGGGGTGGGCCTGGCCAGCTTCCTCCTCATCGGCTTCTGGTACAAGAACGTCCAGTACGCCGACTCCGCCCGCAAGGCCTTCATCGTGAACCGGATCGGCGACCTGGGCTTCATGCTGGGCATGGCCATCCTCTGGGCCCTCTACGGCACCCTCTCCATCAGCGAGCTAAAGGAGGCCCTGGAAGGCCCCTTGAAGAACCCCAGCCTCCTGGCCCTGGCGGGCCTCCTCCTCTTCCTGGGGGCCGTGGGCAAAAGCGCCCAGGTGCCCCTCATGGTCTGGCTCCCCGACGCCATGGCCGGTCCCACCCCGGTTTCCGCCTTAATCCACGCGGCCACCATGGTGACCGCCGGGGTTTACCTCATCGCCCGGAGCTCCTTCCTCTACGCCAACCTCCCCGACGTTTCCTACATCATCGCGGTCATTGGGCTCATCACCGCCTTTTACGGGGCCCTATCCGCCTTTGGCCAAAACGACATCAAGAAAATTGTGGCCTATTCCACCATCAGCCAGCTGGGGTACATGTTCCTGGCAGCGGGCGTGGGGGCCTACTGGGTGGCCCTTTTCCACGTCTTCACCCATGCCTTTTTTAAAGCCCTCCTCTTCCTGGCCTCGGGTAGCGTGATCCACGCCCTGGGGGGAGAGCAGGATGTGCGCAGGATGGGCGGGCTTTGGAAGCACCTCCCCCTGACCCGCTGGCACGGGCTCATCGGGGCTTTGGCCCTAGGGGGCCTGCCCCTTCTTTCCGGCTTCTGGTCCAAAGACGCCATCCTGGCCGCCACCCTCACCTACCCCTTTGGCGGCCTGGGCTTCTACCTGGGGGCGCTTTTGGTGGCGGTGCTCACCGCCATGTACGCCATGCGCTGGTTCGTCCTGGTCTTCCTGGGGGAAGAGCGGGGCCACCACCATCCCCATGAGGCCCCTCCGGTGATGCTTTGGCCCAACCACCTCCTGGCCCTGGGCTCGGTGCTGGCCGGGTACGTGGCCCTGCCCTATCCCCTGCCCAATCCCCTCGAGGCCTTCCTGAAGCCCACCTTGGCCGAGGTGGAAGCCCACCACCTTTCCCTGGGGGCGGAGTGGGGGCTCATCGCCCTCTCGGGGGCGGTGGCCCTCTTGGGGCTTTGGCTGGGCTACACCTTCTTCCAGCGCAAGGCCTTCCCCGCCTGGTACCTCACCTTTGAGGCCTGGAGCCGGGAAAGCTTCTTTGTCGACCGGGTGTACAACGCCTTAATCGTGAACCCCTTGAAGGCCTTGGCGGAAGCCCTCTTCTACGGGGACGGCAGCCTCCTTCGCGGCTACCTGGGCCTGGGCGGGGCGGTGCGGAGCCTGGGCCAAGGGATGGCCCGCCTGCAGACCGGTTACCTAAGGGTCTACGCCCTGCTCTTCGTGCTGGGCGCTTTGGCGCTACTGGGGGTGATGCGGTGGTAATCCTGGCGATCCTCCTACCCATCCTCTTCGGCCTTCTCCTCCTCCTGGGCCTTCCCCGCGCCCTGGGGGTCTTGGGAGCGGGCCTAAGCTTCCTCTTAAACCTCTACCTCTTCCTCACCCACCCCGGGGGGACGGCCCACCCAGTAACCCTTCCCCTTCTTCCCGGTGTGGGGGTCTACTGGGCCTTCGGGCTGGATGGGCTTTCCGCCCTCTTCTTCCTTACCATCGGTCTTACCGTCTTCCTGGGGGCCTTGGTGGCCCAGGTGGAGGGGCGGTTTTTGGGCCTCGCCCTTTTGATGTCGGGCCTTCTCCTCGGGCTTTTCGCCGCCCGGGACCTCTTGGTCTTCTACCTCTTCTTTGAGGCGACCTTGATCCCCGCCCTCCTCATGCTCTTCTTCTACGGAGGGGAGGGGCGGGTGCGGGCCCTCTACACCTTCCTCCTCTTCACCCTGGCGGGCTCCCTGCCCATGCTGGCGGCAGTCCTGGCGGCCAAGGCCCTGGGAGGCAGCCCAAGCTTCCTCCTCGAGGACCTCCTGGCCCACCCGGTGAAGGGAGGGGCGGCGCTTTGGGTCTTCTTGGGCTTCGCCCTGGCCTTCGCCATCAAGACCCCCCTCTTCCCTCTCCACGCCTGGCTTCCCCCCTTTCACCAGGAGAACCACCCTTCAGGCCTGGCGGATGCCTTGGGGACCCTCTATAAGGTGGGGGTCTTCGCCTTCTTCCGCTTCGCCATCCCCTTGGCCCCCGAAGGATTCTCCGAGCTCCAGGGGCTTCTCCTTTTCCTGGCGGCCATCTCCGCCCTGTACGGGGCCTGGGTAGCCTTCTCTGCCAAGGACTTCAAGACCCTTTTGGCCTACGCCGGGGTTTCCCACATGGGGGTGGCGGCCTTGGGCACCTTCTCCGGCACCCCGGAAGGAGCCCTAGGAGGACTTTACCTCCTGGCGGCCAGCGGGGTTTACACCGGCGGGCTCTTCCTACTTGCGGGAAGGCTTTACGAGCGGCTTCACACCCTGGAGATCGGTCGCTTCCGGGGTCTTTCCGCCCCTGCCCCGGCCTTGAGCGCCCTGGCCCTCTTCCTCTTCCTGGCCATGGTGGGGCTTCCCGGGCTTTCCGGCTTCCCCGGGGAGCTTATGACCCTCCTGGGCGCCTACAAACAAAGCCCCTGGCTCACCGCCATGGCCTTCCTTTCGGTGATCGCCGGGGCCGCCTACGCCCTCACCGCTTTCCAGAAGGTCTTCTGGGAAGAAGGTACCCAGAAGACCGAAGATCTGAAGGGAGCGGAGTGGCCCTTCGCCGCGCTGGCGGTGGCCGCCTTGGTGCTCATGGGGGTCTTCCCCGGCTTCTTCGTAAAGGGCCTTAAGCCCTTAGCGGAAGCCTTCGCCAAGATCCTTGGAGGTGGCGCATGACCCTCCTGGTGCTTAGCCTCTTCTCCGTGGCTCTCACCCTCTTGGGCTTCTTCGTCTCGGTGCCCCTTTTCAAACGATTCACCATCCTGGGGCTTTCCCTGGCCCTCCTTTCCCTCCTTCTCACCTGGGGAAAACCCTTCGCCCTTGGCCCCTACCACGTGGACGGGATCTCCCAGGTCTTCACCCTGCTGGCCCTTTTGGGGGCCCTTTGGACCGTGGGACTGGTGCGGAGCGGGCGGTTTGAGTTCTACCTGCTGGTGCTCTACGCCACCTTGGGGATGCACCTCCTCGCCTCCACCCAAAACCTCATCCTGATGCTGGTGGCCCTCGAGGCCCTCTCCCTCCCCCTCTACGCCCTGGCCACCTGGCGACGGGGGGAAGGCCTGGAGGCCGCCTTGAAGTATTTCCTCCTGGGGGCCTTGGCCGCGGCCTTTTTCCTCTACGGCACCGCCCTCCACTACGGGGCCACGGGAAACCTCCTGGCGGGCACCCCCGGCGAAGGGCCCCTCTACGCCCTGGCCCTGGGCCTTCTTTTGGTGGGACTAGGCTTCAAGGTGGCCCTGGCTCCCTTCCACTTCTGGACCCCGGATGTCTACCAGGGTAGCCCCACCCCCGTGGTGCTCTTCATGGCCACGGGGGTGAAGGCCGCAGCCTTCGCCGCCCTGCTTAGGGTGGCCGCCCCCGGCGTCCCCGACGCCTTGGCCCTCCTCGTCGCCTTCTCCGTCCTCCTAGGGAACCTGGCCGCCCTGGGCCAGAAGGAGGCCAAGCGGCTTCTCGCCTATAGCTCCATCGCCCATGCGGGGTACATGGCCTTGGCCCTCTACACGGGAAACGCCACGGCCTTGGGCTTTTACCTCCTCACCTACGTCCTGGCCACGGGACTGGCCTTCGCCGTGCTCTCGGAGGTCTCCCCGGACCGGGTGCCCCTGGAGCGCCTTAAAGGGCTCTTCCACCGGGACCCCCTCCTCGGCCTTGGCCTGTTCGTGGCCTCCTTGTCCCTCCTGGGCCTTCCCCCCCTGGCTGGCTTCTGGGGCAAGTACCTGGTCTTCACCGAGGCCGCCAAGGCCGGGCAGTGGGGCCTTTTGGTGCTGGCCCTCATCACCAGCGCCGTGAGCGCCTACTACTACCTGGCCCTGGGCTTGGCCGTGTTCCAGAAGGGGGCAGCCGAGGCCCATCCCCGTCCCTTGGCCCGGGGGGTGGCCCTGGGGGTAGCCCTTCTCCTCATCCTGCTGGGCCTTATCCCCGGGGCGGTTCTTCCCGCCCTGGCCGCGGGCTAAGCCCGGGGCCTTCTTTCGGGCCCTGGGGTACAGAAGGTATCCCGGGGCCCGGGCTTTTTTCCCACTTCAGGTTTACACTCTAAGCATGGAGGACCCCCTGGCCCACCTGCCGCGGGAGCTTCTGCACAAGGATCCCCTGGGCTACGTGGCCCGGGGGGCCCAGGCTTTGCCCAAGGACCTCCGGGGGGCCTGGCTCCTAGGGGTGGTGAGCGGCTTCCTCTGGCCGGAAGCCCCTGTGCCCAAGGATCTTTCCGCCTTCTTCCGCCGCATGGAGGGTGCCTGGCGGGAGGCGGAGGAGTACTTCCTGGAAACGGGGCTGGACTTTCCCGTGCTGGTGAGCCAGTGGGCCAGGGAGGCCCTGGATCCTCTTCTCCACCGCAAAAAAGAACCTCCCTGGGAAAGCCTCGCCCTGGCCTTCCACGGAGGGCAGAAGCTGGGACGGTACCTGCGGAGCCAGGCTAGGGGTTAACCACCATCCGCTCGCAGGGCAAAGTAAGGCGAGAGAACCAGGTAGCCTCCCAAAACCAGGAATAGGAGAAGGATCCCCACCCACCAACGAGTTTTCATGGGGATACTCTAGCCAGCACACACCTTGGCGTCAATCCTTAAAGGATACGCTTTCCCAGGAGACTCGAGGCCAATCCCACCATCATCTCCGCGGTGCGGTTACGCTCGTCCAGAATGGGGTTCACCTCCACCAGGTCCAGGCTCCGCACCCGGCCCGACTGGGCCAGGATCTCCATGAGGAGGTGGGCCTCCCGGTAGGAAAGGCCCCCGGGCACCGGAGTCCCCACCCCGGGAGCCAGGGTGGGATCCAGGACGTCGGCGTCCAGGGAAACGTGGAGGGGCAGGCCGGAAAGCCTTTCCAAAACCTCCTCGGCGATGCGAGCTACCCCCAGGCGGTCCACCTCGTGCATGGTGTAAACGGTAACCCCCATTTCCCGAAGAAGCCGCCTCTCCCCGGGGTCCAGGCTCCGCACCCCCACCAGGACCACCCTCTTGGGATCCACCGCCTGGAAGGCCTCCGTGAGGCGGGGGTGCCCAAGCCCGCAGAGCACCGCCAGGGGCATGCCGTGAATGTTTCCCGAAGGGCTGGTTTCCGGGGTGTTGAAGTCGGCGTGGGCGTCCACCCAGACCACCCCAAAGGGCCCCTTGGCCACCCCGCTCACCGAACCCATGCTTAAGGAGTGGTCCCCGCCCAGCACGATGGGAAATACCCCCTCCGGCAGGGAGCGAAGCCGCTCCTTGAGCTCGAGGGCCGCCTGGCGGATCTCCTCCAAGTAGTTCTCCCCGCCGAAGCGCAAGCCCTTTCGCCTCAGGGTTTCCGCCACGGGTACCCGCACGTCCCCCAGATCCTCCACCGCCAGACCCAGGGCCTCGAGCTCCTCCGCCAGCCGGGCATAGCGCAAAGCGGAAGGCCCCATGTCCACCCCACGCCGGCCTGCGCCTAAGTCCATGGGCACACCCAGGATGGCCACCCGCTCCATGGGGGGCATGCTAGCAGAAAACCCCATGCACCGCTTGGGAACTTTATGCCAACCCCCTAGGAGGAAGGGGCTTTTGGCGCTATACTTAAAAGGGTGGAACACTGCGAGGTGGCAAGCATCAACCTGGCCCGCCTCCTGCGGGAAGGGGGCACGGCCCGCGCCACAGGCGTGGTCCAGGAAGCCTTCTTTGTAGGCGAGGAGCGCTTCCCCTTGGAAGGAGAGGCCACCTGGAAGGTGGCGGTCTCCGCCGTGGGAGGGGATGAGTACTGGCTTTCGGGTGAGGTGGAGGGCGTGGTCCTCATGGAGTGCCGCCGCTGCCTCAAGCCCACCCCCACCCCCATCCACGCCCACTTCCAGCACCTCCTCCGCTACCAGCAGGGCCTCGAGGACCTCACCTTCCACGAGGAGGCCGAGGAGGAGTACTACACCTTTGGCGCACCCGACCTGAACCTTCTCCCCTTCCTCACCGAGGCGTTCGTGACGGAGATGCCCTACACCGTCCTCTGCCAGGAAGGGTGCAAGGGCCTCTGCCCGGTGTGCGGGGCGGACCGCAACCTGGTGGACTGCGGCCACGAGCCGGAGGTCCACCATCCCCTCCTCGGCCTTAAGGACCTCCTTCCCGAACTCTAGCGGGTCTGCTATACTACCAGGGGTTTAGCGGGGGCCAAGCCCCCCTGGAGGATTGGAGATGGCCAAACACCCTGTACCCAAGAAGAAGACCTCAAAGGCGCGGCGCGATGCCCGCAGGAGCCACCATGCCCTGACCCCCCCGACCCTGGTCCCCTGCCCCGAGTGCAAAGCCATGAAGCCCCCGCACACCGTCTGCCCGGAGTGCGGCTACTACGACGGGCGCAAGGTTCTGGAAGTCTAGATCGGGTCAAGATAAGGGGCCCCTGAACCTTGGGCCTCAACTTTTTTCACTGCCAATGGGTATAGTGGTGCCCATGACGGGAGGTCAGGCGTCGGGCATCCTGGCCCTGGGGGCGTATGTTCCCCAAAGGGTCTTGAGGAACGAGGACTTTGAGGCCTATCTAGACACCTCGGATGAGTGGATCGTGACCCGAACCGGCATCCGGGAACGGCGCATCGCCGCCGAGGACGAGTACACCTCGGACCTGGCCTTCAAGGCGGTGGAGGACCTTCTTGGACGCCACCCAGGAGCTCTGGAAGGAGTGGACGGGGTCATCGTGGCCACCAACACCCCCGACGCCCTCTTCCCCAACACCGCCGCCTTGGTGCAGGCCCGCTTCGGCATCCAGGGCTTCGCCTACGACCTGTTGGCGGGTTGCCCGGGCTGGCTTTACGCCCTGGCCCAGGCCCACGCCATGGTGGAAGCGAGCCTGGCCCGTAAGGTCCTGGTAGTGGGGGCCGAGGCCCTTTCCAAGATCGTGGACTGGAACGACCGGGCCACCGCGGTGCTCTTTGGCGATGCGGGAGGGGCCGCGGTGGTGGGCCGGGTGCGGGAGGGCTTCGGCTTCCGCTCCTTCGTGCTGGGGGCGGACGGTAGCGGGGCCAAGGAGCTCTACCACGCCTGCGTGGCCCCCAGGCTTCCCGACGGGACCTCCATGCGCAACCGCCTCTACATGAACGGGCGGGAAGTCTTCAAGTTCGCCGTGCGGGTGATGAACACCGCCACCCTCGAGGCCATAGAAAAAGCCGGCCTCACCCCGGAGGATATCAAGGTCTTCGTGCCCCACCAGGCAAACCTACGCATCATCGACGCCGCCAGGGAGCGCCTGGGCCTTCCCTGGGAACGGGTGGTGGTCAACGTGGACCGCTACGGCAACACCTCCACCGCCTCCATCCCCCTGGCCCTCAAGGAAGCTGTGGAGGACGGCAGGATCCAAGAAGGCGATCACGTTCTTCTGGTATCCTTCGGGGCCGGGCTCACCTGGGCCGCCACGGTCCTCACCTGGGGGGGAGCCTAATGTACGCCGCCCTCTTCCCCGGCCAAGGCTCCCAGAAGGTGGGTATGGGAAAAGCCCTTTACGAGGCTTTCCCTGCCGCCCGCCAGGTGCTGGACCGAGCCGAGGCCACCCTGCCCGGGCTCCTAAAGCTCATGTGGGAAGGCCCCGAGGAGGCCCTCACCCTCACGGAAAACCAGCAACCCGCCCTCCTGGCGGTGGGCTATGCCGCCTACCGGGCCTTCCTGGCGGAAGGGGGAACCGAACCCTCCCTAGCCGCCGGGCACTCCCTGGGGGAATGGACCGCCCACGTGGCCGCGGGCACCCTAGAGCTGGAGGATGCCCTACGGCTGGTGCGCCTCCGGGGCCGGTACATGCAGGAGGCCGTGCCCCCGGGAGAGGGAGCCATGGCCGCCATCCTGAAGCTTCCCCTCGAGGCCATCCAGGAAGCCCTGGCGAGGTTAGAGGGAGTGGAGATCGCCAACCTAAATGCCCCCGAGCAGACGGTGATCTCCGGCAGGAAGGAGGCGGTGGAGGAGGCGGCGGAAAGGCTAAAGGAAAAACGGGCCCGGGTGGTTTTCCTCCCGGTCTCCGCCCCCTTCCACTCCTCCCTCATGGCCAAGGCCCAAGAAAGGCTGGCCCGGGACCTGGCCCAGGTGCCCCTGAGGAAGCCCCGCTTCCCCGTCTACTCCAACGTGACCGCAACGCCCGAGGAGGACCCCGGCCGCATCCGTGAACTTCTCCTGGAGCAGATCACCGCCCCCGTGCGCTGGGTGGAGATCTTAAAGGACATGGAAAAGAGGGGGGTCCGGCGCTTTTTGGAGTTCGGTAGCGGGGAGGTGCTGAAAGGCCTGGTGGCCCGTACCCTGAAGGAAGCGCACGCCCTTTCCGTGGGGGACCCGGAAGGGGTAAGGAAGGCGTTGGAGGTGGAGGATGCGTAAGGCACTGGTGACGGGAGCCAGCCGGGGCATCGGCCGGGCCATCGCCCTCAGGCTGGCCCGGGAGGGCTACGCCCTGGTGATCCATTACGGGCAGAACCGGGAGAAGGCGGAGGAGGTAGCGGAGGAGGCCAGGAGGCTGGGAAGCCCCCTGGTGGGGGTTTTGGGGGCCAACCTCCTGGAGGCGGAGGCCGCCACGGGCCTGGTCCACGGGGCGGCGGAGATCCTGGGGGGCCTGGACACCCTGGTGAACAACGCCGGCATCACCCGGGACACCCTCCTCATCCGCATGAAGGACGAGGACTGGGAAGCCGTGCTGGAAGCCAACCTCTCCGCGGTCTTCCGCACCACCCGGGAGGCCATCAAGCTCATGATGAAGGCCCGCTTTGGGCGCATCGTGAACATCACCAGCGTGGTGGGCATCCTGGGAAACCCCGGCCAGGCCAACTACGTGGCCTCCAAGGCGGGGCTTATCGGCTTCACCCGGGCGGTGGCCAAGGAGTACGCCGCCCGAGGGATCACGGTGAACGCCGTGGCCCCGGGGTTCATAGAAACCGAGATGACGGAAAAGCTCCCGCCCGAGGTGCGGGAGGCCTACCTGAAAAGCATCCCCGCAGGCCGCTTCGGCCGGCCGGAGGACGTGGCCGAGGCGGTGGCCTTTTTGGTCTCCGAGGCTGCGGGCTACATCACCGGCCAAACCCTGTGCGTGGATGGGGGGCTCACCCCCCATTGAAGGGGCCAGGCCCTAAGCTATACCCCGTGGTAAAATCCCCAAGGGAGGTTTTCATGACGGAGAAGGAGATCTTTGAAAAGGTGAAGGCGGTTATTGCGGACAAGCTCTCGGTGGAACCCGAGAAGATCACCCTCGAGGCCCGCTTCATCGAGGACCTAGGGGCGGACAGCTTGGATACCGTGGAGCTCATCATGGGCCTCGAGGACGAGTTCGGCCTGGAAATCTCCGACGAGGAGGCCGAAAAGATCCGCACCGTGAAGGATGCGGTGGCCTACATCCAGGCCAAGCTAGGCTAGAGCTAATAGGGCTTTTAAGGGGCGCTTTCCGCGCCCCTTTTCTTTTTCCCAGGGCTTTTCCCGGTATACTACCCCCATGCGACGCGTGGTGGTTACCGGCCTCGGACCCCTCACCCCCATCGGTGTGGGGGCGGAAGCTTACCATAAGGCCCAGCTTGCCGGGAAAAGCGGGGTGCGCCCCATCGCCCGCTTTGACGCCTCGGCCCTGCCGGTGCGCATCGCCGCCGAGGTGGACGTCAATCCCGAGGAGTTCATTGACAAAAAGGAGCTTAGGCGTCTGGACCGCTTTGTCCAGTACGCCCTGATCGCCGCCGAGCTGGCCCTGAAGGATGCGGGGCTGGAGCCCAGCGCCCTGGATCCCGAGCGGGTGGGTACCCTGGTGGGCACGGGCATCGGGGGCATGGAGACCTGGGAGGCCCAAAGCCGGGTTTTCCTGGAAAGGGGCCCGAACCGTATAAGCCCCTTCTTCATCCCCATGATGATCGCCAACATGGCCTCGGCCCACATCGCCATGCGCTACGGCTTCATGGGACCCAGCTCCACCGCCGTCACCGCCTGCGCCACGGGGTCGGATGCCATCGGAAATGCCTTCCGCATGATCCAGCTGGGGGAGGCGGATATCGTGCTGGCCGGGGGCACGGAGGCCGCCATCACCCCCATGGCCATCGGGGCCTTCGCCGTGATGCGGGCCCTTTCCACCCGGAACGAGGAGCCCACCAAGGCCAGCCGCCCCTTCACCCTAAGCCGGGATGGCTTCGTAATGGGGGAAGGAGCTGGGGTCTTGGTGCTGGAGGAGTACGAGCACGCCAAGAGGCGGGGAGCCAGGATCTACGCCGAGCTGGTGGGCTTTGGCCGGAGCGCCGACGCCCATCACATCACCGAGCCCCACCCCGAGGGGAAAGGCGCCGCCTTAGCCATGCGCCGCGCCCTTTTGGACGCCAAAGTGAACCCCGAGGAGGTGGGCTACATCAACGCCCACGGCACCTCCACCCCCGTGGGGGACCGGGCCGAGGTCCTGGCCATCAAGGAGGTCTTCAAGGAGCACGCCCAGCGGCTCATGGTCTCCAGCACCAAGAGCATGACCGGCCACCTCCTGGGGGCTGCCGGGGGCATCGAGGCCATCGCCACGGTGCAGGCCCTCTACCACGGGGTCATCCCTCCCACCATCAACCTGGAGGACCCCGACCCCGAGCTGGACCTGGACTTCGTGCCCGAGCCCCGGGAGGCCAAGGTGGCCTACGCCCTCTCCAACTCCTTCGCCTTCGGCGGTCAGAACGCCGTGCTTCTCTTCAAACGGATCTAGGGGATGCTCTACTCCAGGGAAAGGCTTCTGGATCTGGAGGCGGAAAGACTGGCACCCTACGCCCAGAAGGCCCGGGACACCCGGGGGCGGAAATACCCGGAACCCGAGTCCCCCTACCGCACGCCCTTCCAGAAGGACCGGGACCGCATCCTTCACACCACCGCCTTCCGGCGCCTGGAGTACAAGACCCAGGTCTTTCCCAACTGGGCTGGGGACTACTACCGCACCCGCCTTACCCACACCCTGGAGGTGGTCCAGGTGGCCCGCTCCATCGCCCGCGCCCTGGGCCTCAACGAGGACCTCACGGAGGCCATCGCCCTTTCCCACGACTTAGGCCACCCTCCCTTTGGCCACACGGGGGAGAAGGTCCTGAACGAGCTCATGCGGGACCACGGGGGGTTTGAGCACAACGCCCAGGCCCTCAGGATCCTCACCCAGCTGGAGGTGCGCTACCCCAGTTTCAAGGGCCTCAACCTCACCCATGAGGTCTTGGAGGGCATCGCCACCCACGAGGCCGCCTATACCCCGGGCTTCAAGCCGGAGTACGAGGGCAAGGGCACCCTCGAGGCCCAGGTGGTGGACCTCTCCGACGCCATCGCCTATGCGGCCCACGACCTGGACGACGGCCTCCGTAGTGGCCTCCTTCGCCCCCAAGAGCTCACCGAGGTGCCCTTCCTGGCGGAGCTGGCCCGGGAAGAAGGCCTGGACCTTTCGGAGCTAACCGAGCTTTCCCGCCGGATCCTGGTGCGCCAGCTTCTGGGCTTTTTCATCACCGCCTCCATAGAGGCCACCCACCAAAGGATAGAAGGGGCCGGGGTGAGGAGCCCGGAGGAAGTGCGCCGGCATCCTGAACGCCTGGCTGCTCTCACCCCTGAGGCCGAGCGGGCTCACCGGGAACTCAAGGCCTTTCTCATGGAGCGCTTTTACCGCCATCCCGAGGTCCTGAGGGAGAGGCGCAAGGCGGAAATCGTTTTGGAGAATCTTTTCCACACCTACACCCAGTACCCTGCGATCCTGCCCAAGGAGGTCCAGGCCCGGATCCCCGAGGAGGGGGTGGAGCGGGCGGTGTGCGACTACATCGCCGGCATGACGGACCGGTATGCCCTCGAGGCTTACCGGAAGCTCTTTCCCTGAGGGAGCTTAAGGATAAAATGGATAAGTGAAAACCCTGGATTGGAGTACCCTTTTCGGCGAACGGGCAAGCCGGATCCAGGCCTCCACCATCCGCGAGCTTTTAAAGCTCACCCAGCGCCCCGGCGTCCTCAGCTTCGCCGGGGGCCTTCCCCCCCCCGAGCTCTTCCCCAAGGAGGAGGCGGCGGCCAAGGCAGCCGAGATCCTAAGGGAAAAGGGCGAGGTGGCCCTGCAGTACGGGCCCACGGAGGGCTACTTCCCCTTAAGGGCCTGGGTGGCGGAGCGGCTTGGGGTGAGCCCGGAGGAGGTCCTCATCACCACGGGAAGCCAGCAGGCCCTGGACCTTCTGGGGAAGGTCTTTTTGGACGAGGGAAGCCCGGTTCTCCTCGAGGCCCCCAGCTACATGGGGGCCATCCAGGCCTTCCGGGCCTACGGCCCCCGTTTCCTCACGGTGCCGGCCGGGGAAGAGGGGCCGGACCTCAGTGCCCTGGAAGAAGCCCTAGACCAGGAGCGCCCCCGCTTCCTCTACCTCATCCCCTCCTTCCAGAACCCCTCCGGGGGGCTCATGCCCCTGGAAGCCCGCAGGCGCCTCCTGGAAATGGCCATGGAACGGGGGTTGGTGGTGGTGGAGGATGACGCCTACCGGGAGCTCTACTTTGGGGAAAGCCGTCTGCCAAGCCTTTTTGAGCTGGCCCGGGAGGCGGGCTACCCCGGGGTCATCTATCTCAGTAGCTTTTCCAAGGTGCTGGCCCCGGGCCTGAGGGTGGCCTTCGTCATAGCCCAACCCGAGGTTATTCTCAAACTAACCCAGGCCAAGCAGGGGGTGGATCTGCACACCCCGGTCCTCAACCAGATCCTGGTGCACGAGCTGGTGAAGGAAGGCTTCCCGGAACGCCTGGAGAGGATCCGCACCACCTACAAGGCCAAGGCCCAGGCCATGCTGGAAGCCCTGGACCGGGAGATGCCCAAGGAGGTGGCCTATACCCGGCCCAAGGGAGGGATGTTCGTCTGGATGACCCTCCCCGAGGGGCTTTCCGCCGAGGTCCTTTTCCAACGGGCCATAGAGGAAAACGTAGCCTTCGTGCCCGGAGGGCCCTTTTTTGCCAATGGGGGTGGGGAGAACACCCTGAGGCTTTCCTACGCCACCCTGGACCGGGAGAGAATCCAAGAGGGCGTGCGGCGCTTGGGACAGGCGCTAAAAGGGCTTTTGGCCGTGGTCTAGGAAGAGGAGGGGTTCCCGCTCCCTCAGGGCCCCTACAAGGGCGTCAAAGAAGGCCTCCCCCGCCTCCAGGGTGGCCTCCAGGTCCAGGAAAAGGCCAGGGGTCCGGCTGTCCACCTCAATGACCCAGTGCCCCTCAATGAGGCCCTGGGCCCACAAGGGAGGCCGCCGCTGGGTCAAATGGGCCAGCCGCTCCTTAAAGCGGTTGTAGCCCTCTTCCCACTCCTCTCCTCCTGCCTTGGCGGCCTTCCCCCCCGCGCTTTTGCCAAAGGCCCCGTGGTCTAAAACCACAACGTAGCCGATGACCACCTCCGGGTAGAGCATCTGGACAGAGGAAACCTCGCCGAGGAGGTCGTCCAATCGGTTGGGGAGGGAACCCAGGGGATTGCGGAGGACCGACTTGAGGGAAAGAAGGAGGCGAGGCTTCTCCCCTGGGTGCTGGATACGTCCCCCTCCCCCGCCGGCGAGGAGGGGGGCGAGCAGGACCACATCCCAGTCCTTCGCCCGGGCAAAACCCCGGACGCTCACTTCACCCCGGCTTCCTCCCAAAAGGCCCCTAAGGCCCCGGGCCTCCAGCCGAGCCATACAGTAGTCCGCCAAAAGATCCCAACGCCTCTTGCTCTGGGCTGGCTTTTCCAGCCCGTCCCAAACCGCAGCCTCTAGGGCCTGCCCTAGCTCCATCTAGTCCCCCACGACCTCCAGCACCTCCCCGGGCACCTCCCGGGCGAAGCGCTCCCGGGCGAGGGCGGCGTAGCCCGGCACCAGCTCCACCCCCAGGGCCCTCCTCCCCCACTTGGCGGCGGCCACCAGGGTGGTCCCGGTCCCGGCGAAGGGGTCTAGGACGGTATCCCCCACGAAGCTGAACATGCGCACCAGCCTCTCGGCGAGCTCCAGGGGAAAGGGGGCTGGATGGAGGCGGGTGCTCTCCCCGGGGATGTCCTCCCAGATTTGCCGGAAGAAGCGGTGGAAGTCCTCCTTGGAAAGGCGGCTTTTCTCCCGGGCTTCAGGGCTAGGCCTGCGGTAGCCTCCGGGCTTCCGCTGCATGAGGATGTATTCCACCTCCGTTTTGATGATAGCCCCAGGCTCATAGGGCTTGCCTAGGAAGACGCCGCGCCCCTCCACCTCGAGGCTGGCATTGGTGCGTTTGTACCAGAGGATGGGGTTCAGGTTGTCAAACCCGAGCTTACGGCACCTGACCTGGATGTCGGCATGAAGGGGAAAAACCAAGTGCCGCCCGAAGCGCCTCCTGGCCACGGCCACGTCCCCCACCACGATGATGAGCCTGCCCCCGGGCACGAGGAGGCGGAAGGCCTCGCGCCACACCCGGTCCAGCTCGTCCAAAAAGGCCTCGTAGTCCTCGATGTGGGCCATCTGGCCGGGCACATCCTCATACCGCTTAAGGGTCCAGTAGGGGGGGGAAGTCAAGACCAGATGGACGGAGGCCTCGGGGAATTCGGCAAGCACCTTCCGGGCGTCCCCCACGCGGAGGAAATGGGCCGCTTCCCCAGTAGGGAAAGGCCCCACCGCTTCCCCAACAGGGGGATACCCTGGGGACGGACCCGGACCATGGGCCTCCTCACCCGGAGCCCGCACCGAGACCAAGCCCAAGGGAGCCACCCTGCGAACCGGAGAGCGCTTCATTTGGGGTGATTATACAGGGTCTTCCAAGATGATCCCCTCAGGCCACTCCCCCCCGAGGGCGCCCCAGGCCTTCACCATGTCCCGGGGCACGGGGGCCCGGAACTCCAAGAAGCGCCCGGTCCTAGGGTGGGGGATCCTAAGCTCGTAAGCGTGGAGGGCCTGGCGGGGGATATGGGGGGAGGGCCGGCCGTAAAGCTCGTCCCCCAGGATGGGGGCCTTCAGGTGCTTGAGGTGGACCCGGATCTGGTGGGTACGGCCCGTGTGGGGCCGGGCCTCCACCAGGGCGTAGGGTCCGGCAGTGGCGAGAATGCGGAACTCGGTCTCCGCATACCGGGGCGCAATCCCCCCCACGTGCATCTTGTGCCGCTCCACGGGATGCCGGCCTATGGGGGCGATGAGGGTGCCCTCCTTGGGGTGCTCCTCGGTGATGGCCAGGTAGCGCTTCATCACCAGCCTGTCGCGGAAGGCCCGGGCCAGGGCCTCGAGGGCCCCCCCATGCTTGGCCACCACCAGGACCCCGCTGGTGTCCTTGTCCAGGCGGTGCACGATGCCGGGACGCACCTCCTCGGGCCGCTCGGCCTCCTGGAGAGGAAAGTACCGCCCCAACAGGGCGTTGACCACGGTGCCCGTGTATACCCCGGGAGCCGGATGGGTAAGAAGCCCCGCAGGCTTGTTGAGAACCAGGAGGTCCTCGTCCTCGTAGAGCACCGGGATGGCCAGGTCCTGAGGGGCCACGAAGGGCTTTTCCTCCGGGGGAACCACCAGCACCTCTTCCCCCTTAAGGCGGTAGGAGGCCTTCTCCACCACCTTTTCCCCCACCCGGACCCGGCCCTGGGCGATCCACTCCTGGGCCCGGCTGCGGCTTACCCCGCAGGCCTCGGCCACCGCCTGGTCCAGGCGCACCCCTTCCATGCGAAAGCGCACCACGCTCTCCATGATACGAACCCCAGCGTGGGCCTCGCCACGCCGGGGTCCTGCGGCAGGCTACATGAACCGCTTCCGCCTCTTGTAGGCCTTTACCTCCTTGAAGCTCTTGCGTCCGCCCCCTTTGGCCACCCCCAGGTAGAACTCCTGCACGTCAGGGTTTTCCAGAAGGTACTCCCGATCCCCCTCCAGGACCGGGCCAGCAGGAGGTTTTCCAGCACCGTGAGGCCAGAGAATAGCTCGATGTTCTGGAAGGCGCGGGCGATGCCCAGACGGGTCACCTCGTGGGGGCTTGCGCGGGTGATCTCGTGCCCCTCAAAGAGGATGCGACCTCGCTGGGGATGGTAGAAGCCCGATATGCAGTTTAAAAGGCTAGTCTTCCCCGCCCCGTTGGGGCCGATGACGGAGACCAGCTCCCCCTCCTCCACCGCCAGGGAAACCGACGAAAGAGCAGCCACGCCGCCAAAGGTTAGGGTGATGTTCTCCACCAAAAGCTGGGCCACGGAGTTCCCCCTTTTATTCCCTTCTATCCCCCCAGGGTTCGGAGCAGGTCGGGAAAGCCCTTCAGGTAAGGGTTCTTCCCCCACACCTGCTCCAGGGCGGCACTCCTTCCGCCCGGTATCCCGGGTCTCAGCCTTGACCCGGGGCGAGACCTCTCCGCATACCTCCGCAGAAGCAGGCGAAGGGTCTCCCTTTTCGGGGTGAAGGTGATGACGGACTCCTCCGGAGAACTTCTCCGGAGAAGGTTTCTGGCCGCGTTCACCTGGGCGTTGCCCCTGTGCCCACAAGCCTGGCAGACAAAGGTCTGGGTATCCCT